>NZ_JBIBEN010000013.1:0-294463 GCF_042955065.1 Streptomyces sp. NPDC012510
TCGACCCCGAACAGCCCGCCCGAGTCATGGTCTACAGCGGCATTCCCCTGCGCGAACCCGTCGCCGTCGGCGGCCCGTTCGTGATGAACACCAAGGTGGAGATCACCAAGGCGTTCACCGACTTCCACGCCGGCGCCTTCGGCCCGGTGCCCCGCCAGGCCCGCCTCGCCTACGACCGATGACCGGACATCTGCGACACGGACCGAGAACAACCCAGATCACCAGAAGGATCAGAAGTACCAGAAGGACCAGAAACAAGAGACAGCGAACATGACGAACAAGAACACAGACATGACCCAGCCCGAGTGGGCGGCCAGCTGAACATCCCCGGAACCGGCTGATCCCAGGGGGGCGGACATGCGGCCACCGACGCTTACGTGCCGGTGCTGCCGATGCGCTCGGCGCCACGGCTGTGGGAGTGGGCGTCGGCCAGGGGTGACCTCCTCGACGTCGGCGATCTGTGGGCGGGGCGCCGTGTCCGTACTTCGCCGACCTGGCCGCACTCGGGTCACGGGGAGAAGTGGGCGGCCAGAGCCGGATCGTACTGACCGTCCATCAGGACGAAGAGCATGCGAGCGGGTGCACCGCTGCGGTTCGCCCACGCGTGGTTCGTTCCGCGCTGGATGACCACGTCCCCCGTCTTGAGGTCTGTCTCGCTGTCGTCGAGGATCAACGTGATCTCCCCTGAGATCACGACGGCGTAGTCGACCGTCTCCGTCCGGTGCATCCCGGGGTGGCGTGCTTCAGAAGCCTTCGGGGTGACGTCCGTTTCTCCCATCTCCCGGAACGTCTCACGCATCTCTTCGGCCGACCTCGCGAGGAACGTCTCCGAGTCGGGCGGGTAGTCGATCATGCGGATGACCGTGCCGTTCGAGGGCGGTTTGATCTGCAGCGGGGTGTCGGTCGGATCCGGGCCGTTGTCGATGACCACCGGAGTCGACGTGGTGTTCCAGAGCTCGTAGAACACGACGCCGGGAACAGTCTGTATCTCGAAGACGTTGGCCGGCGGGCCCATCGACGTCACGATGGCCGTCCCTCCGTCGTGTCCGGTGATGACCCGGGTGGGGGGTGTGGGCATGACTCTCGCTCCTCTTGATGGGTGGTGCCTCGTCACGTCTGCGGGTCCTCGTCCGAAACGTGCCGCTGGGCTCGCAGGGGTTGGACTGGATCGCCGTTGGTCACGCGGTTGCTCAGCTCGCCCAGGAGCTCGACGGAGAGTGTGACCTCGTCTCCGGCCTGAAGGGGCGGAATGCTGTCGATCCCGTTGCGCCCCCACAGTTCCGCCAGGCAGCCGCTGCCGCAGGTGCCCGAGCCGATGATGTCCCCGGGGAGGACCCTGGTTCCGCGGCTGGCGTACGCCACCAGTTCCTCGAAGGACCAGTACATGTGAGACAGGATGTCGGTGCCGACGACGTTTCCGTTCACAGCGGCGGACATCGTCAGGTCGAAGGAGGTGCCGCTGCGTCGGCTCTCCAGTTCGTCTGCCGTCACGAGTGCGGGTCCCAGGGTCGTCGCGGTGTCCTTCCCCTTCGCCGGTCCCAGATGGAGCTGCATCTCGCGCCACTGCAGGTCACGAGCGGACCAGTCGTTCATCACCAGGTAGCCCACGATGTGGTCGGCGGCAGCCTCTGGTGACAGATTCCGGCCTTCACGACCGATGACGGCGGCCACTTCGAGTTCGAAGTCGAAGCGTTCGCATCCGGGTGGCAGCGGAACGTCGTCCCTCGCCCCGATGACTGAGTGCGGGTTCGAGAAGTAGAAGGTGGGGATCTCGTACCACAGCGCGGGAACGGCCGCGTTCTCGACGGCGATGGCGGCCGTACCCGACACATGCTGTTCGAAGGTGACGAAGTCCCGCACAGCGGGGGGTTGCGGAATCGGTGGTGCGAGCGACACTGCGTCCAGTCGCAGGATCTCTCGCGGATCCCGCAGGGCGGATTCACCGGCCGAGCGAAGGCGCGTGCCGTCATCACCCAGCAGGTCGATCAGCCGCACTCCCTCGTCGAGTCCGTGGACGACACCGTCCTTGAGTACGCCGACTCGTTCGCCCTCACGGCTTCTGTACGTAACGAATTGCATCGTCAACGGGCTCCTCTCTGTGTACGGTCACCGGCGCAGCCTGACGATGCCCTCCGCGAGCTCGTCCAGGCGCCCCGCACCGGCGAGCGACATGGTTCTGGAAAGTTCGGTTGTGAGGATGTCGAGCGCGCGCTGCACTCCGGGCCTGCCGCCTGCCATCAGCCCGAAGAGGTAGGACCTGCCGATCAGGCAGGCGCGGGCCCCGAGGCCGACCGCCGCTGCGACATCGGCGCCGGACCGGACACCGCCGTCCATGTACACCTCCGCCTGGGACCCGACGGCCTGAACGACTTCACCGAGGGCCTCCAACGGCGTGGCGGCGCGGTCCAACTGCCGGCCGCCGTGGTTCGACACGATCACCGCGTCGGCTCCGGCCGACACCACGCGGCTCGCCTCCTGAGCGCTCAGCACTCCCTTGACGACCAGCGGGCCGTCCCAGATCCGGCGCAGCCACTGAAGGTCCTCAAGCCTGGCACCGGGGTTGAAGATCCGGTTCACCATCGCCGACGGCTCACCTTCCGTGCTGGTCAGCGCGGCGAACGTGAGGGGCTCGGTCGTCAGGACGTTCCACCACCATGCCGGGTGGCGCGCCAGGTCGAGCAGGGTCCGGGCCGTGAGTGCGGGCGGGATGCTGAAGCCGTTGCGGGCATCACGGAGCCGGGCTCCGGCGACCGGGGTGTCTACGGTGAGGACGAGCGCCCGGAATCCGCTCTCGGCCGCGCGGTCGACCAAGGCGCGCGTCGTCGCACGGTCCTTCCAGAGGTAGACCTGGAACCACCGGTCGGACGCCGGCACGGCGATGCGCTCCGGAGGCATGGTGCCCAGCGTCGAGAGCACATAGGGGATGCCCGCTTCGGCAGCTGCTGCAGCCGCTGCGAGCTCGCCCTCGTGGTGCATCATGCGGGTGAAACCGGTGGGGGCCAGGATCACCGGCAGGGAGGAGCCCGAGCCGAGCAGGCTGGTCGACAGATCGGGGGTCTCCAGGCCACGCAGCACCCGGGGGAGGAACTCCACCCTGGCGAAGGACTCGAGCGCACGGGCGGCGCTCACCTCGGACTCGGCGGCGCCGTCGACGTAGTCGAACACCGCGCGCGGAATCCTCTTCCTGGCCAGTGCCCGGAGGTCCTCGATGGTCGCGGCTCGCTCCAGCCGGCTCCGGCGGCTGACGCGGGGCATCTGCAGCCTGAGTAGTGGCCGGATCTCACGAAGCCTGGGGACGTGTCTGGAGACATCGGCCGACGTACGGACGACCACTCGAACCTCCTACTGTTGACATGCGACCGGCATGTCCATCAGGTCTGGGGCGACTGTGCCCGGATGTGCCAAGGATGAGGATGAGGATGAGGAGCAGCCCCTCGATGTCCAGTGAAAGGATCTGCTACGCCTCCAGTTGCCAGGTTGGTCCGTGATGGATGATCAGCATGCTCGGGACGGGTCCGAAGAGGGTTCCCGCGCCGCCCACAGGCGCCATGAGGACCGCGTCGAGACTCCAGCGGGCGCCGGCCGGCCGCGCTGAGCCGCGACACGCTCACGAACCGGGGGTGATCGCGGCCCCGGCAGGGCCGATGAGCGCGGCGGAGGTGACCCCGCCGAATCGCCTACTCTCCCTGGACATGACGAGCCGCTCGGACGTGCGGCCGACCGCGGACGGCACAGCGCCGGCAGACGACGTCTGCACGGTCAGTCGCTGCCGACCGCGGTGTGGAGTGCGACTCCTCACTACGTTGGCCCAGAGGTGCGGGATGTGCGGCGGAACGGCCCCTCGCGGCAGGTGCCTCGTCAGCTCGGAATCACCGGCACGAGCAGGTGCGAGGCGTGCTCGCCGCCGGAGTGGACGGTCGCACCCTC
The DNA here is from genome assembly GCF_042955065.1 of Streptomyces sp. NPDC012510. Taxonomy (NCBI): domain Bacteria; kingdom Bacillati; phylum Actinomycetota; class Actinomycetes; order Kitasatosporales; family Streptomycetaceae; genus Streptomyces; species Streptomyces sp. NPDC012510. Next base: position 3,928 of record NZ_JBIBEN010000013.1, read on the forward strand.
CGCGCTCTTCCGGTCGGCCGGGTCGTTGTGGGCGAGCCTCGGGTGGAGGTCGTCGTCGTTCGTGAGGAGCTGCAGCTGAAGCCGCTGCCCCGGCTCGAGCGTGAGCGACGTCGGCCAGAACTCGACCTCCAGCAGCGTCGGCACCCCCGGCTCGAGGGGCTGGAGTTCGTCGTGGGTGTGCCAGGGACGGTAGGGAAGGCTGCGCTCGGGATCGAGCTTGCGGTGGGACGCGCGCAGCCAGCCGATCGCCATCGGCACCGGTGTCAACTTGCCGTGCGGGCCGATCGCGGGGATGCGTTCACCGTTCACGTCGTACTGTTCCAGCCGGACGAAGGCGTCGAGGTCGTCCGCCACGTGCGAGACCCAGAGCCGGAGCGCGACCGGACCGGTCAGCTCCAGGCGCTCGGTCGCCACGAAGTCGAAGGTGGCCGGATACGGCAGCGTCTCCTCCGTCGGTGCCTCCCAGTCCAGCGTCTCCTTGTGGAGGTAGAGCCGGCGCCACTGGGCCCGGGCCAGGGGCCACTCCTGCTCGTCACGCCACTCGGTCTCGTGTCCGCGGCGGATCGCGAGCCGCACGGGCGGGACACCGTCCATCGCCGTCTCGTCGCCCTTGAGGAAGCGGTCCAGGAAGCGCGACTGCAGCTCTTTGCCCCAGTCCGAGTAGTAGGGGTCGATGTGGGAGCCGACGTGGACGACCAGCCACTTGTGCTCCGACGCCGCGCCGAGCCAGCCCTCGATGTTGCCGCGCAGGTGCAGGTGGATGGAACCCCAGTTGCCGGCCGACAGCACCGGCACGGTCACCTGTGACAGATCGACGGTTCGTTCGCGGTACCAGTCGTCGAGGAGTTCACGCGACCTCAGCTCCGCGGGCAGGTCGGAGAAGTCCTCGGAGCTCCGCTGGGGCTCGATCTGCGTCTGCCACCAGCCCTCCTGGCCTCCGTTGGCGTAGATACCGCCCTGCCTGCCGGATTCGCGGTACCAGTCGGTGAGCCCCTCCCACGCCACCACCGCGGCGAGGTGCGGCGGCTGCAGCGCCGCGACACGCCAGCCCATCACCGCGTACCACGAGATGCCGCTCGACGCGACCTTCCCCGTCGACCACGGCCGGGTCCCGCACCACTCGATCACATCGTAGAAGTCCTCGATCTCCTTGGGGCTGTCGAGGTCGAGCCGCCCGGGCGACTTCCCGCTTCCCCTGGTGTCGGCGCGGACGACGGCGTATCCGCGCGCTGTCCACCACTCGGGGCTGGGGGTCTCCCACACGGCGTGGTCACCTTGGTCGGCGACCTCGTAGAGCGGGTAGCGCTCCGGCCAGTGCACGTCCTTCCCGTACGGGCTCATCGAGGCGATCACCGGCACCGGCGCGTCGCCGTCGGGCCGGAAGACGTTCACGGCGATCAGCGACCCGTCGCGGGTCTCCACCATGACATCCCGTTGTATCTGCATATCGCTTCGCTCCTTCTGCAAGTCAGCGCAAAACGTTGGTCTGTTCGACACGGCACCGGAGGCGGGGCGCATCAGCGCCTCCTCATCCAGCCGCATCCGTCCGCGTCCGGAAGTCGGGGCGCAGGAAGTCGAAATCGCACCCCTGGTCGGCCTGGAGAGCGTGCTGGTGGTGCAACCACGCGTAGCCACGCGGAGGCTGGGGCGGCGGCACGGCACTGCGCCGGCGGGCGAGTTCCTCCGGGCTGAGCACCACCCGGATGGTGCCCGCCGCCACGTCCAGCTCGATCTCGTCTCCGTCGCGCACCAGTCCGAGCGGGCCGCCGACCGCGGCCTCCGGCGTGACGTGGAGGACGACCGTGCCGGTCGCGGTGCCGCTCATCCGTGCGTCGGAGATGCGCAGCATGTCGCGCACACCGGCCCCGCGCAGCTTGGCCGGTACCGGAATGTGGCCGACCTCGGGCATCCCGGGCGCCCCGATCACTCCCATCCCGCGCAGCACCAGCACGCTGTCGGCGTCGGCCGGGAGATCGGGGTCGTCGATGCGCGCGTTGAGATCGGCGAGTCCCTCGAAGACGACCGCGCGCCCGCGATGCCGCTGCAGCCGCTCGTCGTGGGCGCCGGCGACCTTCAGGACGGCACCACGCGGGGCGAGGTTGCCGTGCAGGACGACGAGGCCGCCGCGGGACGCCAGCGGGACGCTGCCCGCGATCGCCTGGTGGGACGGGAAGTCGCGGCCGTCGAGGTGCTCCTTCCAGGTCCGGCCGGTGATCGTGACCGTGTCGAGGTGCACCTGGTCCCGGATGCGGTTCAGCACCGCGGGTATTCCGCCGGCGGTCTCCAGCGCGGCCAGTGAGTACCGGCCGCTCGGCCGCACGTCGGCGACGTGGGGCGTCGTCGCCGACCACTGAGAGAATCTGCGCATGCCGAGGACGTGGCCCGCTCGGCCCGCTATCGCCTCCAGGTGGATGACGGCGTTCGTCGAACCGCCCAGGGCGTTGACCGCGCGGAAAGCGTTCTCCAGTGACTTCATCGACACCAGCTCACCCGGGGTCCGGCCGGCTCGCGTCGCGGCCACGATCGCCTCTCCCGTACGGAAGGCCAGTTCCTCACGGACGTCGCTCGTCGCCGGCGGCAGCGACGATCCCGGGAGTGCGAACCCGAGCACTTCCGCGACCGCCGCCATGGTGATCGCGGTCCCCATGACGTTGCAGGTGCCCACGCCGCCGATCGCCCAGCGTTCGAGCTGCGCCCACTCCTCGTCACCGACCTCACCGGTACGGCGGGCCTCGCACACCGGCCAGATGTCGTCGATGGTGAAGTTCTCATGCCGGCCGAAGGACGTCGGCGTCCGAGGTCCCGCGGTCAGCACGGCGGCCGGCTTTCCCGCGCTCAGCGCTCCCATGATCTGTGCCGGAACCGTCTTGTCGCATCCCCCGACGAGCGCCACTCCGTCGACGGGAGAGCCCGCGATCATCTCCTCGACATCCATCGAGAGCAGATTGCGGAGGTAGAGGCTGGTGGGGCGGGTGAAGGGCTCGGAGACGGAGATGGTCGGGAAGGCCAGGGGCAGACCACCCGCGGACCGAACACCTTCCTTGATCCGCTCGACGAGCGCCGTGGTGCCCAGGTTGCAGGGGTTCAGGTCACTCGCGGACGTGGCGATCCCGATCACCGGTGACCGCCGGACGTCCTCAGCGCCGAGACCCGTCCCGCGCAGAAACGCCCGGTGGAGCATTCCGTCCTGACCCGGGTCCCTGAAGGCCGCTCCCCCGTCGCGGCTCACTCCGCGTTGCGACATGGCCCGCCTTTCAGGATGAGCATCCCGATGCTATGACGCAGATATCTCAACAGATTCCGCTCCCTTGAAGCCTGGAGAGCCCGTTGGCCTGGCCGAGGCAGGCAGCACGGCTCCGTCGTGGAGGCCGGCATCGGTCCCGGTCGCAGCTGTCGCTGGGCTGTGCAGTGATGTGGGCTACCTGACGCGATGCAGCAGATCCCGGCCGGCCGACCAGCGTTCGAGCTGCTCGATGACCAGGGCGTCCGCCCTCCGCTCCCAGCCGGCCGCCGCGCCGCCCACATGGGGGGTGAGGATGAGGCCGGGCATGCGCCACAGACGGTGATCGGGCGGGAGCGGCTCGGGATCGGTCACGTCGAGGACCGCGCGGACCTGCTCCCGCTCGAGCGCGTCGGCGAGCGCGTCCGTGTCCACGACGGGACCACGCGAGACGTTGACGACGATGGCGCCCTCCGGCAGGCGGGCGAGGAACTCGGCGTCGACCAGCCCTCTGGTCTCCTCGGTCAATGGCGTCGTCAGCACGACGACGTCCTGCTGGGGCAGCAGGGCGCGCAGGTCGGCCTGGCCCAGCACGCCGTCCCGGGCCGTGCGGCCCACCAGCGTCACTCGAGCGCCGAAGGCCTCCAGGACGGACGCCACCGTACGCCCGATGTCCCCGGGGCCGACGACGACCGCTCGCCGCCCTTGGAGGCCGGCCCTCGGCTGCGCACGCCACGTCCCTTCCCACTGCTGCCGGAGCAGTTCGGGGTGCCGGTGCAGCAGCATGAGAATTCCGGCTACGGCGACCTCGGCCGTCGACGATCCGTGCAGGGTCCGGCCCGCGCAGAGCGCCACGCCGGGCGGACAGACCGTTTCCCAGGTCTCGAATCCGGCGGACATGAGCTGGATCGCCTCGAGGCCGGGCATCAGCGCCAACCGGTCGGCGCTGAAGGGCTCGATGCGGTACGGCGCCAGGAGGAACGACGTTCTCTCGATTCCCTCGGGTGCCGGCGTGGTGCCGTCCCACACGATCAGGTCGGCGTACCGGTCCGCTCCGAGCTCGAGGAGACCGGCGCGCCGTTCGGCATCAGGGACACAGACGGTGCGCGTGGTCACGCCGGCCCCAATCCACCGTCGACGGGAAGGACGGCACCTGTGGTGTAACGCGATCCGACGAGGCCGAGGACCGCATCGGCAACATCTGCCAGAGCGCCGCGCCCTGCCGCCGGGGCGTGCTTCAGGACGTGGTCGCGAACCTCCGTCCGGCCACGGGTGCGGTCCGTCTCGATGTGGCCCGGCGCGACCGCGTCGACCCGGACGGCTGGGCCGAGCGCCACAGTCAGACATCTGGCCAGGTGCTCGAGTGCGGCCTTGCTCACCGCATACGGGATGCTGCTGCCGGAGACGGTCGTACCCGCAACAGAAGTCACCTTGACCACCGATCCCTCCGCCTCGTCCGGAAAGGACTCGGCGGCTCCGATCGGATGCCACGGCGCCGGCGGATTGATCCGCCGTATGCGCTCGATGAACTCGGGCGTGCCCGCCCGCAGGTCACGACGGGGCACTGGAATGCCGATGCCCGCGTTGTTGACCAGCAGGTCCGGCCGCCCGAAACCACGCGAGCACAGCGCGACCAGTTCGTCGGCCGCGGCGACCTCCGCTCCGATGCCGTCCGTGGCCCTGCCCCGATGGCCACGGGCAGGCTGGTGAAGCCGACAGCCATGACGACGCCTCCCTTCGACACCTGTAATATATTTCAAAGATCTCACTCATGTCCACCGTACGAAAAGTAGAGGTTCCGGCGGGGGTGGAGCCACGTCCCCTAACATGGAGTCCTGCTCACTACCTGAGATGAGGGGAGGTCACATGGGTGAAGGTCCAGGCAGCAGAAATCGCTCCGCTGGCATATCTCAGGATCGCCGGTCCCAGACCGAGCGGATCCGGGACGAACTGCGGCGCCAGATCCTGCGAGCGGAGCTTCCTCCCGGCGGGGTCGTCATCGAGACCGGGCTCGCGCAGCAGTACGGCGTCTCGAAGACCCCTGTGCGCGAAGCGCTCCAGCTGCTGGCGGTCGAGGGGCTGGTCACGGTGCTGCCCCGCAAGGGGTACATGGTCACCAGCCTGAGCTACCAGGACATCCGCGAGGTCATGGACCTGCGTCTACTGCTCGAGCCGCCGCTGTTCGCCGCTGCCGCACGCAACGTCAACGCCGACTTGGTGGTCGAGCTGCGCGACCACATGGCCCGGCAGTTCGCCGCGGACGCCGACCTCGGCGCCCGCGTCGACGCGGCCGCCGGCTTCCACCTGGCCTGTGTGCGGGCCTCCCGGAACGGACGGGCCGTCGGTATCGTCGAGCGGCTCACCAACGAGGTCTGCCGCCTTCACCATCTCGTGCCCGGGATCGAGGACCACATCCGTTCCGACGACGAACGCGCGGCACACGAAGCGGTCTCCGACGCCATCGCCGCGGGAGACGCGAGCCGCGCGGAGACCGCGATCCGTGACCACCTGCTGGAGTCGAACGCCACGATGATCCGCGAGTACTTCACCGGTACACCAATGGGCTCAAGATGAGACGGTGACCACGGATCGCACGTTCTCCGGCCCGCACAGCGCGCCCGGTGTGGGACCCGGTGCCGCCCGTCCTGACCCAGTGGCACATCGTCGTCACGACAGATCTCCGCGGATACGGCGGCATCAAGCCCCCTCCCGGGCGATGCCGAGCATCTGAGCCACTCCAAGCGGAGCATGGCCGAGGGCCAGACCGCGGCGATGAGATCACTCGGATCGAACGGTTCGCCGTCGTCGGGCACGATCGCGTGATCGCCGCCCCGATTAGTGCATTGCTAGTGCATGAATGCACTAGCAATGCATATTATGGCTGTGCGGGATCGCCCACATGACTCCCGCGCCGGATGTTCGCCACCGCGCGGCCTTCGGCACTTCGGGCGAAACTCCACCTCATCCTCGACGGCCGCAGCGATTCAGCCTCGACCCGAAACCCGCCAGCCCGCGGCGCTTCAGAAGCCGTCCGTGCGGCTGAACCGAATCGATGAGACACCCCTCACCGGAGACGCTATGACCAACGCCCTTGAACTCACCGGAATGTCCCACCGCCACGTCGACCTCGGCGAGATCAAGATGCATGTCGCCGAGCTCGGCACCGGCCCTGCCGTGCTCTTCCTGCACGGCCATCCGGCACTGTGGCTCACCTGGCGGCACCAGATGGCCGCCATGGCCGAGGCCGGCTACCGGGCCATCGCCCCGGACCAGCGCGGCTACGGCGACACCTCCATCCCGAGCGGTGTCCAGGCGTACGACATCGAACACCTGTCAGGCGACGTGGTGCGACTGCTGGACGCGCTCGACCTGGAGCAGGCGGTCGTGGTCGGGCACGACTGGGGTGCGCTGGTCGCCTGGTACACGGCACTCATCCACCCGGACCGGGTCCGGGCCGTCGCCGGGCTGTCGGTCCCCTACGTACCACGCACTCCCGTACCGCCCACCCAACACTGGCGCGAGACGATGGGCGAGGACTTCTACATGCTCTGGCTCCAGGAACCCGGAGTGGCCGACGCGCTTTTCAACGCCGACGTCGAACGCGCGCTCAACGGCCGCTGGATCCTGGACCGCGAGGGGTGGCGCAACGGTCCGGCCACCAATGCCCTCACCTTCCGCTCCCCCGAGGATCACCAGGTGGTGACTGCCGCGCTGAAGCGGAACGGCTGGACCGGGCCGCTGAACTGGTACCGCAACTTCGACCGCAACTGGGAGCTGCTTGCCCGCTACGACGGGCGCACCGTCGACCAGCCCGCCCTGTTCATCGGCGGCGAGAAGGACCAGGTGCTGCGGTTCATGCCACCGTCGCTGATGGACGGCCACGTCACCGACCTGCGCGGCGCCGACATCCTGCCCGGGGTGTCGCACTGGATCCAGGAGGAGGCCCCTGATCAGGTAAACCGACGTCTGCTGGACTTCCTGGCGGGGCTCTCGGGCCAAACCTCCGACTGACCGGCGTCGGGCGGAACCGGCCCGAAGTACAGCTTCGCCGACGCTTATCCGTACTTTCGGCCGGTCCCGCGATGTGCTTCGGCTTTCTAGCCTGAGCATCATGCATACAGGGGTTCGGCCGACAAGGTCGGCTGGGAGGGTGTTCAACGCAGGGCTCGGCTTTGTGTTCGCCCTCGGGATCGTCTTCACCACGTTCATGCTCATGGGCAGTTGGGGCGGAGCGTCCTGGGTGTTCGGCTCCGCCGTCTCGATCACCGTGGGCGGCCTCACGCTGATGCGCGAGCGGCAGAAGGTGCTGACCGCGGTCGCGAGCCTGGCCGTGACCGCCCTCGCCGTGGTGGTGTCCCTCATCAGCGATGAAAGGCTGCCGCAGGAGCCCGCCCCCATCACGGCGCTGGCCCTGTCGGTGCACGTTGCCTACGCGATCAGAACGCTGCCGACACGATCGGCCGCCGGGATCGCCGTGGGCGGCGTCGCGGTGACCGGGGTCACCTGGTTCGGCGGATGGAGCGGCGTGACGAGCCTGGCCACGATGGGGATGGTCGCCGCCCTCGTGGCGGGGCCGGCGTTGCGCTGTCTCGACCGTTGCCCGGGCGCCAACTCCTCTGCGTCGCAGGGGTTCTGGGCCGATTCGCGGCGGTCGTAGGGGCCGGAGAGCTGTGGACGCGGTGAGCGCCGCCCAGTCCGCCGCCAGGACCTCGGAGCCGCCCGGCATCTGGCCCGCGGCGCCGCCGAACAGCGCGGATCGCGGGCGGGAATTCGCTAATCTGATCAACGTGATCATTCCGGGCCGATGGTTCAGGGGCATCTCGACCGTCGGGCTCGGTGTCGTGTTCCTTGCGGCGATCGCCACCCAGTCCTTCGCCCTCGCGCAGACCTGGGGGGCAGCGTCCTGGGTTCCCGGCGCCGCCACCGCCGTGGTGTTGTGCGCGCTGGCGCTGATGCGTCATCGGGAGCCGGCCTGGACGGCGGCCGTCGGCCTCGTCGTCACGGCGCTGGCGGTCCTCGTTCCGCTCCTGCCGGGCACCCGGTTCCCCGCCGGGCTCGGACCCGCCGTCGCCCTGGGCCTGGCGGTGCTCACCGGTTCCGCCGTCAGGTTGTTGCCGATGGTGAGGGCCGGGGCTGTCGCGAGCGCCGGACTGCTGGTGATCGCCGTTCAGTTCGCCGTCCGACCGCCGTCGGCGGTTCCGGCCATCGCCGCCGCGGCCTGGCTGGTCTCCGTCGGCGTCGGGCTGGCGCTGCGCAGGTACGACGGCAGAGCGAAAGCCGCAGCCGAAGAGGTGCGTCGGGCCGAACGGCTGGCACTCGCCCGGGAATTGCACGACATCGTGGCCCACCACATCACAGGGATGCTGATCCAGGCGCAGGCCGCCCATGTCGTCGCGCGGCGCGCCCCGGAGAAGGTGTCGGACTCGCTGAGCGAGATCGAGACCGCCGGGTCCGAAGCCATGGCCGCGATGCGCCGTGTCGTCGGGCTGCTACGCGACACCGACGATGCCGCAGCCGCCTCGCCCGGACCGGAGGGGCTGAGCGCGCTGGTCGAGCGCTTCAGCCGCCAGGGACCGCACGTGCGTCTGAGCGCGCCGGACGACGACACGGACTGGCCGCCGGAGGTGACCAGCACCGTGTACCGCATCGTTCAGGAGGCCCTGACCAATGTTCTGCGGCACGCACGGCACGCCCGTGCCATCGACGTCACCGTCGGCCACGACACCGAAGCCGTTACCGTCGAGGTCACCGACGACGCCCTGCCGAACTCCGCCCGGCCGCACCACCGCGGGGGGTACGGTCTCATCGGGATGCGCGAGCGCGTCGAGACGCTCGGCGGCTCGCTGTGCGCCGGTCCCCAACCCGGGGGCGGCTGGTCCGTGCGGGCGACCCTGCCTGTTCCCGCCAAGGAGCCTGGATGACCATCAAGGTCCTGCTCGCCGACGACCAGGCGATGATCCGCCGAGGCCTGCGGCTGATCCTGGAGGACCAGCCCGACATCGCCGTCACCGGGGAGGCCGCGGACGGGGCCGAGGCGATCGCGATGGCCAGGCAGTTACGGCCGGACGTGTGCCTGGTGGACATCAGGATGCCCAAGCTCGACGGCATCGACGTCACCCGCGCGCTGGCCGGTCCGGGGGTGAGCGATCCGATCCGGGTCATCGTGGTCACCACCTTCGACCTCGACGAGTACGTGTACGGCGCCCTGCGTGGCGGCGCGGCGGGATTCGTCCTCAAGGACGCCGGACCCGCCCTGCTCATCGAGGCAGTCCGTGCCGCTCACAACGGCGAGGCGCTGGTCTCGCCGTCGGTCACCCTCCGGCTGCTGAAGCACCTGAACCGGACCGAGACGATGTCCCGCGGCCGTGCTGGGCAGTCACCCCCGTTGTCCGGACGGGCACTTGAGGTCGTGCGTGCCATCGCACGTGGCCGCACCAACCAGGAGATCGCCGCAGAACTGTTCATCTCCCTCAGCACGGTCAAGAGTCACCTGTCGGGGATCCAGAACAAGCTCGGGGTGCGCAACCGGACCGAAATCGCTGTCTGGGCCTGGGAGAACCGGGTCGTCGAAAGCACCTCCGAGTGAACCGCTCCCAGGGTCGTGGCGCTTTCCCCCAGCTCACATGCTGTCGGACAGACCCGCGGTGAACCCGGGCAACTCCCGACGGGCGCCGCGGGGATGGCCCCTGCGGCGCCCGGACCGCGCCGGTTCACAAGCGGATCAGCTCACTCTGCGTCGGATCCGCCAGAGGCCGAAGCCGGTGAGGATTGCGCTGAGTGTCAGGTAGATCGCTGTCTCCAGCCACTGGAACGCCCAATAGCGGTTGCGGGGGTGGTAGCGGACGTCGACGTGGAGATCGTACGTGGCCAGGCACACCGCCGCATCGCCGAACGTGCCGCCCGCGCCGGTCCTGGGCGGGGAGTCGATGCAGTCGTTGAACGTGGTCCCGTCGAGCGTCTTGCCGTCGGCGGTGCGCAGCGGGCTCGTCTCGGCGATCCACGCGTCGGGCGCGCCCGGGATCCTCACCCCCTCGATGACGGAGCCACCCGCGATACTGCCCAGGCTCCGCGCCTCGTTGATCGCCTGGGCTGACATCGGCAACGTGGCCTTGTCCGCCGGCATCAGGCCGGGGCGCACCATGGTGGGGAAGAAGAACTGGAAGGCGAGGAAGACGACGAGTGTCACAGCCATCGCGGGCAGGGTCCGGCGCAGCAGGAGCCCGACGACGGTGCCGAAGGTGCAGGCCAGCGCGGCGTAGCCGATCGGGACGATGTTGCGCGCGCCGAATTCGAAGGTGCTGAACTGGCTTCCGCTGACCTCGTCGAACGGGTGTGCCGCCCAGGTGAGCAGGGCAGCCGACGCACCGGTGAGGAATATGGCGGCCAGGCCCACGAGCAGGACCTTCGTGAGGAGCCATCGCGGGCGGGTGACGCTCTGGTTCCACACCAGGCGGTGGGTGCCGTTCTCGAGCTCCCGGGCGATCAGCGGCGCGCCCCAGAACGTGCCGATGACGGCGGGGATCAGGCCGAGCCCGGCCGCGAGGAGCAACAGCGTGTCCTTGTGGGCGCTGAGGAATCGGCTTCGTGCCCGGGCGCATTCGGCCGCACTCTGGCAATGGGCTCGGTAGACCTCGTGACCGTCGCGGATGTCCGCGCCCAGGTGGACCAGATACGCGGTGACAAAGGCCAGCGCGCCGACGCCGACCAGCGCCTGGACTCGGAACTGCCGCCAGTTCAGCCACATCATCGCAAGGGCCCCCCGGCTGCGGAGTCGACCCGGGCCCCGGGCACCGCGGCCGCCCGGGTCATGTAGGCGAGAACGAGTTCTTCGAGCGAGACCGGCTCAACGGGGTACGGCAGCGACGCGGGCGGGATGTCGATGCGGACGACCGCGCTGCTGTGTTCGCCACCGTGCTCAACGGAGATCACTTCGACCCCGGCGGGCAGATGGTCCGACTCGCCCCGAGGCACGACGAGTCGGGCATGCCCGGCCAACAGGTCCCGGGTATCGCCGGCCACCTGCACCCGTGAGTCGCACAGGACGACGAGGTAGTCGCAGACCTGCTCGATGTCGCCGAGCAGATGAGAGGAGAGCACGGCGCCGGCGCCGAGTTCGAGCACGAACTCCATCAGGTTCCGCAGAAACCCCTTGCGGGCCAGCGGGTCCAGAGCCGCCGCCGGCTCGTCGAAGATCAGCAGCTCAGGCCGCTTGGCCGCCGCGACGGTCAGCGCCAGCTGCGCGCGCTGACCACCCGAGAGCCGCCCCGCTCTCTGCAGGGGGTCCAGACCAACCTGACGGATACGCCGCTCGGCCAGGGCGTGGTCCCACGCGGGGTTCATCCTCGCGCCGAGCTTCATGTGTTCCGCCACGGTGAACGAGCCGTACACCGGAGTGCTCTGCGCGACGAAGCCCACCCGGGCCAGGTGTGAGGCGTTCGCCGCCGGACGCGATCCCAGCACGGACAACGACCCGGATGTCGGCTCGATCAGCCCGCAGGCCAGGTGCAGCAGAGTCGACTTACCGGCCCCGTTCGGCCCGACCAGACCGATGACACGCCCGGAGGGGACGGTGAAATTCACGTCGCTCAGGGCCGGCCTGCCGCGGCGGCCGTATTTCTTCGTCAGGCCCTCTGCTTGGATTACCGGAGGGAAATCTGCATGTGACATGCCCTCATCCTGGTTTTACGCGCCTTTCCCGACACCGGCCCAAAGTACGGTCCCGCTGTCGGCGACCCTACTTTCGACCGGCTCGACGCCAGAGGATCGGCACCTGCCCAGGGTGCGTCCCACCTCTTGCTCTACCTATCGACTTTCGATAGATTCCCATCGCGATTCGATGGGAGGATGGGTCATGGGAAAGCTGACCGTGGGTGCGCTGCGCGCCGTACTCGTGGTGGTGCTCGCCGGCACCGTGTTCGTGCAGGCATCGATGGTGTGGGCGTTGGCCACCGACCCGGAGGACGGGTCGCTCCCGCTGACCCCGCTGCGCCTGGTCACGATCCTGGGCATGGTGTCGGCCCAGGTCGCCGGGGTGTGCGTGTGGCGGCTGGTGACGATGGTGCGACGTGGAACCGTGTTCTCCCCCGTAGCCTTCCGGTACGTGGACCTCGTGATCGGTTCGATCGTGGCGGCTGCTCTGGTGTGGTTCGCGGTCACGGCCCTCAACGCGCCCAGCCAGCGGGCCGACCCGGGCGTCACCGTCATCATGGCCGGGGTCGGCGTGGCCATCCTGGGGGTCGCGCTCATCGTGCTCGTACTGCGGATGCTGCTCGCGCAGGCCGTCGCACGCGACGGCGAGGCATCCGAGATGCGGGCCGAGTTGGACGAAGTGATCTGATGCCGATCGTCGACGGCATCGGCGTGACGCCGTCATGCCGGCCAGACGGCCAGACGGCCAGACGGCCAGACGGAAGTAACTTGGAGAGCGGGAAGGGGTGCAGCGGAGGACCGGCCCGTCGACCGGGAAACAGCCGGGGGGTGGAAACAGCCAGGGCTCGAGAAGGCCCGGACCGGAGGGTCTCCGGCCTGAGCCTTCCGCGCTTGCTGGAGTGGATGACCCTCCCGGGAGTTACCTCACGTCGACGTGGTCCGCCGCGGAGGCAACCGCCGGGGTGGTGGACGTGCCGGCGAACGAGTAGCGGAAGTAGCCGTCCGCCGTGGCCTTCGTCGTCGTCCTCAGGTTGCCCTTGCTGTCCGTCGTGACGGTCTTGAGGGTCTTGTAGGTGCTGGTGCCCTTCTTCTTGAACTGGAGCTTCACCGGCTGCTTCGTGTAGCCCCCGTACTTGTACGTCTCCCAGTTGGCGCGGGTCAGGGCGCCCGTGACGGTGATCGTCCTGTTCTTCGTCACCGGTTCCGGCGAGGCGTTGACCGTCAGCCTGGAGTTGCGCAGGACCTTCGCCTTCGCGGCGGAATCCTTGGTGATGTGGTCACCGTCGTTGGCCAGGGCGTGGGCCCTCACGGTCCAGGTCCCGGCCGTGGTGTTGTCCTGGGGGTCGATGCGCGGGTTCATCTCCAGTGTGTAGGTGCAGGTGGTCGTGGTGAAGCTGTGGTGCACGCACGTGCCCGCGATGTCGTCGGGCGTCACGAGACCGTGATAGTCGCCGTTCGGGAGGGGCGTGTGCCACATGACCGGGAAGGTTCTTCCGACCTCGATGCCCGAGTCGTCCGTGGCGGTCACCGCGATGGTGAACGTCTTCACGCCCGTGGTCCCCAGGACGATGTTCGTCCCTCCGTTGACGACCACCTTCGTGATCCTGATGTCGCCCGAGACCTCGTCTGCCTGGGCGGCCCCGGGAACCGCGAGCGCGGACAGGGCGAGGGCCCCGGCGAGGCCTGCCACGGTTGTGCGGTGATGCATGAAGCGTTTCCCCCGTGTTCCAGCGCCTCAGGAACGTCCCGAGGCGGGGCTGACAATGCCCACCCGGTACGCGGGTGGCACGGACATGACCATCAGCTCGCCGGAATGGTTGCTCACCGATCACACGGCTGCCACGAGCGCGGGGTTCACGCTGTCTTCCGGCCTCTGTCGGAGCATCGGTGCAGCCGTCGGCGCCGAGAAGGATCACGGGTGGATCGGTGTGATCGCGCTGACGCGGTTCGCGTACTCGCGGCGGGCCTTGAGCTGCGCCGGCGACGGGATCTGCGACAGCGTCAGCCGGCCGAGTTGGAACGAGCCGATGTACCGTACGCGAGATGTCGCTCGACAGCCCCGTGCCCCGCCGCCTCCTCAGTGACGAGGTCTTCCATCGGCTGCGTGACTCCATCGTGCGCGGCGAGCTCGCCCCCGGCGAGAAGGTCAGGGACGGCGAGCTGGCCGAGCGGCTGGGACTCAGCCGTACGCCGGTGCGCGAGGCGCTCGCCGGCTGGCGGACATGGGGCTCGTCGAAGCCAAGCCCGGTGTCCACACCCGTGTCGCCACCCTGGACCGCCGCGAGGTCGAGAAGACGCTCGCCGTTCTGCGCTCCCTCGACCGGCCGGCCCTCGAAACGGCCGTTCCGGTCATGACCGAGCAGGACCCTGACGGTCATGCGCGACGCCAACCGCGACTTCGCACGCGCTGTCGCCGCCGACGACATCGTGGGTTCCCTGGCCGCCGACGACCACTTCCACGCGGTTCCCCTCGCGGCCGCCGACCACCCCGGAGGGCGGCCGCCGAACTCTCCGGACGGCACTGGTCCCAGTTGGGCGGCCACATCAACGAACTCTTCGACACCGACCAGTTCGCCGAGAGCACCACCGCCCCGTGAGGGCCGACTCTCGGACGGACCGCGCCGGGCAGGGCGCGGTCCATCGGGCAGGGCGCATCCGCCGCTGCAGGGCGTGTCTGTCTACGGCTGTCTCTGCGTGGAGTTCAAGGGTCTCCTCGGCCAATCGAGAAGGCGGGCGCCGAGGACCGCGGTCTGGAGGGTGTAGCGGTCGGCAGGGTCGGCAGGGTCGGCGCCGGTGAGAGTGTGGACCCGCTCCAGTCGATAGGTGAGCGCACGCGCGCTGAGGGAGAGCCGCCGTGCGGCCGAGGCGGCCACGCAACCGGTGTCGAAGTACGCCGTGAGGGTGTCGAGCAGGGGCCCCGCCCCGCCCCGCGCCTGCTCCAACGGGACGAGCGTGCTGCTCACCAGGTCGACCAGCGCCTGGCGGTCACGGGCCAGCACGGGGAAGACCAGCAGGTCGGCGGCGCGCAGCAACGGCTCGTCGAAGCCCATGCGTTGGGCCACGTCCAAGGCGTTGAGGGCTTCCTCGTAGCTGTGGCCGATACCGACCGTGCCGGGGCGGGAGCGGCCGATGGCGACCTGGCCCCGGCCGGTGGCGGCGTAGGAGTGTTTGGCGAAGTATGTGAGGACGTCGTCCTGGTCGCCGGGGGCGATGCACACCATCCGGCCGTCCTTGGTGGTGAACAGGATGCGGCGGTTCTCGAACCGGGTGAACAGTGCGCTCGCCACCTGTCGGGGGACGGGGTCGGTCTCGTCGTACTTCTCGGGGCCCTCGGCCACGGCGACCGCGTGGGCGCGGGACAGGCGCAGACCGAACCGTTCGGAACGGGCGGCGAGTTGGCCCTGGTCACCGCGGCCGTGCAGGAGGTCGTCGATGAACTCCCGGCGGGTGGCCTCTTCCTTGCGGACCACGAGTCGCTGGGCCCGCTCGTAGCCGTCGGCGAAAGCGTCCACGGCCTGTTCGACGACCGTGAGGACGCTGTCCGGGTCGGCCCCTCGCGGCCAGTTCTCGCGACCGGCCACGAGATGCGCACGGACGAGCGAACGCCACCCGTGCCCTGCCTCCGCCGCCCGCGCCCCGAGCGCCCGCCGGGACTCCACCTCGTCGCGGGTCAGCCGCCGCCCGGTGGGCGCGGCCTCCGCGAGAATCCGCTCGAACCCATCGAGAAACGCGGCGGCTGTGCTGGGGGCGGCTGTTTCGTGGCCGCCGTCGCTGTGACTGGTCGCGCCTTGGTGGGTCGCGCTCCGAGCGGCCTCGGCGCCCTGGCCGGCCTCGCTGCGACCTGCCGCGCCCCGACCGGTCACACTCTGGTCGACGATGCTACGACCGGTCACGCTTCCGTCGACGGTGCTACGACCGGTCATCCTCTGCCCCACGACGCCCTGCGCCGTGACGCGCCGGGCAACCACGGCTCGGTCGGTCGGGCCGGTCGGGCCTTGGGCAGTCGGACCGGGCGGGCCATCGCCGGTGGGGCCGGGCGGGCCATCGCCGGTGGGGCCGGGCGGGCCATCGCCGGTGGGACCGGGCGGGCCATCGCCGGTGGGACCGGGCGGGCCATCGCCGGTGGGACCGGGCGGGCCATCGCCGGTGGGACCGGGCGGGCCATCGCCGGTGGCGCCTCGCCCCAGCGCACCCCCACCCACCACGCCTCCAGCGGCCGAGCCTCGGCCATCCGCGCCCTGCCCGAACGCACGCCCACCCGCCGCACCCCGGCCAGCCGCACCCCGCCAACCGCCCTCTGCCCCGCTGTGCCCTGACCGTTCACGCCCTCACCGACCCCTCCTGACCGTTCACGCCCTGACCGACCGCCCCTTGGTTGACCACACACTGCCTCGCCGCACTCCGCCTCGCCACACTCCGCCGCCGTCCGACCTCGCCCTTCTCGCCCTCCCACCGGCGTCGAGGCCGAACCCTGTCTTCTGTCGTGCTCGAACGGGCGCATGCGTGGGCCTCCTCAGGCGTTCGCGTGTACGGCCTCTGCGGGCTGGGGCTCGGTCGTGAGGGCCTCCTGAGACATGGGGGGCCGGCGGCGGATGAAGCGGCGGGCCATGGGTTCGGTCCAGCGGGCGGTGAGGGGGCCCAGGACGACCAGTATGAGGACGTATGCCGTGGCGAGAGGACCGATGCGGGGTTCGACGCCGACCGCGAGCCCGGCGATGACGATGGAGAACTCACCCCGGGCAACCAGCGTTCCGCCCGCCCGCCAGCGGCCCTTGACCGAGATGCCGGCCCGGCGCGCGGCCCAGTAGCCGGTCGCGACCTTCGTGAGGGCGGTGACGGCGGCCAGCGCGAGCGCCGGCAGGAGGACGGGCGGTATGTCCGCGGGATCCGTGTGCAGGCCGAAGAAGACGAAGAACACGGCGGCGAACAGGTCCCGGAGCGGCGTGAGGATGCTGCTGGCCCCCTCGGCGACCTCCCCGGACAGCGCGATCCCGACCAGGAACGCGCCCACGGCCGCCGACACCTGCAGATGCTGGGCGATCCCGGCGACGACGAGCGTGAGCCCGAGGACGACCAGGAGGAGCATCTCGGCGTTCTCGGAGGAGACCGCACGGCTGATCAGCCGGCCGTGGCGCAGGGCGAGATAGAGGACGGCACCCACCGTGCCCAGGGCGATCAGGAGGGTGAGGGCACCGCCCGCCAGGCTCACCCCGGCGAGCAGGGCGGTCAGGATCGGCAGGTAGACGGCCATGGAGAGGTCCTCCAGCACCAGGATGCTCAGCACGACCGGGGTCTCGCGGTTGCCGAGCCGGCGCAGATCGCCGAGGACCTTGGCGATGACGCCGGAGGAGGAGATCCAGGTGACGCCCGCCAGGGCGACGGCGGCGACCGGCCCCCAGCCGAGCAGCAGTGCCATCGCGGCGCCGGGCGCGGCGTTGAGGGCGAAGTCGAGCGCACCGGAGGGGTACTGGGTCTTGAGGTTGGTGACGAGTTCGGAGGCGCTGTACTCCAGGCCGAGCAGGAGCAGCAGAAGGATGACGCCTATCTCGGCACCGGTGGCGATGAACTCCTCGCTGGCCTGGAGGGGGAGGACACCGCCCTGGCCGAAGGCGAGTCCGACGAGGAGATAGAGGGGTATGGGTGAGAAGCCCACCCGTCCGGCGAAGCGGCCCAGCAGTCCCAGGCCGAGGATGATCGCCCCGAGTTCGATGAGCATGGCGGTGGTGTTATGCACGGGCGTCTGTCCTCCGTTGACGAGTGCGGTGACGGCGTCTGTGCCTGTGGCAGGTGTGGGTGCGCGTCCAGGGTGCGGGTGCGGGTGCGGGTGCGGGCGGCAGATTCCGGCGGCCCCGGTCAGCCGACCGGATCCGCCGGATCTCGGTGTCGTGCAGGCGCGCGAGTTTCCCGCAGTGCCGGTCGAATGCGTGACGGGCCGTCAACCGGTCGCTACGAGCGGATCAGGCAGTCGATGAATCTCAGCTACGGCAGCGAGGTTCGAGGTGCGGGTGCGAGGCGCGAGGTTCGAAGCACGCGCTGCCGGGGCGTCAGCGCGCGGGACGGTCGCCCGGGCCCACGGCGGGCCCGGTATCGGGAACGGCATCGCGAGCGGCGTTGAGCACGCGCACGCGGATCACTCGCCCCATGTCACGCCCCCCATCACCGTCGGCTGAACCACCGACCACCACTCAACGACTGAGCCAATGAGCGCTCAACAGAGCGTAAGCGCTTGGTAAAGGAGTCTAGCGCAATCCGAAAAGGTGAAATCACACAATCGGTAAAGCACTAACCATTTCCCTTTTCCGCAGGCTCATTCCGTCACTCGGCTATCGCGACCTTGCCGTTGTCGCCGTGCCGTGCCGCCCGTTCCGCCCGCTCCCCGTTCCCCCGCTCGCTCGGCACGGCATCGCGCCGCGACAGCCCCTTCAGCAGTTCCGCCAGGTCAACACCCGTCGTGGAGCCGAGGAGTTCGAGCCCCTGGGCCACGTTCTCGGCGACCGCGCGGGGGATCCGGGCGGCACCGTCCGTGGAGATCACCGTCATCCTGTCCACCGCCGCGAGCGGTTCGGCCGCCTTGGCGACGACCTGCGGCAGCACCTCGACGAGCATCTGCAGGACCGCCGCGTCTCCGTACTGTGCGAACGCGTCGGCCTTCTGCCGCATGGCCTCGGCCTCGGCCGCGCCCTTCGCGCCGATCGCAGCCGCCTCGGCTTCGCCCTCCAGCCGGACCGCCTCCGCGATCGCCGCGCGCCGGGCCCGCTCGGACTCGCCCTGCCGGAGTCCCTCGACAGCCTCCGCTTCCGCCAGCGCGGTACGCCGCTGCTTCTCGCCCTCACCGGTCAGCCGGGCCCGCTCGGCCTCCGCCTGGGCGGCCGCGATCTCGGCGAGCCGTTCGGCCTCGGCCTGCTTGACCCGGGCCACCCGCCTGGCCTCGGCCTCCTGTTCAGCCGCGTACCGCTGGGCATCGGCCGGCTTGCGGACCTCGGTGTCGAGCTGACGGTCCTTCAACGCCGCCTGCCGTTCGGCGACCTTCTCCTGCTGGGTGAGGATGTCCTGCTGCCGGGCGGCCTCGGCGAGCGGCCCGGCGGCGTTCGCCTGGGCGGCGGCCGAGTCCGTCTCGGCCTTGATCTCGGCCTGCTTGAGGTAGAAGGTCCGCTGGGCGACCGCGATCTCCTCCTCGGCCTTCAGCCGGGCCTGTTCGGCGGCGCGCCGGGCCACGGCCTCGGCGATGTCGGCCTCCTGCCTGGCGCGGGCGGCCTCCGGACGGCCGAGGTCCTCCAGGTAGGAGCCCTCGGTGGTGATGTCCTGGATCTGGAAGGCGTCCAGGACGAGGCCCTGCCCCGACAGACTGGCCTCCGCCTCCTCGGCGACCTGACCGGCGAACACGGCCCGGTCGCGGATGACGTCCTCCACGGACATCCGGCCGACGATGGCCCGCAGCGCACCCGACAGCACCTCCTGGGTGAAGCCGACGATGCCGTCCTGCTGCATCAGGAACCGCTGCGCGGCGGCGCGGATCGAGTCCTCGGTGCCGCCGACCTTGACGATGGCGACACCCTCCAGGTTCGCCTTGATCCCGCGCAGGGTGACCGCGCCGCGCACCGCCACCGGAATGTGCCGTGACGACAGGTCCAGGGTGAACCGCTGCTGCACGAACGGCACGACGAACACTCCGCCGCCGACCACGACCTTCTGCCCGCTGTTGTCGGTGAACACCCGCCCGGTGTCCGGATCAGTGGCCTGCTTGCCGCGTCGGCCGGTGACGATGAACGCCTCGCTGGGGCCCGCCACCTTGTAGCGGGTGACCACGACCAGAGCCAGCAGGACGAGGAGTACGAGAACTCCCGCCACCGCGAGAACGACAGGACTCATGACACTTGCCCCCGGATCACCTAAATGAGAATGGAATGGGTGTGGACCGGACCGGACCGGACTGGACCGGACTGGACCGGAACACGACAGATGTGGAGCCGGCTCAGCGGTCCACTGGGCGCACGACGACGGAGGTGGCGGTCGGTGCCGCCTCCACCCACACCTCGGTGCCCCGCGCGACCGGTGCCGTGCTGCGCGCCGCGAGCTTGACCGGCTGCCCGGCGAGCCGGAGCAGTACCTCACCGAACCCGTCGGCCGGAATCGCGGTCACCACGTTGCCCGAGGTGCCCACCAGATCGGTCCCGCGTGGCGCGGCGGCCGTCCGGTCGTGTGTCAGGGCCCGGCCGAAGCGGTACGTCAGCCAGGCCGCGCCCGCCCCCAGTCCCGCACCGCAACCGGTGGCGACCACCGGGCCCACATCCAGCACCTCGGTCGCGAGGACCCCGCCGAAGCCGGTCGCCGCCACGAACCCCGCGACGTCCGGCAGCGGCAACCACCCGTCCAGGACACCGTCGAGCACCCCGTCGAAGACCAGCGACAGAGCGAGCAGCACGACCCCCGTGATGCCGAGTCCGAAGAACCAGGCCATACGCGCCGCCCCCTCCCGCCCTGCCGCCGGTCTCCGGCTTACGAGGATGCTGACACGGGTAGGGGGGCCGGTTCATTGCCGTGTTCCGGCAATGTTCCCGCGCCTTTCCTTCCGGCTCAGGCCGCGGCCCGCCGCACGACCTCCGCGACCTCGTAGCCCGCCTCGACGATCGCCGCGCGGACGGCCTCGTCGTCCACCGTCTCCCCGCGCACGGTCACCAGCCCGGCCCTCACATCGGCATCGACCCCGGTGACGCCGGGCACCGCGACGACCTCCTCGGTGACACTCGTGGCGCAGTGGCCGCAACTCATGCCGGACACCGTGAAGTACTTCTCGGCCATGGTGGTCGCTCCTGTCCTCGGTCGGCCCGGGGGCTGTGCCGTCGGGGACGCACGGGCCGCGTGGCACGAAATACGCCCCCGGGCCCCACCCCGTTCAGCACGCGACGGGTACGTGACCCACCCACCAAGGCCCCCGCGAGCACGGCGTCATACATGCGGCGGCTGAGGGAAAGGTCACAGCCAAGTCCCCGCTGCGCCTTCGCGCGTCTGGCCTAGCATCCGATCCCATGACGGTCCTGCCTGACGACGGGCTTGAGCTGGCCGCCGAGTTCCCTGACGCGACGCACGAGCAGTGGCAGCGCCTGGTCGCGGGCGTGCTACGCAAGTCGGGCAAGGAACTCGAGGGCGCTCAGGCCGAGGAAGCCCTGTCCACCGCGTTGGAGGACGGGCTGCGCACCCGACCTCTCCACTCCGCACACGACACCGCGCCCCCTCCCCCTGCCGGCTTCCCCGGGTTCGCCCCCTTCGTACGCGGAGGCCGTGCCGAGGGCAACACCGTCAGCGGCTGGGACGTACGCCAGCGGCACATCGCGGCGGACGGCGGCGCGGTACTCACGGACCTGGAAAACGGCGTCACCTCCCTGTGGCTGGTGCTGGGCGAGTCCGGCCTGCCGGTGTCCTCCGTCGCCCGGGTCCTCGACGGCGTCCACCTCGACCTCGCGCCGGTCGTCCTCGACGCGGGCGCCGAGACCGGGTCCGCCGCACGGGAGTTGCTGCGCCTGTACGCGGAGCGGGGCGTCACCAAGGAGGCGGCGCGCGGCAACCTGGGCGCGGACCCGCTCGGCCACGAGGCCCGCACCGGACACACGGACGACTTCGCGCCTGTCGCCGACCTCGCCCGGCTGTGCGCCGAGGAGTACCCGGGGCTGCGGGCGCTGACCGTGGACGCCCTGCCGTACCACGAGGCGGGGGGCTCGGCGGCTCAGGAGCTGGGCTGCTCGCTGGCGACCGGTGTGACGTATCTGCGGGAGCTGACCGAGGTCGGGCTGAGCGTCGAACAGGCCTGTGCGCAACTGGAGTTCCGGTATGCGGCGACCGCCGACCAGTTCCTGACCATCGCCAAGCTGCGAGCCGCGCGCCGGTTGTGGGCCCGGGTGGCCGAGGTGTGCGGGGCGCCCGCCGCAGGGGCGCAGCGGCAGCACGCGGTGACGTCGCCGCTGATGATGACGCGCCGCGACCCGTGGGTGAACATGCTGCGCGCGACCGTCGCCACGCTCGCCGCCGGAACGGGCGGCGCCGACTCCGTCACCGTGCTGCCCTTCGACCACACGCTCGGGCTGCCGGACGCGTTCGCCCGGCGCATCGCCCGCAACACCTCGACCATCCTCATCGAGGAGTCCCATCTCGCCCGGGTGATCGACCCTGCGGGCGGCTCCTGGTACGTGGAACGGCTGACGGACGAACTCGCCCACGCCGGCTGGGAGTACTTCCAGCGGATCGAGCGCGCGGGGGGCCAGGCGGCGGCGCTGCGTTCGGGGAGCGTCGGGGCTGATCTCGCCGCCACATGGGAAGCGCGCACCGGCGGGCTCGCCCAGCGACGCGAACCGATCACCGGCGTCAGCGAGTTCCCGTACCTGGGCGAGGAGCCGGTCGTCCGCGAGCCCGCGCCCGAGCCGCCGTCCGGCGGTCTCCCCCGCGTCCACCGCGACGAGGCGTACGAGGCCTTGCGCGCCCGCTCGGACGCCCACCTGGCCGCCACCGGCTCCCGGCCCCGGATCTACCTGGCCTCCCTCGGCCCCGCCGCCGCCCACACCGCCCGGACGACCTTCGCCGCCAACCTCTTCCAGGCGGGCGGCATCGAGCCCGTCACCGAAGGCACGTTCGAGGAGAGCGGCGCCGGCGAGATCTGCCTGTGTTCCAGCGACGCAGTCTACGAGGAGCGGGCCGCGACCGTGGCGGCCGAGCTGAAGGCCGCCGGCGCCTCGCACGTGTTCCTCGCCGGCCGCCCCGGGCGGTACGCCGACGTCGACGCGTACGTCTTCGCCGACTGCGACGCCGTGGCCGTCCTGTCCGCCACCCTCGACCGCATGGGAGTGTCCTGATGTCCAGCCCTTCCGTGCCCGACTTCTCCGGGATCGAGCTGGGTGCCCCGGCCGTCGTCGGCGGCGCCGACGAGTGGCGTACGGCCGTGAAGAAGGCCACCGACGGCGACGACCTGCTCTGGGAGACCCCGGAGGGCATCCCGGTCAAGCCGCTCTACACCGGTCAGGACCTGGAGGGCCTGGACTTCCTCGGTACCTACCCGGGCATCGCCCCGTATCTGCGGGGCCCGTACCCCACGATGTACGTCAACCAGCCCTGGACGATCCGGCAGTACGCGGGCTTCTCCACGGCCGAGGAGTCCAACGCGTTCTACCGCCGTAACCTGGCGGCCGGCCAGAAGGGCCTGTCGGTCGCCTTCGACCTGCCCACGCACCGGGGCTATGACAGCGACCACCCACGGGTGACCGGTGACGTCGGCATGGCGGGCGTGGCAATCGACTCGATCTACGACATGCGTCAGCTCTTCGACGGCATCCCGCTGGACCGGATGACCGTGTCGATGACGATGAACGGCGCGGTGCTGCCCGTGCTCGCCCTCTACATCGTGGCGGCCGAGGAACAGGGCGTACCACCGGAGAAGTTGGCCGGGACCATTCAGAACGACATCCTCAAGGAGTTCATGGTCCGCAACACCTACATCTATCCGCCGAAGCCGTCGATGCGGATCATCTCCGACATCTTCGCCTTCACCTCCCAGCGCATGCCCCGCTACAACTCCATCTCGATCTCCGGCTACCACATCCAGGAGGCGGGTGCGACGGCCGACCTGGAGCTGGCGTACACGCTGGCGGACGGGGTCGAGTACATTCGGGCGGGCCGGGAGGCCGGCCTGGACGTGGACGCGTTCGCGCCCCGGCTGTCGTTCTTCTGGGCGATCGGCATGAACTTCTTCATGGAGGTCGCCAAGTTGCGGGCGGCCCGCCTGCTGTGGGCGAAGCTGGTGAAGCAGTTCGACCCGAAGAACTCCAAGTCCCTTTCCCTGCGCACCCATGCGCAGACCTCGGGCTGGTCGCTGACCGCCCAGGACGTCTTCAACAACGTCACGCGTACGTGTGTGGAGGCGATGGCGGCCACCCAGGGCCACACCCAGTCGCTGCACACCAACGCCCTCGACGAGGCCCTCGCCCTGCCCACCGACTTCTCGGCGCGCATCGCCCGCAACACCCAGTTGCTGCTCCAGCAGGAGTCCGGGACCACGCGGGTGATCGACCCGTGGGGCGGCAGTGCCTACGTGGAGAAGCTGACGTACGACCTCGCGCACCGCGCCTGGCAGCACATCCAGGAGGTCGAGCGTGCGGGCGGCATGGCCAAGGCCATCGACGCGGGCATCCCCAAGCTGCGCATCGAGGAGGCCGCGGCCCGCACCCAGGCACGTATCGACTCGGGACGCCAGCCGGTGATCGGCGTCAACAAGTACCGCGTGGAGAACGACGAGCGGATCGACGTCCTCAAGGTCGACAACTCCTCCGTCCGTGCCCAGCAGATCGGGAAACTGCGCCGCCTGCGCGCCGAGCGGAACGAGCGCGCGTGCCAGGACTCGCTGGACGCGCTCACCCGGGCGGCCGGCGGCGAGGGCAACCTGCTGGAGCTTGCGGTGGACGCGGCCCGCGCCAAGGCCACCGTCGGCGAGATCTCCGACGCCCTGGAGAAGGTGTACGGCCGCCACGCGAGCCAGATCCGTACGATCTCCGGCGTGTACCGCAACGAAGCAGGCGAGTCCCCGTCCGTGGAGCGCACCCGTGAGCTGGTCGGTGCCTTCGCCGAGGCCGAGGGCCGCCGGCCGCGCATCCTGGTCGCCAAGATGGGCCAGGACGGCCACGACCGGGGCCAGAAGGTGATCGCCACCGCCTTCGCCGACCTGGGCTTCGACGTGGACGTCGGCCCGCTGTTCCAGACGCCGGCCGAGGTGGCCCGTCAGGCCGTCGAGGCGGACGTGCACATCGTCGGGGTGTCCTCGCTGGCCGCCGGGCACCTCACCCTCGTACCGGCGCTGAAGGAACAGCTGGCCGAGGAGGGGCGCGAGGACATCATGATCGTGGTGGGTGGGGTGATCCCCCCGCAGGACGTGCCCACGCTGCTGGAGATGGGCGCGGCGGCCGTGTTCCCGCCCGGCACGGTGATCCCGGACGCGGCGCACGACCTGGTGAGGCGGCTCTCGGACGACCTCGGGCACGGCCTGTGATCGATGTCGACGCCTACGCCGAGGGTGTGCTCGACGGGAAGCGGGCGATCGTCGCCCGCGCCATCACCCTCGTCGAGTCCACCCGGCCCCAGCACCGAGCACTGGCGCAGGAGTTGCTGACCGCGCTGCTGCCGCACAGCGGCCGGGCGCGACGGATCGGGGTCAGCGGGGTGCCGGGCGTCGGGAAGTCGACGTTCATCGACGCGTTCGGCACGATGCTGACCTCGCTCGGGCACCGGGTGGCCGTGCTGGCGGTGGACCCGTCGTCGACCCGCACGGGCGGCTCGATCCTCGGCGACAAGACCCGGATGGAGCGTCTGGCCGTCGACCCGGCGGCCTTCGTGCGGCCCTCCCCCACGGCCGGCACGCTCGGCGGGGTCGCCAAGGCCACCCGTGAGTCGATCGTGGTGATGGAGGCGGCCGGTTACGACGTGGTGCTGGTGGAGACCGTCGGCGTCGGGCAGTCCGAGACGGCGGTCGCCGACATGGTCGACTCCTTCCTGCTGCTCACCCTCGCCCGGACCGGCGACCAGCTCCAGGGCATCAAGAAGGGCGTCCTGGAACTGGCCGACGTCCTCGCCGTCAACAAGGCGGACGGCCCGCACGAGCGCGACGCCCGGACGGCAGCGCGGGAGCTGGCGGGCGCCCTGCGGCTGATGCACGGCAAGGAGGCGTTCTGGACGCCGCCGGTGCTGAGCTGCAGTGCCCGCGAGTCCACCGGCCTGGACACCGTCTGGGAGCGCCTGGAGCAGCACAGGGCTCTTCTGGACTCCTCCGGCCGGCTCACCGCCAGGCGTCGTGACCAGCAGGTCGACTGGACCTGGGCCATGGTCCGCGACGAGCTCCTCGGCCGGCTGCGCACCCATCCGGGCGTCCGGGCCCTCGCCCCCGCGCTGGAACAACGGGTCCGGGACGGTGAGCTGACGGCCGCCCTGGCCGCCGAGCGCATCCTGGAGGCGTTCGGGGAGCCGGCGGAGGCGGGCGGTTCACCCGGCTGAGCGCCCCGAGTGGTGGGGGAACGGGATCGGACTGACGGTGGATCACGTCGAAGCCGGGTCAAGTCAGCTGACGAAGCACCAGCTGCCCGGCTGCGGCGGAAGGACCATCAGATGCGATCTGCTCGCATGCTTCTCGTCACCGCGGCGGCCACCGCCGTCCTCGCCGTCACCGCACCCGGCGCCTTCGCCGACGGTGACAAGTGGCACCACGAGGACAATGGCTACAGCAAGGAGCACGACAAGGACAGCAGCCACGACCGTCCGCACGGCGGGGTTCACACGGGTGGCGGTGCGCTGAGCTCGTTGAACAACGGAGGTGAGTGGGACTCCGAGCGGGCCGCCAAGCCGGACTCCTACAAGGAGGGCGAGTCCACGAAGGAGTCCTGGAGCGGCCAGCAGGACAAGGAGTCCTGGAAGGACGAGAGCGGCAAGGAGTCGTGGAAGGGCGAGCACGACAAGCCCCACGGCGGCATGCACACGGGTGGCGGCGCGCTCGCCTCGCCGGCGGTGACCGCGGGCGGGATGGCCGTCCTCGCGGTGGCCGGTACGGGCCTGTACGCACTGCGTCGCAGGAAGACGGCCGGAAGCGTGGCCTGAGCCATGCCAGGCGCGATACCTGACGCGATAGCCGGGCCGCCACACCGCGTGTCGTGTGGCGGCCCGGCCGGGTTCGTGCCCCCGCCCTCCCCCGCCCGTCCTCCGCCCCTTCGTTCGTTCCTTCGTTCGTTCCTTCCTGCTGCCGTATCTGGTGAGGTGGTGTCCGATGGCAGCCCACCCTTCTCCCCCCGGCACCGGTCCGTTGCCGGGCCGCCCCGGCAACCGCGGCAATCTGACCGTGCTGTGCGCCGTGGCCCTACTGATCCTGGCGATGAGTCTGCTCGGTGGTGAGAACTCCTCGTCCAACGCCTCCGGCCCGCCGCACGCCCGGCACGCCCCGCAGGCCGCATCCGCATCCGCATCCGCATCCGAGAAGGCGTCCCCCGCCGCACGCCCGGAGGGACGGGGACAGCCCCCGTCCAGGTCCCGTCCGGTGCGGCTGCACATCCCGAAGATCCGGGTGGACGCCCCGTTCACGCCCCTCGCCGTCGGCCGCTCCGGGCAGCTCGAAGCCCCGCCCCCGGACGACACCAACCTCGTCGGCTGGCACGCCGAGGGCGCCGCTCCCGGAGAGACGGGCACTTCGATCATCGCCGGGCACGTCGACACGGCGACCTCACCGGCCGTCTTCGCGGAGCTGAGCGAGCTGAAGAAGGGCGACGTCTTCCACGTCGTACGGGCCGACCGGACCAGGCTGACCTTCGTGGTCGACGGCTCGGAGACGTTCGAGAAGGACGACTTCCCCGACGAGCGGGTGTACGGGGACGCACGTCGGCCCGAGGTGCGGCTGATCACCTGTGCGGGTGCCTACGACCGCACGGTCAAGGACTACACGGAGAATTTGGTGGTCTTCGCACACCTGACGTGAGGACGCGAGGAGCTGGACGACGGCCGTGGCCCGGGCGCGGTGCCGCCCGCCGCGTCCGGCTGTCCGGCCCCTCGCTCCGCTCAGGGTTTGCGCGCACCGCCCGATCCAGCTCGGGAGATCACCCTTTCCGGAAAGTGCTCCAGCCACGAAGCGAACGGCAGGAGACCGGCTGACCAAATACCTTCCCTCAGGAGGCCAAGAACGATTCAAGGACCGGCCATGATTGATCAACGCTCGTCCATGATTCCGCAACGTGAACGTTTGGACGTTTGAGCCGGGCGTACGTTCCTGCTCGTGAACTCTGACGCAGAACCCAACAGAGGTAACGGCGCCGAGGCGACCGACTCCGCCGACGCCCCGATATCCCACGCGAAGCCGCGCGGCCGGCGTTCGCTCCTGCGCGCCGCTCTGGCCGGCTCGGCGGTCCTCGGTGGCGGCCTCGCCATCGGTGCCTTCCCGGCCGACGCCGAGCCCGTGACCCGCAAGACCCGCGCCACCCCCGCGGCCGCCCCCTCCGTCGGCGCTCGGCCCACCACGGCCGAAGAGGCGCTGACGGCTCTGTCGAAGGGCAACCGCCGCTGGCGGACCTTCAACGAACGGCATCCCGACGAGGACGCCACCGTGCGCAAGGCGCTGACCACCAGTCAGCACCCCTTCGCCCTCATCCTCGGCTGCATCGACTCCCGTGTCCCCCCGGAGCTGGTCTTCGACCAGGGCCTCGGCGACCTGATGACCGTGCGCAGCGCGGGCGAGGTGCTGGACCAGTCGGTGCTCGGCAGCGTCAAGTACGGCGTGCTGGAACTGGACATCCCGCTGGTCGTGGTGCTCGGTCACCAGTCCTGCGGAGCCGTGAAGGCCGCCGTCGCGGTGGACGAGAGCGGCGAGGAGCTGCCGAGCGGCATCCAGTTCATCGCCGACGAGATCGCTCCGGCGATCGACCACAGCGTGACCGGTGACGCCCGGGTCGCCGCGACCATCGACGCGAACGTCCGCCTCGTCCGCTCCAAGCTGACGGCCGACCCCGACCTCGCCGCCAAGCTGAAGGCCCGCAAGGTCGCCATCGTCGGCGCCCGCTACGACCTGACGACCCAGCGGGTGCACCTGCTCAAGTAAGGCCCCCAGGGGAAGGCGGCTCCGGTGACACCGACCACGGAGCCGCCTTCGCGCTGTCTCAGCCCTCGACGAGGGTGATGTCCTGCTGCTTGACCGCGTGGAACCTGGACAGCGGCAGACCGCCGCCGGACAGCTCCATGAGGGTGGCCTCCACCCGGGCCCGGCCCGGCAGGAAGCGACCCGGGTCCGCCTTGTCCGTGTTGGTCCAGGTGTGGTCGGCGCCGTCGCAGACCGCCGAGGTACCGCCGACCCCCTTGCGGACACGGCTGTCGCCCTGCTGCAGGGAGGACGAGACGAAGACGGGGCCGTTGCCGCCGAGACAGCGGTACGTGCCGGACAGGGTGAGGGCGCCGTCCGGGGCGACGTACCCGGTGGGGTCGATCGTCACCGTCTCGAACGGCTCGATCGTGGCGCCGGCGGACGGGGCGGTGGAGAACAGCAGCAGCGCGGCACCGGCGGCGGCGCCGAGCACGCGGGGGACCTGGGAAAGGGCGCGGGACCAGGACATGGGATACCTCCTTGGACGGGGTTCCAGAGGTACCCGGCCGGGGCGGGGCGCGCCGGTGATCATCACCCCTGGGTCGGCGCGTCGGTTCCGCCGTCCTCCCTACCGGTGCGGCCCGCGCGTCCGCGGTTATGTCCGCGTCCTGTCACAGCACGTCCGGGTGCTGTCACGTCTCGTGGAAGGGGCTGGCGACGGGTCGCGGGCGAGGGCATCGTCGGTGGTGCGAGGCGGTGAACCGCCGCCGGCACCACGACGACGTGGAGGTGCGCCATGTGTTCCCACCAGCCCCTGTGCCCCCCGGCCGACAGCACGGACCGCGACGCTGCGCACATCGTCGCCTTCCACCCCGAGCAGGGCTGGAACCTGCTGTGCAACGGGGCGATCGTCTTCGACGACACCGGTGAGATCCTGCCCGACGGCAGCATCGTCGCCCCGCACCGTCTCGCCGTCGCGGCCTGAGCCGCCCACGCGGCCACGGAACGGCCACCGCCACGGCCATCGCCACAGCCACAGCCACAGCCACAGCCACAGCCACAGCACGACCGGGTGGACGGCTAGGACAGGACCGCGAAGCCGTCGAGTTCCACCAGGGCCCGCTCGTCCCAGAGCCGTACGACACCGACGACCGCCATCGCGGGATAGTCACGGCCCGCCAACCTCCGCCAGACGGCCCCGAGCCGGGGCGCATGGACCCGGTAGTCGGCGACGTCCGTGGCGTAGACCGTGACGCGGGCGAGGTCGGCCGGTGTGCCGCCGGTCGCCTCCAGCGCGGCCAGCAGATTGCCGAGCGCCTGCTCGAACTGCTCCTCCAGCGTCTCCCCCACGACCTTGCCGTCCCCGTCGAGCGCGGTCTGCCCCGCCAGGAACACGACCCGGCTCCCGGTGGCGACCACGGCGTGCGAGAAGCCGGTGGGCGGCGACAACTGCGCGGGATTCACCCGCTCGGTGCTCACACCGGCCCCCGCTCCGCCGCGGAGTTCCACGCAGCGTGCCCGGACTCCTCTCCGGCGTACAACTCCTTCGCGTACAACTCCTTCGCGATGACGGCCCGTTGCACCTCGCTCGCCCCCTCGTAGATCCGTGGAGCCCGCACCTCCCGGTAGAGGTGTTCGAGCAGATGCCCGCGCCTCAGGGCTCGCGCCCCGTGCAACTGCACGGCCGCGTCGACGACGTACTGGGCGGTCTCCGTGGCCAGCAGCTTCGCCATGGCGGCCCGCCGGGGCACGTCCGGGTCGCCGCTGTCGTACGCCGTCGCCGCCGCATAGACCATGAGCCGGGCCGCCTCCGTGCGCAACGCCATCTCGGCGACCTGGTGGGCGACCGTCTGGAGGTCGCGCAACCTGCCGCCGAATGCCTCCCGTCGGGAGGTGTGCGCGAGCGTGGCGTCCAGCGCGGCCTCGGCCATGCCGACGGCGAAGGCGCCGACGCTCGGACGGAAGAGGTTGAGGGTGGCCATGGCGACACGGAAGCCCCGGTCGGGGGCGCCGAGGACGTCGTCGGCCGTGACGGGGACGGCGTCGAGTTCGAGGGCTCCGACGGGATGCGGGGAGAGCAGGTCGAGGGGGGTACCGGTAAGGCCGGGGCGGTCGGACGGGACCAGGAAGGCGGTCACGCCACGGGCCCCCGCGCCCGGGGTGGTACGGGCGAAGACGGTGTAGAGGTCGGCCTCGGGGGCGTTGGAGATCCAGCACTTCTCGCCGGTCAGACGCCAGCGTCCGAGGCCGTCGGGCTCCGCGCGCAGGGACAGGGCCGCCGCGTCCGAACCCGCCCCCGGCTCGCTGAGCGCGAAGGCCGCGACCGCGTCGCCGTCCCGGACCGGCGGCAGCCAGCGGGCCCGCTGGGCCTCGGTGCCGTGGGCGTGGACCGGGTGGGCGCCCAGGCCCTGGAGGGCCAGCGCCGTCTCGGCCTCCGTGCAGACGTACGCCAGTGACTCGCGCATCAGACAGAGGTCGAGCGCGCCCGAGGTGAACAGTCGGGAGAGCAGACCCAGTCGGCCGAGTTCCGTGACGAGGGGGCGGTTGACCCGGCCGGGCTCGCCCTTGTCGGCGAGGGGACGCAGTCGTTCGACGGCCAGGGCGCGGAGCTCGGTACGCCAGGCGAGTTGTGCCGGTTCGAGCGAGAATGCGGTCATTGCCGGTCCCTTCTCCCCCACTGGGCCACTGCGCAGGCTATCGCGAACTATTGACTGCCGTCACCACGGCGATACGCTCGCTGGTGCGCGACAGCGAGCCCACCACGCCATGCGAGCCCACCACCGCAGGGACCACAGCAGGGGGCGAACGTCATGAACTCCAGGGTCACCGCCCATGTCGACACCTTCGCCCGCGACCGTCTCCCCCCGCCGGACCAGTGGCCCGAGCTGTCCTTCGACCTCCCCGAGCTGCGCTATCCGGACCGTCTCAACGCCGCCGCCGAACTGCTCGACGGGGGCGACCCGGGCCGACCCGTCTTCCGCACCCCCGCCGGCGAGACGTGGACGTACGGCGAACTCCGCGTCCACGTCGACCGGATCGCCCACACCCTGACGTCCACGCTCGGCGTGGTGCCCGGCAACCGGGTCCTGCTGCGCGGGCCCACCACGCCCTGGCTGGCCGCGTGCTGGCTCGCGGTGCTGAAGGCGGGGGCGGTCGCCGTGACGGTGCTCGCGCAGGCGCGGCCCCACGAACTGGCGACGGTCTGCGCACTGGCGCGGGTGTCGCACGCGTTGTGCGACATACGGTCCGTGGACGACCTCGTGAAGGCGGACGCGCCGGGGCTAGGGATCACCGTCTACGGCGGGGACGGGCCGGGTGATCTGCTCCGCCTGGCGGTGGCCAACGGCACGCGGGGGCCGTACGAGGCGGTGGACACCGCGGCCGACGACGTGGCGCTGATCGCGTTCACGTCCGGCACGACCGGGCGGCCCAAAGGGTGTGCGCACTTCCACCGCGACCTGCTCGCGGTCGCGGACACCTTCTCCAGGCATGTGCTGCGGCCCCGGCCGGACGATGTGTTCGCCGGCTCTCCCCCGCTCGGCTTCACCTTCGGCCTCGGCGGTCTGGTCGTCTTCCCGATGCGGGCCGGCGCGGGCGCCCTGCTGCTCGAACGGGCGGGGCCCGCGCAGTTGCTGCCGGCCATCCCGGAACACGGGGTGTCGGTGCTGTTCACCGCGCCGACGGCGTACCGGGCGATGCTGGGCGAGCTGAACGGGCCGGACGGGCACGACCTCTCGTCGCTCAGGCGGTGTGTCTCGGCGGGCGAGAACCTGCCCGAGGCCACCTGGCGGGCCTGGCACGAGCGGACCGGGCTGCGGATCATCAACGGCATCGGCGCGACCGAGTTGCTGCACATCTTCATCTCCGCGGCGGACGACGCCGTACGACCGGGGACGACGGGGGTGCCCGTACCGGGGTGGCGGGCGCGAGTGCAGGACACGGACGGCAAGCCGGTGCCCGACGGAGAGCAGGGGCTGCTCGCCGTGCGCGGCCCGGTGGGGTGCCGTTACCTGGCGGACGAGCGGCAGCGGGAGTACGTGCGGGGCGGCTGGAACGTCACGGGTGACACGTACGTCCGCGAGCCGGACGGGTACTTCCGCTTTGTCGCACGCGCCGACGACATGATCATCTCGGCCGGTTACAACATCGCCGGCCCCGAGGTCGAGGAGGCTCTGCTGCGCCATCCGGACGTGACGGAGACGGCGGTGGTGGGGCGGCCGGACGAGGCGCGCGGGCAGGTCGTCGTCGCGTACGTGGTCGTCGCGGCGGGGGCCGGCCGGGACGGCGAACGACTGCGCGCGTTCCTCAGGTCCGAGCTGGCGCCGTACAAGTGTCCGCGCGAGATCGTGTTCCTGGACGCACTGCCGCGCACGGCGACCGGGAAGCTGCAGCGGTTCCGCCTGCGCACCCTAGGTGACCAGGAGTGATGCGGAAGACCTAAAATGATCAACGTGTCCGAACAGCACGCACCACGTTCGCTCATCGTCACCTTCTACGGCGCCTACGGCCGTTCGGTTGCGGGGCCCGTGCCCGTTTCCGAGCTGATCCGGCTGCTCGCCGCCGTGGGTGTCGACGCGCCCTCCGTCCGCTCCTCGGTGTCCCGGCTGAAGCGGCGCGGACTGCTGCTGCCCGCCCGCACGGCGGCGGGGGCGGCCGGGTACGCGCTGTCCGAGGACGCGCGCCAGTTGCTGGAGGACGGCGACCGGCGGATCTACGCGACGGCGCCCGAGCAGGACGAGGGCTGGGTGCTGGCCGTCTTCTCGGTGCCGGAGTCGGAGCGGCAGAAGCGGCACGTGCTGCGGTCACGGCTGGCGGGGCTGGGCTTCGGGACGGCCGCGCCGGGCGTGTGGATCGCACCGGCCCGGCTGCACGAGGAGACCCGGCACACCCTGACCCGGCTGCGGCTCGACCCGTATGTGGACCTGTTCCGGGGCGAGCACCTGGGGTTCGCGGCGACCGCCGAGGCGGTGGCACGGTGGTGGGACCTGGCCGGGATCGCCAAGCAGCACGAGGCGTTCCTCGACCGGCACGCGCCCGTGCTGCACGGCTGGGAGCACCGCGCCGACACCCCGGCGGAGGAGGCGTACCGGGACTACCTGCTGACCCTGGACTCCTGGCGCCATCTGCCGTACGCCGATCCGGGCCTGCCCGCCGCGCTGTTGCCGGCGGACTGGCCGGGTGTGCGCTCGGCAGCCGTGTTCCGGTCCCTGCACACGCGGCTGCGGGACGCGGGGGCGGCCTTCGCCGGGGTGGACACCTGAACCGCGCACGCACACCGTCACCACCGGCCCGCGGATGCGCGGCCCCCGTGGCTGAGCCGCGCCCCGCCAGGGCGGCAAAGCCGCGCGATGAGCAGGTCTACGGCGACAGCGTCAGGCGGGGCTTCGGGGCGTCCGTGCGGCCCGTGTTGGGGCGGCGGCTGCCCGCTCGGTAGGGGGCCGGCCAGGTCACCCCGGGCCCCTCGTACCCCTGCTCGGCGGCGGCGTGGAGGGTCCAGTGGGGGTCGTACAGGTGGGGTCGGCCCAGGGCGCAGAGGTCCGTGCGGCCCGCCAGGAGGAGGGAGTTGACGTCGTCCCAGGAGGAGATCGCGCCTACGGCGATCACCGGTACCCCCGTCTCGTGCCGGACGCGGTCCGCGAACGGCGTCTGGTAGGAGCGGCCGTACTCGGGGCGCTCGTCGGCGACGACCTGGCCGGTCGAGACGTCGATCGCGTCCGCGCCGTGGGCCGCGAAGGCGCGGGCGATCTCCACGGCGTCCTCCACCGTCGTGCCGCCGTCCGCCCAGTCCGTGGCGGAGATCCGGACCGTCATGGGGCGTTCCTCGGGCCACACCGCCCGCACCGCGTCGAAGACTTCGAGCGGGAAGCGGAGCCGGTGGTCGAGGGAACCGCCGTACCGGTCGGTGCGGCGGTTCGTCAGCGGTGAGAGGAAGCCGGAGAGCAGGTAGCCGTGCGCGCAGTGGAGTTCGAGGAGGTCGAAGCCGCTGCGAGCGGCGCGGACGGCGGCTGCGGTGAACTGCTCGCGGATGTCGGTGAGTTGCGCTCGGGACAGCTCACGCGGGAGCTGGCTTCCCGGCTTGTACGGGAGGGGGGACGCCGCCGCCAGGGGCCAGTTGCCCGTGTCGAGGGGGTCGTCGATGCCCTCCCACATCGGCTTGGTCGAACCCTTGCGGCCGGAATGGCCGAGCTGGACGCCGATGGCCGTGCCCGGCGCCTGCTCGTGCACGAACGTCACCGTGCGGCGCCAGGCCTCGGCCTGCCGGGAGTTCCAGAGTCCGGCACAGCCGGGGGTGATGCGTCCCTCGGGACTCACGCACACCATCTCGGTCATCACGAGCCCGGCGCCGCCGAGGGCACGGGCGCCCAGGTGGACGAGGTGGAAGTCACCGGGGATGCCGTCGGTGGCCGAGTACATGTCCATCGGTGACACGACGACCCGGTTGCGCAGGGTCAGACCGCGCAGTCGGAAGGGGGTGAACATCGGGGGCGTGCCGGGCGGGCAGCCGAACTCCCGCTCCACCGCGCCGGTGAAGTGCGCGTCGCGCAGGCGGAGGTTGTCGTGGGTGACACGGCGGCTGCGGGTGAGGAGGTTGAAGGCGAACTGCCGGGAGGGCCGGCCGAGATGGAGCCCGATGTTCTCGAACCACTCCAGACTGGCCCGTGCCGCGCGCTGGGTGGAGGCGACCACCGGGCGCCGTTCCTCCTCGTACGCCCGCAACGCCCGCTCCTGATCGGGCTGTTCCCGCAGACACGCGACCAGCGCCAGCGCGTCCTCGACGGCCAGCTTCGTACCGGAACCGATGGAGAAGTGCGCGGTGTGCGCGGCGTCGCCGAGCAGGACCAGGTTGCCGTGCGACCAGCGCTCGTTGACGACCGTGCGGAAGGTCGTCCAGGTGGAGTTGTTGGAGCGCAGGGGCCGTCCGCCGAGCGCGTCCGTGAAGAGTTTCGCGCACCGTTCGACCGACTCCCGTTCGTCCGCCCGGTCCAGCCCGGCGGCCCGCCACACCTCCTCGCGCATCTCCACGATGACGGTGGACGCGTCGGGCGCGTAAGGGTAGCCGTGCAGCTGCGTCACGCCGTGCTCGGTCTCGGCGATCTCGAAACGGAACGCCTCGAAGGCGAAGTCGGCGGCGAGCCAGATGTAACGGCAGCGGTGCGTCTCGACGGCCGGCCGGAACACCTGCGCGTACGCCTCGCGGGTCGCGCTGTGCACGCCGTCCGCCGCGATGACCAGGTCGTAGGTCTCGCAGAGCCAGGAGGGGTACGGGGCCTCCGTGCCGAAGCGGAGGTCCACGCCGAGGGCGCGGCAGCGGGCGTGGAGGATCTTCAGGAGGGTGCGGCGGCCGAGGGCGGCGAAGCCGTGCCCTTGGGAGGTGTGGCGGGTGCCGCGGTGGACGATGTCGATGTCGTCCCAGCGGGTGAAGTGTGCTTGCAGGGCCTCGTAGACCTGGGGGTCGGCGTGTTCTATGCCGCCGAGGGTTTCGTCGGAGAGGACCACGCCGAAGCCGAAGGTGTCGTCCGGGGGGTTGCGCTCCCAGAGGGTTATGTCGCGGGTGGGGTCGAGGCGTTTGAGGAGGGCGGCGGCGTAGAGACCGGCGGGGCCGCCGCCGATGATCGCGATTCGGGTGGGGT
Source organism: Streptomyces sp. NPDC012510 (assembly GCF_042955065.1). Lineage (NCBI taxonomy): Bacteria > Bacillati > Actinomycetota > Actinomycetes > Kitasatosporales > Streptomycetaceae > Streptomyces > Streptomyces sp. NPDC012510. The sequence continues at coordinate 40,007 of NZ_JBIBEN010000013.1, forward strand.
GGGTGGGGTGGGTGGGGTGCCCTGGAGACCGCGGGTGAGTGGGGGCTGGTCGCGCCCCGAGGCGGAGCCGCGTGTCGACTCCGCCCCGCGCATCTGGAATGGCTGCCCCCGAGGACGGTATGACCGGCTGGGTCGGCATCAGCGGCCCTGCCACTTCGGGGGGCGTTTCTCTGTGAACGCCGCGTGGAATTCCTGGTAGTCCTCGCCGGTCATCAGGAGGGCCTGGGTCGCCGCGTCGAGTTCCACGGCGGCCGACAGGGACATGTCGAGTTCGGCTGTCAGCAGGGCCTTCGTCTGGGCGTACGCGAGGGCCGGGCCCTCTGCCAGGCGGCGGGCGAGGGCCTGGGCGGCGGTGTCGGCGTCGCCCTCGTCCGTGAGGTGGGTGAGGAGGCCGATGCGTTCGGCCTCGGGGGCGCGGACGGGGTCGCCGAGCATGAGGAGGCGGGTGGCGTGGCCGAGGCCGACGACGCGGGGCAGGAGGTAGGCGGCGCCCATGTCGCCGCCGGACAGGCCCACGCGTGTGAAGAGGAAGGAGAAGCGGGCGGTGGGGTCGGCGACGCGGAAGTCGGCGGCCAGGGCGAGGACCGCGCCGGCGCCCGCCGCTACCCCGTGGACGGCGGCGATCACCGGGAAGGGGCATTCGCGTACGGCCCGTACGACCTGCCCGGTCATCCGGTTGAAGTCGAGGAGCTCGGCGGTGTCCATGGCGAGGGTGGCGCCGATGATCTCGTCGACGTCCCCGCCGGAGCAGAAGCCCCGGCCCTCACCGGCGAGCACCAGGGCGCGTACGGACCTCTCCCGTGACAGCTGGGCGAGGAGGTCGCGCAGGTCGGCGTAGGCGCCGAAGGTGAGGGCGTTGAGTTTCTCGGGGCGGGCGAGGGTGACGGTGGCGATGCCGTCGGTGATCGCGCACCTCAGATGCCGCCAGTCGGAGGTGCGGGCGGCGGAGCCGGTGAAGGGACTCATGACGGGCGGCCTCCTCGGGGGCTACCTCGACGCTGCGGCTACTTCCCTGCCCCACGAAGTTATCACCGATATCTGACTGTCGTCACGAGTGCGCTATACGCGGATGATGGCGTCCGTGACCGGGTCACGGACGTTCGACAGACCGGTAACGACGGGCTCGGCCGTGCGCGGCGCGGCGTCGGTATGGGTAGACCGCCCGGCAACGGGGCCGACGGTCCCGTACGACGCCCGCCGAGCGGCCCAGCCGGCCCGGGCCGTACCATTCGTAACGCTGAAAGCAGGACGACCATGACCTGCTCCATGAACGGATCCACCGCCTTGCAAGAACCCTCCGCCCCCGCCTCCTGGCGCATCGCGCTGCCGCACACCGCCGCGGCCGTGCCCGTGGCCCGCGCGTTGGTCCGTACGGCGTTGGCCGAGCTGAAGCACGGGACGGACTGCGACACGGCGGAGCTGCTCACGGCGGAGCTGGTCGCCAACGCGATCGAGCACGCGACCGGGGAGGGCCTCATCGAGCTGGTGGTCGAGTTGCTGCCGTCCGGCTGCAAGGTGGAGGTGCACGACCCCGATCCGGCGCCCCCGGGCGACCTCACCACCCCCGGCCCGATCGAGCCCGACCCCTGGCAGGAGCACGGCCGGGGCCTCCTCCTCATCCGGGCCCTCAGCTCCGCCTGCGGCCACCGCCCCACCGACTCGGGCAAGGCGGTCTGGTTCCGGCTGCCGACGGTGCCCCCGCAGCGCCGCCACGCGTGAGGCGGCCCGGCGTCAGGCCAGCGTCGCCACCAGAACCGCCTTGATCGTGTGCAGCCGGTTCTCCGCCTCGTCGAAGACGACGGAGTGCGACGACTCGAACACCTCGTCCGTCACCTCCAGTGAATCCAGCCCGTGCGCCTCGTGGATCTCACGCCCGACCTTCGTGCCGAGGTCATGGAAGGCCGGCAGACAGTGCAGGAACTTCACGTCCGCGTTCCCGGTGGCACGGAGCACGTCCATGGTCACGGCGTATGGCGACAACGCCCCGATGCGCTCGTCCCAGACCTCCTTCGGCTCCCCCATCGAGACCCAGACATCTGTGGCGATGAAGTCGGCCCCCGCGACCCCGTCGTGGATGTGCTCGGTGAGCGCGATCCTCGCCCCGCTGAGCTCGGCGAGCTTGCGCGCGTGCGTGACGACCTCCTCGGCCGGCCAGTAGGCCCGGGGAGCGACGATACGGACGTCCATGCCGAGCAGCGCGCCGGTGACCAGGTAGGAGTTGCCCATGTTGAAGCGGGCGTCGCCGAGGTACGCGAAGGCCATCTCGTCGAGCGGCTTGTCGCAGTGCTCGATCATGGTCATCACGTCGGCGAGCATCTGGGTGGGGTGCCAGTCGTCGGTGAGGCCGTTGTAGACGGGCACTCCGGCGTACGCGGCCAGCTCCTCGACGTTCGCCTGACTGTCCCCGCGGTACTCGATCGCGTCGAACATCCGACCGAGGACCCGCGCGGTGTCCCGTACGGACTCCTTGTGACCCATCTGCGACCCGGAGGGGTCGAGGTACGTCGTACTGGCGCCCTGGTCGGCCGCGGCGACCTCGAACGCGCAGCGGGTGCGCGTCGAGGTCTTCTCGAAGATGAGCGCGATGTTCCTGCCCCGCAGGTGCCGGGTCTCCGTCCCGGCCTTCTTGGCCGCCTTCAGCTCAACGGCCAGCTCGACCAGCCCGCGGAACTCCTCCGCGGTGAAGTCCAGCTCCTTGAGGAAGTGGCGCCCGGCGAGGGCGTGGGGGACAGTCGCCATGGGGCGCTCCAGTTTCGAGGACGGTAAGGGACAGCGGACAGCGGACAGCGCAAGAGGACTGGAAGTCTATACGATGTTCCACATTTATATACGGCCCCCTCTTCTCGACGGTCGCGCACTGCGGCGGCCGACCGCCTACACCGCCGCTCTCTCCACCGGGCAGCTCATACAGCGCGGGCCGCCCCTACCCCGCCCCAGCTCACTGCCCGGGATCTCGATCACCTCGATGCCCCGCTTGCGCAGATGCGTATTGGTGGTGGCGTTGCGTTCGTAGGCGACGACCACGCCGGGCTCGACGGCGAGGACGTTGCAGCCGTCGTCCCACTGCTCGCGTTCGGCGGCGTGGACGTCCTGCGTCGCGGTCAGCACCCGGATCTCGTTGAGGCCGAGCGCGGCGGCGATCGCGCGGTGCATGTGCTCTGGCGGGTGATCGGTGACCTTGAGCTCCTTCTCGCCGACACCCGGTTCGATGGTGTACGAGCGGAGCATGCCGAGTCCGGCGTACTGGGTGAAAGTGTCGCCGTCGACCATGGTCATGACCGTGTCGAGGTGCATGAAGGCCCGTCGTTTTGGCATGTCGAGGGCCACGATGGTCTGCGCGGAGCCGGCGGCGAAGAGTTTGTGGGCGAGCATCTCGACGGCCTGGGGGGTGGTGCGCTCGCTCATGCCGATGAGGACGGCACCGTTGCCGATGACGAGCACGTCACCGCCCTCGATCGTGGACGGGTAGTCGGCCTGCCCCTCGGACCAGATGTGGAAGGTCTCGTCGCGGAAGAGGGGATGGTGCCGGTAGATGGCCTCGAAGTGCACGGTCTCGCGCTGGCGGGCCGGCCAGCGCATGGCGTTGATGGAGACCCCGTCGTAGATCCAGGCGGAGGTGTCGCGGGTGAAGAGGTGGTTGGGCAGGGGGTCGAGGAGGAAGTCGTCCAGCTCCATCACATGGAAGCGGACGGAGGCCGGCTCCATGTGCGCGTCGAGGAACTCACGCTTGGTCATGCCGCCGATCAGCGCCTCGACCAGTTCCGGCAGGGGCAGTGACTCGAAGGCGGCGCGGAGGTGGTCGGTGGCGAGCGGGCCGTACTCCTTCTCGTCGAAGACCCGGTCGAGGACGAGCTCCCGGGCTCGCGGAATCCGCATGACGTCGGTGAGGAGGTCGCCGAAGAGGTGGACGGCGACCCCGCGGTCGCGCAGCACGTCGGCGAACCCGTCGTGCTCGGCGCGCGCCCGGCGCACCCACAGCACGTCGTCGAAGAGCAGCGTGGTCTTGTTGCTGGGGGTGAGCCTTTTGAGCTCAAGATCCGGCCGGTGCAGGATGACGCGGCGCAGGCGCCCGGCCTCGGAGTCGACATGGAATCCCATGTCCTCATCCTGACCATTCGGGCGCGTGTTCACCCGCCGGTCGACGGAATCGGAACCCTTCATCTCGTCCCCTTGACGATAAGCGGATCCCCCATTATCGTCTAAGTGACGCGAACCGTTCTCCGGCACGGCAGTGGACCGGACCGGTTCGCGCGCATCCGTACGACGACGAGGGGGATCATCCATGGCCGACATCACCAGACGGCTCGGCTGGCGGCATCTGCGCGGCGCGCCCACCGCGCACATCCGTCACCACCGCTCCGGGCGACTCGTGCACGACGGCCCTGGGCTGAGCTTCTGGTACCGGTCGCTGAGTGCCGCGCTCTCCGAGATCCCGGTGGACGACCGGGAGCTGGCGATGACCTTCCACGCCCGTACGTCCGACTTCCAGGACGTGGCGGTACAGGCGACGGTGACGTACCGGGTGAGCGACCCGGCGATCGCCGCCGCCCGGCTCGACTTCTCCGTCGACCCGGACACCGGGGTGTGGCGCGGCGCTCCCCTGGAGCAGTTGTCTACGCTGCTGACGGAGACGGCCCAGCAGCACGCTCTGGACGTCCTGGCCCGTACGACGCTGGCGTCGGCCCTGGTCGACGGGGTCGCGGCGGTCCGGGAGCGGGTGGCCGGCGGGCTGGCGGCGGAGCCCCGGCTGCCGGCCACCGGGATCGAGATCGTGGCCGTACGCGTGGTGGCGCTGCGACCCGAACCCGAGGTGGAGCGGGCCCTGCGCACACCGGCCCGGGAGCAGATCCAGCAGGAGGCGGACCGGGCGACGTACGAGCGCCGTGCCGTGGCCGTCGAGCGGGAGCGGGCCATCGCCGAGAACGAGTTGGCCAGCCAGATCGAACTCGCCCGCCGCGAGGAGCAGTTGGTCGAGCAGCGGGGCACGAACGCACGACGGGAGGCGGAGGAGAGGGCCGCGGCGGACGCGGTGAAGGCGGGCGCGGAGGCGGCCCGGACCGTGCGGCTGACCGAGGCGGAGGCCGAGCGGACCGTGAAACTCGCGGAGGCGGAGGCGGCGCGCAACGTCAGGCTCGCCGACGCGGAGGCGACGCGACAGGTCAAACTGGCCGAGGCGGAGGCCCTTGCCGCAAGGGCCGTCGGTGAGGCGAGGGCCGAGGCACAGGCGGCGTGGCTGCGGGTGCACGCCGAGGTGGACGCGGCGACGCTGCACGCGCTGACCGGGACGCGGCTGGCGGAGAACCTGCCGCGGATCGAGAGTGTGACGGTGTCGCCGGATGTGCTGACCGGGCTGCTCGCGAAGCTGGGCGGGGCGGGCGGTTCAGGTGGTTCAGGTGGTTCGCGCGGGGGCCAGGCGTGAGCCTCGCGCCGCGGGTGGTGCTGGTCCATCGCACCACCGAGTACGAGGAGTTGGTGGCCCGGCACGGTACGCACGGGCAGGCCTCCTTCTTCCTGCGCTCCCGGGGGCGGGACATCGAGGACGTGGCCGAGCGGCACCGGCGGGAACGCGGGGCGCTGGCCGAGGCCGCCTCCTCGGTTCCGCTGACATGGCGTCAGGCGCGGGTCGAGCGGGGGGACTTGGACCGGTTCCTGTTCGCCCCCGAGGACGTGGTGGTCGTGGTCGGGCAGGACGGGCTGGTGGCCAATGTGGCGAAGTACCTCGCGGGGCAGCCGGTGGTGGGGATCAACCCCGACCCCAGGCGCAATCCGGGGGTGCTGGTGCGCCATCGCCCCGAACAGGTCGGAAAGTTGCTGGCCTCGTCACTTCAACCGGGTTGCTCGGCCGATGAGTTGACCATGGTCGAGGCCGTCGCCGACGACACACAGCGGCTGGTGGCGCTCAACGAGATCTACCTCGGCGCGGCGGGGCACCAAACCGCTCGGTACCGTCTGGGGCTCGACGGCGACAGGGGTGCCGTCGAGCCCCAGGCCTCGTCCGGGGTGCTCGTCGGGACGGGGACCGGGGCGAGCGGGTGGATCCGGTCCGTCTGGCAGGAACGGGCCAGTGCGCTGAGCCTTCCGGGGCGCGACGAGGCCCGGCTGCTGTGGTTCGTGCGCGAGGCGTGGCCGTCTCCGGCGACCGGGACGTCTTTGGTGGCCGGGGAGTTGGCAGCGGCGGCTCGGCTGCGGCTGACGGTCGAGTCGGACCGGTTGATCGTGTTCGGGGACGGGATGGAGGGGGATGCGCTGGAGCTCACGTGGGGGCAGACGGTGCGGGTGGGGGTGGCTTCGGTTCGGTTGCGGTTGGTGGGCTGACGTGAGAGGGCGCCCCCGCCGCCCCTTCAAGGGGCGCGGGGAACTGCGCGAGCAACCCCCACCCACCCGCACCCACCCGCACCCATCCACGAACCCGCGCCCCCCTGGCTCTGTTACTCGGCCCCGTCCACCGGCGCCGACACCGACGCGGCGCCCTTGCGGCGTTTGCGGTGGGTGTAGGCGGTGATGGCCTCCCACAGGTCGCGGCGGTCCACGTCGGGCCAGGGCTGGTCGGTGAAGTGGAGTTCGGCGTAGTGGGCGTGCCAGGGGAGGAAGTTGGAGGTGCGTATCTCGCCGCTGGTGCGCCAGAGGAGGTCGACGTCGGGCAGCGCGTGGTGGGGCAGGTGGGCGGCGAAGAGTTGTTCCGAGACGCGCGCGGGGTCGACTTCGCCGGCGAGGGCGGCGCGGGCCAACGCCGCGCCGGCCTGGGCGAGTTCGGCGCGGCCGCCGTAGTTCACGCAGACGTTGAGGGTGAGGCCCGCACGGTCGCGGGTGGCGTGCTGCTGGCTGCGCAGGACCTCCACGACGTCGTCCGGGAGGCCGTCGGGGGACCCCACCCAGCGCAGGCGCACGTCGTGGTCGAGGAGTTCGCCGTCGAGGAGTTCGGAGCGCATGATCGCGAAGAGCTTGGAGACCTCGTCGGGCGAGCGCTTCCAGTTCTCGGTGGAGAAGGCGTAGACCGTGAGGTGCGGCAGACCTATCTCCAGGGCGCCCTGGACGACGTCGCGCAGGGCGACCGCTCCGGCGCGATGGCCTTCGTCGCGGGGCAGTCCCAGGCCCGTGGCCCAGCGGCCGTTGCCGTCCATGACGATCGCGACGTGCTGCGGCAGTTGGGCCGCCGCTATGACGGGCGGGCGCGCGCCGTCGCGGTGGGGGCGCGGCGGCAGGGGCGGCTCGGCGATCTTCGGGGTGTGCCGCTCGGGGCCGGTGAGCTCGCCCGGGCCCGTCCCGCCGGAGGGGGAAGGCAGGCCCGTACGGTCCGTGGTGGCCGTCCTCGCCGGGGCTCCGGCCGTGAGCCGGTCGGGGGGCAGGGTCAGTCGCCACACCACGGCGGCCCTCGCCCGGGCCGGGCCGAGGATCCGCAACCGGGTGTGCGCGGGGACCCGGATCCGGCGGCGCAGTACGGCCGGTCCGGCCCGCAGGATCGCGTCCAGCTCGGCGCCGAAGAGTTCGACGGTGGTGTCCAGCACGATCGAGGGGCCCAGCGGCAGCGTGTCGCTCAGGGCCCGGCGCGAGGTCTCCAGCCAGCCGCGGGCCTCGTCCACGAGATGGCCGATCAACTCCCGCACGGCGGGGGTCCACTGCCGGGAGAGCAGATCGGCCGGCGTGACCCGGAAACGGTCGAGCACCTCGCCGGGGAACCACACATGACCGCTGTCGAGGTCCTCGGGGAGGTCACGCAGCATGTCGGTGAGGAACAGCCCCTCCACGAAGCGGGTGAAGCCGGGCAGATCCCGCAGCCGTACGGGGACGGGCAGTCCCATCCGTACCAGCATCCGCATGAGCTGCTCGGGCCAGCTCACGTTCTGGGCGTGGGCCCGCTCCCGCCACTCCTCCCAGGTCGCGACGCCCTCGCGGTCGTCGTCCCGCTGGACCGCGTCCAGCGCGCCCAGCAGATCTCCCAGGTCCAGTCCCCAGTGCCACACGGCGTCGGTCAGCGCGAGGCGGATCGGGTCGTCGCTGGTCCCGCTCGCCAGGTCCGCCTCCAACGCGACCCGCCACTCCCGGAGCTGACGCCCCCGCTCCTCGGGGGCTTCCTCGGAGCGGTCGAGCAGATCGTCGGCGTGACCGAAGGCCGCGTACAGCGCCCAGCACACGGGCTGCGCGGACGGGGGCATGAGCGCCATCAGGGCGTGCTCGGTGGGCCGGGTCGTACGGACCAGGCGACGGCACTCGTCGTACGCGGCGTCGAGTGCCGACCGCTCTCGCCCGGACCGCGTTACGGAACGCGATATGGACCGCGTGGTGGTGCGACGCATGGGGAACCCCACATAGCTTCGAATGGGACCGATGGAATCGATGGGACCGACTCGGGTGACAGCGATCGCCTGCCGACCGGCTGCGATCACCGTCCCTCGAGCACTGCCGGATCCACGGGAACCACGGAGACCATTCGAACGCAGTGCACGGCCACGCCTGCCTGCGACATTATCAGCCGCAATGTCGCCTCAGGACGTGGGCCCCACCCGCCCCGACCTGCCCCACACGCCGGCCGACTGGTCCCGCGCGCGGGTCCGGCTGGTCCCGCGCGCGGGTTTTGGCCGCCTGGCGCGCGGGCCCGGCCGGTCACAGCCGGGGGTCGACCGGCTCCGACTCCAGGGCCAGCACCCCGAACACCGCCTCGTGCACCCGCCACAGCGGCTCCCCCTCGGCGAGCCGGTCGAGGGCCTCCAGACCCAGGGCGTACTCGCGCAGGGCGAGGGACCGCTTGTGGTTGAGGAACCGGCCGCGCAGCCTGGCCAGGTTCTCCGGGCGGGTGTACTCCGGGCCGTAGATGATCCGCAGGTACTCCCTGCCCCGGCACTTGATGCCTGGCTGCACCAGCCGCCCCTTCCCGTCGCGTACGACCGCCTCGACCGGCTTGACGACCATGCCCTCGCCACCGCGACCGGTCATCTCCAGCCACCAGTCGATGCCGGCCCGCACCGAGCCCTCGTCGCCGGTGTCGACGAAGAGCCGTCGGGTGGTCTGCAGCAGTCCGCTGACGTCGAACTCGACGAGCCGGTCGATGAGGGCCAGTTGCTGGTCGTGCGGCAGGGCGGCCAGGCTGCGGCCCTGCACGGCGAGGATCTGGAACGGGGCGATCCGGACGCCGTCCAGGCCCTCGGTCGGCCAGCAGTAGCGCCGGTACGCCTCGGTGAACGCTGCGGCGTCGGCGGCCCGCTCGCGCTGCTTGCCCAGCAGTTCGCCGACGTCGACTCCGCGGGCCGCCGCGCTCGACAGGGCGGCCAGCGCGCCCGGGAACACCGCGCCGGAGGCGGCACCGACGGCCGCGTACTGGGTGCGCAGCAGCCCGGACGCCTTCAGCGACCACGGCAGCAACTCGGCGTCCAGCAGCACCCAGTCGGTGTCGAGTTCCGTCCAGAGCCCGGCCGCCGTCATCGCCTCGCGGACCCGGGCGAGGACGAGTTCGGTGCGTGCCTGGTCGTCGAAGAACGGGCGGCCGGTACGGGTGTAGAGGGCCCCGGTCGGGCCGTCCGCGCCGAAGCGTTCGCGGGCGGCGTCCGCGTCACGGCAGATCAGGGCGACCGCCCGCGAACCCATGTGCTTCTCCTCGCACACGACCCGCGCGACGCCGTCCTCCTTGTACTGCGCGAACGCCTCCGCCGGGTGCTCCAGGTAACCCTCGAGGTGTGAGGTGGCGGTGGGTGCCATGGTCGGCGGCAGGTACGGCAGCAGACGCGGGTCGACCGCGAAACGGCTCATCACCTCCAGGGCGGCGGCCGCGTTCTCCTCGCGGACCGACACCCGGCCCGCGTGCCGGGTCTCGACGACCCGACGGCCGTGCACGTCCGCCAGGTCCAGCGGCCGGCCCTCGTGCCCGCCGGGCGCCTCGGAGGCCAGCGGCTTCACCGGCTCGTACCAGACCTTCTCGGCGGGTACGTCGACCAGTTCGCGCTCCGGCCAGCGCAGGGCGGTGAGCTTGCCGCCGAAGACCGCGCCGGTGTCGAGGCAGATGGTGTTGTTCAGCCAGGTGGCCTGCGGTACCGGGGTGTGACCGTAGACGACGGCCGCGCGGCCCCGGTAGTCCTCGGCCCATGGGTAGCGCACGGGCAGCCCGAACTCGTCGGTCTCGCCGGTGGTGTCGCCGTACAGGGCGTGGCTGCGCACCCGGCCTGAGGTGCGGCCGTGGTACTTCTCCGGCAGACCGGCGTGGCAGACGACCAGTCGTCCGCCGTCGAGGACGTAGTGGCTGACGAGCCCGTCGATGAACTCCCGTACCTGCTTCTTGAACTCCTCGCTCTCGCCCTCCATCTGCTCGATGGTCTCGGCGAGTCCGTGCGTGTGCTGGACGTTGCGGCCCTTGAGGTGACGGCCGTACTTGTTCTCGTGGTTGCCGGGCACACAGAGCGCGTTGCCCGAGCCGACCATCGACATCACACGGCGCAGCACGCCCGGACTGTCCGGGCCCCGGTCGACGAGGTCGCCGACGAAGACGGCCGTACGGCCCTCCGGGTGGACGCCGTCGACGTAGCCCAACTTGCCGAGCAGGGCCTCAAGTTCGCTCGCGCAGCCGTGGATGTCTCCGATTATGTCGAACGGGCCGGTGAGGTGGGTGAGGTCGTTGAAGCGCTTCTCGGTGACGATGGTGGCGTTCTCGACGTCCTCGACGCCGCGCAGGACGTGCACCTTGCGGAAGCCCTCGCGCTCCAGGTGCCTGAGGGAGCGGCGCAGTTCGCGGGTGTGGCGCTGGATGACGCGGCGCGGCATGTCGGCGCGGTCGGTGCGGGCCGCGTTGCGCTCGGCGCACACCTCCTCCGGCACGTCGAGCACGATGGCGATCGGCAGCACGTCGTGCTTGCGCGCCAGCTCGATCAGCTGCTTGCGGGACTCCTGCTGCACGCTGGTCGCGTCGACGACCGTACGGCGGCCGGCCGCGAGGCGCTTGCCCGCGATGTAGTGCAGCACGTCGAAGGCGTCCTTCGTCGCGCTCTGGTCGTTCTCGTCGTCGGAGACCAGACCCCGGCAGAAGTCGGAGGAGATGATCTCGGTGGGCTTGAAGTGGCGGCGGGCGAAGGTGGACTTGCCCGAGCCGGAGGCGCCGACCAGCACCACGAGGGAGAGGTCGGTGACGGGCAGGGTGCGCCCCTTCACGGTGCGCTCGGTGCTTTCGGTGGTCTCGCTCATGCCGCCTTCGCCTCCTTCTCGTTCATGGTCCTGAGGGTGAACACACCCATCTGGGTGGGCGGCCCCACCTCGGGGTCGTCGGGCCCGATGGGGACGAACACGATGTCGTAGCCGTGCCGGTCGGCCACGGTGGTGGCCCAGGTGCGGAACTCCTCGCGGGTCCACTCGAAGCGGTGGTCGCCGTGCCGGGCGTGCCCGGCCGGGAGGGTCTCCCAGCGGACGTTGTACTCGACGTTCGGGGTGGTCACGAGGACGGTCCGGGGGCGGGCCGACCCGAAGACGGCGTACTCCAGGGCGGGCAGCCGGGGCAGGTCGAGGTGCTCGATGACCTCGGAGAGCACGGCTGCGTCGTAGCCCTTGAGGCGCTTGTCGGTGTAGGCGAGGGAGCTCTGGAAGAGCTGGACGCGGGAGGCCTGGCGCTCGCCCATGCGGTCGAGCTTGAGGCGGCGGGCGGCGATGGTGAGCGCGCGCATCGACACGTCCGTGCCGACGATCTCGGTGAAGCGGACGTCCTTGAGCAGCGCCTGCACCAACTGGCCCTGGCCGCAGCCGAGGTCGAGGACACGGGCGGCACCCGACTCCTTGAGCGCGGTGATGATCGCGTCCCTGCGCTGCACGACGAGCGGCGTCGGCTTCTCCTCTGCCTCGTCGTCCGCGGGCTCCTCGACCGCGTTGTCGATCTCCTCGACCTCGCTGTCGTCGGCCTCTGCCAGCCGTACGAGTTCCAGGCGCTCCATGGCCTGCCGGGTCAGCGACCAGCGGCGGGAGAGGTACCGGCTGGTGATCAGTTTGTGTTCCGGGTGGTCCGGGAGCCAGCCCTCGCCGGCCCGTAGCAGTTTGTCGACCTCGTCGGACGACACCCAGTAGTGCTTGGCGTCGTCGAGGACCGGCAGCAGGACGTACAGGTGGCGCAGCGCCTCGGCGAGCGTCAGCGACTCCGACTCCAGGACGAGCCGTACGTAACGGGAGGCGCCCCACTCCGGGAACTGGGCGTCCAGCGCCACCGCCTCGGCCGTGACCGTCCAGCCGAGCGGCTCGAAGAGCTTGACGACGAGGTCCGGGCCGCCGCGCGCGGGCAGCGCGGGTATCTCGACACGGAGCGGGCGGGCCTGCTCCGGGAGTTCGGGGCGGGCCTTGCACTGGCCGCGCACGGCGCTGGAGAAGACGTCGTTCAGCGCCACGGCGAGGAGGGAGGAGGCCGCGTACGGGCGGTCGTTGACGTACTGGGCGAGCGCCGCGTCGGGTGCGCCGCCCCGGCCCTTGCCCTTGCCGCGCCGGACCAGCGCCACCGCGTCCACCTCCAGCAACAGCGCGGCAGTGCACCGCTCGGCGTCCGCCTCGGGGTAGAGGACGTGGGCCTTGCCGTAGGAGGTGGTGAACGCCTGCGTTTTGTCGGGATGCTTGTGCAGCAGGAAACCGAGATCGGTCGCGGGGCGCTCTGGGGTACCGGTGGTACTGATCGTCAGGAACACGGTGGGGTTGCCTCGTGGTGGGTGTCTGTGATGGGTGCCCAACGTACAGCGAAGGCTCAGGGCTGCCTCAGGCATTTTCCGGTAGGCCGCCGCACTCGTGGTCGCCCGCGCTCGTGACGCCCAGGCGCAGCTTCTCCATGGACTCGACGGTCGGCTCGTCTTGGAAGAGGCCGGAGAGAAAGGGGCTGGGGAGGAAGGGGCACCGGGGAGGAAGGGGCCGGCACCGATGACGTCACCGGCCGCGACGGTCAGCGAGGCGTCGGTACCTCGCGGAGCTGCTTCAGCCGTGCGCCAGGTACTCGGCGTCGCCGACCGGTGTGGATTTTGGGATCCCGTTCGGAGCAGGGCCGGCAGCCCGCGCCCGTCGACCACCTCGGCGCCCCGGCCCTCCGGCCGCCCCGCCCCCGTCGGCCGCACCGGTGGGGCGCCTCGGCATGCACCGCGGCCCTTGTGGGGCGCGGTGCCGCGGGGGATGCCGGGGGTGGGGGTTCGGCTCGCGGTCGGGCGACTTCGCTACGACAACTGGGACTGCACCTGGCTGGAGATCAGCTCCAGGTGGTCCAGGTCGTCGAGGTCCAGCATCTGGAGGTAGAGACGCCGGGAGCCGACGGCCCGGTAGCGGCCGATCTTGTCGACGACCTCGGCCGGGGAGCCGGCGAGGCCATTGGCCTTCAACTCTTCTACCTCGCGACCGATCGCGGCGGCTCGGCGGGCGACCTCGGCGTCGTCCTTACCGACACAGACGACCAGGGCGTTCGAGTACACGAGGTCGTCGCCCTTGCGGCCGGCCTTCTCGGCGGCCTCACGCACACGGCCGAACTGTCGCTCGGTGTCCTCGATCGTGCCGAACGGCATGTTGAACTCGTCGGCGTACCGACCGGCGAGACGCGGGGTGCGGGTCGCGCCGTGACCGCCGATGAGCACGGGCACCTTGGCCTGGGCGGGCTTGGGCAGGGCGGGTGAGTCGGTCAACTGGTAGTAGGTGCCCTCGTAGGAGAAGGTCTTGCCGACCTCGGTGGCCCACAGGCCGGTGACGATGGCCAGTTGCTCCTCCAGGCGGGCGACCTTCTCCTTGGGGAACGGGATGCCGTACGCCTTGTGCTCCTGCTCGAACCAGCCTGCGCCCAGGCCGAGTTCGACGCGGCCACCGGACATCTGGTCGACCTGGGCAACCTGGATGGCGAGCACACCGGGCAGACGGAAGGTACCGGCGGTCATCAGGGTGCCGAGGCGGATGCGCTTGGTCTCGCGGGCGAGTCCGGCCAGGGTGATCCAGGCGTCGGTGGGACCGGGGAGGCCGTCGACCGAGCCCATGCTGAGGTAGTGATCGGATCGGAAGAAGGCATCGAAGCCGAGGTCCTCGGTGGCCTTGGCGACGGTGAGAAGGGTGTCATAGGTCGCCCCCTGCTGGGGCTCGGTGAAGATGCGAAGATCCATGTCTCCATCCTGCATGCTCGTCCGTCGGTCAACGGCATCGGTCCCACCGGCGCCGCGGGGCCACGGTCGGGTGAAATTCCGTTGATCCGGAGCATGGGACGGGCTCGGGCCAGTGACCGGCGGGAACGGAGATCGTTCCTCGGGAGGAGCCGGACCGCCCGGCACCCGTCGCCGGCGGCCGCTGCCGGGGCGCTCACCTACGTGCCCCCTCGGGGGGCGAGGGCCGAGGAGGCCGTCACATGTCCCAGGAAGCCGTGCCGGAGCAGGCGACCGTGCCTGCGCAGCCGAAGGGTCTGCTCCAGCAGATGGAGGAGCTGATGGCTGCCCTGAACGCGGACCTGTCCCAGCTCGACGCGGACCTCTCGGCGCCGCGTGCCGCTGCCGCGGAGGAGAGCGACACGGCCTGACCTTCCCCGAGCCACGCAACCCGACGCCCGGCCACCCTTTTTCCGGCCGGGCGTTCGCCATGTCCAGGGCTTGCGTCCGTTCGCCCCTCTGGCCTCCGGCCTCCGGCCTCTGGGGCGAGTTGTTCGGCTGCGGGCGGGTGGGGGCTTGTCGCGCAGTTCCCCGCGCCCCTGAGAAGCCCGGGGTGCCCCCTGCTTCCGAGGGGCGCCGGAACCGCGCGAGCAACCACGAACCATCCGCAGCGCAACGACTCACCCCGCCGCCGCGTCTCTGTCCGACAGGACCTGGTCTCTCACCGCCAGTCGCCGAAGCATCTCCAGCACCCGGTCCCGCGCCTCGTCCGCCGCGTCGATCGCCTCCATGCACTGCCAGTACGTCGCCTCGTCGTCGGCGCCGCTGGCCAGTCCCACGAGCGCGATACCGACCTCGCCCAGCAGGCCCCCGAGCCGCAGCAGCGACTCATGGGCGTCGCCCAACTCGGTGAGCTGGGCGGCGCGTAAATCGCCCACGCGGAGCGGCGGGGCCCCGAGTATGCCGCAGCCGCTGCCCGCCAGCTCGGTCAGCCCCAGGGCCTCGCCGCGCAGCTCGGGAGGGCCCGAGACCGCGAGACGGCTGCCGATGGCCTGGGCGAGGGCATAGGACTGCCACGCCTCGGCCATGATCTGAGAACCCTCGACGCTGCCCGCCAGAGCACGCCTGCTCGCCAAGATGAGCCGCACCGCGTCCATGCGCTGCCCCCGACTGTCCCGACGCGCTCTCACACGTCCGCCCGAACTCTTGTCTATTCATTACCCACAGTGAAGGTCGGTGATACAGAAAGCCAGAGGAAGCCCGAAATCTGTGGATAACAAATCGACTGTGGATAACTTTTTGACTCCGTAGAGTGACGATCGAGGTGGGGGGCGGGGTGATGGCAGGGTGATGGGCTCGCCGCTCAGGGTTTCTCCGGCGCCGGGAACCTCTGCTCGTTGCGGTCGATCTTCGCGTCCAGTGCGGCCAGCGGATCGATGTCCAGCACTTCGCACAGTTGGAGCAAGTAGGCCAATACGTCGGCGACTTCGTCCGTCACGCGGTGGGCGGTCTCCGGGTCGGCCATCACGCGCGCGGACTCGTCCGGCGTCAACCACTGGAAGATCTCGACGAGTTCGGACGCCTCGACGCTCAGGGCGGAGACCAGGTTCTTGGGCGTGTGGTACGGCTGCCAGTCGCGGGCGGCGGCGAAGTCGGCGAGCCGACGCTGCAGGGTCGGCACGTCCAGCTCCGCCGCCCGTTCGCCGGACGGCGCCCCGCCGGACGGCGCCCCGACGGAGGGCGTCCCGGCGGAGGGCGTCCCGGCGGAGGGCGTCCCGGCGGAGGGCGTCCCGGCGGACTCGGATTCAGGATCTTTCACGGTTCAGGTCTACCACCGTCACCCCGGCCACTCCGACGGCCCGGGACACGTCGCTCACCGCGCCGACCAGCCGGATGTGTCCCCGGTCGCACATCCGGGCCGCGAGCCGCAGCAGTTCCAGGCCCTGCCTCGGGTCGAGGGCGCGGTCGAAGCCGTCGGCGAGGACCGTGAGCGTCTGGAGCGCGGCCGGCACCTCCCCGACCGGGTCGACCTCCAGCACCCCGGGGCCGGTGAACAGCACCAGGGCCAGCGCGAGATACCGCAACTCGCCGTCCCCTAGGAGACCCAGGGGCGTCCGCACTCCGTCGCCCCGGTCCAGCACCGCCCGTACCGCGCCGTCGCGCAGGGGTTCGGCCAGCAGGTCGAGGACCGGCCCCGTGCAGCCGTCGCGGAGGGCGGCGACGAGCAGCGCGTGCCGCCGACCGCACTCCGTCCGCGTACGCGAGAGCACGTCGGCGAGGTTGTCGCAGCCCGGGAGCAGTCGTCCGGAGCCGAGCGGCACGGCGGCGCGCATACGGCCGGGGCGGGGGTCACAGGCGTACACCGAGCGGAGGGCGACCACCATCTGCTCGGCCGCGGCGAGGACCTGACGCTGGCCGTCGGTCTTGCCGGCGACGCGGAGCGGGAGCAGTGCGGTGCCGAGCCGGTCGTCGGGCAGCGGGCCCCGGGTGACCGGGGACGTGCCGGCGGTGTGCCAGGCGGCCTGGACGACCGGGCGGCTGGGGTCGACCAGCGCCGTCTGTAGCAGCGTCAGCCCGCCGGACGTCAACCGTTCGCCCACGATGCGGAGTTCGGGCTCGGCCTGTACGGCGACGTCGAGCCGTACGGGCCCCTCGGGGCCGTCGGCCGTACAGCCGATGCGGAAGCCGCGCCGCCGCTGGGCATCGGGGCGGGCCCACTCGGGCACACAGCTCGCCGCGTCCGGGAAGGCCTCGTCGATGCGGGCGCCCGCGCCGAGTCGTGCCAGCGCCTCGTACGCGCGCAGAGCGGTGGTCTTGCCGCTGCCGCTGCGCCCGGCGAGCAGGGTCAGCGGTCCGAACGAGAAGTGGGCGCCACGATGTCCGGCGAAGGCGGAGAGCCGGAGTTCTGTGACGCTGGGCCGCTCCGGACGCGCTGCGGCGCCCACGCCCGGCAGCACCGACGACAGGGATGACACGGTCATATGCGGACACTAGGGGCCCGTTCGCCAGGCAAACCGTTACGCCGAATGGATCTTCCTACGATCGAGGGAGCGCCCGAACCACCCCAGAGCGCCCCTACGGCCAGGGGCGCCGGGCGGTGTGCGCCGGTCCTGCCGAGGGCGCCGGCACGGCCGGGAGCACCGGTCCGGCCGAGAGCACCGACCCTCTCGCGGACCCGGCCCGGCCCGAAGTGCCGACCGGACAAGAACGCTGGTCCAGCCCGAAGTGCGCCGACCGGACAGGAACGCCGGTCCAGCCAGGAGTGGTGGCACCGTCGGGAGCGTTGGGCGTGTGGGGAGCGCCAGTCCGGTCAGGAACGCCCGTCCGGTCGGAAACGTCGGGCACACGGGTAACGCCAGTTTGATCAGGAACACCCCGCTCCGTTGGAAACGACGGGCGCGTGGGGAGCTTCAGTCCGGTCGGAAACGACGGGCGCGCCGGGTGGGCGGGGTGCGGAGGGCTGATGGGGAAGCGTTCACCCACGGGGGAGCACCCAGCCGAAGTGGAAGGGTGCGACCGGCTGGGGAAGTCCGGCCGCCAGGAGCACCCAGGCGTTGGACGGCACTCCGGCCGATGGGAAGCTTCCGGTCGAGGGGGCGCTCCAGAGCGGCCGGACGGATCAGGGCCGTCTCGGACGGGCCGGAGCTGCTCACCTCCGCGTGTCACACCCCGGGGATCCCCGCGCCCTCCATCAGCCCCCGCACCTCGGTGCCCGGTGGCGTGAGAAGGAACACGTTCCGGTCGACCCGGTGCATTCCGCTGGCGAGGCCGAAAACCACCCCCGTGCTGAAATCGAGGACACGCTTGGCGGTGTCGGCCTCCGCGCCCGACAGATCCAGCAGCACGGGAATGCCCGCCATCAGCGTTTCCGCCACTTCACGGGCGTCCGCGAAGACGTTGACGCGGAGGACAACAAAGCGGCGTCGAGCCTCGGTCTCCGCTTCCGGTATGGTCCGGTGGCCGACCGCGGACGGCCACGCGTCCCGGCCCCGCAGCGGCACGACCTGGGCGAGCCCCTCCCACTGTTCGTCGGTGACATCGTGGCTGTTCACCCTGTTCACCGGCCCTCCCCCTGGCTCGCACTGAATGACTGCATCGGCCAATTCTTACGCATGGTCACCCGTTCGGCCCAACAGCGACACGGACCGCGACACCCCCGCCCGCCACAACGGCCGAATTCCGCCCTCACAACCCCTTGCGCGGCCGTGTGTGGCAGGCGTAACGCCCCGTGATCACGTCATGTGACTTTGATGTAATGGGTCATTCATACGATCGGGTCTGTCGGGGGAGTGACTCGGACGCTGAGCGGAAGCCGACCGGCCGCCGTACCAGTCAGCGAGCGGAGTGCCGCCCGACGACCAGCCGGACGCCTACAGAGAGGGGCCGCCCGTGGCCGCACAGGACCCGCGGAGCACCAGCACCACCCAGGTGCGGACGGTGTGCTCGTACTGCGGCGTCGGCTGCGGCATGCTCCTGGACGTCGGGATGGGCCCCGACGGCCGTCGTACGGTCCTGAGGGCGACCGGCGACAAGTCCCACCCGGCGAACTCCGGCCGCCTGTGCACCAAGGGCGCGACCACGGCCGACATGCTGGCCGCCCCCGGCCGCCTCACCACGGCCCTCGTGCGGGACGACCGGGGTGACGAGCCGGTGCCCGCGCCCGTCGGCGACGCGATCGCCGAGACCGCGCGCCGTCTGCGCGCGATCATCGACGAGCACGGACCGGACGCTTTCGCCTTCTACGTCTCCGGCCAGATGAGCCTCGAAGCGCAGTACCTGGCGAACAAGCTGGCCAAGGGCTTCATCCGGACCAACCAGATCGAGTCGAATTCCCGGCTGTGCATGGCCAGCGCCGGCACCGGCTACAAGCTCTCGCTGGGCGCCGACGGGCCGCCCGGGTCGTACGAGGACCTCGACAAGGCGGACGTCTTCCTCGTCATCGGTTCGAACATGGCGGACTGCCACCCGATCCTCTTCCTGCGGGTGATGAGCAGGGTCAAGGCGGGCGCGAAGCTGATCGTCGTGGATCCGCGACGGACGGCTACGGCCGAGAAGGCCGATCTGTTCCTGCAGATACGTCCGGGCACGGATCTCGCGCTGCTGAACGGACTGCTGCGTCTGCTGCACACGAACGGGCACACCGATCCCGACTTCATCGCCGCCCACACCGAGGGCTGGGAGGCGATGCCCGACTTCCTCGCCGAGTACCCGCCGGAGACCGTCGCCCGGATCACCGGGATCCCCGCGGACGACATCCGGGAGGCCGCCCGGCTGATCGGCGAGGCGGAGGAATGGACGAGCTGTTGGACGATGGGGCTCAACCAGTCCACGCACGGCACCTGGAACACCAACGCGCTGGTCAATCTGCACCTGGCGACCGGCGCGATCTGCCGTCCGGGCAGCGGACCGTTCTCGCTCACCGGGCAGCCCAACGCCATGGGCGGGCGCGAGATGGGCTACATGGGGCCGGGGCTGCCCGGCCAGCGGTCCGTGCTCGTGGACGAGGAACGGGCGTTCGTCGAGGAGCTGTGGGGGCTGGCCCCGGACAGCCTCCGCAAGGACGGGGTCGGCAAGGGGACCGTCGAGATGTTCCAGAAGATGGCCGACGGTGAGATCAAGGCCTGCTGGATCATCTGCACCAACCCGGTTGCCTCCGTGGCCAACCGGAAGAGCGTCATCGAGGGCCTTGAAGCCGCCGAGTTCGTCGTCACACAGGACGTCTTCGCCGACACCGAGACCAACGCGTACGCCGATGTCGTCCTCCCCGGCGCCCTGTGGACCGAGTCCGAGGGCGTGCTCATCAACAGCGAGCGCAACCTCACGCTCGCCGCTCCCGCCGCCGACCCGCCGGGCGAGGCCATGGCCGACTGGCGGATCATCGCGGCCGTCGCCCGGGAGATGGGGTTCGAGAAGGGTTTCTCGTACGACAGTGCGGAGGAGGTCTTCGAGGAGATCAAGCGGGCGTGGAACCCGAAGACCGGGTGGGATCTGCGGGGCGTGACGTACGAGCGGCTGCGGTCGGGGTCCGTGCAGTGGCCGGTGGCCGCGGAGGACGGGCCGGCGCGGAATCCGATCCGGTACGTCGTCGGGGGCGGTGAGCATGGTGACGGCGTCGGTGGCGAGGGCGGTGATGGGAGCGGTGGTGGGGGGCGTGGGCTGCTCTTCCCGACCGCGAGCGGGCGGGCGGTGTTCCACGCCCGGCCACACATGCCGGCCGCCGAGATGCCGGACGACGACTATCCGTTCGTGCTCAACACCGGGCGCCTGCAGCATCAGTGGCACACGCTGACGAAGACGGGCAAGGTCGCCAAGCTCAACAAGCTGAACCCCGGGCCGTTGGTGGAGGTGCATCCGCAGGACGCGCGTGAACTGGACGTGCGGGACGGGGACTTCGTGGAGGTCGCCTCCCGGCGGGGGCGGGCCGTGCTGCCGGTGGTGGTGTCGGACCGGGTGATGCCCGGGTGTGTGTTCGCGCCGTTCCACTGGAACGACCTGTTCGGGGAGTATCTGAGCATCAACGCGGTGACGAGCGACGCGGTGGATCCGCTGTCGTTCCAACCGGAGTTGAAGGTGTGTGCGGTGGGGCTCACCAGGGTTTCGTCGCCCCCGCCGCCCCCACCCGTCCCGTCCCTGGGGGCTGCGCCCCCAGACCCCCGTCATCGGCCTGCGGCCTCGTCCTCAAGCGCCGGACAGGCTGAAGTGGTGCGGGACGGAACCGAAACCGCTGCGGCCGGAGGTGAACCGACCGCGCCGACGCCCACGATGCCGTCACCCGGGTCCGACGCGATGTCGTCTCCTGGGGCTGCCGTGCCGTCACCCGGAGCTTCGACGATGACGTCCGGAGCTTCGACGGCTCCGTCCGGGACCGTGACGGCGTCGCCCGGAGCCACCATGTCGTCCTCAGGGGCGGTGACGACGTCAGCCGCACCAGCCATGTCATCACTGGGAACGGTGACGCCGTCAGCCGCACCCGCCATGTCGTCGCCCGGGTCCGCCATGACTGCCCTCGGGCTGGCGCCCGCTCCCCCGCCCGTTCTCTCCGCCCAGGAGCGCCACTACCTCACCGGGTTTCTCGCCGGGCTCGGTTCCGGAGTGCAAGGGGTACCGGTGCTGCCTGTGGACGCGCCGTTCAGCCCCGAGCACGCGGTGTGGGTGAACGGAGTGCTCGCCGGGATGTACTCCCGGTCGGTGGCCCCGAGCGCGGAGCCCTCCGTCGCCGAGCCCGCCGGGCGTGAGGTTGTCGTGCTGTGGGCCTCGCAGACCGGGACCGCCGAGGAGTTCGCGACGGCGACGGCCGAGCACCTTGGGGCCGCCGGGCACCGGGCGACGCTCGTCGGCATGGACGAGGTCGTACCCGACCAACTTCCGCGCGAGGCAGACCTGTTGCTGATCACCAGCACCTTCGGGGACGGCGACGCACCCGACAACGGCTCCAGGTTTTGGGACGCGCTCTCACGCCAGGAGGCCCCGCGCCTGGACGGCGTGCGCTACTCCGTGCTGGCCTTCGGGGACTCCTCCTACGACGACTTCTGCGGACACGGCCGCCGACTGGACGCCCGGCTCGACGAACTGGGCGCGGTGCGCCTGGCCCCGCGTACGGACTGCGAACCTGATTACGAGCCGTCGGCGGACGCGTGGCTCGGCCAGGTCATCACCGCGCTCGACACCGGCCCGGACACGGTTGCTGCCGCAAACACGGACACGGATACGGGCGCGGGCCCGGGCCCAGGCGTGTGGGTGGGCGTGGATCCAGGGACGGGGTCGCGGGTCGTTCCCGGCTCGCACGCCTCCGCCCGCCTCACCCGTTCCGCCAAACCCGAGCCCACCGCCGCCCGGCTGGTCGGCAACCGGCTGCTCAGCCTGCCCGGTGCGGACAAGGAGGTGCGGCGGTTCACCTTCGACACGAACGGGACGGGACTGTCGTACGAGGCGGGCGACGCGCTCGGTGTGCGTCCGGTCAACTCCCCCGATCTCGTCGCGGAGTGGCTGGCGGTGACCGGTCTGGACGGCTCGACCCCCGTGGAGGTGGGCGGTGTCGGCGAGGTGCCGTTCGCCGAGGCGCTG
Organism: Streptomyces sp. NPDC012510; assembly: GCF_042955065.1. NCBI lineage: Bacteria > Bacillati > Actinomycetota > Actinomycetes > Kitasatosporales > Streptomycetaceae > Streptomyces > Streptomyces sp. NPDC012510. The sequence goes on from NZ_JBIBEN010000013.1 coordinate 62,119, forward strand.
CACCGGCACCTCGACGTCACCCGGATCACTCCGGATCTGCTCCGCTTCGTTTCCGAGAGGACGAAGGACAACCGTGAGTTGAAGAAGCTGATGCGCCCGGACAACAAGGACGGGCTGGCCCAGTGGTCCTGGGGGCGGCAGGCCGTCGACGTGGTGGCCGAGTTCGCCGTACGGGCCTCCGCGCCCGAGTGGGCCGGTGCCTTCAAGCGGCTGCAGCCCCGGCTGTACTCCATCTCGTCCAGCCCTCTCGTCGATCCGCACCACGTCTCGTTGACGGTGTCGGTCGTGCGGTACGAGAACCTGCGGGGGCGTCCGCGCGGCGGGGTCTGCTCGCCGTTCCTCGCGGACGGCGAAGCGGACCTGGAGGTGCCGGTCTTCGTGCAGGGCTCACCGCACTTCCGACCGCCGACCGACCCGGTGACCCCCATGATCATGGTCGGCCCCGGCACCGGTGTCGCCCCGTTCATCGGCTTCCTCCAGGAACGGCAGGCCCTCGGCCACCGGGCGCCCAACTGGCTGTTCTTCGGGGAGCAGCACCGGGCGACGGACTTCTACTACGAGCAGGAGCTGACGCTGCTTCAGGAGGCAGGCGTGCTCAGCAGGTTGGACACCGCCTTCTCCCGTGACCAGCGGGCCAAGGTCTACGTCCAGGACCGGATGCGTGAGCACGGCCCCGAACTGTGGCACTGGCTCCAGGACGGCGCCCGCTTCTACGTCTGCGGCGACGCCTCCCGTATGGCGAAGGACGTCGACCAGGCCCTGCGCGGCATCGCGGTCACACACGGCGGGCTGACCGAGGGCGAGGCCGCCGCGTATGTGAAGCAACTGGCGACGGAGAAGCGGTATGTGCGGGACGTGTACTGACCGGGCTGCCCGTCGGACCCTCGCCCCCGGGGTTCCGGCTCGGGGCTGCGGTCGGATCCAGCCCTGCTGCCAGGTGTGAGGGGCCGCCGCGTGGCGGGTGGGGGCGCCCGGCTTGGACATCGCGGCGGAGAGGTGGTTGCGGACGGTGTCCTGCGCCAGGTGGACCTCGGTGACGATCTCGGCGACGATCTCGGCGACCGAGGCACCGGTGCGGGCGGCACGCAACACCTGTAGTTCGCGGTCGCCGCACGCGTGGTTGCGGCGGGCCAGAGGCATCACCGTGAGAACCACCGCGGCGGCGACCGAGGCCGTCAGCCAGGTCCTGGGCGGGCGTACCGGACGCTCACCGTCGGCAGCCGACGACAGCGCCGGCCAGCCGCCGAGCAGCACCGAGGTCGCTGTCCTCGTGTGAGGAGCACCCGGCGCACGGTATCGGCGTCCCGCACGGTCACGACGCACGCGGGCCGGCGCCCCGTACCAGGGCCGATCGGCGAGCTCACTCCGACTCGGCGCCCTCCCTCCGACTCGGCATGCCCCCTCGGCGCGCCCTCCAATCGGCACGCCCCTCCCCTCGGCACGCCCCTCCAACTCCGCGACTTTGCCATCTCTTTACAACGCGACCGACGGCCCTCTCGTCTCTCCGCTCGAACGGTGACGCCGTCCGCGCCGGGAAACCGACCGGGCGGCCGCCACCGAGCCGTCGGGTTCCCCGGACCCGACGCACCGGATGGACCCAACGACCCGACGACCCGACGACCCGACGAGAGAGAGCCACTCATGCGCCGAACCGTCCTCCGTGCCACGGCACTCGCCTTCACCGCCGTGCTGGCGACCGCGCTGCCCGCGTCCGCCGACGGTACGAGCCCGACCCCCGTGCCCCAGGAGGCATCCAGCGAGCCGAGCCCGGTCCCGTCCACCCCCGAGGCCACCAAAGCCCCGACCGAGGCCGCACCCACCCAGGCCCCCGGCGGCGGTGACGCGAGCCCGGTTCCGAGCCAGGTCTCCGTCGTCCCCAGCGGAGCGCCGGACACCGGTGCGACGACGGAGTCGGAGGACTCCGGCACCGGCGCCGTGCTGGCCGGCACGGGCGCCGCCGCGATGCTCCTCGGCGGCGGCGCGGCCGTCGTCCTGGTACGCCGCAGGCGGGCGAACGGGGCGTGACCTTGTTCTCCAGGCGCGCCTTCGTCACCGCGGCGACCGCCTCACTGCTGGTGAGCTGCGACAGCCCGCGTACCGGTCACGCCACGACCACACCCTCCGCGCCGCCCCGCACCGGCACCTCGCCGGCCCCGTCCACGCCGTCCGCCGGCGGGGCCCCGCGCCCCCTCGGCCGTACGGTCCCGGTCAGGTTGCTGATACCGGCCATCGACGTCGACACCCCGGTCATCCGGCTCGGGTTGGCCCAGGACGGCACCGTGGAGGTGCCACCGGTCACGGCGCACGACAGGGCGGGCTGGTACGAGCACTCGCCGACGCCGGGACGGACCGGCCCGTCGGTGATCCTGGGCCATGTCACGGTCGGCCGCCACGGGGACGGGGTCTTCCGCCGTCTCGCGCGGCTGGGGCGGGGTGAGCGGATCGAGGTGCGCCTGGAGGACGGCACCACACCGGAGTTCACGGTCGACAGCGTACGGACGGTCGCCAAGGCCGACTTCCCGGCCGACGAGGTCTACGGCAACGTGGACCGCCCCGCGCTGCGTCTGATCACCTGCGGCGGTCCCCGCACCGGCGACGAGTACCGCGACAACGTGATCGTCTTCGCCACACTGACCTCCACACCCCCGTGAGCCGACGGCCCTTGCACCGCCCGGCCTACTCACCCGACCCCGCCCGCGGCCCCACACCTCCCGAGCCGCCCACCGCCCGGGTCCTGCCCCCGACCACCCTCCCGGCCCCGCCGGTTGTCGCACCACCACGACCATGGAGAGCGTTGAAACGGTCCCGCGAGAAGGCCGCGTCCGAGTTGTTCGCCGCCCTCTATCCGCGCCTCGCCGGCTGGTGCCGTCGGCTGGTCGACGACGACGAGACGGCTCACGAGATCGCGTCGGAGGCCTTCACCCGGCTCTGGGCGCGCTGGACGTCCGTGGCGGAGCCGCACGGTTTCCTCTACGTCACGGCGGCGAACCTCGTCCGGGACCACTGGCGCAAGCTCGAACGCGAACGCAGAGCCATGCACCGTGCCACCGCCGAGGCCGCGGTGCGCCCGTCGCCCGACCTCGCCGACCAGTCCGATCCCTCGGTCCGTCTGCTCGTGCGGTCGCTTCCGGAACGGCTGCGCGTCCCGATCCTGCTGCACTACTACGCTGACATGCCGATCCGGGAGGTGTCCGTGCTGACCGGACGCAAGGAAGGAACCGTCAAGGCCGACCTCCACGCGGCCCGCGAACTGCTCCGCGCCCATCTGAGGAGAAGCCTTGATCACACGCCCTGACGAGGGCCCGGACTTCGAACCGCGCGGCCCCCACGACACCGACGACCCCCTCACCGTCCTCCTGCGGCCCCCGTCCGACCACCTCCGCCCACCGCCCGGCCGCTACGAGACGATCCGCCGTGCCGCAGCCCGCCGCCGTCTCCTCCGCGCCGCGGCCGGCACCGCCGCCACCTGCGCGGCCGCGGCCCTCATCGCCCTCCCCCTGTATCTCGCCTCGAACGACACCTCCGCGCCTCCCTCGGTCCCCCTGGCCCCGCCCCCCGCGACCAGCCCCTCCCCCACTCCCACCCCGTCGGCGTCCCGCACCCCCGACACACCCGGCCCCACGGAACAACCCGCGTCCGCCGTCCCCTCGACCCGACCCACCGGCTCACCCACCCCCCAAGCCCCGACCGCCTCCCCCTCACTGCCGAGCGAGCCCGCCGCGACACGACCCCACACCGCCGAATCCTCACCCCTGCACGGCACACCCGTAGCACCCGAAGCACCCTGAGCCGCAGAGCCCCGCTGCTCCGTAGGACACCGGCCCGTCGGCGATGCCTCACGCCGGCAGCACTTTCTGCCGGAATCTCATGACTGGTGCAGGAGGGAAACCGGAGTAGACGTGGCGCTGACCCGCAGGTCGCGCCGGTACCTCGTCCGCGTTGCAACGCGGACGCCTGGAAGGCCGAACGGCCGCGCCGGGAACAGTCGGTCCGGTCGACACGGTTGCATCGACGGAGGACGGCGCCGCACGGGCGGGGAACTCGGAGACCACGAGGCCGTCCGCCCACCAGGATGGGTCCCAGGATCGCGGTACGCCCGCCGCGCACCCGTACCACGACGTATTTCTGCAGGAGGACTGTTTTCATGACTGACCGGCCCTTGACGCTCATGGCAGTACACGCCTACCCCGACGACGAGGCCACCGGAACCGGAGGGGTCCTCGCGCGGTACGCGGCGGAAGGCATCCGCACGGTTCTCGTGACATGTACCGACGGCGGTTGCGGTGACGGACCGGGAGGTGTCAAGCCCGGCGATCCCGGACACGATCCGGCGGCGGTCGCCTCGATGCGCCGTCGAGAACTTGAGGCGAGCTGTGACGTCCTGAAGGTCAGCGATCTGGAGATGCTGGATTACGCCGACTCCGGAATGATGGGCTGGCCGAGCAACGATGCCCCCGGATCCTTCTGGCGGACCCCCGTGGAGGAAGGCGCGGCCCGACTCGCGGACCTCATGCGGCACTACCGACCTGATGTGGTCGTCACCTACGACGAGAACGGCTTCTACGGCCACCCCGACCACATCCAGGCCCATCGCATCACGATGGCGGCGCTGGAGATGACCGCGCTGACACCGAAGGTGTACTGGACCACGATGCCCCGCTCGGGGATGCAGCGGTTCGGGGAAATCATGCGCGAGTTCCATCCGGACATGCCGGAGCCGGATCCTGCCGAGGCCGCCGCGATGGCCGAGATCGGCCTCCCCGACGATGAGATCACCACGTGGGTGGACACCACCGCGTTCAGCGGCCAGAAGTTCGATGCGCTGGCCGCGCACGCCAGTCAGGGCGAGAACATCTTCTTCCTCAGGATGGGCAAGGAGAGGTTCGGCGAGCTGATGGGCATGGAGACCTTCGTACGTGTCCAGGACGCCACCGGCGCGGCCACGCCCGAGAACGATCTCTTCGCCGGACTGCGCTGACCCACCCGCCCGGCCGACCTGCCGACCTGCCGACCTGCCGACCTGCCGACCTGCCGACCTGCCGACCTGCCGACCGCACTGTCGCCCTGCCGCCCTGCCGCCCGCCCGACCGGCCCGGGCAGGCGCGGCGGCATGCCCGGCACGCACGCGCCCGGCCATCGGGCTTCCCCCGATGGCCGGGCGATGAGGGCGCGCCTGGCAAGGTGACCCGTCAGTGCACCGCTTCCGTGCAGGCGCGCATCCTCAACCCCGTCCGGGTCCACCACGCGGGTCAGCGGGCCGGCTCCTACCGAGGCAACCGCGGGCTGATCCGCTGCGCCAGCGGCACGAGGCGGTCGGCACCCTTCGTCTCCCCTTCGGCCCCCACCTGCGTGAAGGTGAGCACCCAGGTGCGGGAACCCCATTGCCACACCACATAGGCGATGCTCTGCTTCTGCTGCCACTAGCCCGCATCTGCGCCGGTCGCGCTCTCAACATGCGCTTCAGCGGGGCGTCCGAGGTCCGTGAGCAAGTCGTCCAGCACCGCTTCCTCCTCGACCCGGACACCGCGTTCGGCGAGGGCGACCGCGAGGGCGGGGTCCCAGGGAGTTGCGGCGGACGGACCCGTCAGGTCCGGGGCTTCGGTCACTGCGGTCACCGCCGCCCGGTAATCGGCCGCCGTGTAGCGCCACGGCCGCCAAGGGATGCTTCGCGCCAGTGCCGCGGCGATGCGCACACCGCCCCAGTCGAAATCGCCGTGGTAGAGGAGGCGGGCTCCCCGCGTGGACAGGTCGCGCAGCAAGGTGAGCGCGGCGGCCGACGGCTGCCCCTGAAGGCACACCATCGGCGGACACGCAGGGCCGAGAGTGTCGGCGGCGGCGGACAGCACCGCCGGGTTCTCGCAGATGTGCACGGTTCCCGCCGCCGCAACGGAGGCGACCGGTGCGAGACGGGTGAGGGAGCGGAGCGTCAGGACGGCCGGCTCCCCCGCGTCGGCCATCCAGTCGAGGGCTGGAGTACCGCGCAGATTGAGGGTGAGGACGGTCGATGACAGGTCGTCCTTGAGCAAGCCCGCCGAGGCCCACGCCTCCCGACGCCACTGCGCACCGGAGCCGTCGGGGAAGCCGGTGAGGCAACGGATCCCGGACAGCACGAGAGTGGCGAGCGGCGTCCCCTCGTCCAGGGCATGGGCGCCCGAGAGGTTCCGTGCCGCGAACGTCGCCCGCGCTGTCGGAGGTGACGCGGGCAGCGCATTCAACGTGCGCACGGCAGCCTCCACCAAGGGGGCCGCTGCCTCCGGTGTACGGGCGAGGCGTCGAACGAGACCGTCGCGGCGGATCCGCTCGGCCCAGCGGGCCAGCTCCGCGTCGAGGTTGACGAGGGGGGCGTAGGCCTCCTCCCAGGCCCGTTCCTCCCTGTTCCGTGTGTCGGCGTGGAGTATGACCGGACCGGTGAGGGCGATGACGGCCGCCGCCAGCCCGTCGGGGCTGACACCGGAGCGACGCAGGATCTCGTCCACGGTGGCGAGGCGCATGCCGAGGGAGCCACCGGATCGTGGTGCCCGTCCCAGCAGGCGTTCGGCGGCGCGGCGTTGGGACTCATCGGGGTCGGACATGGTGACGGAGCCGGTGAGCGGCCGGCCACGGGCCAGGCGTTGTCGTACGCGGTCCACGAACCAGGCAAGGCCGGGATCGCCGAGCAGACGTTGGAGGCGCTCGGTATCGACGTCGGTCCGGGCTTCCGCCGGTGACGGCCCGGTCGACGCCGCATCCGCGGTGCCCTCCGCGGCGGCGTCCGCCGTGCCCTCCGCGGTGGCGTCCGGCGGTGTCGCGCGTGGGACCGCGCGTGGGACCGCGCGTGGGGCAGCCGCCCGGCCTCCGTCGCGGTGAGGTGGGGTCGCCGAACGGTTCACGTCCACAGGGGCCCCTGTCCTCCGGCGCTGTCGACCACGGCGGCCCGCCCTGGCTCACCGGAAGGACTCACCGGCCCGTCGGCCCTCTCGTCGGAGCCGCCGGTACCGGCAGCCGCCCCGAGCGCGTCTGGCCGATCACCGGGCTCCGTGCCACGCCGCCGTTCGCTGCCGTCCCATTCCCACCGCGTCACCAGTACGGCGTCGATGTCGTCGACGCGGGAGAGCTGGGCGATGGCGATGCCGGGCACCTGGGGGTAGCAGGCCCATTCGCGTTCGCTGGTCATGACGACGTCGAGGTCGAAGGCGCGCAGCAGACCGAGGCACTTGGCGCGCGAGTCGTCGTCGACACCGGCGAACGCCTCGTCCAGGGTGACCAGGCGCGGGGCGTGCGCGCCACCCGCGCTCGCGTAGTGCGAGGATGCGGCGGCGAACAGGGGCACGGACGCGGCCAGTACCCGCTCCCCGCCCGAGGCGGGTCCGGTGGCCGGGACCCACTTGCCGTGCTGGTGGCGTTCGACGCCGAACTCGTGCCAGGACCGGTAGTCGAGGGCGGCGGTGAGGTCCTCCAGCCAGCTGCCGGTGCTGTCGTCGGCCTGCCGGTGGGCGATCTGCTCCTGGAGGAACGCGCCGACCGCGGCCCGGTCCTCGGGCGCCCACGCGTCGGCGGACTGACGCAGTCGTTCGCGGGCCTGGGCCAGTCCCTGCGGGGCCCGGCGGGACGCCCTCCACACCAGCCGCAGCTTCATGCCCGTGGAGGTCGGGCGCTCCTCCAGCTCCCTGTTCATGGCTGCCACGTGCCGTTCGGCCGCGCCGATCAGTTCCTGGAGCGTCCCGGCGACCTCGGTGATCAGATGGGTCTGGAGGACCTCGCGCTCGCGTGCGGACAGGATGCGGGTCAGTTCCGCGACCTCCACGGCCAGTGCCTCGGCGAGTTCGGGCACGGCCCGTTCCCTGCCCTGGTAGACGATGTCGACGCGCATGCCGTCCTCGCTCGGGCGGGCGGTGGCGGTGTGGCCGTGCCGCGACAGCGCGTCCTGGAGCCTGCCGAACTCCTCGCTCAGCCGCTTCTGCACGCGCTCCCAGGCCGCGTCGGTGTCGTCGATCGAGGAGAGCCGTGACTCCACGGCCCGCGCGAGAGCGATGGCCGGGGTCGCCGCCCATGTCCCTCCCCCGTCGGCCGGTACATCGAGGTCGGGCAGCGCGACGGCGAGCAGTCCCGTCGCCGCGAACCGCTGGAGCGCCGCGACGGCCTCCTCACGCGCGGCGGTCGCCTCGGTGACGTCCTCGGCAAGCCGCTCGATGCGTCCCTCGGCGCGGCTGGCCCGCCGGTCGGCGTCACCGTACTCCGCGCGGGCCTGCCCCTGCTCCTGCTCGCAGACCCGGGCCGCCTCGGCCGTCTCCTTCAGTTGCCTCTGCAGCTCGGCGACGGCCGCGCCGACGGTGGAACGGAGCGTCGTGAGGTGTTCGTCCGCCGCCGCGGCCACCCGAGCCGCCTCCGTGGCACGCTCCGCGAGTTCGGACACGAGGAGTTCGGCCCGGTGGGTCTCCTCCCGTTCGCCGGTCACCGCCCGTTCGGCATCGGCGCGTTCGCGCAGTGCTGGCCACAGGGCCGCCAGGAGGGCGGTGTGGTCGGCGAGCGCCTGGCGCACGGCGCCGAGTGCCGTGTGGTCGGTGGGGAGGTTCAGGGCTGCCGCCGTGTCGGCCAGTTCGGTCGCCGCGCGCTCGGCGCCCGCCGTCGCCGGAGCGAGTTCCGCGGCCCGTTCGTCCCTCCGGGTGCGGGCGCGGCGAACCGCCTCGGCCGCGGCGGTGACGCGGGCGTGAGCGTGCCGCAGATCGTCGTCGTCCGGCAGTGCGGCGAGTTCGGCGTCCAGCACGGCACGGCGCCCGGCCACGGCGCGGGACTCCTCGGCCAGTCGTTCCCGTTCCGCCGTCAAGCCGTCGATCTCGGTGCGCAGTTCTCCGATCCGGATACGACGCGCCTGTTCCCGCGCTCCTTCCCCCACGTACTGGGCGCTGTCCTTGGCCCAGCTTCCGGTGAGCGCGCCGACGCGGAAGCGGCCGTCCGCGCAGACCCAGGTGTCGTGGCCGTCTGCCTCCCAGGCGGCCTCGCCGTGCCCGTCGCCGTCGCCGGCGGCCAGCCCGATCGAGGCGAGCAGACGAGCGACCGCCTCCTCCCCCACGGCTGCGGCGCCCGCGTCGGCGGGGTCGACCGCCGGGCACAGCGCGCGGTCGAGGCCGCTTCCACCGAGCAGCCCGACCGGGTCGAGCAGCACGTCATGGCCGTCCGCCGCGACCGTGGAGCCGCCCGGCCGCACCCAGGCGTCGAGGAGACCCGATGCCTCCAGCGAGGCTTCCAGTCCCGCGCGGTCGGCCTCGGTGACGTGCGGGCGGAAGTCGACCATCCGCCACAGCGGAGCGCCGGGGCCCCGGTCCCGCACGCCGGGTGTGCGCGTCGGGGGAGCCGCGGGGCCGCGCTCCCCACCTGTTTCGAGGGCGGTCAGTTCCTCCGCCGCCAGCCGCTGCCGCTCCGCCGTCGCCGCCTCGCGTTGGGCCAGTCCGGCCGCCCGGTCGGCCAGGCGGGAAGCGGCGGCGCGATGCGCCTCGCTCGCCGCCGTACGGGCCGGCAGCGGCCCGTCCAGTGAGCTCGCCCAGTCCTGTACGGCGTCCAGGACCGCGGGCAGCCCGGGCACCCGCAGCTCGACGCACTCGGAAAGACGCTCCCGCACGGCTGCGACCAGGGCCCGCCCCGCCAGGGCGACGTCCTCCTCCGCCTCGGCCAGCCGCTCCTGCCCGTGCACGACCTCCTCGTCGGCCTCGTCGACGCGCAGCCGAGCCGCACGGTGCCGCTCCTCGGCCTGCTCGGCGCGCGTGGCGAGTTCCGCCATGTGCTCGACGGCGCGCCGCCTGCTCGCGGTCGCGTCGTCCGCCTCCCGGCGCAGAACCGCGTCGGGGGCTCCCTCCGTCCTGGGGACGTCGAGCCGGGCGGCCGCGGCGCTCTCGGCCATCCGGTCCCGGATGCCGTCCAGCGTCTCCCGGGCGGCCGTGAGCCGGTTGTCCGCGGTGGCGAGCCGACCCAGGGCCCGGGTGTGCGCCTCGGCCGCCGTACGCCGGTCCGCCTCGGCCCGCTTCAGCTCTCCGGCCGTACGGGAGGCGTCGTCCGCCGCCCGGTCCAGCGCACGGGCGTCGCGCATCTCTGGCCGGGACCGCAGTGTGGCTTCCTGTGCGGCCAGCCGCGCGGCGCGCTCGTCCAGGGCGCGGCCTCTCTCCCCGGCCTCCTCGCGGTCCGCCTCGGCCCGGTCCCGGTCCGCCTGCGCCCTGGCGAGTTCCCGCTGCAGGTTCTCGTACCGGGCGTGTTCGCGGCGGGGCAGGCGGGCGCGGCGCCTGGAGGCGAGGCGGGCGTAGCGGCGGTAGTGGTCGAGGAACGCCGAGGACGCCTGTTCGGCCTCGCGGGCCGCCCGCAGTTCCTCCTTCTCCTCGTCCAGCGACCGGAACGCCTCCGCCGCGTCGGCCACGACCGCCTGGTCCATCGGCGGCAGCGCCTCGGTCAGTGCCCGGGAGAGGGCTGCCTCGCTGGGGCGCTTGGACAGCTGGGGCTGGCGCAGCTGGATCAGGAGGTCGACGAGGGCGTCGTAGCGCCGCTCCCCGAGCCCGAAGAGGGCTTCGTCGACCGCCCTGCGGTAGGCCTTCGCGGTGTCGTGGACCATGCCGTGGCCGCCGATCGCCTCCGCGAGCCGGTCCCGGGACAGTGCCGTCCCGGTCGCGTCCAGCAGGTCGAGACCGGCGCCGATCCGCTGGTCGGTGACCGCGTACCAGTGGCGGGCGATGCCACGTCCGGCGACCGCCTTCAGTCCGCACAGCAGCGTGCGGAAGTGCGCCTCACCCGTGGCGGCGTCGAGCCGTCCGAACTCGATCCAGGTGTAGCCGAGCCGTTCGGGATGCGGGTGGGCGCCGCCCAGAAGCAGGTTCCACTCCATGCGCTTGCCCGGGTCGCCGTCGGGTTCGACGCGGCGGGCGGACAGGTCGCCGTCCAGGAGGAACGGCAGGGTGAGGGCGAGCACCTTCGACTTGCCGGTGCCGTTGTTGCCGCGCAGCAGCAGTCGGCCGTCGCGGAACCAGAACTCCTCGATGTCGTAGTGGAAGAGATCGACGAGTCCGATGCGCAGGGGCCGCCACCGGCCGGGCGCGGGAGCGGGGAGCGCGGTCACTGGGTGGTTCACCTTTCGTTCTGCACGGCTGCACGGCTGCACGGCTGCACGGCTGCACGGCTGCACGGGTTGCGCGGGTTGCGCGGGTTGCGCGGGTTGCGCGGGCGAGGCGGGCGTGGCGGGCGAGGCGGGCGTGGCGGGCGAGGCGGGTTCTCGCCCCCGCCGCCCTTACCCGTTCCCGTCGCCGCGCCCCTCCCCAGGGGCGCGGGGAACTGCGCGAACGGGGTCCGGGGCGGAGCCCCGAGGGACGGGACGGGACGGGGCGGCGGGGGCGGGACCATGCGCGGCCGATGAGGGCGTGGCGGCGGGCCGTCGGGCCCGTCCGGGTTCGCTGACGACGGGTTCGCCGACCGCGTACCGAGCGAGGGCCGGCCGCGGTACGACGCCCCGTTCGGTGCGCTCGGCCAGTCCCAGCGCCACCAGCTTGGTCAGCGCCCGCTCGACGAGTTCGGGCTCGGCTCCCGGTTCCCTCGCCGACTTGGACCAGAACCCGCCGTGCTCCACGGCCAGTTGCCGTACGAGGGCCGCCAGCTCCGCCGGTTGGACGGGCCCGTCCGCCCGTGCCAGGTGCCCCGCCAGCAGCAGGGTGATGTGCCCGTGGGTGCCCTGTTCCGGCATGCGCACGTCCGTGACGTCGTCCAGCGGGTCGACCATGGCGATGCCCTCGGCCCGGACCTCCGGGACGAGTCCCGTCAGCTCGTTGATGCGGGCGGTGATGAAGCCGCGCTGCCGGGTGAGGTAGGCCAGTTCCTCGTCTGCCAGGTCGTCGTAGTACAGCACCGGGTCGTCCAGGAGGATGCGGGTCAGCTTCCAGCGGACCGCCCGGAACCTGAGCTCGTCGCTGTCGAGGGCGGTCCAGGCGGTCATCTCCACCAGGCGCTCCTCGAAGCCCTCGGCCTCGACCATGGACGGGCCCCGCAGGGACGCCGGCATCCCGGCCAGCACGCGCCGCCGCACGTCGTACAGCACGTCGCCCGATCCGCTGACGTAGGCGTCCTCGTCGCCGGCCACCCGCCGCAGCACCCCGAGCCGCAGCAGCAGGCGGACGACGGCCGCGAGGTCGAGGCGCTCGTCGCGCCGCTCCAGAGTGAACGTGATCCCGGCGGCGACGAGTTCCGGATCGGCGGCGGCCAGGACGACCTGCTCGGCGAGGCGTCCGAGCGCCACCTGCGACTCGCCCCGTTCCAGCGCGGCCAGGGCCAGGCAGAGAAGGACGTAGCGGCGGCGGGTGAAGGGCAGGGCGCTGCGGCCGGCCTCGCGCGCTGGGTGCGTGGCGTCGGTGAGGGTGCCCGGCGTCTTACGCAGCCGTGCGGCGTCGGCGTCCGTGCGCAGTGTCCAGCCGACGTTGCGTTCGAACCACTCCCGCAGCTCGGCGGTGTGCCGACGCACCAGGCGGAACTCGTCGGCGTACGGTCCGTCGGCAGTGAGCAACGGCTCCTTCAGCAGAGCGCGTGCGGCCTTCTGGAGGTCGGCCTGCCGCTGGCCGTCGAGGACCTCGGCGAGGAATCCGCTCATCGGTCCTCCGTGAGCTGGGCAGCGGTGTCCCGTCGCGGGACGGGGACGGGGACGAGGTCGGGGTCGGGGACGGGGTCGGGGACGGGACCGGGACCGGGACCGGGGGCAGGGACGGAAACGGGTGCCGATGCCTGTGCCGGTGCCTGCACCGGTGCCGGTGCCGGTGCCTGTGCCGGTGCGGCGCGGTCGCCGTGTCCCGACGTGAGGTCGACGATGTGGATCAGATGGTCGGGACCGCTGAACACCCCGTCGACGGTGTGCACTTCGGCCGTCGATCCGTCGTCGAGGGCGGTCAACCGGATCTCCATCGATCCGTCCCCACTGGTGGCCGCGGTGGTCGTCGTGCCCGGCCGCCAGGTGGCGAGCGCGTCGCCGAGCAGCCGCAGGAACAGCTGGAAGGCGAGCGGGTCGAGTTCGCCGAGCCGGGACAGCCGCACCGGTCCGCCCGTCACGAGCCGGTCCCTGGCCCGCCTGGTCTCCTCCGACTGCCGGGCGGCGACTTCGGCGAGCCGGCGCTTGGCCTCGCTCCGGTCAGCCACCTTGCGCGGCTTGCCACGCCGCTCGTAACTGCCCGTCCGGCGCAACTGGGGGCTGATCCGCAGCGGTCGCGCCTCGCTCCACGGGGTGGAGGCCGGCTCCGGGGAGGCCGTCCGCTCGGCGAGGGTCTCGGCGTCGACGGTGAGGTGCCGGGCGGAGTGCAGCCCGAAGGCGACCCGCCACAGCCGGTGCCGCGCCGCGTCGTCCGGCGCCTGGGCGAACCAGCGCGCCAGGGTACGGAAGTCGGCCGAGCGGTCCGAGCGTCCGGCCCGCCGCTCATTGAGCTGCCGTACGACGGCCAGGAGCTGCGGGATCGAGCCCAGCGCCCGCCCGCGCAGCAGCCTGGCCTGCGACTCCCGTCCCTCCCCCGACACGAACCACTCGGCGAGCCCGGACCACCGCGCGACCCACCTCTGGTACGCCACCGCCTCCGCCCGCTCGGCCTCCTCGGGAGCGGCGTCGGCGGCCTCGCGTGCGGCGGCGAGCCGCAGCAGCGGACCGACCCGCTCCTGCTCCTCCAGCTCCCCGATCAGCAGGGCGATCCGCCCGCCGAGGGTGATGAGGTCCTGGATGAAACGCTCCAGGTACTGGATCAGCCGGTCCTTGTAGGCGAGGAACGCCTCGACCTCGATGTCGTGCAGGTCGATGGTGCGCTGCAGTGAGCCCATGAAGGCACGGGCGTTGTCGGCGAGATCGGTGAACCGCGCCGTCAGCACGGACAGGGCCACGTACGTCTTGGCCGGGTCGGGCTCGTCCTCCGCGGCGATCACCAAAAGCGCCCGAAGCTGCGTGACGATGTCGTGCAGCGCGACCGCCTGGAGTTCCCCGCGCCGGCCCAGCACCTCGTCGTACGTCCCCAGCGCCGCCTCGGCCGCCTCACCGGCCCGGGTGAGCTGGTAGATGAACCGCCTGCGGTAGAAGTCCTCGACCGCCGTCACCCGCGCGTGGTCCGGGTCGGCCCGCAGGTTGCCCCACTCCACGAGCTTGTCCAGCGCCTGCGTCACCGCTTCGAGCTCGGCGGGCCGGCTCCCCGCGTCCAGAGCGGCGTACACGTCCTCCGGCCGCAGATGCACCGCGAACCGCTCCTTGGCAGCGAGGAAGGCCCGCATGACCTGGCGGTAGAGAGGGGCGTTGGGGGCGGTGAGGTGGGCGAAGGGGGTGTAGTCGCTGGAGGTCATCTCGCCACATTCTTCCACCGCGGTCACGGGCTCACGTCTGGGTTGTGCACACCCACTCCGCCCAGACGGTCTTGCCCGGGCCCGGGCCCCCGGGCCCCCGGGCCGAAGGTGCCGGCCCCAGCGGGTGGCGAGCGCCGCCCAGCGGGTGGCGAGCGCCGTGCCGAGAAGCAGCCCCCGGCCGCCGGTGTCCTGTGAGCCGGGGGCGGGCAGCGCTTCCGATTCGTGCGGCGTGCGTTCGGTACGGGTGTCGGTGACCTCGATCCTGACCGTGCGGGCCGGTGCGCTCACGTGCAGAAGCAGATGGCCGTAGGGAGCCACCCGGCGGCGGTCCCGCCCACGATACGAGCCCGGCCGATTCCCCCCGGTGTTCCCGCTGGACGACGGTCGTGGGCCCGCTGTCCGTCACCGCGGCACGGCGGTGACCGTGCGGGCCCTGCCTGCGGTGAGGGCGACCGCGATCTGGACGGCGCAGGTGATCAGCAGGACGGTCAGAGGCCAGGTCCAGGTGCCGGCGACGTCGTGCAGCGCGCCCGCGCCCAGGGGGCCCAGGACGCCGATCAGGTAGCCGATGCCCTGGCCCATGGCGGAGAGGGCGGCGGTCGTCGGGGCGTCCGGCGAGCGCAGGGCGAACAGGCTGAGCGCGAGGGCGAATCCGGCGCCGAGACCGACACCGAGGACGGCGACCGACAGCCAGAGCAGGGCCTTCGGCCCCAGTACGACCCCGACGAGGCCGCACGCCGTCAGACAGGCGACGGTCACCCCGGCCGGCCGCTGGTCCGCGAGGCGCCGCCCGGCGGCGGCCAGCACCCAGGCGCCCAGTACGCCCACGGCGTTGCACAGGGACAGGGCGAGCCCGGCGGATGTCGCGCTCAGGCCGCGGTCCTGCCAGATGGTCGGCAGCCAGCCGAAGACGGTGTAGGACAGGAGCGCCTGCGCGCCGAAGAACACGGTCACCTGCCAGGCCAGGGAGTTGCGCCACAGCCCCGAAGGCCGCCCGCCGGAGTCCGGTGCCGGGGTCTCCCGCACCACCGGGGTCTCCTTGACGCGCGGCTCCCGGCCGAGGGCGAACAGCACCACCACGGCCGTCAGCACCGAGAGCGGGACGACGAGGATCAGCAGCGGTGTCCGCCAGGACGAACCGGTCGCCTCGGCGAGCGGTACCGCCACCGCCGGGCCACCCGCGGCGCCGAAGGTGAGGGCACTGGAGTAGAGCGCGGACATCCTCGGCACGGACTGCGGGAACCGTCGCTTGATGAGGCCCGGTATCAGCACGTTGGCGATGCCGATCGGCGCCGCGACCAGCACGGTTCCCACGAACAGCGCGCCGGGCGAGGTGCCGCCGCGCACAAACGCGCCGACGGTCAGGACGACGAGGGCGAGCGTGAGCAGGGCTCGTAGGGAGTAGCGGCGGCCGAGCCTCGGGGCGACGAACGCGAAAAGGCCAAGACACAGCACCGGAAGGGAAGTGAGGACGCCCATCGCCGTTTCGCCGAGACGCAGGTCGGCCTGCAGGGGGTTGAGCAGCGGGGCGACGGAGGTGATGGGCGACCGGAGGTTGAGCGCGAGCAGGATCAGGGTGACGAGCAGCAAAGGCCCTCCGCGGGAGGGAGACGGAGGGGCGGAGGCACGGTCCGCTTCGCATGAGGAGGCGGGGGAGTCGAGAGACATGGAAACCTTCCGATCTGGGTGTGGGCATCGACATCGCAATGGCGATGCACGCCGTACTGAAGCAATGTGTGGGTGCGTCGGGCCTCAGCGGGCGGACGGGGAGAGCGCCCCCCTCGCACCGCACTGGAAAGCAGCCCCTGTGCCCCGCAGCCCGACCGCCCCCTCCACCGCGCGGCCGGCCGGAAGAAGGACCCGCGGATCGACCGGGCCGTGCTGCGCGCCACGCTCGGACCACAGGAAGAGATCGGGTACGCGGGGACCACCATCAGCCAGGCCGCGTCCGGGTGGGGGTCTACCGGCCCGCGATCTCCCGTCGCCGGCCGTCGAAGCAGCACCCGGTCGCGCAGGCGGTCGCCCCGGCGCTGGGCCGGGAGCCCACGCCCGACACCGGCGCGCTGCGGACCGACCTCCTCACCGGCATCGGGACGCTCGTCGAGGCCTTCACCCCGACGAGCGTGAGCCGGGTGCTGCCCGCCCTGGTCGCCGGCCTCGACGGGTGGCCCGACCTGCGCCAGGAGTCCCTAGGCTCCGTCTTCCAGTCCCCGAGCCTCGACCTGGTCCTGGCCTTCCTGGAACCGCCCTGAGCACACCGCCCGCGCCACCTCGTGGCCCCGCGCGGCACCTTCCTTCGCCGTCTCCCCCGTTCACGAGGCCGGCCGGAGTGTCATCGGGTGAGGGGCACCGTGCAGCGGTGCCATGCCGTTGAGGTGCTGGCCGGGGGCGGGAAGGCTGTCGGTGACGGCGGCGGGGAGGTCGCTGCGGCCGGAGACGGAGAGTTTGCGGTAGACGCGGCTGAGGTGGAGTTCGACGGTGCGCCGGGTGACGTAGAGCCGGTCGGCTATCTCGCGGTTCGTCAGGCCCTCGGCGGCCAGCAGGGCCGTGCGGTACTCCGCCGGGGTGAGGGCGTTCAGGCCGGTTTCCGCGCCGCGCCGGGGGCGGGCGCCGGCCGAGGCGAGGTCGTCGCGCAACGCGTCCACGAGCGCCCAGGCCCCGCACTTCTCGGCGAGGGCGAGGGCCGCGCGGAGTTGTTCGCGGGCGCTGCGTATTTTGCGTCGACGCTGTAACTCGCGGCCCAGGGAGCGCAGGACGCGGGCGTGCTCCAGCCAGGCCCCGGAGCCCTCGAGCAGGCCGGCCGCCTCGTACAGCAGGGAGACGTTCTGCCCGCCCCGAGTGACCTGGGCAAGCGTGTGCAGGGCGACGGCGACGGTGCGGGGGGCGCCCCAGGCGCGGGCCGCATCCAGTTCCTCGCGGGCCAGCCGCTCCGCGGCGGCGGGGTCGCCCGCGTGGGCATGCAGGACAGCGGCGGTCGCGCGCCAGGGGTAGCGGCCGTGGGCGCCGCGCAGAAGCCGCCCGCACTCCTCCAGGTCGGCGAGGGCGGCCTCGGTGTTGCCCAGCGCCGCGTGCAGCCGTCCCCGGTGCAGCAGCAGGTCGGGCAGGGCGGACGCGGGCAGGGAGGCGAGTGCGAGGTCGTCGAGGAGCATCCGGCGCGCCCCGTCGAGGTCGCCGGTCTCCACGAGGACGCCACCGAGCCAGCAGCGGGCCAAGGCGCTACCGAGCCAGGTCCCGGGGGGCCCGTCCGCGAGGGCGGTGCGGGCGGCGCGGGCCGCCTCGCGCAGCCGTCCGGCCCGGTGGCAGCACACTGCCAGGGTGACCTCGGCGAGGGCCGCCATGGTGCGCGCGCCCTCCTGCCGGGCGGTCGCGGCCAGCTCGCGGCAGACGTCCAGCGCCTCGTCGTACTCCCCCGCGTCACACAGCACCTGGGCGAGCAGCAGCCGCAACGGGGTGGTGGGCACGTCCGCCGGCCCGGTGGGTTCACCGAGTCCGAGACGGGCGTACCGGACGGCTTCCTCGCGCCGTCCGCCGTGCTGTCGGACGGCGAGCGCGGACAGCGTCGCCTGGGCACAGCGCACCCAGGGGGTGCGTGCGGGGGCGGAGGCGGGAGCGGGCGCGGACCTGGGGGCGGGCAGCAGAGCGCGGCCCGCTCCGTCGGCCATGGTGAGCACGCCCAGCACACCCAGCACGGCAAAGGCTCCGGTGGTCGGTTCCTGGGCGGGGTCGAGGGGGTCGAGGTGGCCGAAGTCGGCGAGCGCGGCGTGCAGGGTGCGCCGGGCGCCCGTCAGGTCGCCGTCGAGGGCGGTCGCCAGGGCGAGATTGACGAGGGTGACGACGGCGTCGGTGTCGTCGCCACCGCGCGGCCGGCCGAGGGCACGCAGCCGACTGGCGGCGACGGCGGGCGCGTCGGCGGCGAGTTCGACGCGGCTGAGCCGTCGCAGCAGTTCGGACCGGTCGTCCGGGTCGTCCTCCAGGGCGCACCGTTCCTGGAGGAGGCGTGCCTCCTCCAGGTCGTGCCGGGACAGGGCGGCGCAGGCGGAGTCGAACAGCAGCCGGTAGGCCCAGCGTTCGCCGATGCGGGTGGCGCGGCGCAGGTGGTGGACGACCTCGTGCGCGGGGGCGCCCAGGGCGTGCAGGGCGCGGGCCGCCGCCGCGTGCAGCCGGGCGCGTTCGCTGGGCGGCAGGGCGGCGAGGAAGGAGACCGGAACCATCGGCTGGGCGAAGGCGACCCCCTCGCCGCTCTCCTGCAGGACGCCGCAGCGCACGAGGACGTGGAGCATGTCGGCGGCCTCGGCACAGGGGATGCCGACGAGTTCGGCGACCAGGGCCGGGGTGGCGGCTCGGCCGATGACGGCGACGGCGTCCAAGGCCCGGCCGACTCCGGAGAAACGTTCCTCGAAGCGGGCGACGACGGTCTCGGCGACCTCCACCGAGCCGAGGGCCGCGACCTGGTCACAGGTCGGTTCGCCGACCGTGCCGACGCGTCTGAGTTCGCGTAACAGGGCCTGCGTCAGCAACGGGTTGCCGCCGGTGGCCCGGTGGCAGGCGTGCACCAGGCTCTCGGCGACGGGGCGGCCGAAGAAGGAGGCCAGCAGGTAGCCGACGGCGTCCGGGGCCAGGCCGGACAGTACGGTGCACTGGTGGAAGTCGGAGACGACACGGGCGAGGGTGCCCCTCCTGTCTCCCCGCGGCTCCTCCCGGGGCGGGGCCATGCCCGGGGCGAGCGTGCCCACCAGCGCCACCGGCAGCCCCTCGAGACGGGCCATCAGCTGCTCCAGCCTGTGCAGCGAGCTCTGGTCGGCCCAGTGCAGATCGTCCACCGCGAGCAGCAGCGGCTTACGCAGGGCGAGTGAGCCGACAAGTTGGTCGAGCCAGCCCTCGGTGAGTTCACCGGCGAGCGGCGCCCCGGGTCCCGCGGACACCGGAACGCCGTGCATCTGGCGCAGCACGTCGTAGGGCAGGGCGGTGCCGGAGGGCCGGGCGCGCGTGGACATCGTCTCGAATCCGTGGGCACGGGCGGTCCTGACGGCCGCCCGCACCAGGTACGACTTCCCGGACCCGACGCCCCCTTCGATCAGGAGACTGGCTCCCGCGCCGGACGCGGCGGAGGCCAGGACCCTTTGCAAATCGGACACTTCACAGTCGCGGCTGAGCACACGAAACCCCTTATCTCGTCCCGTTGGCCCCGGAAGTGTGGTGGCTCCCGCGCCCCGCGTGACGCCGTACGCGGTCCGGGCGGCGCGGTCAGGTTCAGAGGCTGTCCACGGCTCCGTGGTTGCTGTGCCACTGCGGGGTGGCCACGCCTCTGAGGACGACTTCCACGACGTCCTCCGCCAGGGTCGGCGTGAGCGGCAGGTGGCCGAAGAGCACCCGGTAGTAGGCGGTGGAGGCCAGCATGTCGAGCAGCAGGTCGATGTCGGCGTCGGCGCGGATGTCGCCGCGCCGGATGCCCCGGCGCAGAGCGGCGGCCGTGGCGGCGCGGCGCGGGTGGAACAGCTCGTTGAGGAACTCCGACTCCAGCTCCGGGTCGTCGGCGAGGTCCGCGATCAGCGCGGGCAGCGCGCGGCGTCCGACGGTGGTGGTGAAGGCGTGGCTCAGGGTGCGGATGCCGGCGATGAGGTCGCAGTGGGTGCAGCCGGTGTCGGGGGTGGGTGAGGAACCCATCGTCTGCACGAGCGCGCTGACCACGAGGTGCTGACGGGAGCGCCAGCGGCGGCGCAGGGTCGGCTTGCTGGTGCCGGCGCGGGCAGCGACCGCCTCCAGAGTGAGCCGGCCGTAGCCGACCTCGTTGAGGATCTCCAGCACGGCGCTCCGTACGGCGGTGTCGATGCGTTCGTCGCGCGGGCGGCCTCTCGGGCGCTGTGCCGTGAGCGAGGCGCCGCCTTCCGTGCCCTGTGGTGTGTTCACCATGTCTCCAGTACCTTTACGATTCTGTTCCGCATCGGAAAGTAATTCTCTCACACGAGGTGACCTCATGTCCCAACACATCGACGAGTTACCGGAGGACCTGGACGGGCCCGCGAACGAGCCGGAGAGCGCGCGGCCGAAACGGACGGAGAGCGTCTTCTCCGGCCCGTACCGGGCGCTCAGTCTCGGCGTGATCCTGTCCGTGGGCATGGTCGCGTTCGAGTCCCTCGGGGTCGCCACCGTCCTGCCCGACATCGCCCGGGACCTGGACGGACTCGGTGCCTACGGGTGGGGTCTGTCCGCGCTGATGCTCGCGAACATCATCGGCACCGTGCTCGCCGGGCGGACCGCCGACCTGCGCGGCCCGTGGACCCCGTCGGTAGTCGGCATGACCGTTTTCGCGGCGGGCTGCGCGCTGGCCGGCGCGGCCGGCTCCTGGCCGCTGTTCCTGGCGGGCCGTTTCCTCCAGGGCCTGGGCGTGGGCGCCGTGATGGCCATGGCCTACACGGTCATCGGCCTGGCCTACCCCGAGCACCTGCGGGCGAGGATGTTCGCCCTGCTCTCCTCGGCCTGGACGATCCCGTCGCTGATCGGCCCGGTCCTGGCGGGCACCCTGTCGGACAGCACCACCTGGCGCGCGGTGTTCCTGCTGATGCTGCCGATCGTGGCGGTCGCCGCGCTGCTCGCCCTGCCCGCTCTGCGCCGCCTCGAACGCCCGCAGGGCGAACGGACGGCGACCCCGGCCGAACCGTGGTGGAAGGGCCCGCTGGCCAACTCCGTGCTGCTGACGGTGGGCACCGGCGTGCTGCTCCAGGCGCTGTTGCTGGAGAACCTGATCCTGCTCGTCGTCCTCGCGGTGGCCGGTGCCGCCGTCGCCGTGCCGGCGCTGCGCCGGGTCACCCCCGAGGGGACGCTGACGGCGCGCGCCGGACTGGGCGCCGGTGTGGTGATCCGGGGTCTGCTGTGCGGGGTGTACTTCGGCAGCGAGGCCTATCTGCCGCTGGGCCTGCAGGAGTTGCGCGGGCAGAGCGCGTGGGCGGCCGGACTCGGGCTGTCGGCGGGCGCCATCACCTGGGTGGTGGGTTCGGCCTGGCAGGCAAAGCGGGACGCCACCCCGGGCGGGCGGACCACCAGCGTGACCCTCGGCTTCGCCGTCCTGCTGGCCGGTGTGGGCCTGATCACCCTGTCGATCCTGACCGACGCCCTCCCGGCGTGGTTCGCGGTCGTGGGCTGGGCCATCGGCGGTATCGGCATGGGCGTGGCGTTCAACGCCGCCACCACCGACACGCTGGAGCAGACCCCGGCCGAGCGCCAGGGCGAGATGAGCGGAGCACTCCAGCTCGCGCAGACCCTCGCCACCGGTGTGATCGCCGGTCTCGGCGGCGCGGCCCTCGCTCTCTCTGAGCACTACGACGCGGGCACCCGGGTCGCGCTCGGCTCCCTGTTCGGCTTCACGGCGCTGCTCGCTCTGGTCGGCATCGTGCTCGCCCGGCGTCTGAGGGCCCCGGCCGCCGCCAGGTGACGAGACCCCCGGCCGGGTCGCGGCCCGGCCGAGAGGTGCGCCGTGCCGGGCACCGTACGGCCCGCCAACAGTGCGGGCGGGCCGTACACCGCCCCGAGCTGCCGTCCGGACCCTCCTGGCGGACAGTGCGCGTGTCTCCTTGCCCGTCGCGCGCCCACCGCGCCGAGCGGGACGTCCCGGCGGAACCGCGAAAGCCTCGCCCGGTCACGACGGCCGGGCGAGGCTTTCGCAGTTCCGCCCGTCAGACGGCCGTGCAGTGGAGCATGGTCAGCGGCGGGTTGCCCAGGAAGTCCGCCCAGTACTCCTCGCCCCGCTCGCGCAGGCCCTCCTCCGACACGTGCAACGGCACCCATGTCACGTCGCGGAAACCCGCCCGGGTGAGGCTCTGCTCGTACACCTCGCGGTGCGGATACGAGGTGACGAACTCGACGGGTGGGTCGAGCTGGGCGACGATCCGGACCCTGGGACCGATCGGGCCGTGGGCCACGGGCTCGTACGTGAAGCCGTACTTGGCCATGGACGGACCGTCGAACCGGTAGGCGGGCGCCTGGGTCAGCACGAAGAAGCGGGCGCCGGGTGCCAGGCTGCGGCGTACCGCCCGGCACATGTCCTCCATCTCGGCGGCGTCCTGCGCGTAGTTGAGAAGGTAGACGGCGCTCGCCACGTCGAACGGCCGCTCGGGGACCGGCAGGTCGGTGGCGTCGGCGACCGTGTAGCGCACCCCGAGCGGGGCGCGCTCCTCGATCGCGCGGGCGGCGGCGACCATCTCGGTGGAAACGTCCACGCCGAGCACTTCGGCGGCGCCCAGGCGCTTGATCTGACGGCTGTAGAACCCGGTTCCGCAGGCCAGGTCGAACACCGACTTCCCGCGCACGTCGCCGAGCATCGCGAGGAAGCTCGGGCACTCCGCCCAGCGGGCCATCGGCAGCGACTTGAAACCCTCGTAGGTCTCGCCGATCCCGTCGTACTGCTGCACGCTCATGCCGTGCTCCCTATGAATGTCTGCGGTCCGGCAGGACCGGGTGGGGCGGGCGAAGCGCCGGGCGGGCGCGGGGCGCGGCGCAGCAGGTCGCCCGCGAGGACGGTGCGCCGGCCCTGGTGGGCCACTGCGGCCCTGGCCTGCGGGCTGGGCAGGTCGCCGGCGGTGCGGGAGTACGAAGTGCCGTACGGGTTGCCGCCCGCCGCCTCCACCGCCGGGTCGGTGTAGCCGGGCGGCACGAGCACCGCGCCCGCGTGCAGCAGCACGTGACCGAGGTCGAGGAGGGCCGTCTCGGCGCCCGCGTGCGGCGCCGGGGTGGTGGCGAAGCCACCGGCCGATTTGCCCCACAGCGGGCCCCGGCCGCCGCCCGCGGGCTCCAGCGCCTGGACGAACTCCAGCAGCAGCGCTGCCGGCGCGCCGAGCCGGACGGGCGCCCCGAACAGCACGGCGTCCGCCCACTCGACGTCCTCGACGGCGGCGGGCGGAGCCCACGGCCCCAGCCACTCCGCGTCCCGCACCCCGCTGCCCCGGGCGACGCGCCGCAGCCGCACCCCAGCGCCCACGGCACGCGCGGCCGCAGCCGCCTCCTGCGCGAGAATCCGGGTGGTCGCGTCCTCGCCGTGGTAAACGACGGCGAGCCGGACGGGCCGGGGGACGGTGTCGGGAAGCCCCGCGCGCACGGCGCCCACCCTCGTCACCTCCCGCCCGGGCACCGGCCCGGCGGTGCCCGAGGCAGAGGCCCCCGTGTGAGGGACATGCACGGACCCGACGGGCAGCGGCACGGCCGTCGGCTCCGTGAGCCCGGCCGGCGCGGGCACCACCGTCCGGCGCTCCGGGAGGGCCGCCGGCGCGGGCGGGGACGGCGGGGAGGACACGGGGCGGGCGCGGGCCGTGAGCTCGGCCAGCCGACGGCCGAGGGCACGGGCGGCCGCGCGCTCGGACGGGGCCGGTTCGCCCTGGCTGTTGTCGGCTGCCAGGCCGTACGGCGTACCGCCCGCCGCTCGGGTGACCGGGTCGGCCGGATCGGAGCCGGCGATCCAGCAGCCCCAGTGATACAGGGTGTGGTGCAGCGCGGTCAGAGTCGCCTCCCGGCCTCCGTGGCGCTGGGTGGAGACGGTGATGCCGGTCGCCACCCGGTCGGCGAGCAGACCCTGGGCCCACAGCGGCGAGGTCGACTCCAGGAACCGTTTGAAGGGTGAGGACACCGTGCCGTAGTAGGTGGGGCCGGCCAGTACCAGCCCGTCCGCCCACACCACGTCCTCCGGCTCGGCCACCCGTTCCGGCCACTCCCGGCGGGCGGGTCCGTCCTCCTCGACCCTCAGCAGCTGCACCTCGGCGCCGGTCTCCCGCGCTCCCTCGGCTGCCAGCGCCGCCAGGGTGCGCACGGTCCCGCGTCGGCTGTGGTAGATCACGGCGATCCGGTGGCTCACGGCACGCCCCCTTCCCCGGCACCCGGCAGGTCCCGCGTGCGCAGCAGCAGCCGTACGTCGTCGCCGAGACGGGTCACTTCGCCCAGGCTCAGGCGCAGGCCCGCCATGAGGGTGGGGGCTCCGAAGTCGTCGAGGACGGGGCGGGCGGCGGCGCCCAACAGCAGCGGGGCCACGTAGGCGACGACGCGGTCCAGCAGCCCGTGGGCGACGAAAGACGCGGCGAGGCGGGCGCCGCCCTCCAGCAGGACCGAACGCACGCCTCTCGCCCACAGCTCGTCGAGCAGGACGACGACGTCGAGCGCGCCGTCGGTGACCGGCACCCGCAGCACCTCGTGCCGGTCGTGCAGGGCGGGCTTGGGCGTGTGCGGGCCGGTCACCACGAGGGTGGGCGCCGAGTCGTCGAGCACGCGCGCGTCCGGCGTGATCGAGCCGTCCTTGTCGAGTACGACGCGCAGCGGCGGCCGACCCGGCACGCCGTGTCTGAGGCCCAGGTGCGGGTCGTCGGCGCGCAGGGTCCCGGAGCCGACCAGCACCGCGTCGTGCGCGGCGCGCAGGGCGTGCGCGTCCTGGCGGGACTCCGGGCCGGTGATCCACCGGGAGGTGCCGTCCGGGGCCGCCGACCGGCCGTCCAAGGTGGAGCCGAACTTCCATGTCACGCAGGGCCTTCCGCGGCGTACGGCGGTCAGCCACAGTTCGTTGCCGCGCTCGGCCTCGCCGCGCAGCACGCCGCCGACGACCTCGACCCCGGCCTCCCGCAGGCGCTGGGCGCCGCCCGCCGCGGTCGGGTTGGGGTCCGGCACCGCGTACACGACCCGGGCGACCCCGGCACGCAGCAGCGCCTCGGCGCACGGACCGGTGCGGCCCGTGTGCGCGCACGGCTCCAGCGTGACCATGGCGGTCCCGCCCCGCGCCCGTTCCCCGGCCACGGCCAGCGCCTCGACCTCCGCGTGCGGCTGCCCGGCACCCGGGTGGAACCCCTCCCCCACCACGGTGCCGTCCACGCCGAGGATCACGCAGCCGACAGCGGGATTGGGGCTGGTCCGCCCCAGCGCGGCCCCGGCGATCTCTACGGCACGGCGCATGGCGGCTTCCTCGGCCGGGGACGCGGACCGCGCGACCGGCCCGTCTCCTGTCGTCCGGCCCGTCACGGCGTCTCCGCGAGGCGGAAGCCCATGGCGTAGATGTCGCGTGCGTACCAGCCGTGGCGGCGGCGAGTGCGGGCGAGGTCGCCGAAGCGCGTGAAGCTGCCTCCGCGGGCGATGCGGTAGGAGCCGCGGGTGACGGCGAGGTCGTCGGTGACGGTGCTGCCGCCCGGGTAGGGGAGATAGTCGTCGGCGGTGTACTCCTCGACGTTGCCCGCCATGTCGTACACCCCGAAGGGCGACCGCCCTTTCGGGTACACGCCGATCGGGGTGGTGGCCAGCGGCCCGGACTCGACGGTGTTGGCGTGCTCGGGCTCGAACGCCTCGCCCCAGGGGAATTCCCGTCCCTCGGGTCCGGCGGCGGCGTACTCCCACTCCGCCTCGGTCGGCAGCCGGAAGGCGCGGCCGGTGCGGTCGGCGAGCCATGCGGCGTAGGCATCGGCGGCCTCGGGCGACACCGTCCACACGGGGTGGTTGCCGAGCCCGTCGGGGTAGACGCCGAAGCGCCAGGAGGTCGGCAGTTCGGTGGAGCCGGTGTCCTCCAGGAAGCGCCGGAACTCGGCGTTGGTGACCGGGTGCAGCGCGATGCGGAACGCGGGCAGCTCCGCCTCGTACTCGGGGCATTCCTTGGCGATCCAGTCCTCGATCACCCCGGCGTGCCGCCAGCGCGCGGTGACCCGGCCGACTCCGTCCTCCTGCAGGCCGAGCCGGACGCGGGAGGCGGGGACGTCGGCCATGGGCGGGTCGTCGGGGCGGATGCGCGGGTCGCCGACCAGGCCGAGGCAGGTGCCCGCCGCGTACCGGCGAGCGAAGGACAGCTCGGGGTCCTCGGCGACGGCGACGAGGGTCTCGGCCGGTACGGAGAGCAGGTCGCGGTGGTCGCGCAGCGGCCAGGGGCCGGTACGGGTGACGTAGGAGTCGGGCAGCCCCATCGCGGCCCGGTCGGAGAGGGTGTTGGGGTTGGCCATCACCGGGATGTCGGTCATGGTGTCCTCCCGTCGTGGCTCGGGGCGGGTTTCGCCGGGTCGCATGCGCTCAACAGTGCGGTGGGCACGGCGTCGGCCACCGCGCGGTAGCCGGCGTCATTGAGGTGGATGTGATCGCCCGAGTCGTAGTCGGCGCGCACCCGCTGCGGGTCGGCGGGGTCGCGTACGGCCGCGTCGAAGTCGGCCACGGCGTCGAACTCCGGGGAGGTGCGCAGCGCGGCGTTGAGGGCGGCGCGCTCCGTCTCGGCCTCGGCCGTCCACAGCGGCGAGTCCTTGAAGGGGGTGAGGGTTCCTACGACGACGGGGACACCGCGGTCGTGAAGCCGGCCGGCCAGGGTGCGCAGCCCGGCCAGGACCTCCTCGGCGCTCGCGTAGGGGGCGAGCTGGAGGTCGTTGATGCCTTCGTAGAGGACGGCGGCGCACACCCCGGACTGGTCCAGGACGTCCCGGTCGAGCCGGCCGAGCGCGCTGGTGCCGCGCTGCGGGCGCTCGGTCTCGGTGCCGTCGCGCAGGACGCGGTTGCCGCCGAGGCCCTTGTTGAGGACGCCGATGCCCTTCGTCGCGGGAGCTGCGGCGAGGCGGCGGGCGAAGGCATCGGTCCAGCGGCCGTTGCCGTTCGGGGTGGAGCCGGAGCCGTCGGTCTGCGAGTCGCCCAGCGCGACGACGGTGCCGCGCGTGCCCGCGCCGCGCACGTCGACGCCGGTCAGGAAGAACCAGGAGGTCTCGGCGCGGGTGAAGGCCGCCGCTCCCGGTTCGCCGGTGTGGTCGCCGGGTTCGGACAGGTAGTTGGTCTGCTGGGCCAGCCAGTGCCAGGTGGCAGGGCCGGTCGGCTCGGACAGGTACACGCTCACCAGCAGATCGGCGCCCGCCGGCACGTCGTACGGCAGCGGGTCGCTGACGGTCTGCGACCCGGCGGCCACGGTGGTACCGGAGGCGCCGTCGAACGTGACCGGACGCAGGCTGCCGGGCACGGCCACCGCCGCCCCGGACGACTCGGCCCGTCCCACCGTGACCCGGCCGAGTGCCAGCGGTGCGGTCCCGTGCGCGTTGGACAGCCTGAGCCGCATCTCGTCCCCGCCGATCGAGGTGTGCACGACCATCCGTACGGTGCGGTCCGCGAACCCCGCCTGCGAGACCCCGTCCGGCGCGGCCGGAGCGGGCGCGGTGCCCCAGGCCCCGGCCCACACCCTTTCACCAGGCTGGGCCGCCGCCGACGGGGCGCTGCCCAGCAGGGCCCCGCCCAGCAATGCCCCGGCGACCGCACCGGCGAGCGGCCCACGGCGTTTCCACCGGGCGGGGGCCGGGGCGCCCTGCCCGCGGCTGTCGCTCATCGGTCCTCCGGCCCGGGCGTGGCCGTGCCGGGGTCCTCGCGGGTCGCGGGGGTGCCCGTGGCTCGGTAGGTGCCCACCAGGTAGTGCAGGCCGGCCGTGCTCCGGGGGATCAGCAGGAACTCGACGAGGGTGAAGCCGTACGCGGTGATCAGGCCGGTGAGTTCCTCCTCGGTGAACTCGCGGTACAGGCGCTGCGCACCGTTGGCGTAGAGGCGGCCGGGGCCGTTCGCCGACTCGAAGACGGAGACCGTGAACAGACCGTCGGGGCGCAGGAGTTCACGGACGCGGTTCAGGTAGCGGCGGTAGCCGTCGGGGTGCTGGTGGTGGAGGCACCCGTTGTCGAGGACGGCGTCATACACGGCCGTGCCGGCGAGGTCGGACAGAGAGCGGGTGTCGAAGCGGGCGCGTCCCTCGGTGCGGGCGCTCAGCGCGGCCCACTCCGGGGACTCGACGAGGTCGATGCCGGTGACCCGGCAGCCCGCGTCGGCCAGGATCGCGGCGTCGCGGCCGTGGCCGGTGCCGATGTCGAGGACGTGCGGCGCGTCGGTGCGGTCGCCGAGGGCCCCGAGCAGCACGCGAGGGGCTTCACGCATGGCGTTCTCGTCGGTCCACACGTCACGGCCGTTGACGTAATGGTCCTGGAAGTCGGTGCGCAGCACGTCCGCGTAGGCCGACTCGTCGAGCTGCGGGGCGGATGCGGGGGTGACGGAGTACCGGTCGGCTATCTGGTGGTCGGGCATGCGTGATGAAGTCCTGTCGTATGTCTGCGCGGGGCACGGGGCGTCCGGGGAGGCGGGAGGGGCCGTGCACACGAAGGTGCCGGAGAGGGCGCGCCGCTCCGGCACCTTCGTCTGGGAGGCTGCGGGAAGGGTCACCTTCAGGAGCTCAGGAGAAGGGACGCTTTCGGGAAAGCGGCACGGCCCCGCTCCTGCGGGTGGTTCAGCCGGCGACCGTGTAGACCTGCCCGTCGTACGAACCCGCGACGAAGAGCTTGCGGCCCGCGTCGTAGGCGAGGGAGGAGATGCCCGAGGTGGTGGGCCGGTCGACGACGGTCCAGCGGCCGTCGGCCCGATCGTAGACCGCGACGTGGCCGTCGTAGCTGCCGGTCGCGATCAGGCGGCCGTCGGTGTCGGCGGCGACGCACTTGATGGAGTGCGTGTGCGGCGTGTCCACGACGTCGGCGGTGCGGTCGGGGTTCCAGATCCGCAGTTTCAGGTCGCGGCTGATGCTGGCGAACCAGCCGTCACCGAGGCCCGTGCAGCCGTTGGCGATCTTGTCGTGGGCGTCTTCGACCGTGGCGACCTTCTCCAGCGTGGAGATGCGGCACCAGGTCGCGGAGGCGTCGGCGGCGACGGAGAACAGCAAGTCGCCGGAGACGGCGACATCCTTGACCGCGTTGACGTTCAGCTCCAGGTCCCGGACGTGTTCGACGGTCTCGCCGGTCAGCTTCAGCAGCAGCCCCTCGCCGGTGTAGGCGCCGATCACCGCGTAGCTCTCGCCGTCGCGCTCGAAGGCGACGCCGCAGTTCAGCGGGGAGCGGTGCTGGTACAGCTCGCGGCCGGTGAGCGCGTCGAAGACCTTGCCGAGCTGGCCGCCGGAGAGCACCAGGCCGCCGAGCGGGGTGAGGAAGTTGCACAGGCTGCCGGACTCGGCGACCGGTTCGCCGTCGCGTCGCAGCACGCCCGCGTCGCCGATGGTGAGCGTGGAGCCGCCTCGCTCGGGCAGGACCGCGTTGACGCCTCCGGTGGCCGGCACGACGGCGGTGTCCCAGGTGCGCGCCTGGTAGTCGTAGCCGCGGTAGGTGGCGCCGAAGGTGGCGAAGACCAGGCGGGTGCCGCCCGCGAAGGCGCAGGAGCGGGGCCAGACGTCGTGCGGCAGGGCCGTCGTGTCGCGGGCCTCGGGGGAGCCGGAGGAGACGTCCCACAGCCGCATGGTGCGGTCGTAGGAGAGGCTGACCAGCAGGTGGCGGGAGTCGTCGAGGACGAGGCGCTTGATGCCCGCGTCGTGCGCGGGCACCGTGGTGCGCTCGGTGGGTCCGACGACGATGATCTGGCCCTCGTCGTTGCCGGCGAAGATGGTGCCCGAAGAGGAGATGGCGATGGTGTCGGTCTCCACGCCGTCCATGTCCAGGTCGTCGATCATCCCGCCGGTCGCCAGCGACCAGCGTTTGATGGTGCCGTCGTCGCTGGAGGAGATCAACTCGTCGACGCCGCGGGCCCATTCGACGGAGATGACATCGGCGGTGTGCCCCTCGAAGCGGTACAGCAGTTTGCCGGTGAAGTCGTACACCCGCACCCGGTGGTCCCGGGAGGCGGTGGCGACGAGTTCTTCGGAGGGGTGGAAGACGGACATCTCCACGTCGTCCTCCTGGTCTCCGAGGACCGCGACGAGCCGCAGGTCCGGCACGGTCCACAGGCGGGCGGTGTAGTCGCTGGACGAGGTCAGCAGATGTTTTCCGTCCGGCGCGAACTGGCACTGGTTGGCCAGATGGTCATGGAAGGAGCGGGATACCGCCCTGCCGGTACGCTGGTCCCAGCAGATCACCTGGTTGTCGTAGCCGGCCGTGGCCACGTACTCGTCCCGCCAGGCGGCGATTCCGCTGATGGGTCCACGATGCTGGATCATATGGCTTCTCCCAGAAGTCGGATGGTGTGACCGCCCACCTCGGCCTTTACCCGCAGATAGTTCTCGTTGCGGGCGTTCTGGTGGATGCCCGTGGGAACGACCTCATCCACGGCAATGCCGTAGTTCTCCAACTGCCGGACCTTGTCGGGGTTGTTGGTGCGCAGTCGAATCCTCGGTACGTCGAGGGCGTTCAGCATCTGCGCGGCGACGAGGTAGTCGCGCATGTCGTCCGAGAAGTTCAGCTCCCGATTCGCGGCGAACGTGTCCAGGCCCTGGTCCTGCAGACGGTAGGCGTCGAGTTTGTTGTACAGCCCGATACCGCGCCCTTCCTGGCGGAGATACAGCAGGATTCCCCCCTCCTCGGCGAACTGGTCCACTCCTTCGGCCAGCTGCGGTCCACAGTCGCAACGGGCGGAGCCGAACACATCTCCCGTGAGGCATTCCGAATGCACGCGTACGAGGGGTACGGGGCTCTCGGCCGGGAACACGACGGCGATGTGTTCCCGGCCGTCGGCGAGCCCGGTGAAACTGATCATTTCAGCGGCCCGCCAGGAACCGTCGGTAGTTTGGACCGGCACCTCGACCCGTGTGCGGATCGCGGCCTCCGTTGTAAGCGAACCGGTACTCGGTTGGGGCGTTTTGCCACTGGACGTGCTCAACATTGATGGTCCCTCCGCTGATAACGGCGGGATCACGAAACCACGCTGTCTCCGCTGTGCACAGTACGGATGGACCGAGACACCCTCCGAAACGTTTTCCGGTGGGCACCGAGATGAGAACGTCCACGGCGAACATTCGGACAGCGGACGGCGACAGCGGTCAGCACGCCATTCGAACAGCCGGCGTGGCCAATAACAAGCTCCCAGCACCCCCAGATCGGCCGTTGCACATGACGAAACAATCGACAGAGAACGCCTATTACCCGTCCGTTCGCGCCGCCCGTCTCACCCGTACGCACGAGTAGCGAATCGGCTGGATCCGACTGCCTGCCGGAAAGAACAAGCAACTCTCGAGTAATGGATCGGTGGAGTTATCGCCCGATACTCCGGCGCGCCACCGGATCTCGCCTTCGTACCGTTCGCCGGTAGGTGTGAGCCCGGAGGAGACGGCGGATGCCCGATGGTCGGGGTGGATGTGGGCGATGAGGCCGTGGCCGGAGGCGCCGGAGCCCACCTCTGGGTGGGCGCCCTCCCGATCCCTCTCGAGCCGGGTCTCGCTCATACCCGGCTGGGCGGGAGCCTCCGGCGGATCGTGCCGGGAAGCGTCGCGGCCGAGCCGCCGAGCCTGGTCGCCGGGCAGCACTCCACGGCCGTGAGGGTGCGATATACACGCGGTTGTTGAGCTCCAGCAGGGCCCGCATAGACAGCAGGATCCACATGTGGCACTCGTCACCGTCGGCCAGGGGTGACCCCAGCGTTCACCGGTCAGGTCCTGGCGGGTCAGCACGGCCCGCCGACGAGCGGCTGGGCGACCGGGACGCGCATCTCGACCGGTCTTCGCCCAGGAGGACTTCTCCGCACCGTCCGGTACGGCGAGCCGGACCGGGTCACAATCGTGGGCGAGCGCGAGCCGGTGCCCCCTGGAGACGAGGTCCGTGCACCGCTCGCCCGTGGCGGACCGCATACAGCAGGCGGCCCTCATCCGGACAGGAAGGGCCCCCTGAGCATGGCCGTACCCGCGTACGTCAGCGGCTACGCGGGATCCAGCACGGGCCTCGCGGGCAGCCCACCGTTCTTCTCGCAGCGCAGTTCCTTGCCCATGGCCAGCGAGACGGAGTGGGCCACGGTCGCGTAGGCGTCCTTCAACGCCTTGATGTCACCCTCGGGTTCATGAAATGGATCCCGGTGCTCCACGCCGATGACGACGTGGGCCACTGTCGTCGGGGTGGAGAGCCTGTCGCTCTGGCAGGCGAAATAGATGTACGCCTGGTCCTCTGCTGATGGCGCGCATCGTGTGCTGAGTGCTCATGGTGTCCCACTTTCCCCGAGGGCGTCCGCCTGGAAAATGGCCTGGTGGCCAGCCTTCGATAGGATCGTGCCATGCAGCCTGTGCACAGGGTCGTGGTCCTGGCGCTCGACGGGTTCTACCCCTTCGAACTCGGCATCCCCAGCCGGATCTTCGGCGCAGCCGACGGCCGGTACGAGGTTCTGACCTGCACCGTCGACGGGCATCCGGTGCGCAGCAACGCGGACTTCACCATCACCGCCGAGCACGGCCCCGAGGCCCTGGCCACGGCCGACACCGTGGTCGTCGCGCCCATCTCGCCGTCGCGTGTCACCGCAGAGCTTCCGCACGAGGTCACCGCCGCGCTCAGGTGGATCCGGCCGGGCACGCGCATCGTCTCCATCTGCACCGGCGCCTTCGTGCTCGCCGCGGCCGGGCTCCTGGACGGCCGCAAGGCGACCACGCACTGGCGGCAGGCGGACCGGTTCCGGCGCATGTTCCCGCACATCGCTCTCGACCCCGATGTGCTCTTCGTCGACGACGACCCCATCCTGACCTCGGCCGGAGCCGCCTCCGGCGTCGACGTCTGCCTGCACGTCGTGCGCAAGGACCACGGCAGCCGACTGGCCAACACGGTCGCCCGCCGCTGCGTGGTTCCGCCGTTCCGGGACGGCGGCCAGGCGCAGTACATCGAGCAGCCGGTCCCCGAGAACGAGGCCGCGAGCACGGCCGCCACCCGCGCCTGGGCCCTCGAACGCCTCGGCGAACCGCTGACCCTCGCCGACCTCGCCGCCCACGCCCGGATTGCTGGGCGTACCTGGTCTCGATGGCATCGAGGGCCGCCACGGTGGACACGTCCCAGATGTGCGCGGCGGACAGGTCGATGACGACGTTCTTCGGATCGCCACTGCAGTCGAACTGGCCGACGAGTTTGTTCGAGGAGGCGAAGAACAGCTCGCCAGTGACCCGGACGACGACGGTGGTGCCATGGGGGTCGGCCCCGGCGGTGACCTCAGCGAGGCGGGCACCCGCTTGACAAAGATCACCATGACGGCGACCAGGGCGGCCATCGGGATGTCGGAGACGACCGGCCCGAAGACGATGCACAACGCCATCAGGAACGCGCCGGCCAGGAACGTGGACAGCCGAGTGCGGGCTCCGGAGACCTTCACGTCGTTGATCATCGTCTGGCCGATCATCGCGCAGCCGCCCATGCCGCCGAAGAAGCCGGTGACGATGTTGGCGGCGCCCTGGCCGATGGACTTACGGGTCTTGTTGGAGTGGGTATCGGTGGTCGTCGACCAGCTTCGCGGTCATCAGCGACTCCATCGGGCCGACCAGTGCCGTCGCGAACGCGTACGGGGCGATCATCGTCGTGTCGAGCGTGAATGGCACGTCCGGCGCACCCGGCACCGGCAGGGAGGACGACAGTTCGTCCTTGCCGCCGACGGTCGGCATCGCGATCCCTGCCGCGTCCGTGATCACGGTCAGGATCACGATCGGCGATCAGGTACCCCACGCCGTGCTCACGGTTCAGCGGCGCGATTACGAGCGCCACGGCACCGGTCGACATCCTCGCTTCCGGCGACCCAGTGTGGAGCGCCGGCGGCGGCAGGCCGCGCGCCGCGCTCCGCGTCATCGAGGGCCGGGTCAAGTTCCTCCGCCTGGTCGCCGCCACGGCCTCCGGCTCCCGGCCGGCCTGCGACCGCGGCCGGTGGAGCTCAACGGTTCCCCGGCCGCCCTTCTCTTCGCCGACGGGCGGCTCTGGGGCGTCATCGCGCTGAACCTCGCCCCTGACGGGCGCGTGCGGTCCATCTACAACGTGCTCAACCCTGACCAACTCCGCGCGCTGGTCTGACTCGGTGCCGGGAGGGAGAGCGGGTGCGGGTGCAGTGGCGGGCGGGCGAGGTCAGCCGGTATGCCCGCGGTGACTGCCCGGAAGGAGAGCGTCGGCATGTGCGGGGCGTCGTGGCCCGGTCGCACCGCGGCGCCGGCGGCGCGGCACGCGCAGGGCGCCTGCCAGACACAGCGCCGCACCGAGCGCGAGCCAGATCACCAGGACGGTCACGGCGTGAGCCGCGCCCCGGCCGTCGAAGAAGGCGGTGGAGCGCAGCAACAGGGCGCCTGCGCCGGGCGGCAGCAGTCGGCCGAGCTCACCGGACCAGCCGGGCAGCATCTCGGATGCGGTCGACGTACCCGACAGGGGATTGCCGATGAGCATCATGACGACGGCGCCGAGGCCGAAGCCCGCGTACCCGAGGAGTGACTCCAGGCCGATGATGCTCAGGGAGACGGCGGCGACGGCCAGGGCGACGGCGGCGGAGTTGGCGGCGTAGGAGCCCTCCAGGGAGCCGAGCCAGAACTGCAGGACCGCCGTCACGGCCAGGCCGCCGGTGACCGCGAAGGCGAGCGTGCCGGTGACCTGGCGTGCGATACCGCGGACGAGTCGGGTCAGCACCAGCGCGCTGAGGAGGCCCCCCATGACCAGGGGCAGGGCACCGGCGGCCAGGCCGGCGCCTCGGGGGTCACCGGCCGGCAGGGGCACGAGGTCGCGGACGGGGGCCGTCCCGCTCGGGCTCTGCCCCTTCTCCTGAGCGAATCCGGTCGCGATGCCCTGCAGAGTCTGGGCGACCGCCGGGGCGGCGGCCGAGGCGGTGATGACCTGCGGGGTGCCGGAGCTGATGTCGATCGCCCCGTACACCTCCCGGTCGTGTATCAGCCGTTCGGCGGCCGCGGTGTCGGCGACCTCGGTGATCGCGAAGCCGCCCGGCAACCGCCGGTCGAGGGCCGAGCCGACCCGCTCGACCGCCGCGGGCGGCCCGGCGACGGCGATCGGCACGTCGCGGAGGGACGACCGCACCGACGGCCAGGCGAAGGCCGTGAGCAGTACGCTGACGACCACCGTGAGCAGCGCGACCGCCCCGGCCACCGTCCGCCAGGGCGACGGCGGTGCCGCGGATGCGCGCGGGGCCTGAGTATCCATGGCTCTCCTCGGCCAGAACGTGTATGTGCCGTGGATGGATGGGGTCCGAGCCGACGCCGTCAGCGGGGGGCGAGCGGGGTCCCGGATGTGAGGTGGGTCAGCTTCTCCGGGTTGCGGACGAAGTAGAGCCCGGCGATGCGGGCGTCCTCGACGCGGGCGGCCATGACGCCGTCGAGCTCCCCGCCCACGTACACGGCGAGCGCGGGGCTGCCGTTGACGACGGTGAGTTCCCAGGCGATGGTCTCCTCGACCTTGGCGGAGCCGCCGAGCCAGAAGCGGACGAGCTTCTCGGCGCCGACGACCGGGTGCAGCGCGGCCCGTTTGACGCCGCCGCCGTCGCTGAGCAGGACGACGTCGGGGGCGAGCACGTCGAGGAGGTCCTGCGGGTTCCCGGTCTCGATGGCGCGCCGGAAGGACTCCAGGGCGGCCCGGGCCTCGCTCGCGGAGGCGGTCCTGCGGGGGCGGCGGGCGCCGACGTGCCGTCGGGCGCGGTGCGCGATCTGACGGACGGCGTCGGGGCTCTTGCCGACGGCCTCGGCGATCTCGTCGTACTCGACGTCGAAGACCTCCCTCAGGACGAAGACGGCCCGCTCGGTCGGTGTGAGGCTCTCCAGGACGAGCATCATCGCCATCGACATGCTCTCGGCGAGCTCGACGTCCTCGGCCACGTCCGGGGTGGTGAGCAGCGGCTCGGGCAGCCACTGTCCGACGTAGGACTCGCGGCGGCGCTTCACGGCGCGCAGCCGGTTGAGCGACTGTCGGGTCGTGATCCGGACGAGGTACGCCCGCGGGTCGTCAACCCGCTCCAGTCCGACCCGGACCCAGCGCAGCCAGGTCTCCTGGAGGACGTCCTCGGCGTCGGCGGCCGAGCCGAGCATCTCGTAGGCGACGGTGAAGAGCAGGTTGCGGTGGGCGACGAAGACCTCCGTCGCCGGGTCGGCGGTGTGCTCGGTCATCGCTCGGTCCCCTCCCTCTTCGTATGCCTGGACAGGTCGCCGGCGCGCGATGGCCGACGCCCCGCGGCGCTCGGCCGGCGGCGACCGGCGACGGTCGCCCGTGGACCGGAGTGCACGACGACCCTGGTGTTCTCAGCCATGTGCAGCGGTTCCGTGCTCCCGGGTACGGACCGTTTTCCCGGCGTCCGGCGCGGAGGATAGGCGGTGCTTGCGCTTCGGCACGCCGAACGTCGGGTGCTCGGTACCCCACAGCGACATCCGGACGATGCCCGCCTTGATCCGCGCGGCCTTCCGGCCACCCACGTACGTGGGCTTCGCCTGCGCTTCGCCGTCGACCATCTGCAGGATGCCGTCCCGCCGCCCGAGGCTGATGTGGTTGCCGTGGTAGTCCAGCTTGACGTTCGGGACCTTGCGGCCGGTCAAACGGGCCACGATCGCCTCCGTGGCCTGCCTGCCGGTGTAGCCGGCCGAGGCGCAAGACATCGGCAGCGGCCGCCCGTTGTCGCCGATGGCGAAGGCGCTGTCGCCGACGGCGTAGATGTCAGGGTGCGAGACCGACAGCATGGTGCGGTCGACGACGATCCGGCCGTTCTCGGTTACCTCCAGGCCGGAGGTGGCGGCGACCCGGCAGGCCATGAATCCGGCCGTCCACACGGTCGCGTCGGACGCCAGGACCCTACCGTCGGCGCACCGCACCCGGTCCGCCTCGACGGCCTCGACGGTGACGTGCTCCAAGACGGTGACGCCCAGCTGGTCGCAGGCCCGGCGCAGATGCTCGCGGGCCCCGGCGGAGAGCGCGACGCCCAGCTCGCCGCGGGCGACCAGCGTCACCGCGAGCCCGGACCGGGACTCGGCGATCTCGGTGGCGGTCTCGATGCCGGTCAGCCCGTCGCCGACCACCAGCACACCGCTCCCGCCGCCCGCACGGGCGCTCAGGATCTCCAGGCGCTCACGCAGACGTAGCGCGGAGGGACGGGCGCTCACGTCGAAGGCGTACTCGGCCACCCCGGGGACGCCGTGGTCGGCGCCGTGGCTGCCGAGCGCGTGGACCAGCGTGCCGTAGCCGAGCTCGAACCCACCGTGACCGTCGTCCAGGGCCATTGTCCGCCGCCCGGGGTCGACGGCGGTGACCCGGGCGACGCGCAGGTCGATCCCCGTACCCGCAAAGACCTCGGCGAGCGACGGTGCCGCGATCTCCCGCCCGGCCGCGAGCTGGTGGAGCCGCAGCCGCTGGACGAAGTCCGGCTCGGCGTTGACCACGGTGATCCCGACATCGCGGGGGGACAGCCGCCGGGCCAGGGTCCCGGCCACGTAGGCCCCGGCGTAGCCGGCCCCGAGCACGACGATGCGGTGCTTGTTCATGTCTCGCTCCTGTCGTTTCGCCTGCTCCCCGAGGCGTGAGCGGAACAGCACGGTCGCGCTGTCTCCCTTCCTTCGGGGCGTTCGGCCTCAAGACACCGCGCCCCGCACCGCCGTGACATCATGTGATGCAGTTCACTTCACTCCACCGGCGGGGCTCGGAACTGGGGGGGGAGAGGATCACCCTGCAGAGGGCGGCATGTCCGGCGCGCCGAGACCACAGCGCAGGGGACACCCGACGAGGCCGCCCGGCAGCAGGACGTGGAGACAGGGCCCCCGGACGACTACTGCTGACGGACGTCCTGCGCCGCCCTGGTCACCCAGACGCCGTCGGTCGTCAGCCGGCGGTCCGGGAACTCGGGGTACTCGTGCCACGCCTCGACGGCCACCGGCCGGATCCGGAACCAGAGGTAGGCGGGCCCGGCGGCACGGGCGTCCCAGTCGGCCTTGTCACGGAAACCCTCGGCCACCGGGGCCGGGACATCGTCCTGGGCGTACGCGACCGCCTCGCCGTCGACGAGAACGACGTCCCGGGTGATACCAAGGGCGAGCCGCGTCCGGCCGCCGGCAGCGCGAGTAAGGCGAGCAGGATCGGGGAGAGGGGCACGTCCGGGTCCTTCGGGGCAGCCGGAAGACTGCGCCGACCGGACTTCCCGGCTCACCAGCGCACGATCCTCGTAGTCAGGACAGATCTGTGAAGGCCCCGACCGCGCGATCACGGCATGAAGCGCATGAAGCAGCGCGCCTGCCACCGCAATCAACGGCACCTGAACCCGGCTGACTTCCCTTCAAGCTCCCGCAAAGCCAGCCCTCGGGAGCGCGCCTCCTCACCCAGCATGACCTGCACGATGAGCTGGGTGACACCGCATCAGAACAAGCGGCAAATGAGCGTCACGAGCGTCGTGATATCGCCCGTAACGCCCACACCGCACATAATACGCACGCACAAAACCGCAGGTCAGGAGCCCTTTGCGGCCGGTTCGAGGATGGCGACGCACTCCACGTGATGCGTCATCGGAAACAGATCGAACGCCCGCAGCATCCGCACCCGGTACCCCCCGTCCCGGAAGTACCCCAGATCCCGGGCCAGTGCGGCCGGATCGCACGCCACATAGGCGATACGGCGTGCCCGCAGGGACGACAGGTGCTGGACCGTCTTGCGGCCCGCGCCCGCCCGGGGCGGGTCCAGGACGATGAGGTCGACCTCCGTGATACCCGTCCGCGGCAACACCGCCTCGACCTTGCCCTGTTCGATCCGTACCCGGTCGAAGTCGGCGAGGTTGTGCCGCGCGTCCTCGACCGACCGCTTGCCTGACTCGATGCCGAGGACGGCCCCCTTGTCGCCGACACGGTCGGCGAGGGCGCCGGCGAACAACCCCACTCCGCAGTACAGGTCCAGCGCCATGTCGCCCTTGCGTGGCAACAGGCCCTGCATGACCGCCTGGACGAGGGTGTCGGCGGCCTTGGGATGCACCTGCCAGAAACCACCGCTGCCCACCCGGTATGTACGGCCGTCCGCGCGCTCGCGGACGAAGGGGCGCCCGTGGACGCGGTGCACGCCCCCGTCCTTCTCCTCGACCCGCATCACCGACACCGGCTTGTCCAGCTCCACGATCGGCAGCCGCGCACCCGGCCGGGGTTCAAGAATCACCTGACGGTCCTGGGAGCCCGTCGCGGCGATGGCGTCGATCGACGCCATGCCCGTCCAGTCGCGCTTCTCGATGCCCAGCTCGGAGACACCGGGCGCCGCGATCATGCAGTGGTCGATCGGCTCCACCTCGTGGGAGCGGTGCCTGCGCAGCCCGGCCCGGCCCGAGTCGTCCACCGCGTACTGCACCCGCGTCCGCCACGCCGGAACCTCGCCCGCCGGCACCTTGTCGCCCTCGGCCGGCATCACCGTGCCGTCCCAGCCCGCTTCCTCGGGCGTGAGACCCGCGAGCCGCTGCAACTGCTCGGCGATGACCTCGCCCTTGAACCGCCGCTGGGCGCCCGGCTTGGCGTGCTGCCAGTCGCAACCGCCGCAGCGGCCGGGGCCGGCGTAGGGGCAGGGGGCCTCGACGCGGTCCTTGGAGGCCGACAGGACCGAGACCGCGTCCGCCCGCAGGAAACGCGCGCCCTCCTCGCCGTCCGTCACCCGCGCCACGACCCGCTCGCCGGGCAGGGCGTGCCGTACGAAGAGGACCTGGCCCTCGGCGGTACGCGCGATGCAGTGGCCGCCGTGGGCGACGGGGCCGACCTCGACCTCGTACTCCTCTCCCACCAGCGATTTCTTCGGTTCTGCCTGCATGGTGGGGTGACTCCAAGGAGAGGAAAAGCGCAACGGCCGGACAACAGCCCACCAGTCTACGTGGGTGCCGTCCGGCCGTTGACCACGAGCGTCAGCTCTTGTTGGCCGAGGACTCCTTGGAGCGCTCGTCCGCCGGGCCACGCCGGACGGAACCCGGCGCGGTCCACTCCTGCCGCTTGCGCGCCCGGCGCCTGGCGACCTCGGAGGACTCCAGCTGGTAGGGCACGGAAGTCACCATGACACCCGGCGTGAACAGCAGCCGGCCCTTGAGCCGGAGCGCGCTCTGGTTGTGCAGCAGATGCTCGTACCAGTGGCCGACCACGTACTCGGGGATGATCACCGACACCGCGTCGCGCGGGGACTCCTTGCGCAGCCCCTTGACGTACTCGATCACGGGTCGCGTGACCTCGCGGTACGGCGAGTCGAGAACCTTCAACGGTACGTCGATGCCGCGCCGCGTCCACTCCTCCTGGAGGGCCTTGGTCTCGGCCGGGTCGACGTTGACGCTGAGCGCCTCCAGGGAGTGGGAGCGCAGCAGCTTGGCGTAGGCGAGTGCCCGCAGGGTGGGGCGGTGGATCCTGGAGATCAATACCACGGAGTGGACCCTGGAGGGCCGTACGACGTCGTCGCTCGGGCCGTCCGGCGCGGCGATCTCCGCGGCGACCCGGTCGTAGTGCTTACGGATGGCCGTCATCGTCGCGTAGAAGATCACCATGCCGAGCAGGGCCACCCAGGCGCCGTGCGTGAACTTGGTGACGAGGACGACGATCAGCACCAGGCCCGTGAAGAAGGCACCGAAGGCGTTGATCGCACGCGAGCGGACCATTCGCCGTCGCTTGGCCTGGTCCTTCTCCGTCCGCAGGTGCCGGTTCCAGTGCCGGACCATTCCGGTCTGGCTGAGCGTGAAGGAGACGAACACGCCCACGATGTAGAGCTGGATCAGGCGGGTGGAGTCCGCGCCGTAGATCCACACGAGGAGGACGGCGGCGCCCGCGAGGAGCACGATGCCGTTGGAGAAGGCGAGACGGTCGCCGCGGGTGTGCAGCTGGCGCGGGAGGTAGCGGTCCTGGGCGAGGATCGAGCCGAGCAGCGGGAAGCCGTTGTAGGCGGTGTTCGCGGCGAGGAAGAGGACCAGCGCGGTGGCGGCGGCCAGCAGGACGAAGAAGAACGTGCCGTCACCGAAGACAGCGGCGGCGACCTGCGAGATCACCGGGTTCTGGACGTAGGAGTCACCGACCGGGATGCCGTCGCGCACCAGGTCGACCGCCGGGTTCTCGGCCATCCGCACCTTGGTGATCATGGCGAGGCCGATGATGCCGCAGAACATGGTGACGGCGAAGAAGCCCATCAGCGCGAGGGTGGTGGCCGCGTTCTTCGACTTGGGCTTGCGGAAGGCGGGGACACCGTTGGAGATCGCCTCGACACCCGTGAGGGCGGCACAGCCGGAGGAGAAGGCCCGCAGCAACAGGAAGACCAGCGCGAAACCGGCGAGCCCCTGGTGCTCCGGTTTGATCTCCAGGTCGGCGGTCGGCGCCCGCATGGTCTCGTCGAGGACCAGACCGCGGAAGGCGCCCCAGGCGATCATCGCGAAGACACCGGCGACGAAGACGTACGTCGGGATCGCGAAGAGCTTCCCGGACTCCTTCACCCCGCGCAGGTTCATCAGCGTCAGCAGCACGATCATGCCGATCGCGCACAGCACCTTGTGCTCGACGAAGAAGGGGACGGCCGAGCCGAGGTTCTCCACGCCGGAGGAGATCGACACGGCGACGGTGAGGACGTAGTCGACGAGGAGCGCGCTGGCGACGGTGAGCCCGGCCTTGGGGCCGAGGTTGGTGTTGGCCACCTCGTAGTCGCCGCCACCGCTCGGATACGCGTGCACGTTCTGCCGGTACGACGCCACCACCGTGAACATCAGCACGACGACCGCGACGGCGATCCAGGGGCTGAAGTGGTAGGCCGACACGCCCGTGATGGAGAGGACCAGCAGTACCTCGCCGGGTGCGTACGCCACGGACGAGAGCGGGTCGGAGGCGAAGACGGGGAGTGCGATGCGCTTCGGCAGGAGCGTTTCGCCCAGCCGGTCGCTGCGCAGAGCGCGCCCGATCAGAATCCGTTTGGGCACGTCGGTCAGTTTGGACACGCAGAGGATCGTAAGCGCCCCGACTGGTTCTGGGCACATCCGGGTGAAATCCCGGCGGGCCCCGGGGTGAAAAGCGTCCGTCGACGACCGGGAAGTGCGCCATGTCACGCATCCTCCGGCCTAATGGACGGCGTCCTCATGTCTATATGACGAATCTCGGTATGCCGAACTCCGGTATGACGAACCTCGGTATGACGAGCCCGGTACGCCGAACCTCAGCACGACAACACTCAGCAACCCTCAGCACGACAACCTCCGCACGACGAACTCCGTACGACGGACCCCGTCCCCTCACCCTCTGGAGACCTCATGCAGGCCGCGACCGCGGAGCTGATCGGCGCCCTCGCCTCCCTCGTCGGACTCGGCGTCCTGACGATGATCAGCGTCCGCCGGATCAGCCGACGACGTCCCACGATGTGACCCGGAACCGCACAGGGGTGCCCTTGGTTGACCGCGCGTGTGTAGCTTGGGCGACGGTCTGAGACCCTGATTTTGACGTTTCGGCTGAACAGTAGCTATTGACACCGGAAGGACGGTCGTGCACATCGTCATCATGGGCTGCGGGCGAGTGGGTTCCACCCTCGCCCAGACCCTGGAGCAACAGGGGCACACGGTCGCCGTGATCGACCAGGACCCCACGGCCTTCCGTCGTCTGGGCTCGGGTTTCGGCGGCCGTCGCGTCACCGGCGTCGGCTTCGACCGCGACACGCTGCGCGAGGCGGGCATCGAGGAGGCGGGCGCGTTCGCCGCCGTCTCCAGCGGCGACAACTCCAACATCATCGCCGCCCGGGTCGCCCGCGAGATGTTCGGCATCGAGAACGTGGCGGCCCGGATCTACGACCCCCGCCGCGCCGAGGTCTACCAGCGGCTGGGCATCCCGACGGTCGCCACGGTCCGCTGGACCGCCGACCAGATGCTCCGCCGGCTGCTGCCCGCCGGGTCCGAGCCGCTGTGGCGCGACCCCACCGGCGGTGTCCAGCTCGCCGAGGTGCACGCCTCCCCGGCCTGGGTGGGACACAAGATCAGCAAGTTGCAGGAGGAGACCGGCGTCCGCGTCGCGTTCCTGACGCGCTTGGGAGAGGCCATTCTGCCCACCTCCCAGACGGTGCTGCAGGACGGTGACCTCGTGCACGTGATGATGCGTACGGACGACGTGGAGAAGGTCGAGGCGTCCTTCGCCGAGGGCCCCGACGAGGAGGGCGGTCACTGATGAGGGTCGCCATTGCCGGAGCCGGAGCGGTCGGCCGCTCGATCGCGGGCGAACTGCTGGAGAACGGCCACGAGGTCCTTCTCGTCGACAAGGCGCCGACCGCCATCTCGGTCGAACGCGTCCCGCAGGCGGAGTGGCTGCTGGCCGACGCCTGCGAGATCACGTCCCTGGACGAGGCGGCGCTCCAGCGCTGCAACGTCGTCATCGCCGCGACCGGCGACGACAAGGTCAACCTGGTCGTCTCCCTGCTGGCGAAGACGGAGTACGGCGTCCCGCGCGTCGTCGCCCGCGTCAACAACCCCAAGAACGAGTGGCTGTTCAACGAGTCCTGGGGCGTGGACGTTGCGGTGTCGACCCCGCGGCTGATGTCGGCCCTGGTCGAGGAGGCCGTCAGCGTCGGTGACCTGGTCCGGCTGCTGCGCTTCAGCCACGGCGACGCGAACCTGGTCGAGCTGACCCTGCCTCCCGAGTCGGCCCTGGCCGGCACGCGGGTCGGCGAGGTCGAGTGGCCGGAGGACACCTCCCTGGTCACGATCATCCGCGGCACCCGGGTCCTCACCCCCAGCCCGGACGACTCCCTGG
The DNA here is from genome assembly GCF_042955065.1 of Streptomyces sp. NPDC012510. NCBI lineage: Bacteria > Bacillati > Actinomycetota > Actinomycetes > Kitasatosporales > Streptomycetaceae > Streptomyces > Streptomyces sp. NPDC012510. The sequence goes on from NZ_JBIBEN010000013.1 coordinate 105,809, forward strand.
AGGCGGGCGACGAACTCCTCTTCGTGGCCGCCCAGGCCCGTGAGGAACAGTTGGAGGACCTGCTGTCCGTCCGCCGCGAGGAAGCGACGAGCTGACCCGCAGGGCCGCAGGGCCGACAGTGAAGGGGCGCACCGGTTTCGGGGCGCCCCTTCACATGTCCAGTACGTCCGGGCTTGAGGACGATTCAGGATGATTCAGGATGTTTGAGGACTAGGTCGTCGGGCCGCAGCAGGTGCCCGGGAGTGGCCCTCAGTGGGCCCGCACTCACGCCGATGCCTAGTCGGCAGACTGGGCGGCGGCCTTCCCTTCTTCCTCCGCCGCCCGCTCCTCCGCCTCCATCTCGGCGAAGACGTCGATCGGCGCCGGCGCCTTGGCCAGGAAGATCCAGGTCAGCCAGACGGCGAGCAGGAACGGCGGGATCTTCAGGGCGATGAGGACCCAGCCCAGTTGCGTGGTGTCGGCCCACCAGTAGAGCGGGAAGAGGATCGCGCACTTGCCGAGCAGGATCGCGCCCCAGGCGTAGCTCGCCTTCGCGTACGCCTTCTTGCGTCCGGGGTTGCGAGTCCGCCAGGACAGGTTTTCCTTGAAGACCGGCCCGAGCATCAGACCGATCAGCGGCACACCGGCCAGCGTCGTGATGATGTACGCGAGCCCGAGGCCCAGCGTGTACAGCATGCCCGGCAGGTAGAAGTCCTTGGCCTCGCCGGTCATCATCGCGAAGACCACACCGAAGGCGACCCCGAACACCCCGCTGAAGGCGTGCTTGACGGTGTCCCTCATGACGAGCCGCACGATGACCAACAGGACGGAGATGCCCAGGGCTGCGAGAGCCGCCGCGTGCAGATCCTTGTTGATCGTGAAGATGGAGACGAAGAGCAGGCCCGGGAGCACGGTCTCGACCATGCCGCGCACGCCACCGAACGCCTCGAAGAGCGCGGCCTCGGTCACCGCCCTGGAGTCGTGAGAGCCGTCCGGTCCGCCCTGGGCGTCCTGGACGTCGCGCTGCGCGTCTTCCGTCGGCTTGTCGAGCGACGTCACCGGCTACTCCCGTCCGAGCGGTCTGAGTTCGTACTTCGGATTGAACAGCACCCTACGGCCCCGGCTCATCGAGACCCGGCCGGATGCGATCAGCTTGCGCCCCGGCTCTATCCCGACGATGGAGCGCCTGCCGAGCCACACCACGTCCAGAGCGGCCGAACCGTCGAACAGCTCGGCCTCCAGAGCCGGGACACCGGCCCGGGGGCGCAGCGTGACCGTGCGCAAGGTACCAGTAACCGTCACTATCTGTCGGTCGTGGCAGTCACAGATGCGGGTACAGCCCGCGGTGTCGGCGTCCTCGCGCAGCTCCTCCGACTCCAGGTCCGACTGGGACGAGGAGAGCCGGTCGAGCATGCGCCGGAACCGGCCTGCCGGCTTCTCGGAACGAGGAACAGCACTCATAGCAAAAAGCGTACCGGTGCCCGCCGACAGTCCCGCACCCCCGTGCGTCGGGGGCCCCGGGTATCCCGGAAGCGCCCGCGGCGAGTGGCTCATTTCTCGAACCGGTACCCCATGCCCGCCTCGGTGATGAAGTGCCTCGGCCGCGACGGATCGCCCTCCAGCTTGCGCCGTAGCTGGGCCATGTAGACCCGCAGGTAGTTGGTCTCCTTCCCGTACGACGGGCCCCAGACCTCCTGCAGCAGTTGCCTCTGGCCGACCAGGCGGCCGGTGTTGCGGACGAGCACCTCCAGCAGATGCCATTCGGTGGGCGTCAGCCGGACGTCCTTGCCACCTCGGGTGACCTTCTTCGCGGCCAGGTCCACGGTGAAGTCGTCGGTCTCCACGATCACGTCGCCCTCCTCGCCGCCGACGGGCTCGGCACGGCGGACGGCGGCGCGCAGCCGGGCGAGCAGCTCGTCCATGCCGAAGGGCTTGGTGACGTAGTCGTCGGCGCCGGCGTCGAGGGCCTGGACCTTCTCGTCGGAGGAGTGCCGTGCCGACAGGACGAGGATCGGGACCCGGGTGCGGCCGCGCAGCCCCTTGATGACCTCGACGCCGTCCATGTCGGGCAGCCCGAGGTCGAGGACGACGACGTCGGGGAGGCGGGCGGCCGCGAGTTCGAGAGCGGTCGCGCCGTCGTGGGCCGCGTCGACCTCGTACGCACGGGCCTTCAGGTTGATCACGAGCGCGCGGACGATCTGCGGGTCGTCGTCGACCACGAGCACCCGAGTCATACGGTTCACCTTTCTACCGATCCGGTCGTGCTGCCCGGCGGCATGCCGAGTCCCTGCGGCCGGCGGGCGGGCCCGGGGTACGCCACCGCTCCCCGTCCGGCGCCCGCCCGACCCTCTCGCCGGTCGGACGACAACGGCGCACTGTCCGACGACTCCCTCGGCCCGCCTGCCGCCTCAGAGCCGTGCGGAGCCTCCCCCGCCGGGCCAACCGCACCGAAACCGTCCGTCACCTCCCGCACCGCGGCAACCGCCCCGCAACCGTCCGTCGCCTCTCCGCCCACACCAACCGCCCCGCAACCGCCCGTCGCCTCGCGCACGGTGAGCACCATGGTGAGACCGCCGCCAGGGGTGTCCTCGGCTTCGAGGGTGCCGCCCATGGCCTCGGCGAAGCCTCGGGCCACCGCGAGCCCCAGCCCGACGCCGACGCCGCGCGGGGCGTCGCCGTAGCGCTGGAAGGGGGCGAAGATGCGGTCCTTGGCCTCGTCGGGGACGCCGGGGCCCCGGTCGGTGACGCGGACCTCTACACGGCCGCCGAGTGCGTCTGCGGAGACCTGGACGGGCACGCCGGGCGGGCTGTACTTGACGGCGTTCTCTACGAGGTTGGCAACCGAGCGCTCCAGCAGCCCTGGGTCGACGGCGACCATGGGCAGGCTCTCGGGGATCTCCAGTGCGACGCTGCCGTCGGGGACGCCGCCGAGAGCCATCGGCACCACTTCGTCGAGGTCGATCTCACGGATCAGCGGGGTGACCGTGCCGGTCCGCAGACGGGACATGTCGAGGAGGTTGCCCACGAGGTGGTCGAGCCGGTCGGCGCCGTCCTCGATGCCTTCGAGCAGCTCGGCGCGGTCCTCCTCCGACCAGGCCACGTCCTCGGAGCGCAGGGAGGACACGGCTGCCTTGATGCCGGCCAGCGGGGTGCGCAGGTCGTGGCTGACGGCGGCCAGCAGCGCGGTTCGGATGCGGTTGCCCTCGGCGAGTTCCTTGGCCTGGTCGGCCTCCTGCTGGAGCCGTCGGCGGTCCAGGACGACGACGGCCTGGGCGGCGAACGCGGCCAGCACCCGGCGGTCCTCGGCCGGCAGGACGCGCCCCGAGAGGGCGAGCGCCCTGTGGTCACCGACGGGCATGTCCACGTCCGCGTCCTCAGGCCGGTCGACGGCTTCCCGGCGACCCACGCTGCCCGCACAGATCCACTGCTCCGCGTCGCCGCGGCGCTCCAGCAGGGCCACCGACTCCATGCCGAAGGTCTCGCGGACCCGTTCCAGCAGGGCTTCCAGGCTGCTCTCCCCGCGCAGCACGCTGCCCGCGAGGAAGGACAGGATCTCCGACTCGGCACGCAGCCGGGCCGCCTGCTGGGTGCGCCGGGCCGCAAGGTCCACCACGGACGCCACCGCCACCGCGACCCCTATGAAGACCACGATGGCGACGATGTTCTCGGGGTCGTCGACGGTCAGGCTGTGCACCGGCGGGGTGAAGAACCAGTTGAGCAGCAGCGAGCTCAGCACGGCGGCGGCCAGAGCCGGCAGCAGTCCGCCCAGCAGGGCAGCGGCCACCGTCACCGACAGGAACAGCAGCATGTCGTTGGCGAGGCCCAGGTCGGTCTCGAGGGTGGCCAGCAGCAACGCGAGGAGCAGCGGGCCGGCCGTCGCGACCAGCCGGCCCCAGACCATCCGCGCCCGCCCGAGCCGCGCGCCCCGGGCGACGGGCAGCCCACGCCCCTTGCCCGCCTCGTCGTGCGTGATCAGGTGCACGTCCAGGTCGGGGCCGGAGTCCCGGGCGACGGTGGCGCCGACGCCCGGTCCGAACACGTACTGCCAGCTCCTGCGCCGCGAGACCCCGAGCACGATCTGCGTGGCGTTGACGCCGCGCGCGAAAGCCAGCAGCGCGGCCGGGATGTCGTCGCCGACCACGTGGTGGAAGCTGCCGCCGAGGTCCTCGACGAGCGTGCGCTGGACGGCGAGTTCCTTGGGGGAGGCGGACGTGAGTCCGTCGCTGCCGGCGATGTACACGGCCATGACCTGGCCTCCCGCACCCTTCTCGGCGAGCCGGGCGGCCCGGCGGATCAGGGTCCGTCCCTCGGGGCCGCCGGTCAGCCCGACCACGATCCGCTCCCGCGAACCCCAGATCCTCGACACCTCGTGCTCGCTGCGGTACGCGTTGAGGTGCTCGTCGACCCGGTCGGCCACCCACAGCAGCGCCAGCTCCCGCAGAGCGGTCAGGTTCCCGGGCCGGAAGTAGTTCGACAGCGCCGCGTCGACCTCGTCGGGCTGGTGGATGTTGCCGTGCGCCATCCGCCGCCGCAGCGCCTGGGGTGACATGTCGACCAGCTCTATCTGGTCGGCCCGCCGAACCATCTCGTCGGGCACGGTCTCGCCCTGCCGTACGCCGGTGATGGACTCGACGACATCGCCGAGCGACTCGAGGTGCTGGATGTCGACGGTCGAAATCACGTCGATGCCCGCCGCGAGCAGTTCCCGCACGTCCTCCCAGCGCTTGTCGTTGCGGGAGCCGGGGACGTTGGTATGGGCCAGCTCGTCGACGAGTGCCACCCGGGGGCGCCGGCCGAGGACGGCGTCCACGTCCATCTCGGTGCGTATCGCGCCCCGGTGCTCCAGTTCCCGGCGGGGAATCCGTTCGAGGCCGTCCAGCATCGCCTCGGTGCGCGGCCGACCGTGGTGCTCCACGACGGCCACCACACAATCGGTGCCGCGTTCGACCCGCCGGTGCGCTTCGGACAGCATCGCGTACGTCTTGCCGACGCCCGGTGCCGCACCGAGGTAGATCCGGAGCTTCCCGTGTCCCATGCCCCTCATCGTCTTCCCGTGACCGCCCCCTGCACAGCGTCGACCCTACGGCCAACAATTACGGCAAAGGAGGCGCGAGGCGGACGGGAGCCGCTCTTTGACGCAACCCTGATACGCCCACGACGCGATGCGCCCTGGTGTGAGGCACCGAAGGGACCGCGCACACGGCAAAGGGCCGCACCCGGAGAGTACGGCCCAGAACACGGCCCGGCACGGGGTGCGGGGGACTGCGCGACCAGTCCCCGCACACCCACAGATCTGTGCGGCCCCGCGGGGCGACGCGGCTAGCGGACTTCCGTGATCTCCGGCCCGCGCTGCAACTGCCCCATGCCACCGGCGAAGCGGGACCCGCCCTGGTCGTCCTGTTGAACGCCTTCAGGGACCATCTGCGCGTCGTTCGGCAGCTTCAGGACGATCGGGTCACGCGGAGCCATGGGACCGTCACCGCGGACGACGACCGTGTCCCGGAAGATCTGCTCCAGCAGTCCGGCGGTCTGCGGCTCCACCGCGCCGCGCCCGGAGATCACTCCGCGCAGGAACCAGCGGGGCCCGTCCACACCGACGAACCGGACGACCTGGAAGCCACCTGTGCCGTCGGGCAGTTGCACCGGCACCTGGGCGCGCAGCTCCCAGCCCAGCGGGCCCTCGACCTCGTCGATGACACCGCCCTGCTGGGTGATGCCGGTGGCGATCTCCTCGCGGACCTCGCCCCAGATGCCCTCGCGCTTGGGCGCGGCGAAGGCCTGCAACTGAACCGCGCTGTCGCGCAGCACGACGGTCGCCGCCACGATCGCGTCGCCCGCGACCTCGACCCGCAGCTCCATGCCGTCGACTCCGGGCACGAAGATGCCGCCGAGGTCCACCCGGCCCTCGCCGGGCTCACGCACCTCGGAGCTGTCCCAGGGCCCGTCCGGCCGCGGCTCGGGCTCCAGGCGTACGCGCTCCCGCACCTCGTCCGCCTCAGGGTCGACTTCTCCGGCTACGCCGTCGACCTGCTCGGCCTCGCTCGCCGCGTCCGCCGCGTCCTCGGCGGAACCCTTCTTCTTGCGACGTCCGAACACGTCACTGTCCTTCCCGGTCGGATACGACCGAAGCGTATCGATTCCCACCCGTTGTGCTGCTTGTGTCGCCCACGGCGGCATGACCGCCGGTGGACCCGAAGCCCCCCTCGGCCCGCGTCGAGCCGGGAAGCTCCGCCACCTCCTGGAAGCGCACCTTCTCGACCTGCTGGACGACCAGTTGGGCAATCCGGTCGAAGCGCTCGAACCGCACGGGTTCGTGCGGGTCGAGATTCACCACGATCACCTTGATCTCCCCACGGTACCCGGCATCAACCGTCCCCGGGGCATTCACCAGGGCGACGCCGCAGCGGGCGGCGAGACCGGACCGTGGGTGCACGAAGGCCGCGTACCCCTCCGGGAGCGCGATGGAGACCCCCGTGGGGAGTACGGCCCGCTCGCCGGGCCTCAGTTCCCGGCTCTGCGTGGTGCGCAGATCGGCGCCCGCGTCGCCGGGATGTGCGTAGCTCGGCAAGGGGACATCCGGGTCCACACGTCGGACGAGCACATCGACGGGGGTGCTGCTCCCGCTCATGGGTTCACCTCGAAGGCACGGGCCCGCCGGACCTGGTCCGGGTCGTTCATGGCCGCCTGGATCTCCTCCTGGCGACCGTGGTCGGTGAAGTGGTCGACCTTGACCTCGATGAAGAGCGCGTCGGCTCGGACGGCGAGCGGGCCGTCGGAGCCGCCGATGCGTCCCTCGGCGGTCGCGTAGATCTTCCGTCCTGCCACCGCCGTCACCTCGGCCCTCAGGTGCAGCACGGTGTCGACGGGCACGGGCCGCACGAAGTCGGTCTCCAGCCGTCCGGTCACCGCGATGGTGCGCAGCAGCCAGGTGAGGGAGCCGAGGGTCTCGTCCAGCGCGCTGGCCAGGATTCCACCGTGCGCGAGGCCCGGGGCGCCCTGGTGCGCGGGCCGTACGGTGAACTCGGCGGTGAGAGTGACGCCCTCACCGGCCCTGGCCTCCAGGTGCAGCCCGTGGGGCTGCTCGCCGCCGCAGCCGAAACACTGCCCGTAGTGCGCGCCTAGCAGCTCACCGGGGGCGGGCGCCTCGGGATGCCGTACGGGCGCCGTGGCGTCCGCCGGGGGCCGCAGGGTCGCGGAAGTACCTCTCACAGCCGCAGACCTTACCCGTCCGTCAGCGTCCGGCCATCGTCCCTACGGGCAGGGTTTCCCCTCGAGCGCCCCTGTTCCGGGGGCCGACGGGCAGCGTGCCAAGCTTGACGCCATGCAGCTCTCCGCCTCTTCGTACGAAGAACGCCTCACCGCTCCCCTGTCGTGGTGGCTCGTCTGCTTCCTGACCGGGGTCTCGATGGCCCTGGTCCTGCTGCCCTTCGGCACGCTCCCGCTGCTCGGCGGTCTGGTGGGCGGCACGGCGGTCGCGGCGGTCGTGACGAGCTCCTACGGCTCCGTCCGCATCCGTGTGGTCGGCGACTCCCTGATCGCGGGCGAGGCGAAGATCCCGGTGAGCGCGCTCGGCGAGCCCGAGGTCCTCGACCGCGCGGAAGCCCAGGCCTGGCGGACCCACAAGGCCAACCCGCACGCCTTCATGCTCCTGCGCGCCTACATTCCCACGGCCCTGCGCATCCCGGTCACCGACCCGGCCGACCCGACGCCGTACCTGTACCTCTCGACGAGAGATCCGAAGCACCTGGCAGCGGCCCTGGAGACGGCGAAGACGAAGGCGTGAGCACCACGAAGGGCTGAGCGCCGCTCGTCCGGCGCCCGGACGAACGCGAGCGCCACGAGCGCCACGCCGGACGAAACCGTGAGCCACGAGCGCCACGCCGGACGAAGCCGTGAGCACTGCTCGCCCGGCGCCTGACGAGGCACTGGTCCGCACCCCCACGACGACTCGCGGCCCGCCCGGCCCCGACCACGGTTTCGCCGACCCGGGACATCGACCGATCCCCCGGCCACGGGACGCAAGGCACCGCCCCGCCGCCACGACGACAACGCCATGCCGCGCTCGTCAAAGGGCGCCGGCCCCGCTGTCCGACCACCGTCCTCGCCGCTCAGCTCGACACCCGTCGGCACGAGCTTTCTCGCCGAACTCTCACCGCCACCGACAGCCGCCACCACCGCCCGGCGACCGACCACGACATCGACGGCGACAGGCAGGTGCCCTCGGCGAGCCACCAAAATCGCGGCCGCACCGACACTTCACGACCCGAGGGTCCCGGCGCCGGATCCCGCTCAGCCTTCGCCGAGTTCCTTTGGCAGCTTGTCCATCCGTAGGGGGTCCGACGGCTTCTCCAGCGGTGGTAGTTCAGGCAAGGCCTCCCACGGCACCTGGGTCCGCCGCAGATCCTTGCGGATCCGTTCCGCGAGATGCTTGGTGTCCCGGCGGTTCATCACCGCCCCGACCGCGGCCCCGACCAGGAACGGCATCAGGTTCGGCAGGTTCCGCACCATCCGTTTCATGATCTGCTGCCGCAGTTGCCGCTTCACCTGCCCACCGACCGCGGAGTTGAACGTCGACGGCTTGGTCACGTCGATCCCGCGCTCCCCCGACCAGGAATCCAGATAGGCCGTGCTGCGCTGGAGCAGGTTCCCCGGCGGCCGCACGCCGTACACCTCGTGCAACTCGGCGATGAGTTTGAGCTCGACCGCGGCGACCCCGGTGATCTCGGCGGCCAGCTCCGCGGGCATGGCGGGCGGCGTCGGCAGCATCGCGGCGGCGCCCACCCCCGCCCCCACCGTGGAGGACGCGTTCGCGGCCCCCGCGACGAGCTTGTCGGCGATCTGCTCTGGCCCCAGCCCCGGGAACTGGGCGCGCAGGGTGGCGAGATCGCGCACGGGGAGCCGCGGGGTGATCTCGATGATCCGTTCGGTGATGTAGGCGAGCCCTGCTCTGGCTCCCTCACCGCTCTTGCGGGCCCCGGTCTTCAGGCCCTGTCTGATGCCGTCCCTGACGGCGGCCGCGCGTCGCGTGGCGACCGGCGCCGGAGTGTCCACCGGAACGGGCAGGCGTCCCTGCTCATCCGTGGCGCCCCCCGACGCCGTGTCGGACGCACGTTCGAGCGAGGCCGCTCCCTGGTCGGAGGAGCCCCGCTCGTCGTCACGCACGCCGTCGGAACCGTCGTACGGCCCCTGGTCCGCCCCCTTGCGGGAGCGGCGCTTCCAAGGAGGGGTCGAGCCAGTCACGGCCGACCCTGCCTCAGTCGCAGTCGCGGCAGATCGGCTGACCGTTCTTCTCGCGGGCCAGCTGGCTGCGGTGGTGCACCAGGAAGCAGCTCATGCAGGTGAACTCGTCCTGCTGCTTGGGCAGCACCCGGACGGCCAGCTCCTCGTTCGAGAGGTCGGCCCCGGGCAGTTCCAGGCCTTCGGCGGCCTCGAACTCGTCGACGTCCACGGCGGAGGTCGACTTGTCGTTCCGGCGAGCCTTGAGTTCTTCCAAGCTGTCCGAGTCGACGTCGTCGTCGGTCTTGCGTGGGGTGTCGTAATCCGTTGCCATGTCGCTCTCCCCCTCTGGGTGTCTGCGGTGTCTCCAGCGCACGTAACGCGTGAGAGGCCGGACTTGTGCCCGACCTGAGGCGGAGATTTTGCCTCACATCAAGGTCTGTTACTCAATCGACACCCAACCGGACTCCTCATGAGTGATCGGCTTGGATGGCGAACGGGACCGTACACGGTCCTGAGCCTGCATATCAAAGGGGCCTCAGCATGTACTTCCCGTGATCTCAACCCCTGAAAACCCGGATTTTCCCGGCTAACCGACAGGTCCATGATCACGCTCAGTAGATGGCTGGAAAATCGCCTCTGTGATCGATCACACATCAATCGCGCGCGACCGTTTCGATCAGCGGTCCGGAAAATTCCGCGTAAAGCGAACATGCCCCGGAACCGCGGGTCATTTTCTCAGACGGGTAGGGTCACCCGCATCACGAGCCCGCCTCCCTCACGCGGCTGGGCGGCGATGTGGCCGCCGTGCGCCCGGGCCACGGACCGGACGATGGACAGGCCGAGACCCACGCCCTTGTCGCTGCCCGTGCGCTCCGTGCGCAGCCTGCGGAACGGCTCGAAGAGGTTGTCGATCTCGTACGCCGGGACCACGGGTCCGGTGTTCGTGACGACCAGCACCGCCTGACCGTGCTGCAGCTCCGTGGTGACCTCTACCCAGCCTCCGGCGCCCTGCACGTTGTACCGGACGGCGTTCTGGACGAGGTTCAGGGCGATCCGCTCCAGCAGCACGCCGTTGCCCTGGACGACCGCAGGGGCCCGCCCGCCCCGGATCTCCACCTCCTTGGCGTCCGCCTCGGACCGCACCTGGTCGATCGCCTGGGAGGCGACCTCGGCGAGGTCCACGGGCTTGCGCTCGACGATCTGGTTGTCGCTGCGGGCGAGCAGCAGCAGACCCTCGACGAGCTGCTCGCTGCGCTCGTTGGTGGCAAGCAGGGTCTTGCCGAGCTGCTGCAGTTCGGCCGGCGCGTGCGGATCGGACAGATGCACTTCCAGCAGCGTGCGGTTGATCGCGAGCGGTGTTCTCAGCTCGTGCGAGGCGTTGCCGACGAACCGCTGCTGGGCCGTGAAGGCCCGCTGCAGCCGTTCCAGCATGTCGTCGAAGGTGTCCGCCAGCTCCTTCAGCTCGTCGTCCGGGCCGTCCAGCTCGATCCGGCGGGAGAGGTCCGAGCCGGCCACCGCACGCGCGGTGCGTGTGATCCGGCCGAGCGGCGCGAGCACCCGGCCCGCCATCGCGTAGCCGAAGGCGAAGGCGATCACCGCGAGCCCGAGCAGCGCCAGCAGGGAGCGGCTGAGCAGGGTGTCGAGCGCGACTTGGCGCTGGTCGTCGATGCAGTCGGCGATCGCCGCGTTGAAGTCGTTGAGCGGCGTCAGATTGGTCGAGTCGGCGTTGACCGCCGGGCACTTCTCGCTGGAGACACTGATGTCGGTGCCGCCGACGATTTTGAACAGTGGTTGGTTGCCCGTGGTGATCGCCTGGGCGGCCAGCAGGTAGATGATCGACAGCAACAGGATCCCGGCGATCAGGAACATGCCGCCGTACAGCAGCGTGAGCCTTATGCGGATGGTGGGGCGCAGCCAGGGGAAGGGGGTCTGCGATCGCCTGGGGTCCCAGGTGGGTTTCGGAGGCGCCTGCGGGGGCGCGGGAGTCGTGGCCACGGCGGATCAGATCCGGTAGCCGGAGCCGGGGACGGTGACGATGACCGGTGGCTCGCCGAGCTTGCGACGCAGGGTCATGACCGTGACGCGCACCACGTTGGTGAACGGGTCGGTGTTCTCGTCCCAGGCCTTCTCCAGGAGCTGCTCCGCCGAGACGACGGCGCCCTCACTGCGCATCAGCACCTCCAGGACCGCGAACTCCTTGGGCGCGAGCTGGACCTCCTTGCCGTCGCGGAAGACCTCGCGGCGGTTGGGGTCGAGCTTGATGCCGGCGCGCTCCAGGACCGGCGGCAGCGGCACGCTCGTACGCCGGCCCAGGGCCCGTACGCGCGCGATGAGCTCGCTGAACGCGAACGGCTTGGGCAGATAGTCGTCGGCGCCGATCTCCAGGCCCTCGACACGGTCGCTGACGTCTCCGGAGGCGGTGAGCATCAGCACCCGTGTGGGCAGGCCCAGCTCGACGAGCTTGCGGCAGACGTCGTCGCCGTGGACGAGGGGGAGGTCGCGGTCGAGGACGACCACGTCGTAGTCGTTGACGCCGATGCGTTCCAGGGCGGCCGCACCGTCGTACACGACGTCGACGGCCATGGCCTCCCGGCGCAGTCCGGTGGCCACCGCATCGGCGAGCAGCTGCTCGTCCTCGACGACGAGTACGCGCACGTCGCTTGTCCTTCCGCTGTCCACCCGCGTAGCGCGTGGGAGGCGCACACGGGCAGGGTGTTCGTGGGTGTGTGACCTCCATCCTGCCTTTTTCGGCCGTAAGTCGGCTGTAAGGCGACCTCGGGGCAGGAAGGCCGGGGGGCTACGGGCGGGAATACGGGATTTTTTCTTCCGGTTGAGGTTTCCGTCCGAGAGACCGGGGGGAGGACGGCTTTACACCCCGCGATCACGCTCTGCTTGTGCCGCACCACCATGCGGTACGCAGCCATCCGCTTTCCGCAGAGTGGGTGTGGGTGTCCGGCACCGTCGCCGCCCGGCCAGGCGGCGTTGGGCATCCACAGGAGACGTGATCGCCCCTTCCGAACGGCACACCCCCGTGCCACCGACCCACGACCCAGGACGAGGGGGCGCAGCATGGACGCATTCACCTCAGGACTTCTGCAGCGCATAAGGGCGACCGAGTCCGACCTGACCAGGGCTCTCGACGAGGGCGACGACTTCCTCGTCGAGGTCGAGCAGGGCGAGCTCGACGATCTGCACCGCCTCGCCGCCGACCACGGCGTGGAGGTCGGCGCGTACAGCGTCTGACTCGACAGCCCCTACGCATGACAGCGGGACCCCCGGCAGATCCAGGCGGGGGTCCCGCTGTGTGTCGGCCCTGTGTGTCGGCCCTGTGCGACGGGGCCCGTCAGTCGTGCCAGGCGCCCAGCGCCTCCAGGCGGCCCTGGAGGCGCTCGAAGAGACCGGCTGGGGCCGCGACGGTCAGGTCCGGTGAGAGGGGCTCTCCGGGGCGGCCACCGGTCAGGGCGCCCGCCTCCCGGGCGATGAGGTCGCCCGCGGCGTAGTCCCAGACGTTCAGACCCCGCTCGTAGTACGCGTCCAGACGGCCCACGGCCACGTCGCACAGGTCTATGGCCGCAGAGCCCCCTCGCCGGATGTCCCTTACCTCGGGGATCAGCTCGCGCAGTACGTCGGCCTGCTTGGCCCGCCGCTCGGCGCGGTAGCCGAAGCCGGTGCCCACCAGGGCAAGTCCCGGCTCGGGTGCGGGGCGCACACGGGCGGGGCGGTCGTTCACATACGCGCCCTCGCCCAGGACGGCCCGGAAGGTCTCGCCGCGCACTGGGGCGTAAACCACTCCGACGACCGTCTCGCCGTCCACCCGGACGCCGATGGACACGGCCCAACTCGGCAGTCCGTACAGGTAGTTGACGGTGCCGTCGAGGGGGTCGATCACCCACTGGACGCCACTGGTGCCCTCCACGCTGGCGCCCTCCTCGCCGAGCACGCCGTCGTGCGGCCTGCGCTCGGCCAGCAGGCCGGTGATCAGCTTCTCGGAGGCGATGTCCATCTCGGTGACGACGTCGACCGCGCTGGACTTGGTGGCGGCCACCCCGAGATCGTCGGGCCGGCCGTCGCGCAGGAAGACTCCGGCGCGGCGGGCGGCTTCCAGGGCGATCTCCAGCAGTTCGGCCTGCAACCCGTCCGGGTGCTTCGGCTGGTCGGTCACGGTGCTCCTCACGCGTAAGGGCTGTCGGCGCCCGCGGCGGCGGGCTGGGGGGCGCGGGCCGGGCAGCAGCCGACCGGGCACAGATTGTGGCTCGCGCCGAGCGCGCCGAGGGCGCAGGGCGTGACGTCGTCCTGGCCGCGCTCGACCGCCGCGCGTTCCAGGATCAGGTCACGGATGGCGGCGGCGAACCGGGGATCGGCGCCCACGGTGGCCGAGCGCCGCACCGGCAGGCCCAGTTCCTCGCCCTTGGCCATGGCCTCGGTGTCGAGGTCGTACAGGACCTCCATGTGGTCGGAGACGAACCCGATGGGCGCCATCACCACGGCCGGGACCCCGGCCGCGTGCCGCTCCTCCAGGTGGTCGCAGATGTCCGGCTCCAGCCATGGGATGTGCGGGGCGCCGGAGCGGGACTGGTAGACGAGCTGCCAGGGGTGCTCGACGCCCGTCCGCTCGCGCACGGCGTCGGCGATGAGCTTCGAGACGTCCAGGTGCTCCGCGACGTACGCGCCGCCGTCCCCGTGCTCCTCGACCGGGCCGGAGGTGTCCGCGGAGGCATTCGGGATGGAGTGGGTGCAGAAGGCGAGGTGCGCGCCGTCGCGGACGTCCTCGGGGAGGTCGGCGAGCGACTCCACGACGCCGTCGATCATCGGCTCCAGGAAGCCGGGGTGGTTGAAGTAGTGCCGGATCTTGTCGATCCTCGGCGGCTCCAGACCCTCGGCCTCCAGGGCGGCGAGCGAGTCGGCGAGGTTCTCGCGGTACTGACGGCACCCCGAGTACGAGGCGTAAGCGCTGGTGGCGAGGACCAGGATGCGGCGGCGCTCGTCGGCGACCATCTCGCGCAGGGTGTCGGTCAGATAGGGCGCCCAGTTGCGGTTGCCCCAGTAGACCGGCAGGTCCAGGCCGTGCTCCGCGAAATCCTTGCGGAGGGCGTCGAGCAGGGCGCGGTTCTGGTCGTTGATGGGGCTGACCCCACCGAACAGGAAGTAGTGCTGCCCGACTTCCTTGAGGCGCTCCTTGGGGATGCCGCGACCCCGCGTCACGTTCTCCAGGAACGGGACCACGTCGTCCGGGCCTTCCGGGCCGCCGAAGGAGAGCAGGAGCAGGGCGTCGTAGGGGGTGGCGTCGTGCGCGTGTGGCATGTCTCCGATCCTGCCACCCGGCACCGACAGGCGGGATCCCGGCCCATCCCCGAGGATCGCTTAGGGTTACCTCACTCGTAAGCTGTAACGGCATATTTCGCACCTTACGAGAAACTGATCCCTGCGATTCCCGGAACGACCGGAGCCCCCGTGCCCAGCCCCTACACCGCCCTTTTCGCCGCCCCCGGCACCAAGGGCTTCACCGCCGCGGGTCTCCTCGGCCGGATGCCGCTGTCCATGATGGGCATCGGCGTGGTCACCATGATCTCCCAGATCACCGGGCGGTACGGCCTGGCCGGCGCGCTCTCGGCGACCCTGGCGCTGTCCGCCGCCGTGCTCGGCCCGCAGATCTCACGCCTGGTGGACCAGTACGGACAGCGGCGGGTACTGCGCCCGGCGACCCTGGTCGCGCTGGCCGCGTCGGCGGGGCTGCTGTTCGCCGCGCACTACGGCTGGCCGGACTGGGTGTTGTACGTCTGCTCGGCCGGCATCGGCTGTGTGCCGAGCCTCGGGGCGATGACCCGGGCGCGCTGGGCGGCCCTGTACCGGGGCACCCCTCAGCTGCACACCGCGTACTCCTTCGAGTCGGTCGTCGACGAGGTCTGCTTCATCTTCGGGCCGATCATCTCCATCGGGCTGTCCACGGCGTGGTTCCCCGAGGCCGGACCGCTGCTCGCCGCCTGCTTCCTCGCGGCCGGCGTCTTCTGGCTGACCGAGCAACTCGCCACCGAACCGGCACCGCACCCCCGCGAGCGCGACGGCAAGGGCAGGTCTGCGCTGCGCTCGGCGGGACTGCGGGTCCTGGTGGCCACCTTCGTGGCGACCGGGGCGATCTTCGGGGCAGTCGACGTGGTCACCGTGGCCTTCGCCGAGGAGCGGGGTCACAAGGCCGCCGCGAGCGTCGTCCTGGCGATCTACGCGGCCGGTTCCTGCCTCGCGGGCATCGTCTTCGGGCTACTGCGTTTCTCGGGAGCGGCGGAGCTTCGGTGGTTGCTGGGCGTGTGCGGCATGGCCGTGAGTATGATCCCCCTCCTACTGGTCGGAAACTTGCCGTTTCTGGCCGTGGCGCTCTTCGTCGCCGGCCTGTCCATCGCACCCACGATGATCACGACCATGGCCCTGATCGAGGAGCACGTACCACGCGCGCAACTGACCGAGGGCATGACCTGGGTGAGCACCGGGCTCGCGGTCGGGGTCGCGCTGGGCTCCTCCGTGTCCGGCTGGGTGATCGACGCAGCCGGGGCGAAGGCCGGGTACGGGGTTCCGGCGGTGTCCGGGGCCGTCGCGGTCGCGGTCGGTTTCCTTGGGTACCGCCGGCTGCGCAGGCCGGCACCAGAGCGGGGAGGGCCCCATGAGCACCACAGTGATCGGCAAGAACGGCACGTGGCGTAACTGGGCGGGGAACGTCACCGCCCGGCCCGTACGGGAGGTCACCCCTGCCACCGTGGAGGAACTCGCCGCGGCCGTACGGAAGGCCGCCGAGGACGACCTCAGGGTGAAGGCGATCGGCACGGGCCACTCCTTCACCGCCACCGCCGCGACGGACGGCGTGTTGATACGCCCTCAACTGTTGACGGGCATACGCAAGATCGACCGCAAGGCCATGACCGTCACGGTGGCCGCCGGCACCCCGCTCAAGCGCCTCAACATGGCGCTCGCGCGCGAGGGGCTCTCGCTCACGAACATGGGCGACATCATGGAGCAGACGGTCTCCGGCGCGATCAGCACGGGCACGCATGGCACCGGCCGTGACTCCGCCTCGATCGCCGCCCAGATCCGGGGACTCGAACTCGTCACCGCCGACGGCTCGGTGCTCACCTGTTCCGCCACGGAGAACCCGGACGTCTTCGCGGCCGCCCGCGTAGGCATCGGCGCTCTCGGCATCGTCACCGCGGTCACCTTCGCGGTGGAGCCGATCTTCCTGCTGACGGCGCGAGAGGAACCGATGCCGTTCGAGAAGGTGCTGGCCGAGTTCGACGAACTGCACGCGGAGAACGAGCACTTCGAGTTCTACTGGTTCCCGCACACCGGCAACACCAACACCAAGCGCAACAACCGAAGCGCGGGTCCCGAGAAGCCCGTACCCCAGCTGAACAGCTGGTTCGAGGACGAGTTCCTCTCCAACGGCGTCTTCCACGTGGCCAACTGGGTGGGCCAGGCCGTCCCCGCCACCATCCCGACGATCGCGCAGATTTCGAGCCGGGCCCTGTCCGCGCGGACCTACACCGACATTCCCTACAAGGTCTTCACCTCCCCCCGCCGGGTGCGCTTCGTGGAGATGGAGTTCGCGGTGCCGCGCGAGGCCGTGGTGGACACACTGCGTGAACTCAAGGCGATGGTCGACCGGTCGAGGCTCCGGGTGAGCTTTCCCGTCGAGGTGCGCACCGCCCCGGCCGACGACATCGCGCTCTCCACCGCCTCCGGCCGCGAGAGCGCGTACGTCGCCGTCCACATGTTCAAGGGCACGCCCTATCAGGCGTACTTCACCGCCGCCGAGCGGATCTTCACCGCGCACGAGGGTCGGCCGCACTGGGGCAAGGTGCACACACGGGACACGGACTACTTCTCCAAGGTCTATCCGCGCTTCGGCGAGTTCACCGCGCTGCGTGACCGGCTCGACCCCCATCGGCGTTTCCAGAACGACTACTTGCGCCGGGTGCTCGGGGCCTAGCCGGACGGCCGGTTCTGGTGATCTCGTGAAGCGGGTCTCCCCCAGGGCCGCGAAAAGGTCTGTTCCGGCGGCTGATTGACGTCTTCCGGCGGAAGTCGAGCGGCGTGCCGATCCACGCAAGTGGCCCGAATGGAGTACTGTTGCGAGCCCTGGGTCCGGACTCCCGCCAGGGTGTCCGGGGCCTTCGAGGACCGCCGGGAGGGGGATCGTTGCACAGGGTGATGAGGTTCGTCACTTAGCGTTGCGAATAGGTAACCGTGCCATAACGGCGGCCTCGGGCTCGCGCCCGACACGCCGGGCAACTCGGCAAGGTTGTGGCAGGCTGCACCCGGGCAGGCCACACTCGACTAGCGGAAGCAGCGACGCACGTGACGTCGGCAGGCACCACCCGGGAGGTCCCCATGCCCGAACTGCGTGTCGTGGCCGTCTCCAATGACGGCACACGGCTGGTGCTGAAGGCTGCCGATTCCACGGAGTACACGCTACCGATCGACGAACGGCTGCGTGCCGCCGTGCGCGGCGACCGTCCCCGCCTCGGTCAGATCGAGATCGAGGTGGAGAGCCATCTCCGCCCCCGTGACATCCAGGCGCGTATACGCGCGGGTGCCACGGCCGAGGAGGTCGCGCAGCTCGCGGGCATCCCCGTCGACCGGGTCCGCCGGTTCGAGGGTCCCGTACTTGCCGAGCGCGCCTTCATGGCCGAGCGGGCGCGCAAGACCCCGGTCCGTCGCCCCGGTGAGAACGCCGCCGGTCCCCAGCTCGGCGAGGCCGTGCAGGAACGGCTGTTGATCCGTGGCGCCGAGAAGGACACCGTCCAGTGGGACTCGTGGCGCCGCGACGACGGCACCTGGGAAGTCCTGTTGGTGTACTGCGTCGCGGGTGAACCGCACTCGGCGAGCTGGACGTACGACCCGCCGCGGCGGCTCGTCCAGGCCGTCGACGACGAGGCGCGCTCGCTGATCGGCGAGTCCGACGACCTCGGGACGCCCGAGCCGAGCTTCCCGTTCGTGCCGAGGATCGCGCGACTGCCCCGTGACCGCCCCCTGGACCGCCAGGCGGAACGTCCCGTCCTGCCCGCTCCCGCCGAGACCGACGAGGAGATCGTGGGCGAGCGCGACTCGCTCACGAGCATCCTGGAGGCCGTCCCCAGCTACCGGGGCGACCTGGTCGTGCCCGAACTGCCTTCCGCCGAACCGCAGGACGAGCCCGTCGAGGAGATCCCGGAGGAGGAGTCGGCGGCGCCCGCTGCCTCGGCCGGGGCCGGTTCCGCCTACGCGGACATCCTCATGCCACGGTCGGTCAACGGCCACCGCGACCGGCTGATCGGCGCCACCGACCGCCAGGCCGAGGCCGACGGCGTCCGGCCGGGCCGTCGCGCGGCGGTGCCGAGCTGGGACGAGATCGTGTTCGGTACACGACGCAAGAAACAGGAGTGACGGGACTAGATCGGTGGGGAGTGGGATCGCTCGTTCACGCAGATCCGTTTCTCTTCAGTGCAGGATCGGTCATTCATACGTGTGTGGGGCCCGCGTCGTTCAGACGCGGGCCCCGCGGCGTGCCGTCAGTGGCCGGTCAGCGCGGGTCGGGCCCGGTGGCCACGGGGCGGCTGCCGTCCCGGGACCACTCCGACCACGAGCCGACGTACAGGGCTGCCGGAATGCCGGCGACGGCCAGCGCCAGTACCTCGTGGGCGCCGGAGACGCCTGAGCCGCAGTAGACACCCACCTCTGCGTCGGGGGTGGCCCCGAGTCCCTTGAAGCGGTCGGCGAGTTCGGCGGCGGACCGGAAGCGGCCGGATTCGGCCACGTTCTCCGTGGTGGGAGCCGACACCGCGCCCGGGATGTGGCCGCCGACCGGATCGATGGGCTCCACATCGCCGCGGTAGCGCTCGGCGGCGCGCGCGTCCAGCAGCAGCCCGGTGCGGGCCAGCGCGGCGGCGCCGTCCGCGTCCAGCAGGGGCAGCGCGCCCGGGGTGGGTGTGAAGGAGCCGGGGGCGGGCTCCGGGATCTCGGACGTCAGCGGGCCCTCCCAGGCCGCCAGACCGCCGTCCAGGACCCGGACCGAGGGGTGGCCCGCCCAGCGGAGCAGCCACCAGGCGCGCGCTGCGGCCCAGTTGAGCCCGCCGTCGTAGACGACGACGGCACGGTCGGCGGAGACCCCGGCCGCCCTCATCGCCGTCCCGAAGGCCTCCGGGTCGGGTAGCGGGTGACGCCCGGCGGGGCCCGCCGGGCCGGCGAGTTCGGCGTCCAGATCGACGAAGACGGCTCCTGGGAGGTGCGCCTCCTCGTACTCGGGGCGCAGGTTCGGGCCGCCCAACTGCCAGCGGACGTCGAGGAGGACCGGTGGGTCCCCTCCCGCCAGCTCGCTCGCGAGGTCGGTGGCGGAGATGATGGCGTTCATGACCCCATCCTCGCCCACGGGGTGGCCGCCTCGTCCAGCTCCGGCTACTCTGCCCGCCGGGCGGTTCCGGTCACGACGCGTACGGGACCGAGCACGTGCCGTGCAACCGACGGCGGCCGCACGGCGGCGACGGGACAGCGACCGATGGGGACGGCCGGACGTCCTCGCGTACGGACATGTCGCGCGGTGGTGCGGCGTGGGCCCGTCGCACCACCGGTAGTGCGAGCATCGGCACGGGGCGTGATCGCGCGTGGACGCGGTACACGCGCACGGAGGGCGGACGGACACGGCCGCCGCGAGGGGCCGAGGAGAGAGTGACGATGACCGACGCACGGGGGTCGACCGGCCTGAACGGTACGGCGCGTCCACCGGGCACGCCTTGCTGGGTGAGTCTGATGGTGCACGGGATGGCCACGACCCAGGAGTTCTACGGGGCGCTGTTCGGCTGGGAGTTCCAGCCCGGCCCCCGGCAGCTCGGCCCCTATGTGCGGGCGCTGCTGGACGGCCATCAGGTGGCGGGCATCGGCCAGTTGCCGCCCGACCGCCATCTGCCGATCGCCTGGACGCCGTACTTCGCCTCGGACGACGTGGACCTGACGGCGGCGACCGTACGGCACTGCGGCGGCACCGTCGGCGTGGGGCCGCTGGACGCCGGTGACGCGGGCCGCCTGGCGATCGCCTCCGATCCCGCGGGCGCCGTCTTCGGCATCTGGCAGGGGGCGGAGCACCTGGGCGCGGATATCACGGGCATCCCCGGCACACCGGCCTGGGACGAACTCCTCACCGTGGACAGCTCGCTGGTCGCCAAGTTCTACGAGACCGCCTTCGGCTACGAGGAGGAGCGGCTGGTCTCCACGGACCTCGACTACGTCACCCTCCACATCGAGGGCAGACCCGTCGCCGGCATCCACGGCGTCGGCAGCGCCCTGCCCCGCGACCGGGGCCCGCACTGGCTGACGTACTTCGAGGTCACCGACACCGACGAAGCGGTCAACCGCGTCATCGAACTGGGCGGACACGTCGTCAAACCGCCCCACGACACCCCCCGGGGCCGCGTGGCGACGGTGGCGGACCCCGAAGGTGCGGTGTCCGCGCTCGTGCGCAGGGAACGTGTGGAGCGCTGAGCCCGGTCAGGGGGCCGTCGCGGCTCGCTCGGCCTCGCTGCGGAGGACACAGAACTCGTTGCCCTCGGGGTCGGCGAGGATCACCCAGCCAGAGCCGTCGGGATTCCGGTGATCGGTGACGAAAGTGGCGCCAAGACCCAGCAGCCGTTCCACCTCCCCCTCACGCGAGGTCTCGGGGCGCAGGCACAGGTGGAGACGGTTCTTGGCCGCCTTGGACTCGGGCACCTGGTTGAAGTGCAGGATCGGTCCCTCAGCCAGCAGCACCTGGGTCTCCCGGTCCCCTGGCCTGTCCTCCGGATGCAGCGGACGGCCCGTCACCCTGCTCCAGAACCGGGCCAGCTCGTAGGGGTCAGCGCAGTCGATCGCCACGTTCTGCAAAGTCGAGACCATGGCACGAGCTTTCCTGACTCGCACGGCGGCCGCCACCGAGTTGTGCCGCGTACGCCAGGCCGACGACACCTCAGCGTCTCTGATCAGCTAAGCGAACCTATGCGAACCGTAGAGTCTGGCACGGGTTCTGCCCACCGGGGCACGAGGTCGTCGATGACGACGAAGCAGAAGGGGAAGGTCCAGCCCGCGCAGCAGACCGCCGGCCCGCACGGTCTGATTTCGGGCGATGCCAACCCACAGCCCTGCTTCACGGAGGGCAGCCAGGGTGGGCCGGACGTCCGGGTAGAGATCATCCTCGCCGAACCACTCCGACTTCCCGGCAGCCGCGCGCTTCTCCCGCTCCTCGGTCAGGGCGAACCCGGGCTGGAACTCCTGAACGTCTCGCGATAGTCGCGCCCCTGCGCGATGACCGCCCCGAGCATCGCCGCGAAGGTGTGCCGTGGCACCCCCAGCCAGTCCGCCCATGTCCCGTACTCCCGGGTCTCGTCAACAAGACACTCGCCCACGTCGAATGCCACCGCACGAATCATGCTCCGCAGGTGAGACGGTTTGACACGACGGGCGAAGCGCCCCTCTGAGAAGGGCATGCGGCGTTCCGTCGGTCTTGTTCCGCACTCTCATTCCTCCGCGCCCCCGTTCTGGGACCACTCGTTGGCGAAGTGTTCCATCTGGCGGAGGACCAGGTCGATGGCCTCCTTCTGCTGGTCCGGCGGGTAGTTGTTGCGGGCCAGGAGGCGCTTGATGGTGCTGCGCAGGCGGGCGCGGACGGACTCGCGGGCGATCCAGTCGGGCTTGAGCTGACGACGGACCTCGGTGACCAGTTCGCGGGCGATGCCCGCCAGGACATCGTCGCCCATGAGCGAGCGGGCCGTGCCGTGGTCGGCGACGGCGTCGTAGAAGGCGAGTTCGCGCCAGTTCAGGGGCGGGTCGAACTTCTCGCCGCGGCGGGCGTCGGCGGCGACCTCCTTGGCCATCTCGACCAGTTTGGCGATGAGTTCGGCGCTGGTGTACTGCTGGCGCATGTAGCGCACCATCAGATCCTGGAGGCGCTCGGAGAACGTGGTCTGCCGGACGATGTTGTGCCGGGTGACTTCGCGCATCTTCCGCTCGACGAGCCGCCGCAGCGCCTCGGCCGCCAGGTGCGGGGTGTCGCTCTGCTGGAGCTGGGCGACGAGCGCGTCCGTCAGGTGGGTGAGGTCGGCGGTCTCCAGCCCGGCTTCGGCGAACAGGTCCGTCACTCCGCCCGTCTCGACCACGGAGGACGTGAGCTGGGAGAGGTACAGCTCGACGTCGCGGGCCACGGGGAGGCCGCGCGCCTCGCGTTCCATGGCGTCGAGCTTGGCCATGTAGGCGCGGACCTCGACGAAGAACTGGATGTGCCGCTTCCACGCCGGGCGGTCCGAGAAGCGGTTTCCCACCTCCTTCGAGCTGCCGGCCAGCGCCCAGAAGCGTTCCAGGCGGTAGGCGTGGTCGCGGAAGCGGCGGCCCAGGGTCTGGCGCGGGTCGTCGAGCAGGTCGGGGTTGTTGCCCTTGGTTCGGGGGTCGCGCAGGTAGTTGGCGGTTCTCAGGGCCGCGTCGACGAAGGCCTTGGGGCCGGGCTTGTCGAGCAGGGGTTCCCAGGCGAAGCCGCGCAGGATGCCGGTGAGGACGTCGTACTCGTTGCGCAGCTCGTCCAGTGCGCGTTCGACGTTCTGGCCGAGGGTGCGGTCGCGCTGATCGGCCTCGGTGTACTCGGCGATGGCCTTCTGGAGGTTTTCGGTCAGGGGTGCGTAGCCGACGAGGAGGCCGTCCTCCTTGCCTCGGAAGCGGCGGTTGACGCGAGCCAGGGCCTGCATCAGGTTGGCGCCCTTGAGCGGCCGGTCCAGGTACATGGTGTGGATCGGCGGGGCGTCGAAGCCGGTCAGGAGCATGTTGTTGACGATGAGCAGCTCCAGCTCGTCGTCGGGGTCCTTGGCCCGGTTGATGACCGTCTTGCGACGGCTGTCGGTCAGCGCGTGGGCGAGCAGGGCCTCGGAGTCCTTGCGGGAGTTCGACGAGAAGACGATCTTCATCGCGCCCTTCTCGAACTCGTCGCTGTGCCACTCGGGGCGCAGCTCGCGCAGGGCGTCGTAGACGCGCACGCAGATCTCGCGGGTCGCGCACACCACCATCGCCTTGCCGGGCGCTCCGCCCGACTCGGAGGCGCCGACGAACGGTTTCATCCGTTCCCGGCGGACCTCCCAGTGCTCCACCAGGTCGGCGGCCAGGTCCCTTATCCGGGCCGGGGCGCCGTACATCGCGTTCATCGTCGCCACGGCCTGCTCGACGCGGCGGCGCTCGGTGTCGTCGAGGCCGTCGGTGATGCGGTCGGCTTCTTCGTCGATGGTGGTCGGGTCGACGTCGCGGTCCAGGACGAGCTGGATCACGCGGCCCTCGTGGTAGACCTTCACGGTCGCACCGTCGTCGGCGGCGCGCTTGAGGTCGTAGACGTCGATGTAGTCGCCGAACACCTCGCGGGTGTTGCGGTCGGCCTCCGAGATCGGCGTGCCGGTGAAGGCGAGCAGCGTGGCGTGCGGGAGCGCGTCGCGCAGGTGGCGGGCGAGGCCGTTGAGGTCGTCGTAGTGGCTGCGGTGGGCCTCGTCGACGATCACGACGATGTTCCGGCGGTCGGAGAGCATCGGGTGGTCGGTGCCCGACTCCCTTTCCTCCTTGGTCTTGCCGAACTTTTGGAGCGTCGTGAAGAGGATCCCTCCCGTCCTCTTCGCCGCGAGCTCCTCGCGCAATTCGGCGCGGGTGAGGATTTGGCGGGGCGACTCCGGGAGGATCTCGCTCTCCTGGAACGTCGAGTACAGCTGGTCGTCGAGGTCCGTGCGGTCGGTGACGACGACGACCGTGGGGTTCAGCAGGGCCGGGTCCCGCATCACCAGGGTGGTGGTCAGGACCATCTCCTCCGACTTGCCGGAGCCCTGGGTGTGCCAGACGACGCCGGCCTTGCCGTCGCTGGCCGAGGCCGTGCGGACGGCTTCGGCGGCGCGGGTGACCGCGTGGTACTGGTGCGGCTTGGCGATGCGCTTCATCCGCCTCGACGGGACGAAGTTGATGAAGGAGTGGACCAGTTCGAGGAAGCGGGACTGGGTGAACAGGCCGTGGAGCGCCAGGTTCTGCCCCGACTCCGAGAAGCCGTCGGCGGTCAGCGGGTCGACTCGGGCGCCGAACTCGTCCGTGTTCCAGGGGGCGAAGTGCTCGTACGGGGTGAACGGGGTGCCGTACTTCGCGCTTATGCCGTCGGAGAGCAGGACGACGGTGTTGTAGCGGAAGGCGGTCGGGAGCTCCTGTACATACCGGGCCACTTGGGCGTGGGCCGTCTGGAGCGTGGCGTCCTCGTCGCCTGCGCGCTTCAGTTCGACGACGGCGAGAGGGAGGCCGTTGGCATACAGGACGACGTCGAAACGGCGGTTCTTGTCGCCGTCGATGACGGTGACCTGGTTCAGGGCGCGGTACGTGTTCGCGTCCGGGTCGGCCAGGTCGACGAGGCGGATGGTGGGGTTGTGCTCGGCGCCGAACGAGTCGGTGTAGGTGACGGAACGAATGCCGGTGGTGAGGTGGTGGTGGGCGGCCCGGTTCTCCTCGTACGTGTCCTGCGAGCCGGGGGTGACGGCGGCCGTCAGGGCCTCCCGGGCGGCGTCCGGCGGCAGATCCGGGTTCAGGCGCTCGATCGCTTCCTGGAGGTCCGGGTAGAGGATCAGGTCGTCCCAGGACTTCCGGTGCCCGGACCCGGGCGCGAACTCGTTCCCGGAGGCCGGTAGCCAGGCCAACTCGGCCAGCTCGTCGAGGGCGAGCACCTCCCAGTCGGCTTCGGTGGGGCGGCGGTGGGTTCTGTCGTCGGGCTCGTTTCCGTCGTGGTGCGTCGTCATGTGGCGTCCTCAACCATCGTCTCGGCGTCCTTGACGCGGAGGCGGCCGGACATGAGTTGAGAAAGGAGGGTGTCGCGGAGGGTGGCGAGGGCCTGGGACTCGTTCAGAGCCTGATCAGCCCGCGCTTCGAGGAAGTCGAGCTTGGGGCGAAGCTCGCGCTGCCGCTCTTTGCTGGGGAGAGTGATTTCCAGCTCACCCAGTTGAGTACGCCGAAGCTCCGTCTGGCCAGTGCTGCCCTCCCCCATCGCCTCGATCTCGGGTTGTGCGCGGAACATGGCGAAGCCTGCGCAGACGGGGTCCACCTGGGCCTCGTCGAACCTCACAATGGTGACGTGCGAGTCGACTGTCACGGCCTCGTCGGAAGTCCAACGTGCAACTCGGCCGAGCGTTCCGACACCGGTCGAATTCACCAGGACGTCGTTTCTCACGAGCAGCTTCGGATCCTTCACCTTGCCTCGAAGCGTGCGACGTGCGGGGGTGAGACTCACGCGTCCGCCTCGGATGCATTTCTGGTTCAGCACCACCAAGTCGTCCGGTGATTCGGAATACTTCGGTGCGACGCCTCGAGTGAGAGCGCACGACACGGATTCGACATCGACCTCCATGCCCCCGTCCTCCGCGACCGCTTGAGCGAAGAGAGCAAGGCCGAGTTCACGCGAGGTGGTCGCGATGCGCTCGTTGACGACGATCTTGTCATCCAGAGCCCCGAGCAAGGCGGAGACCTTCTCCTGCTCGGAAAGCGGGGGGACGGGCACCTGAAGCTGTTTGAGGTCGCTTCCCCTGATGCCTGCCGCAGCAACTTGATTGATGATTGTTTCGATGTTTCGCCGGCCTTTCGCCGACCTGAAGTAATAGTAGATGAAGCGCGGGTCGGCAAGCTCCCTGGAGATCCGTGCGCGAATGAGATGGCTTTCCCAGGTACGAGGCCCCTCCGAAGCGGCCACGAACACGCACCTGCCGGCACCCTCATAGGTCAGGGATTGACGCGCGAACAGAAGATCGCCTTCGGCAAGGAGGAAGTTGCCCAGTTCACGCTCCTTCAACGGAACCAGTTCACATTCCTGGTCCCGAATGATGTCGTACGCGAAGATCTCCCGCATGTTGACCATCGGGATGCCTTGGCCGCGCATCCTGGATGGATAGCTGACGCCGTTTCGCAGCGGGCTGCTGAGGATCTCCTCGAAACGGACCGTAGGCCACTCAGACATCGATCGCCTCCAACTGTTCACGAATCGTCTTCTCCAGCGTCGCCGACTCGTCGAACAGCCCGAACAGCTCCTTCGTCAGCTTGCTGATCTGCTCGCCGACACCCTCCGCGTCCTCTTCCTCTGCCTGGGCGGCCCCCACATACCTCGCCGGCGTCAGCACGCACCCGTGCTCCCGGACCTTCTCCAGGTCGGCCGAGTAGCAGTAACCCGGCACGTCCTCGTAGGTCAGCCCTGCCTCACGCGCCGACGTCGTGCCACGCCATGCGTGATACGTGTCGGCGATCTTGCGGAGGTCCTCTTCCGAGAAGGCGCGCTCTGTCCGGTCGATCATCTCGCCCATCTCCCGGGCGTCGATGAACAGGATCTCGCCCCGCCGGTCCTCCAACCTCCGGGCGCCCTGCGGGGACTTGTCCTTGGCCAGGAACCACAGGCACGCCGGGATCTGCGTCGTACGGAACAGCTGGGTTGGCAGCGATACCATGCACGCCACCAGATCGGCCTCGATCAGGGCCTGCCGGATCTCGCCCTCACCGCCGGACTGGGAGTTCATGGAGCCGTTGGCCAGGACGATGCCCGCTGTGCCCTTCTCTCCCAGCCTGGAGAGCATGTGCTGCAGCCAGGCGTAGTTGGCGTTCTTCTTCGGCGGAACCCCGTACTTCCAGCGTGGGTCGCTCTCGTCCCTCGCCCAGTCCTTGATGTTGAAGGGAGGGTTGGCCATCACGAAGTCGGCCTTGAGGTCCGGGTGCTTGTCGTCGGCGAAGGTGTCGCCCCAGCGGGCGGCGAGGTTGCCGTCGATGCCGTGGATGGCGAGGTTCATCTTGGCGAGCCGCCAGGTGCGCTCGTTCAGCTCCTGGCCGTAGACGGCGATGTCGGACTTGTGGCCGCGCCCCTGGTGCGCCTCGATGAACTTCGCCGCCTGCACGAACATGCCGCCCGACCCGCACGCCGGGTCGTAGACCCGCCCCTCGTACGGCTCCAGGATCTCGACGATCAGCCGGACGACCGAGCTAGGCGTGTAGAACTCGCCGCCCCGCTTGCCCTCAGCCCGCGCGAAGTTGCCGAGGAAGTACTCGTACACCTCGCCCAGCAGATCCTGCGCCGGCTTGTCCCCGCTGCCGCCGAAACGCGCGTCGCTGATGAGGTCGACGAGTTCACCGAGGCGCTTCTGGTCGACGCGGTCCTGGTTGAAGATCTTGGGGAGGACACCGGTCAGGGAGGCGTTCTCCCGCATGATGGCGTCCATCGCCTCGTCCAGGAGCTTGCCGACGCCCTGGGCCTTGGCGTGGGTGGCGATCCAGGACCAGCGGGCGGTCTCCGGTACCCAGAAGACGTGCGCGCCGGTGTACTCGTCGCGGTCTTCAAGGAAGTCGTTGAGGCGGTCCTCGGCGATGCCCTCCTCCATGAGTTCCTTGGCCAGCTCGGTACGCCGCTCGTCGAAGGCGTCCGAGACGTACTTCAGGAAGATCAGCCCAAGGACGAACTCCTTGTACTGGGCAGCGTCGATGGAGCCGCGCAGCTTGTCCGCCGCCTTCCAGAGGATGTCCTGGATCTCCTTGGCGGTGGAGGCGCTGAACAGCTCCGCCTGGTCGGCGGGCTTCTTCTGGCGTGGAGGCATCGGGTGGACCGTCTCCTTCAGTGGGTGTCGATATCGGCGTCGGTGTGCGGGAGTTGCCGGATGGTGAGCGTGCCGTCGGCCATGCCGGCCGCCATCACTCGGGTGAGGTCGTCGAGCGCGGCGGTCTGCTCGCGCAACAGCGCCGCACGTCCGTCGATCTCGGCGAGGACGGCCTCGTAGAGGTCGGCCTCCGCGCGGCTCAGGTCGGGGACGACCAGGTCCTCGATACGGCGGGAGGCGCGCACAGCGCCGCTGGTACGGGCGTGCTCGGCGGCAGCGGCGCGCAGAAGCGCGGCCAGCACCCGGGGTCGTACGGGCGGATCGGCGTCCGGGTGCACCCGCAGGATGCGGGCCGGGGCCGCTACCAGCGAGATGCCCTCCGTGTCGACGTGGACGCCGAAGTGCGGGTGGGCCGTGACGACGAGGTCACCGGGCTCGGTGAACTGGGCATGCCCGTAGGCCGTGAGAAAGATGCCCCGGTCGATGCGGCGACCGCCGATGCGGGCCGTGCCGAGGATCTCCTCGGGGGTGAGGACGGTGTAGTGGCCCTCGGGGGTGAGGTGTTCGAGGGCGAAGCGGTGGCCGGGGCGGCGGCGCAGGCGGCGGGTGCGCAGGAGGCGGGCGACGGACGTATGGCGTACCGGCTGGTTCTCGGGTCGCGGTTCCGCCTGGGCGTGCAGCCGGAGTTCGCCCGTACGCGCACGCTCCTGAAGCTCACTCAGGCGGCGCTCCAAGTCCGCGATGACCACCGGGCGTTCGACGACCGTCCGCGTGTGGCGGGACGCGAGCGTGCGGTGCTGCGGAGTGAACGCGGCGCCGGGGTGGTCGTCCAGGTCGGTGCCGTGGACGAGGGCGGCATGGCGCGGTTCGTGGCGCGGGTCAGGCTTCCAGCGCGCGGCACGCCAGATGGCGATGTCCTCGGCGAGGGTATCGAGAACGGGCTCGGTGAGCGGCTGGGCGGAGTAGTCGGCCAGGAGGACGAGACCGGTGCGCCGGTCCTCGGGGACGCGGGCGAGGACCCAGACCGCCGTACGGTAGCCGGGGCGGAAGCCGTACACGCCGTCGGGCAGGCCGATCGCCGCCTTGAGCAAACCGGGCTTCAGGAAGGAGCGGCGCAGGCGGTCGGCGTCGCCGTGCCGGGTGAGCGGGCCGGTGAGGACGTCGGCGGGGCCGAGGACGACGGCGGTGGAGCCGGTGTCGAGGTAGTCGGTGAGGGCAGCGACCTGTTCCAGGACGGTCTTCGGGTCGCGGGTCTCGGCGGCCTCGTAGGGGAGGGCGCAGACGAGGAGGTTCGGGTCACCCCATTCGTCGGCGGTCAGTTCCTCGCCGTCGACGACGTCGAGCCGGAACTCGTACACCCCGCGGACCAGCATCCGCCGTCGTACGAGGCGTACGCGGGCCGGGTCCGGGTCGGCGGCGAGGTAGAGGTGGCCGGAGTCGTCGGCGGCGTGGTCGTGGAGGGCGGCCAGGAGGTCGCCGGTGCGGGCGTGCGGGACGGCGATCACCGAGCCCTCGTCGAGAGTGTCGACGCCGGAGAGGGCGGCGAGGGCGCGGACGACGGCCGGGGCGGGTTCGTCGGCGGCGAGGTCGCGGGAGCCAAGGCGGGGGCGGGCCTGGAGGATCCAGTCGAAGGCCTCGGCGGGGTTGTAGGCGGCGTCGATCAGTTCGTCGGCGAGGGCGGCGAGGGCCGGGCCGGTGTGGTCGGGGTCGGGCAGGGCGCGCAGTTCGGAGACGAGGAAGCGGTCGTCGGGGTCGAGGTCGGCGGCCCTGTCCAGGACGGTGGCCCAGGGGCAGCCGTCGGCGACGGGGGCGTCGAGTTGCTGGTGCAGGCAGACCAGGGAGGTCAACGCGCCGATCAGGACGGACGCGGGCAGCGACGGGGTGCGCCAGGCGGCCAGGGTGTGCAGAGCGAGCTCGGCACGGAGTCGACGGGCGCCGGTGTTGCCGCGGCCGGTCGAGGCGAGCCAGTCGACGACGGCACGCGCGTCGAACAGGGGACGCCCGTCCTCCTGGGCGACGGGGGCGGGGAAGTCGGGGTGGCGGCGGGCCCACGTGGTGGGGACCGGTCTCTTGACCTGGGCAAGGGCGGCGATCTCGGCGTATGTGATCCGCCAGGCCGACGTTTCGGGCAGGATGGGAGGCGTCTTCGAGGCCATGTGCGAGGCCGTGTGCGAGGCCATGTGCTCCGCCATCGGACGTGCTTCCCCCCTCTCCCCTTGGGCCGTTGAGGCCGGCGTCCCCGCCTTCGCGGTTCGCGGTCCGCCCCTTCGGCGGGGCAGGCGTCAGCAATCTACCGCCACCCCGGATAGACGCACGCAGTCTGCCTGATAATACGGGTTATCAGCGGTTTCCAAACTCATGGTGCGAAGCGGCAGGCACCTTGTGATGGCCCAGTGCCACGACGCCGACCAGAGGATCACCGCGATGAGCCACACGCCCTCGATACCGCCCAACAACCCGCAGTTCCCCGGCCCCGGCGGTACACCGGTCGGGCCGGGCGGACCGGGCGGACCCGGGAACGCCGTACCGCCCTTCCCGCCCGCCGGTGGCGGGCAGCCCGCCTTCGGACAGCCCGCCTTCGGGCAGCCGACGAGACCGAAGCCGTCGCGCCGCAAGGCATGGCTCACCCACGGCGCGACCGCGTTCGTCGCGCTCATGGTCGGCGTCGGCATCGGCGGCGACGGGGACTCCGGCGGTACGGACGGCTCCGCCGCTCCCGCCCCGGCGGTCACCGTCACCAAGACCGCGGCCGCCCCTGGCGGCGGTGAGCCCGAGCCCGCCGTGACCGTCACGGAGAAGGTCACGGTCACGCCGAAGCCGGCCGAGAAGCCCGGACCGGCCACCACGGTGGAGGGAGACGGCCAGTACCTCGTCGGCGAGGACATGCGGGCCGGCACCTACAAGACCGCCGGGCCCGACAAGGACAGCATCATCGAGAACTGCTACTGGGCCCGCACCAAGGACGCCTCCGGGGAGTTCGATGCGATCATCGCCAACGCCAACCTCCAGGGCCAAGGCCGCGTGACGGTCAACAAGGGCGAGTACTTCGAAACCAACGGCTGCCAGAAGTGGACCAAGGTCGGCTGACCGGTCGCCGCACACGCCGCCGCGCTCGTGGGGGGACGCGGCGGACCCCGGGACGGGGCGGGCGACCGAAGCCGGGCCGCCCGCCCCGTCCCTCGGCCGTGTACTGGGGATTGCGGCACGTCTTCGCGGCGCACCCCGGCCGGTCCGCCGAACTCCGCGTCGACAGTCTCGACGCCCTCGCCCTCCTGCACGAATGGCAGAACGGCGGCGACCGGATACCGGACGGCTGCAAAACCCGGCTGCGCTCGCGGGGCCGCGGCCCAGCCTCGTCGAGCCGCAGATGTACGCGGAGTACACACCCAACCTGACCTTCGTCCACGAGAAGGCCAACGTCGGCAACCCGCTCAACGAGGCCGCCGACTCCCTGGCCAAGCCCGGCCTGCGCTCTGAACGGCAGGGAGCCGGTGACCGAGATCCCCCGGCTGGTCCCGCTCTGGGCGAGTGGAGCGCTGGCCGAGGCCGAGTACCGGCGGGCCCCCAGACCGACACCACGTAGGGGTTGGCCGGCGGGTCCGCGACGCGGCCTCTGGCCTCGGGGCTTCCGAGCCGGAATAGCCGTGGCCCGGCCCATGTTGCGGCGACCATGACGACGAACGCGCCGCGGCCCGAGGTGCTGCGCTACACCGCCTTCTCCAGTGACCCCGACGGCGGAAACCCCGCCGGGGTCGTCCTGGACGCCACCGGCCTGGACGACGGTGACATGCTGGCCATCGCCGCCGACCTCGGATACTCGGAGTCAGCGTTCCTGACCGCGCCCCCGGAGGACCTCGAAGGCCGGAAGGAGCGGGCGTACGGCATCCGCTACTTCAGTCCCAAGGCCGAGGTGCCGTTCTGCGGGCATGCCACCGTCGCGACCGCCGTTGCGCTCGCCGAGCGGATCGGCCCCGGGGAGCTGGTGTTCGCGACGCGCGCCGGCACCGTGCCGGTGGAGGTGACCGAGGAGGGCGGGACGGTCAGGGCCACGCTCACCAGCGTCGAGCCGCACATCGAGGAGATCGCCGGCGCCGATCTCGCGGAGGCGCTCGCCGCGATCGGCTGGCCGGCCGCCGACCTCGATCCGGCCTTCCCGCCTCGCATCGCGTTCGCCGGCGCCCGCCATCTCGTCCTCGCGGCGGCGACCCGCGCCCGCCTCGCGGACCTCGCGTACGACTTCGCGCGCCTGGAAGCCCTGATGCACCGCCTGGACCTGACCACCGTCCAGTTGGTGTGGCGGGAGTCGGCCAGCCTCTTCCATGTCCGTGACCCGTTCCCCGTCGGCGGCGTCGTCGAGGACCCGGCGACCGGGGCCGCGGCCGCCGCGTTCGGTGCGTATGCCCGTGCACTGGGCCTGGTCCCCGAGGACGCCGTCCTCACCCTGTACCAGGGCGAGGACCTGGGCCGCCCCGGTGAGCTCACGGTGACGCTGCGCGCGGGCGACCCGCGCGTCCGGGTCGGCGGCGCGGGGGCTCGCATCGGCTGAAGCGTCGGTGACGCGCCCCGGAGGGTTCTCGAGCACCGACAGGGGGAGGCGCAGCGCCGAACCGCTTCGCCTCCGGAACGGGATCAGACCGTCTCGACCGGCAGGACGTCCGGGGAGAGGGCGCTCGCGTGGGCCGTGGCGGCGGTCATCCGGCGGCGGTGGTGGCGGCGGCAGAGAACCTCGTAGCCGATGTCGTCGGACTGGTTGACGTCGCCGACGACGACCTGGGCACCCTCGACGACCATCTGACCGCCTATGGTGCGGGCGTTGTGGGTGGCGCGGGCTCCGCACCAGCAGAGGGCCTCGACCTGGAGGACCTCGACGCGGTCGGCCAGCTCGACTAGGCGCTGGGAGCCGGGGAAGAGCTTGGAGCGGAAGTCGGTGGTGATGCCGAAGGCGTAGACGTCCAGACCCAGGTCGTCCACCACGCGGGCGAGTTGGTCGATCTGCTCGGGGGCGAGGAACTGCGCCTCGTCGGCGATCACATAGTCCGCGCGACGGCCCTGGGAGAGGTGGTCCACGAGGTAGGCGTAGAGGTCCTGACCGTCCTCGACCTCCACGGCGTCCGTGACCAGGCCCAGCCGCGACGACAGCTTGCCCTCGCCCGCGCGGTCGTCCCGTGTGAAGATCATGCCCTGGAGGCCGCGCGCCGAACGGTTGTGCTCTATCTGGAGAGCCAGCGTCGACTTCCCGCAGTCCATGGTTCCGGAGAAGAACACCAGCTCGGGCATGTTGAGTTGAGCACCTTTCGGTGAGGAGGGCGGGGAGGGCGACGGGACCGGCGGAACGGGCTGGCGGGCGGGGCAGGACGCGCTTCAGGAGCGTACTTCGAGGAGGGGGACCAGCTGTTCCACCGGTGTCATCGAACCGTGGTTGCCGACCATCAACGACTCCTTGGGCTCCCGCTCGGAGGCGATGATCAGGACGTCGTCGCGGGCGGCCGCGATCACATCGCCGAGGCGCGCGTACACCCGTTCGTCGATGTGCGGTCCGAACCAGCCCGCCTCGATCGCCTCGTCACGGGAAGCGATCCAGAACTGCTCGCCGAGGACCTCGCGCCAACAGGTCAGGACGTCCGACTCAGCACCCGGCACCGCGTAGACATGGCGGGCGCGGCCCTCGCCGCCCAGGAGGGCGACCCCGGCGCGCAGTTCCCAGTCCTCGTCGAAATCGATGCGGTGTTGTTCGTCGAACGGGATGTCGATCATGCCGTGGTCGGCGGTGACGTACAGGGCGCTGCGCGGGGGGAGTTGCTCCGCGAGGCGCTGGACCAGCCGGTCTACGTACATGAGCTGGCCGCGCCAGGCGTCCGAGTCGATGCCGAAGCGGTGCCCGGCGCCGTCCAGCTCGGAGTAGTACGTGTAGATCAACGAACGGTCTCCGGCGGCCAGTTGCTCGGCGGCCACGTCCATGCGGTCGTCGCCGGAGAGACGGCCGTGGAAGGTGCCGCCGCTCAGCGCGATCTGGGTGAGGGGGGTGTTCTGGAAGGCCGGTGAGGTGACCTGGGCGGTGTGCACACCGGCCGCGTCGGCGAGCTGGAAGAGCGTGGGATACGGCTGCCACACGCGCGGGGACGTCCACGGCTGCCAGCGGAGCTGATTCATCAGCTCCTCGGTCTCGGGGTTGCGGACCGTATAGCCGGGCAGTCCGTGGGCGCCCGGCGGCAGGCCGGTGCCGACGGAGGCTAGGGAGGTCGCGGTGGTGGCAGGGTAGCCGGCGGTGATGGGGCGGCCGGTGCCACCGCGCGAGGACGCCAGCAGCGTCGTCATGAAGGGCGCCTCGTCCGGGTGCGCCCTCAGTTGCTCCCAGCCCAGTCCGTCGATCAGGAACACACAGTTACGGTCGGCCGCCGTCAGTTCCGCTATCGACGCGATCGTCCCCGGGACCTCCATGCCCGCCGCGAGGGTGGGCAGGAGGTCGGCGAGCGAACCGGCGCCGTACTCGGGGACGGGCGCGGAGCGGACGGCCAGGGGCTCCGGGTCGTCCCAGGTGGGCAGCGCCATCAGCGGGCGGGGTCCGCGGTCGCCTCGGAGAGGGACTGCGCGAAGGCGAGGGCCTGGCGTACGGTCTCGGGGCCGTCCCCGGCCTCGCTGACACGCAGGCTGAGGTC
The DNA here is from genome assembly GCF_042955065.1 of Streptomyces sp. NPDC012510. Taxonomy (NCBI): domain Bacteria; kingdom Bacillati; phylum Actinomycetota; class Actinomycetes; order Kitasatosporales; family Streptomycetaceae; genus Streptomyces; species Streptomyces sp. NPDC012510. The sequence goes on from NZ_JBIBEN010000013.1 coordinate 140,265, forward strand.
GTCCGCCGTCGAGCTGCCCGTGTACCCGTGGTCCGCCTCGCAGTTGGGGTCGCCGCAGGCGGCGGGCTCCAGGTCGATGCGGGAGACGGCGCCCCAGCCGATGGTCAGGACGACTTCACGGGGGAGGGTGCCCGGTGTGTAGGACTCGGGGTTGGCGACGACCCGGCTGAGGACGACGGACGAGATCCGGCCGAGCTTCACCGACTCGGTGGACGTCGTGGCGTACGGCGTCGGCGAGGTGGTGTCCGCGGCCTGCTCGTCGGTGTGGCTCACGATGAAGCGGTTGCCCGTGAGGACGAGGACGGTGACATGCCGCCGCACCTCGTTCGCGTCGAACGTCGTCTCCTGGTGGACCAGGTACGACTTGATGGCCTCGCCACCGACAGCGGCCTCCACCGCCTCGGCCACGAGGGCCGGGTAGTAGCCGCTGCGCTCGATCGCCGCACGCAGCCCCTGGGTCGTCGTACTGGTCTTGGCCATGACGTCCATCCTACGGTGGCGCACTGACTGCGAGGGACCGCTCTGCCGCCCCGGTTCTGTCGTGGACGGATCAACGCACGGCGCCGCGCGCCGTGCGTACACAACCCGTGCGCCGCCTTCGGCCCCGAGGAGCGGCGTCCCCTCAGTACACGTCAGTACACGTCAGTACACGGGGAGGGTGCGCGGGCCGAGGTCGTCGCGGGCGGGCGGGCGCGCGAGCCGTACGGTGGCGCCGAGCACGCTCAGGCCGTGCGGGGCGACGACGACGGGCTCCAGGGAGACCGCCACGACCTCCGGGTGATCGTCGACCAGGCGGGAGACCCGCAGCAGCAGCTCCTCCAGCGCTTCCGTGTCGACGGGCGCGGAGCCCCGCCAGCCGAAGAGGAGCGGCGCCGTCCGGATCGATCGCACCAGTGAGGCCGCGTCCCGTTCGGTGGCCGGAATCAGGCGGTGGGCCATGTCGCCGAGCAACTGCGACGCGGGCCCGGCCAGCCCGAACGAAAGCACCGCTCCGGCCGCCGGGTCGACCACCGTCCGTACGATCGTGTCGACCCCGCGCGGGGCCATGCCCTGAACGACCGGGCGCAGCTCCTCCGGTCCCCCGAACAGCGTGGTCAACTCCGCGTAGGCCCGCCGCAGTTGCTCCTCGTCCGCCAGATCGAGCCGTACGCCGCCGAGGTCGGCCCGGTGCCGTAGGTGAGGGGCGGTGGTCTTGAGCGCCACGGGATAGCCGATGGCCTCGGCCGCCGCCACGGCCTCGTCGGGCGTCGGCGCGGGCCGCGCCTCCCGCACCCTGATGCCGTACCGCGCCAGCAGCGCGCCCGTCGCCGCCGCCCCGAGGCTCAGCCCCTCGTTCTTGACCAGCAGCGCGTCGATCTGCGCCGCCGCCCCTCTCTCGTCGATGTCCTCGTACTCGGGCACCCGCCCCGGATCGGCCGCCTCACGCCGCCACTGGGCGTGCCGCACCGCTTCCGAGAGCGCGCGGACGGCCCGCTCGGCGGCGGGGTAGGCGGGGATGAGGTGGGCCTCGTAAGGGGGGGACGTGGGGCTTTCGGCTCCCCGGGCGGGGGGCGCCGTGGAGGCACCGCTTCCTTCGGTGCGGGACGCCGTGGACGCGTCCGTTCCCCCGGTGCGGGACGCCGTGGAGACGTGGGCTCCCCCCGCACGGGACGCCGTAGACGCCTCGGCTCCCTCGGTGGGCAGTCGTTCCGCAGGGCGGAACGGGCGGGCACCGCCTGTGGTGGCGAGGGGCTTCTCGCCGGCCTGGGGCGCCGTGACGGCCGCGGCCGACAACGCCTCCGCCAACCCGCCCAGCTCCACATGCACGACCAGCACCGGCTTCGCGGGGTTCGCGGTGGCCGCCGACCGCAGCGCCTCGGCCAGTTCCGCATCACCCGGCGACGCCTCCCCCAGCGCCGGTATCGCCGTCACCACCACCGCGTCGCACGAGTCGTCGGCCAAGGCCCGCGACAGCGCCGCGTGGAAGTCCCGCGCCGTCGCCCCGGTCGTGAGGTCCAGCGGGGGCAACGGTCTCAATCCCTCGGAGAGACACGCGTCGTACGTGAGCATCCCCAGCGACTCGGAGTTCCCCAGGATCGCCACCCGGGGCCCCGCCGGCAGCGGCTGCCGGGCCAGCAACAGCCCCGCGTCGACCAGTTCGGTGATCGTGTCGACACGGATCACCCCGGCCTGGCGCAGCAGCGCGGACACGGTGGTGTGGGGCAGCCGGGTGGCGCGCACGGCATGCCCCTGGGGCGCGGACCCGTGGCGCGCCCCCTGCACCACCACGAGCGGCTTGACCGCCGCCGTGCGCCGGGCGAGGCGGGTGAACTTGCGCGGGTTGCCGATGGACTCCAGGTACATCAGGACGACATCGGTGTCGGGGTCCTCGTACCAGTACTGGAGAACGTCGTTCCCGGAGACGTCCGCGCGGTTCCCGGACGACACGAAGGTGGAGACGCCCGTGACTCCGGTGACCCCTCCCCCGCGCCGGTGCAGCCGCGACAGCAAGGCGATCCCGATGGCGCCGGACTGGGCGAAGAGGCCGATGCGCCCGGAGCGCGGCGTCTGCGGGGCGAGGGAGGCGTTGAGCCGTACGTCGGGGGCGGTGTTGATGATCCCGAAGGCGTTCGGCCCGATGATGCGCATGCCGTACGTGCGCGCCTGGCGCACCAGTTCACGCTGGCGCTCGCGCCCCTCGGGTCCGCTCTCGGCGTACCCGGCGGAGACGACCACGAGCCCCTGCACGCCGTGCTCCCCGCACTCGGCGACGACCTCGGGGACATGGGCCGCCGGGACCGCGACGACCGCTAGGTCGACGGGGCCCTCGATGTCGGTGACCGAGCGGTGGGCGGGGACCCCGCCGAGTTCCTTCTCGTCCTCGCCGAGGGCCTTGTTCACCGCGTACAGCCGTCCGGTGAAGCCCGCGCCCAGGAGGTTGGCGAGGACGCCGCGGCCGACGCCGCCCGGTGCGCGCCCGGCGCCGACGACGGCGACCGAGCCGGGGGCGAGCAGCCGCTGGACGGACCGGGCCTCGGCGCGCTGCTCCCGTGCGCGCTGCACGGCGACGGAGCGGTCTGTGGGCTCCAGGTCGAACTCCAGGCGTACGACGCCGTCCTCGAAGCTGCGCTTCTGCTGGTACCCGGCGTCGGTGAAGACTTTGATCATCTTGGTGTTGGCCGGCAGCACCTCGGCGGCGAAGCGTCTGATGCCGCGTTCGCGGGCGACCGCGGCGATGTGTTCAAGAAGGGCGGAGGCGACGCCTCTGCCCTGGTGGGCGTCCTGGACGAGGAAGGCGACCTCGGCCTCGTCGGCCGGTGCGGACGCGGGCATTCCGTCGGCGCCGATCCGGTCGTAGCGTACGGTGGCGATGAACTCACCGCCGACGGTGGCGGCGAGCCCCACCCGGTCCACGAAGTCGTGGTGCGTGAAGCGGTGGACGTCCTTGGCGGACAGGCGAGGGTACGGCGCGAAGAAGCGGTAGTACTTCGACTCGTCCGAGACCTGCTCGTAGAAGCTGACGAGACGCTCGGCGTCATCAACGGTGATGGGCCTGATGCGTGCGGTGCCGCCGTCGCGCAGCACCACGTCGGCCTCCCAGTGGGCGGGGTACTCGTGCCGGTCCGACGAGGTCTGCATGAGCCCCAGAGTACGGCTCGCGTCCGACAGCGGCGCGGGGCAGTCTGGGGAGGCACAACAGAAGCACAACACAAGCGCGACAGCCGGTTCGTGGTCAGGCCGTGGGCCCGTTCCGGTGCGTCGCCCCATATGGGAAACTGGTCTAGACAACCGGTCTAGACCTCTCTGCAGCACCCGAGACACCTGAAGGGCAGCATCACATGGCTGAGCGCCGCGTCAACGTCGGCTGGGCCGAGGGCCTCCACGCCCGCCCCGCATCCATCTTCGTCCGGGCCGCCACGGCCTCCGGTATCCCCGTGACGATCGCCAAGGCCGACGGCAACCCCGTCAACGCGGCCTCCATGCTGGCGGTCCTGGGCCTGGGCGCCCAGGGCGGCGAGGAGATCGTGCTCGCCTCCGACGCCGAGGGGGCGGACATCGCGCTGGACCGTTTGGCGAAGCTCGTGGCCGAGGGGCTCGAGGAGCTCCCCGAGACGGTCTGAGCGAACCGGCGACGAAAGCGGGAAACCCGTAAGGCCTGAAAGGCCTCCCGCACACACTCGAAGGGCTCGTCCGAATTACCGGGCGGGCCCTTCTCCTTTTCGTTCTGCGGGCAGCGGAAAAATGCCCCTCGAATTTCTGCTCTCTTTGTATACGGCTCTCGTGTTAATGTCGCAGGCTCGGCATGTTTACGGGGTGTTGCGAAGTCCTCACACGATCGGGTCGCTCCGCCCCGCCCGGCCCGGCGGGAAAGCGGAGCCGGTGTGCGGCGGTGGCGCGCTCGGTGTGCAGCGCGGTGATCGTCCTGGCCCGCTCGCTGTCGCCGCGCGCGACCGCGTCCACGATGCCGCCGTGCTCCGCCCAGGACTCCGCGGGGTTGGCCGGCGCCTCGACCGCGTACATCCAGGCGATCTTGTGCCGCAACTGGGCGAGGGTCGAGGTCAGCGCGGGGCTGCCGGACGCCTGTGCGAGCGTCTCGTGGAACCAGCCGCCCAGCGAGCGCAGATCCTCGCTGTTGCCCCTCCTGGCCCGCTCCTGCCCCAGCCTCACCAGGCCGCGCAACACCTTGAGATGCGCCTCCGTGCGGCGCTGGGCGGCGCGGGCGGCACCGAGCGGCTCCAGCAGCATCCGCATCTCCAGCAGGTCCGCGGCCTCCTGCTCGGTCGGCTCGGCCACACACGCGCCCGCGTGCCGGCGGGTCACCACGAACCCTTCGGCCTCCAGCGTACGCAGCGCCTCGCGTACGGGGACCCGGCTGACGCCGTACCGGCGGGCGAGCAGTTCCTCGGTGAGGCGGCTGCCGCGCTCGTAGACACCCGCGACGATGTCGTCGCGAATAGCCGTGCATACCGAGTGCGCCGGAATACGCATGACCGACCTCCGCCTTAATCCCCGTGAAACGTCGATGATTGACGTGTGTTCCAGCGACTCTATTGCAGAGAGCCGGAATTTCCGATGGCGGGCCGGAATCCATGGATATTTTTTGGACAGGAGGCGCGCCGCTCAGGACGTGCCTCACTCCGACGTGCCTCACTCCGACGTGTGTCACTCGCGACAGGAGCCACGGCGGAGTACGCACAACGAGGAAAGCCCCGGCTCGTGAGCCGGGGCCTCCCGCGAGGAACTGAGCGACGCGTCAGACGTTCACGCCGTGCGAGCGCAGATAGGCGGCGGGGTCGATGTCCGAGCCGTACTCGGCCGTCATACGGGCCTCGAAGTGCAGATGCGCGCCGGTGACGTTGCCGGTCGCACCAGAGAGGCCGATCTGCTGGCCGGGGGTGACCGTCTGGCCGACGGAGACGCCGATGGACGACAGGTGGCCGTACTGGGTGTAGGTGCCGTCGTTCATCTTGATGACGATGTTGTTGCCGTACGCGCCACCCCAGCCCGCCTCTACGACGGTGCCGGAGCCGACCGCGAGGACGGCGGTGCCGGAGGCGGCGTGGAAGTCGACGCCCGTGTGGCTGCCGGAGGACCAGACGGCCCCGCCGGCCTTGTAGCCGGTGGAGATGTAGGAGCCGCTGATGGGGGCCACATAGGAGTTGAGGCGCTCGCGCTCGGCGGCACGGGCGGCGCGGGCCTTGATCTCCTCGCGCTCCTTGGCGGCGGCACGTTCCTGCTCGGCCTTCTCGGCGGCGGCCTTGCGGGCCTCCTCCTGCGCCTTCTTCTTGACCTCGGCCACCTCGGCGGCCTGCTGCTGGGCCGCGGCCTGGGCGTCGACCTGGTCGGCGACCGTGTCGCCGAGGGTGATGATCTGGTTCAGGCCGGTCTGCTCGGCGGTGGGCTCCTCCGCGGCGAGCGCGGGGGCGGCCAGGGTGCCGATGACACCGGTGGTGGTGAGAGCGGCGACGCCCACGTTCCTCGTGGTCGCGCGCTTCGCACGGCCGGGGCGGCGGTGCTTCCCGGGGGCGCGGGTGAACGCCATGAAGTGGCTGGTCCTTTCCTTCCCTCTCGCCTACCGGGTTAGCTGACGGGTTCGGAGCAGGAAGGTCTCCTACGGCTGCCCCCCGTTTCGCGTCGCTCCGCGAAGGGCACCCGATTCACCCCAGGGACTGCGGTGGGTCCCCGGCTCCCCTGGCTCGCGCCATGCGGGGACTCGGCGATGACTGTCCGGTGCCGCGGCTGCGGCGAACTGCTGACGAACAGCCGGACCGACGCTAAGCGGGCCGTCTGCGAAATAACAAACGCATCACGGGTTTTGAGGCGTACGCCACAGGGCAGACGTGCGCCCTCCGCCATCAATACGGACAAACGAGGGCCCTGGTGACTCTTTCGTCACCAGGGCCCCATAACCCGCGTGCTCGCGGCCAGGTTCCGCTCGGCGTTCTACTCGGCCGGTACGACGGTGACTTCGCCGATGCCGAGGGCCCTCACCGGCTCCTCGATCTGCGCGGCGTCACCGACGAGGACGGTCACCAGACGGTCCACCGGGAAGGCGCTCACCGCGGCCGCGGTGGCCTCCACCGTGCCCGTGGCGGCGAGTTGGCGGTACAGCGTCGACTGGTAGTCGTCCGGCAGGTACTGCTCGACCTGGTCGGCCAGCGTGCTCGCCACGGCCGCGGCCGTCTCGAACTTGAGCGGGGCGACCCCGACGAGGTTCTGAACGGCGATGTCTCGTTCGGCGTCGGTCAGGCCCTCGGCGGCGAGGGTGCGCAGCACCGTCCACAGGTCCTCGAGCGCCGGCCCGGTGTTGGGCGTGTCGACGGAGCCGCTGATGGCGAGCATCGCGATGCCCGAGCCGTCGGGCGCGGAGCGCAGCACCTGGCCGAAGGCGCGCACCCCGTAGGTGTAGCCCTTCTCCTCGCGCAGAACGCGGTCCAGGCGGGAGGTGAGGGTGCCGCCCAGGCAGTAGGTGCCGAGCACCTGGGCCGGCCAGACCCGGTCGTGGCGGTCGGCGCCCACCCGGCCGATGAGCAGCTGTGTCTGGACGGAGCCGGGCCGGTCCACGATGATCACCCGTCCGGTGTCGTCGGCGGTCACCGACGGCACGGGGCGCGGCTTGGCCGGGGAGCCGGTCCAGGCGCCCAGGGTCTCGCCGAGCAGGGCGTCGAGGTCGACGCCGGTGAGGTCGCCGACGACCACGGCGGTGGCCGTCGCGGGGCGTACGTGCTTCTCGTAGAAGGCGCGTACGGCCGCGGAGTCGATGCCCTGAACGGTCTCCTCGGTGCCCTGGCGGGGGCGTGACATGCGTGAGTCGGCCGGGAACAGCCGCTTGGACAGCTCCTTGGCGGCCCGGCGGCCCGGGTTGGCGGTCTCGTGCGGGATCTCGTCGAGCCGGTTGGCCACGAGCCGCTCGATCTCGCTGTCGTCGAACGCGGGTGCCCTGAGGGCGTCGGCGAGCAGGCCGAGCGCCTTCGCCAGCCGCGACACGGGCACTTCGAGGGAGAGGCGTACGCCGGGGTGGTCGGCGTGCGAGTCGAGGGTGGCACCGCACCGCTCCAGCTCTGCGGCGAACTCCTCGGCGGAGTGCTTGTCGGTCCCCTCGGAGAAGGCCCTGGTCATGATGGTGGCCACGCCGTCCAGGCCGGCGGGCTCGGCGTCCAGGGGCGCGTCCAGGAGCACCTCGACGGCGACGACCTGCTGGCCGGGACGGTGGCAGCGCAGCACGGTCAGGCCGTTGTCCAGGGTGGAGCGCTCGGGCGCCGGGAACGCCCAGGGCCTGGCCTCGCCGGCCTGGGGCTGTGGGTGGAAGTCCATGGTCGCGAGCTCGGTCACTTCGCCGACTCCTCGTTCTCGTCGGTGGTTTCGTCGGCCTGAGCCGCGGCGGCGTCCTCTTCGCCGTCCTCTTCGTCGGCGACGGGCTCATAGACGAGCACCGCGCGGTTGTCGGGCCTCAGACGCGCCTTGGCGATCTCCTGGACCTCCTCGGCGGTCACCTCCAGGACACGGTCGACGGCGGTGAGGGCAAGCTTCGGGTCGCCGAAGAGGACCGCGAAGCGGCACAGTTCGTCGGCACGACCCGCGACCGTGCCGAGCCGGTCCAGCCACTCGCGCTCCAACTGGGCCTGGGCGCGCTCCATCTCCTCCGTCGAGGGCCCCTCGGCGGCGAACCGGGCCAGCTCCTCGTCGACGGCGGCCTCGATCACCGGCACCTCGACGTCGCCGGAGGTCTTCACGTCCATCCAGGCCATGGAGGGGGCGCCGGCCAGGCGCAGCAGGCCGAAGCCGGCCGTCACGGCCGTGCGGTCACGGCGTACGAGCCGGTTGTAGAGGCGGGAGGACTCGCCGCCGCCGAGGATCGTGAGCGCCAGGTCGGCCGCGTCGCACGCGCGCGTGCCGTCCTCCGGCAGTCGGTAGGCGGCCATCAACGCGCGCGCGGGCACGTTCTCCTCGACGACCTCGCGCAGCTGCTCGCCGATGATGTCGGGGAGCGTGCCGTCACGCGGCTCGGGCTTGCCGTCGTACGACGGGATGGAGCCGAAGTACTTCTCGATCCACGCGAGCGTCTGGTCCGGGTCGATGTCGCCGACGACCGAGAGGACGGCGTTGTTCGGCGCGTAGTAGGTGCGGAAGAACTGGCGGGCGTCCTCCAGGCTGGCCGCCGACAGGTCCTCCATCGAGCCGATGGGGGTGTGCCGGTAGGGGTGGCCCTCCGGGTAGGCCAGGCGGAAGATCTTCTCGAAGACGGTGCCGTAGGGCACGTTGTCGTACCGCTGGCGGCGCTCGTTCTTGACGACGTCCCGCTGGTTGTCCAGGTTCTTCTGGTCGAGCGCGACCAGCAGGCTGCCCATGCGGTCGGCCTCCAGCCACAGCGCGAGCTCCAGCTGGTGGGCGGGCATGGTCTCGAAGTAGTTGGTGCGCTCCCAGCTCGTCGTGCCGTTCAGCGAACCGCCGGCGCCCTGCACCAGCTCGAAGTGCCCGTTGCCCTGCACCTGGCCCGAGCCCTGGAACATCAGGTGCTCGAAGAGGTGGGCGAGGCCCGTACGGCCCTCGACCTCGTGGCGCGAGCCGACGTCGTACCAGAGGCACACCGCGGCGACGGGGGTCAGGTGGTCCTCGGAGAGCACCACGCGCAGGCCGTTGGCCAGGCGGTGCTCCTTCACTGTCAGGCCTTCGGAGCCGGCCTCGGCTGTGGCCGTGTGACCCATGGGCATGTACGTCCCTTCGATGGCGAGAGCGGTTGGTGAAAACCGCGTTTGTCCTGCCGGTCCTGCCACTGTATGCAAGCGCTCGAACCCCCGGAGAAGTTCCCGGGCGAGGTACGCCGAGAGCGAGACCCGGGGTTGCGGCCGGGCGTTCGATGGTTAAAGTCGGCGCACGCTGTCGACGCGGCTGCCCGTGGCCCCGTACCCGGCGGTCGGAACCGGGCCGTGTCCGCGTTGTCGGTGCGGCAGTCCACAATGGTCCGCGTCAGAGTCCGTTCACGCCTCAGCACGAGTGAGCCGAAGGGGCGCGCCCCACAGGCGAGCGACCAGAACACAGAAGGAGCCGGCAGCGATGGCCCGCCGCAGCACGAAGACCCCGCCGCCCGACGACGCGTACGAGGAGAAGATCCTCGACATCGACGTCGTCGACGAGATGCAGGGCTCCTTCCTGGAGTACGCGTACTCGGTCATCTACTCCCGAGCCCTGCCGGACGCCCGTGACGGTCTGAAGCCGGTGCACCGCCGGATCGTCTACCAGATGAACGAGATGGGCCTGCGCCCCGAGCGCGGCTATGTGAAGTGCGCCCGCGTCGTCGGCGAGGTCATGGGTAAGTTGCACCCGCACGGCGACTCCTCGATCTACGACGCCCTGGTGCGCCTCGCCCAGCCCTTCTCCATGCGGCTCCCCCTGGTCGACGGCCACGGCAACTTCGGCTCACTGGGCAACGACGACCCGCCGGCGGCCATGCGGTACACCGAGTGCCGGATGGCCGACGCCACGAGTCTGATGACCGAGTCGATCGACGAGAACACGGTCGACTTCGCGCCCAACTACGACGGCCAGGAGCAGGAGCCGGCCGCGCTGCCCGCTGCCTTCCCGAACCTGCTGGTCAACGGCGCGTCCGGCATCGCCGTCGGTATGGCCACCAACATGCCGCCGCACAACCTGGGCGAGGTCATCGCGGCCGCCCGCCACCTCATCAGACACCCGAACGCCGACCTGGACACGCTGATGAGGCACGTCCCGGGACCGGACCTGCCGACCGGCGGCCGGATCGTCGGTCTCTCCGGCATCAGGGACGCGTACGAGACGGGTCGCGGCACCTTCAAGATCCGCGCCACGGTGGCCGTGGAGAACGTGACGGCCCGCCGCAAGGGCCTGGTCGTCACCGAACTGCCCTTCACCGTCGGTCCGGAGAAGGTGATCGCCAAGATCAAGGACCTGGTCGGCTCGAAGAAGCTGCAGGGCATCGCCGACGTCAAGGACCTCACCGACCGCCAGCACGGCCTGCGTCTCGTCATCGAGATCAAGAACGGCTTCGTGCCGGAGGCGGTCCTGGAGCAGCTCTACAAGCTGACACCGATGGAGGAGTCCTTCGGCATCAACAACGTGGCCCTGGTCGACGGCCAGCCCCTCACCCTGGGCCTCAAGGAGCTGCTGGAGGTCTACCTCGACCACCGCTTCGAGGTCGTCCGGCGCCGCTCGGAGTTCCGTCGCGGCAAGAAGCGCGACCGGCTTCACCTGGTCGAGGGCCTGCTCACCGCGCTGGTCGACATCGACGAGGTCATCCGGCTGATCCGCTCCAGCGAGAACTCCGCGCAGGCCAAGGAGCGTCTGATCGAGCGCTTCTCCCTGTCGGACATCCAGACGCAGTACATCCTCGACACACCGCTGCGCCGCCTCACCAAGTTCGACCGTATCGAGCTGGAGTCCGAGAAAGACCGCCTCAACGCCGAGATCGCGGAGCTGACCCGCATCCTGGAGTCGGACGCGGAGCTGCGCAAGCTGGTCTCCGGTGAACTGGCCGCGGTGGCCAAGAAGTTCGGCACCGACCGCCGTACGGTGCTGCTGGAGTCCTCGGGCACCCAGGTGGCCACCGTTCCGCTCCAGGTGGCGGACGACCCGTGCCGGGTGCTGCTGTCCTCGACGGGTCTGCTGGCCCGTACGGCGAACGGAGAGCCTTTCACGGAGGGCGAGGACGTCAAGCGCACCAAGCACGACGTGATCGTCTCGGCGGTCCCGGCGACGGCGCGCGGCGAGGTGGGCGCGGTGACCTCCTCCGGACGCCTGCTGCGCCTGAACGTGATCGACCTGCCCCAACTGCCGGACACGGCGGCGGCGCCCAACCTCTCGGGCGGCGCCCCGCTCGCGGAGTTCCTCTCCCTCCAGGACGGCGAGACGCTCGTGTGTCTGACGACGCTCGACGAGTCGTCGCCGGGCCTGGCCATCGGCACCGAGCAGGGTGTCGTCAAGCGCGTGGTCCCCGACTACCCGTCCAACAAGGAGGAGCTGGAGGTCATCACGCTCAAGGAGGGCGACCGGATCGCCGGCGCCGTCGAGTTGCGCACGGGCGAGGAGGACCTGGTCTTCATCACGGACGACGCCCAACTGCTGCGTTACCAGGCCTCCCAGGTTCGTCCGCAGGGCCGGGCGGCCGGCGGTATGGCCGGTATCAAGGTCGCGGAGGGCGCGAAGGTCATCTCGTTCACGGCGGTGGACCCGGCGGCGGACGCGGTCGTCTTCACGGTGGCGGGCTCGCGGGGCACTCTCGACGACTCGGTCCAGACGACCGCCAAGCTCACCCCGTTCGACCAGTACCCCCGCAAGGGCCGCGCCACGGGCGGTGTCCGCTGCCAGCGGTTCCTCAAGGGCGAGGACTGCCTGTCCGTCGCCTGGGCGGGCCCGGTCCCGGCCCGCGCCGCCCAGAAGAACGGCACCCCGGCCGAGCTCCCCGAGATCGACCCGCGCCGCGACGGCTCGGGCGTGTCCCTGGGCAAGACGGTGTGGTCGGTGGCGGGGCCGGTGTGATGTCGCAGGCGGCTGGGCCGATGTGACGTCGTAGGTGGCGGCGGAGCCCGTATGAGATCGGACGCTTCAGAGGCCGTCGTAGGGGGCCGGGAGGCCCTCGGGCTCCTCGTGCCGGCCGGTCTCCTCGGTCTGCGCCTCCGGTACGTAGCGCAGGACGCCCCACATACCGTGCTCATCGGCGTGTGGGGCTTCGTCCTTGCACGCCTCCAACTCCTTGGAGAGGGCGGCGGCGTCGATCCCCGCCCCGATGAGCACCAGCTGGGTGAGCCGGGGCTGCTCACCGTCCGGCCACGGCTCGGGGTAGAAGCGCAGGAACCGTCCAACGGCATGCACGGCGTAACGGTTGCGGACGTCGTACGGCCCGAAGTCGACGTACCCCTTGATCCGGTACAGCCCTTCCGACCTCCCGTCGAGGAACTCCATGAGCCGCCTCGGGGCGACCGGCACATCGGAGACGAAGGCGACGCTGTCGTAGCCGGTGTGCAGGTGCCCGGCGTGAGCGTCGTGAGCGTCTCCGCCGTCCCCGTCGTGGTCGTGCCGGTTAAGGTCGTCGAAGGAGAGCTGGCCGATGCGCTCCTCGGAGGGCCGGCAGTCGAAGAGGAACTCGGGATCGACCCGCCCGTAGGTGGCGGGCACGACGGCCGCGCGGTCACTGAGCGAACGGACTAGCGACAGGACACGCTCCTCGTCCTCGGCCCGGTCGAGCTTGTTCACGACGACGAGGTCGGCGAGGGCGAGATGCCGGTCGATCTCGGGGTGCCGCTGCCGGGTCTCCCGGAACTCAGCAGCGTCGACGACCTCGACGAGCCCGCCGTACACCACCCGAGGGTTCTCACTGGCGAGCACCATCCGCACGAGTTCCTGCGGCTCGGCGAGCCCACTGGCCTCGATGACGATGACGTCGATCCCGGAGGAGGGCTCGGCGAGCCGCTCCAGGTAGGCATCCAGCTCACTGACGTCGACGGCGCAGCACAGACACCCGTTGCCGAGCGAGACCGTGGAGTCCCCGAGTGCCCCGGCCACGGCCATCGCGTCGATCTCGATCGCGCCGAAGTCATTGACGATCGCACCGATACGGCTGCCGCCGCTGCGGTGGAGAAGGTGATTGAGCAGCGTGGTCTTCCCGGAACCGAGGAACCCGGCGAGGATGACGACGGGAATCTGCGAGCTGTGCGCCCCCGTGGCTCCCGGGCCCGCTCCAGGACTCGGTGCCGGACCGGCAGTCGCACCCCGGCCGGAACTCGGCCCCGGACCGGCAGTCGCACCCCGGCCGGAACTCGGCCCCTGACCAGACCTCAGCCCCTGACCAGATGACGACCCTTGAGCTGAACTCGTACGTGAACTCTGGGTCGGACCCGACGACCGGCTCAACACACGCCCTCTCTCACACCGTTGTGTGCGCCGGCGCATGGCCGGGCACCGCGAGGGCCGCTCATGAACCGGTTCCCACCGGAACACCGCAGCTCTCCCACGTCCATTGCCTGCCGCACCAGGATACGAGCGGGGGCGAGCGCCCCGCCGAATGGACGATGGTCAGCGGCGCCCGTGGGGCACACGTCGGGCATGGCGCCGGTCCGCGCGACCCGCGCATCCCTCCGTGCGCCTCCTCTCCGCCTCCCGGCCGAGCAACGCCGCTCGGCGACACTGGGAGACACTGGGAGACGGCAAGCGCCGCCCACCGCTCGCCGGTCCCCACCCTGTCGACCCGAACCCGACGGCCGGCGGACGCCCGCCTGAACCGGGGGTTGACATGGCCACACAGAATCTTGGGACTCGCGGACTCGGTCCGGCCGCGGCAGCCGGTCTCGCCTTCGCGGCGGGAGCGCTGGGCGCGTTCGTCGTGGAGCGGCGCCACAACGCCGTACTGCGACGACTGGAACGGCTGGAACACGAGACGGAGCAGCGCGCGGCGCTGATCGCCTACCAGCGGCACCACTACGAACTGGTCATGAAGGCGGCCTCCGACCCGACACTGCTTCCCGTGCTGAACGCCTACGAGGAGGAACTGTCAACGGACAGACAACGGCAGTACCTCTTCGCCAACCTCGTCTACGCCCACGTCCTGCAGGGCTACCGGGTGGGCGTCTTCACCCGGTCGGAGTTGTACGGGCACCTCCGCGGCATCTTCCAGAGCACGCTGATGCGGGACTACTGGTCAGCCACGCGTCACCACCGGTCGAGTTTGAAGGAGGGCTCGGACGAGTCGGAGATCGGCAAGATGGTCGACGCCCTCATCCGCGACCTGGAGGAAGCGCACACGGACGAGTGGTGGGTGGTGGGCGAGCCGCCCGCCGAGTGAGGCCTCATCCCCTACGGCGCTCGCACCGCGCATCGCGACCCCTGTGCCTGGCTTCACTCCATCGCGTCCTCGACGCATGCGCATCAGGCGGCTGCTTGAGGCTAAGTTGGCCCCGCTCATATCACTACTCACAGCCCAAGGATCGAATCCCGTTGAGAATCATGCGCCGCATCGGTGCGTCCCCCCGCGAGAGGGGCAGCGCCACGGGGCAGACGTGCCCAGACATCTTCGAGCTGCAGGATGGCAACTTCGCAGTGATCGGGACCGATCAGACCGAGAAACTCGACCCCGAGCTTCCCGCTGACGCATCGCGCGCTGACTACGAGAGGATCGTGGTCATCAGCCGCGAGACCCTCATCCGGGCAAAGTCGGATATCCCCGACGCCTGATCCTGACACGGGGGCTCGCCTGCACTACAGCGCGGGCCCCTCGCGCCGCCGTCCGCGACAGCGGGGCAGCGCGCCCCGGGTCGGGTCCGGTACGGAGCCCGAGCCGGAACCCGCCGTTTCGAGCCCGAGCCCGCTTTCGCCGTTCGAGCCGAAGCCGGTCATGCAGCCACGGGAACCGCCACCGGTGCCCCCGGCCCCACATAGCGTGCCGCCGGGCGGATGATCTTCGAGTCCTCAGCCTGTTCGAGGATGTTCGCGCTCCAGCCGACGGTCCGGGCGGCCGCGAAGGTGGGCGTGAACATCTCGCGGGGCAGACCGCAGAGTTCCATGACGACCCCGGCGTAGAACTCGACGTTGGTGTGCAGTGCCCGACCGGGCTTGAGCTCGGCGAGGATCGACTCGACCTGGCGTTCCACCTCCACCGCGAAGGCGACCCGAGGGCCGCCGAACCGCTCCGCGATACCGCGCAGCATGCGGGAGCGAGGGTCCTCCGTGCGGTAGACGGGATGACCGAAGCCCATGATGCGGTCGCCGGCGAGGACCCGTTCGCGGATCCAGGGGTCGATGCGGCCAGGAGTGCCGATGGCATCGAGGGTGTCCAGGGCGCGACTCGGGGCACCACCGTGGAGGGGCCCGGAGAGCGCGCCCACGGCACCCACGAGGCACGCCGCCACGTCCGCGCCGGTCGACGTGATGACGCGGGCCGTGAAGGTTGACGCATTGAATCCGTGATCAATGGTCGAGATCAAGTATTGCTCGATCGCCCGCGCCCGCAGGGGGTCCGGTTCCGAACCGGTCACCATGTAGAGGTAGTTCGCGGCATAGGGCAGGTCGTCCCGCGGCTCGACCGGATCCAGCCCCTGGCCCAGTCGGTACAGCGCCGTGAGCAGGGTGGGGACGGCCGCCGAGGCGGCCAGCGCCTCCGCGCGACGCTGACCGGCGTCGAGGTCGTACACGGGCCGGAAGCCCTTGGCGGCACCGAACAGCGACAGGGCCGTCCGAAGGCCGGACAGCGGTCCGGAGCGGGCACTGGCCTCGGCGATCGCGGGCAGGACGGCGCGTACCCCGTCGGGCAGTCGACGCAGGGGTCGGACCAGATCGGCGAACGCGGTCCGCTGGTCCGAGTCCGGCAGTTCGCCGTGGACCATCAGATGCCAGACGTCCTCGAAGTCACGGGTCTGCGCGAGGTCGACGGCCGAGTACTGGCGGTAGTGGTAGAAGCCCTCCTGCCCTCTGACATCACCCAATGAGGTGTCGGTGACGACGACACCCGCGAGTCCTCGCGGCACGTCGACGGGGGTGGCCGTGGCCCGGTTGGCGTACATGTCTCCTCCGTGAACTTGATCGGACTGCCTTGCACTTGATTCGACTGTCCATGGTTGACTTGATTTCTGTCAATATTGATTGAATCAATGTGATCCAGAGATGGGTACGGTGACCTCCATGAATGAGCGAGGCGACCGACGGCTCAGCACCCGGGAGACCGCCGAGTTGCTCGGCGTGAAGCCCGAGACCGTGTACGCGTACGTGAGCCGTGGGCAACTGAGCAGCCGACGTGATCCCGGAGGGCGCGGCAGCACCTTCGACGCCGATGAGGTGGCGGCGCTCGCACGGCGCAACAGGCGGGAGAGCGCCGGGAGTCCGGCCACGGCCGGAGAGTTCGCCGTCCCCACCCGGCTCACCCTGATCGAGCGGGACCGCTACTACTTCCGCGGGGTCGACGCGACGGAACTCGCCGCTCGGTACTCCTACGAGGAAGTCGCCGAGTGGCTGTGGACGGGCGAGCTGCGACCCGGCGCCGCCTTCACCGCCCCGAAGGCGTTCGCCACTGCCGCCCGGCGCGCGGTCGACGCGCTACCGGAGCACAGCGGTCCGCTCGACCGGCTACGGGTGGCCGCGATCGCCGCCTCGGCGACGGACCCACTGCGCTTCGACCTCTCGGACGAGGCCGTCCTCGGCACCGCGCGCACCCTCATCCCCACCCTCGTCACCGCCCTGCCACCAATCCAGCGCTCCCACCGCGACTCGGGACCGCTCGCCCAGCGCCTCTGGGCCCGGCTCAGCGTCCGCACCCCGGACGAGGCGTCACTGCGCGCACTGGACGGGGCGCTCGGACTGCTGGTCGACCACGATCTGGCCGCCTCCACCCTCGCGGTCCGCGTCGCCGCGTCGGCCCGCGCCCACGCGTACGCGGCCGTCTCGGCCGGACTCGGCGCCCTCGAGGGCCCCTTGCACGGCGCTGCCGGCGGCCTCGCGCACCGGCTGCTCAGCGACGTGCTGGAGCTCGGCGACGCGGCCCCCGTGATCGCGGACGAACTGCGTGCCGGCCGCAGCATCCCGGGGCTCGGCCACCGCCTCTACCCGGGCGAGGATCCGCGCGCACGTGCCCTGTTCGCGCTCCTGGAGGACGTCCCCCAGGCCGCACCGGCCCTCGCCGCCGCGCGCGACATCGTCGCGACCACCGCCCGCCACACGCCCCTGCACGCCAATGTCGACCTGGCCCTCGCCGTGCTCACGGTCTCCTTCGGCATGTCCTCCACAGCCGGCGAGACCGTCTTCGCCGTGGCCCGCACGGCGGGCTGGATCGCCCACGCCCTGGAGGAGTACGGGGAGCTTCCGCTGCGGATGCGCCCGAGCGGCCAGTACGTGGGGGCGCGGCCCCCTCGCCCACTCCCGGAGTGAGCACCCGCGCTCGGGGTGCTCATGCCGGGCTCGGACGAAG
Source organism: Streptomyces sp. NPDC012510 (assembly GCF_042955065.1). Classification (NCBI taxonomy): domain Bacteria; kingdom Bacillati; phylum Actinomycetota; class Actinomycetes; order Kitasatosporales; family Streptomycetaceae; genus Streptomyces; species Streptomyces sp. NPDC012510. Next base: position 157,666 of record NZ_JBIBEN010000013.1, read on the forward strand.
CACCCGCGCTCCGGGTGCTCATGCCGGGCTCGGACGTGAGCACCCGCGCTTAGAGCTCTGCGGTGCGTGTGATGAGGTCCTCGTCCGTGATGGGGCGGACCACACGGCAAGGGGTTCCGACCGCGACGGTCATCGGGGGGATGCTGCGGCTGACGACGCTGCCGGCGCCGATGACCGACCCGTATCCGATGCGAACGCCGGGCAGGACCACCGCGTTGCTGCCGATCCACACCTTGTCCTCGATCACGATCGGTTCCGAGAACCGTCCGAAGTCGGCTCGTCGGGAAGGGTGCACCGGGTGTCCCGTCGTGGTCAGCGTCACGCTGGGCGCGAGCATCACACCGTTGCCTATGCGGATGTCCACGTCGTCGACGAACGTCAGGTTCACGTTCCCGAAGAAGTCGTCGCCGATGTGGACGTTGCTGCCGAACCCGGCATGGAACGGCGGTAGCAGCACCGTTCGTTCACCGAGCGAGCCGAAGATCGCGACGAGCAGCGCTCGACGCTTCCGCGTCTCGCTCGGTGGGGTGTGGTTGTACTCGAAAATCTGCCCGGTGCGACGCCGAGGGGCCTGGAAGGCCGCTTCCGACTCGGTGTAGACCAGCCCTTTGGCGATCCGGGCCAGGACTTCTTCCTCACGAGCATCTGTCACGGCGGAACGTCCCCTTCGTCCGACCTCTCGGGCGCGTGCCCGGCGCGCCACCGGTCGACCGCGCGCACCAGAGCCTACGTGCACCGCCCGAGACACCATGATCTTTTCCGGCCTCGGATCCGATACCCCTGCCTCACCGTGCGGTCCCGGGGTCGCCCCCGAAACCACCAGCTCGCCCCTTCGGGCCCCACCGGAAGCCACTCGGGCACAACTCAGGTTAGGCTCACCTCTGTGAGTACGTGCACCTCCGCGTCCCGACACCTCGACGAGCCTCTCGCGGGGACCGCCGCCACGGCGAGGACATGGCTGCTGCTGGAACAGCCAGGACCCTGGGGCGTCCAGGCGCTCACTTCGAGCCATCTGGACCCCCTACTCGGCGACGCCCTCGAAGCCGCGGCGGAGGGCACCGGCGTACGCGTGGCGCTCATCCGGCGCCCCGGCCGTCACGCGGACTGCCGGGAGGTTCGCGAGCGCCAGGTGTACGTGGCCCACACCGTGCCGGGCAACGTCTGGCTGCACAGCGCCACGACATCCACCCCCGAACGGCTGCTCGATCTCGACTTCACCGCCCTCGGCAAGGGTGAGCATGGCACTTTCGAGGCGGTTCTGGATGGCGGGCCCCACACCGGCGCCCCCCTGGCGCTCGTCTGCACCAACGGCAAGCGCGACCGCTGCTGTGCCCTGCTGGGCCGCCCTCTCGCCGCCGAACTGGCCGCCTCCGGGGTCCAGGGCACCTGGGAGGTCACCCATCTGGGCGGTCACCGCTTCTCCCCCACTCTGCTCGTCCTGCCTTTCGGATACGTGTACGGCCGCGCCGAGGCCCACCACGTCAAGGAAGTCCTGCAGGGCGTACGGGAAGGACGGGTCGTCATCGAAGGGTGCCGGGGAAGCTCCGCCTGGGAACGCCCCGGCCAGGCGGCCGAACTCGCGGTGCGTACGGCCACCGGCGAGGAGGCCGCCGACGTGCTCACGGTGGTCGGTACGTCGGGCACGGGCCCGAGCCGGGAGGTGACCGTCGCGCACCTGGACGGCCGTCTATGGAACGTCACGGTCGTCCAGGGCACCGCCCGACCGCCCCGCCCGGAAAGCTGCGGCTCCCCGCTGGGCGCTCCGGCCCGGATGGACGTCGTGGCCGTACGAGAGCTGTCACCGGCGGCGTCGGCGGGCTAGCCAGGTCACGGCCGTCACCGACGGCCGGCCGTCGGCCGACCCACGCCCACCGGAGCCCCGCCCCGCAAACACCGCACGGCTGAGATCCGCGCCACACCCCACTACGTCCAGCCCGCTCCGCCCACGTACCGTCATGGGTATGAGCCCCACTCCCCCCGCACGCCGCCTGCGTCTCGGTATGCCGCGGCGAGTGTTCTCGCAGGTCCTGCTGATGCAGGTGGCGATCGCCGCCGGTGTCGCCGTCCTCGCGACCGGGCTGTTTCTCGCGCCGCTCAGCGACCAGTTGGACGACCAGGCAATGCGCCGGGCCCTGGCGATAGCGCAGACCACGGCGGCGCAGCCGCAGATCGCGGCGGACCTGATGTCGTCGAAACCGTCTGTGAACGGCCCGGTGCAGGTCGAGGCAGAGCGCATCCGGAAGGCCAGCGGGGCCGAGTACGTGGTCGTGATGGACACCCACGGGGTGCGCTGGTCGCACACCGACCCGGCGGAGATCGGCGGGAAGGTCTCTACGGACCCGCGCCGCGCACTGGCCGGGAACGAGGTCATGGAGATCGACTCGGGCACACTGGGACGCTCCGCCCGCGGCAAAGTGCCGCTGCGCGACGCCGAGGGGAAGATCGTGGGCGCCGTCTCGGTGGGCATCGAGTACGACAACGTGCGCGCCCGGCTGATCCACGCGATCCCCGGGCTGCTCGCGTATGCCGGCGGGGCCATGGCCGTCGGGGCGCTGGCCGCGTACCTGATCTCGCGCCGTGTTCACCGGCAGACCCGCGACCTTGCATTCTCCGACATCGCGGGGCTACTGGCGGAGCGTGAGGCGATGCTGCACGGCATCCGGGAGGGCGTGGTCGCGCTGGACCGCGCCGGCCGCGTACGCCTTCTGAACGACGAGGCGCAGCGCCTGCTCGGGATCGGCGACGAGGCGGTCGGCAGGTCGCTCGACGACGCCCTCGGCCCCGGCCGTACGACCGAGGTGCTGGCCGGCCGGGTGACGGGCACCGACCTACTGACGGTGCGCGGTCAGCGCGTGCTGGTCGCCAACCGGATGCCCACCGACGACGGGGGCGCGGTCGCCACCTTGCGCGACCGCACCGAACTGGAACAGCTCGGCCGCGAACTCGACTCCACACGCGGGCTGACAGACGCCCTGCGCGCCCAGGACCACGAGCACGCCAACCGGATGCACACCCTCCTCGGCCTGCTCGAACTGGAGATGTACGACGAGGCCGTGGAGTTCGTCGGCGAAGTGGTCGGTGACCACCGGGCGACCGCCGAGCAGGTCACCGAGAAGATCCACGATCCGCTGCTGGCCGCGGTCCTGGTCGGCAAGGCGACCGTGGCGGCCGAGCGCGGGGTGGCCCTGTCGATCGCGGGCGCCACGATGCTCCCGGACCGGCTGGTCGACCCCCGCGGGCTGGTCACCGTCGTCGGCAACCTCGTCGACAACGCCCTGGACGCCGTCGCGGGCACACCGCACGCGCGCGTGGAGGTCGAGCTGCGTGCCGAGGGCCGTACGGCGATCCTCCGGGTACGCGACACCGGACCCGGGGTTCCGCCCGACAAGCGGGAGTTGATCTTCACGGACGGCTGGTCGACCAAGACGCCACCCGCGCACCGAGAGCGTGGCATCGGGCTCTCCCTCGTGCGTCGCCTCGCCGAACGGCAGGGCGGCAGCGCCCAGGTCACCGAGGCGGAGGGTGGCGGCGCGGAGTTCACCGTGATCCTCCCCGACGCCCTGACGGAGCCGGGGCTGGTGACGCAAACCATCGCACCGACGCTTACCTCTACGGCACCCGACGACAGGCCGGCTCGACAGGGGGAGCCGACGGTCGGCCGCGACGGACGGCCGGGTCCCGAGCAGGAGCCCGAGGCCGCCATCACAGCCGCCGAGAAGGAGTCGCGATGATCGAGGTCCTGGTCGTGGACGACGACACGAGAGTCGCCCGCGTCAACGCCGCCTACGTGGAGAAGGTCGCCGGCTTCCATGTCGCCGGCGTGGCCCACAACGCGGCCGACGCACTGCACCAGTTGGAGGCGCTGCCGCACGTGGACCTGGTTCTCCTGGACCACTATCTGCCGGACGACACGGGCCTCCTGGTCGTCCAGGAGATGCGCCGACGGGGTCACCAGACCGACGTGATCATGGTGACGGCGGCCCGGGACGTCACGACGGTCCAGGCGGCGATGCGCCACGGCGCGCTGCAGTACCTGGTCAAGCCGTTCGCGTTCGCCGGCCTGCGATCCAAGCTGGAGGCGTACGCGGAGCTGCGCCGCACTCTGGACGGAGGCGGTGAAGCCGAACAGGCCGAGGTGGACCGGATCTTCGGCGCGCTCTCGGCCGGCGGTGAACCGGACCTGCCCAAGGGGCACTCCGCCACCACCACCGAACTCGTACGCCGTGTCCTGATGACCGCCGAGGGCGCGCTGTCCGCCCAGGAGATCGCCGACCGCACGGGCCTGAGCCGCCAGACCGCACAGCGCTATCTCAAGCTACTGGAACGAACGGGACGAGCCCGGCTGACCCTCAAGTACGGCGACGCGGGCCGCCCCGAACACCGTTACGAGTGGGCCACCCGCCCCTGAGGCACGCTGGACGCGCCCCCGAGACGCTTCCGAGAGGCCCGGAAACGCCCCCCTGAAAGCCGTACGCCGCTGAACGCGCCCCGGCCCTCACACCGCCCCGGCCCCCGTCAGCGACCGCACCTCGGTCTCCGCGTGCTTCGCCTCGTCCGGCGGCTCGGAGGAGGCGAGGGTCCCGAGCCAGCCCGCGAGGAAACCCAGGGGAATGGAGACCACGCCCGGGTTCTGCAGGGGGAAGTACTGGAAGTCGACACCGGGGAACAGCGACTCGGGACTCCCCGAGACCACCGGCGAGAGCACCACAAGAACCACGGAGGGCACCAGTCCGCCGTACACGGACCACACCGCGCCGCGTGTGGTGAAGCCCCGCCAGAACAGCGAGTACAGCAGCACGGGGAGATTGGCGGAGGCGGCGACGGCGAAGGCCAGACCGACGAGGAACGCCACGTTCAGGTCACGGGCGAGCAGCCCCAGCGCGATGGCGACCATGCCGATGGCGACGGCGGCGGTCCGTGCGACGGCCACCTCGCCGCGCGGTGCGGACCGCCCGCGCCGCAGCGACGCGTACAGGTCATGGGCGACGGACGCCGACGAGGCGAGGGTGATGCCGGCGACGACCGCGAGGATCGTGGCGAAGGCGATGGCGGCGACGACCGCGAACAGAACCGTTCCGCCAGTGGAGTCCGCGCCACCGCCGAGGTCGAGGGCCAGCAGCGGCACCGCCGTGTTCCCGGCCGCGTTGGACCTCCGTACGGTGTCAGGTCCCACGATCGCCGCCGCTCCGAAGCCCAGCACGATCGTCATCAGGTAGAAGCCTCCGATGAGGCCGATCGACCAGACTACCGAGCGGCGTGCGGCCCGCGCGGTGGGCACCGTGTAGAAACGCGACAGGATGTGCGGCAGCCCGGCCGTGCCCAGGACCAGGGCGAGTCCGAGACTGATGAAGTCGAGGCTCGCGATCCAGTCCCCGCCGTACTTCAATCCGGGCGCGAGGAACGCGTCGCCGTGTCCGCTGCGCGCGGCAGCCGTCCGCAGCAGTTCGTCGAAGTCCCCGCGGAAGCGCACCAGTACGAGCACGGTCAACGCGATCGCCCCGCCCATCAGCAGGACGGCCTTCACGATCTGGATCCAGGTGGTGGCCCGCATCCCTCCCAACGAGACATAGACGACCATGAGCGCGCCGACCCCGATGACCGTCCAGGCCTGCGCCGCCTCGCCCTCGCCTCCCAGCAGCAGCGCGACAAGTGTGCCCGCCCCGACCATCTGCGCGACCAGATACAGAACGGACACGGCCACCGAGGAAGTTCCCGCGGCGATCCGCACCGGGCGTTCGCTCATCCGCGCCGCCACCACGTCGGCGAGCGTGAACCTCCCGCAGTTGCGCACGAGTTCGGCCACCAGGAACAGCACCACGAGCCAGGCGACGAGGAAGCCCACCGAGTACAGCAGCCCGTCGTACCCGAAGAGCGCGATGAGTCCGGAGATCCCTAGGAAGGAAGCGGCGGACATGTAGTCACCCGCGATGGCAAAACCATTCTCCATCGGCGAGAACAGCCGACCACCGGCATAGAACTCCTCCGCCGAGCCATGCCTGTTGCGGCTGACCCACGTGGTGATCCCCAAGGTGACCGCAACGAAGACGCTGAAGAGCAGGAGCGCCAGCGTCTGGTGGTCGGCGGTCACCGCTCGCTCCCTCGGACGCCGCGTGTCAACTCCTGGGTGTCCCAGCGCAGATCGAGCGCCGCCCGGTCCCGCCGCAGCCGCGCGTGCCGCGCGTATGCCCAGGTGAACAGGAACGTCGTGAGGAACTGCCCGAGCCCTGCCAGCAGCGCCACGTTCACCGCGCCCACCACCGGCCGCGCCATCAGTCCCGGAGCGGTGGTCGCCGTCACCACGTACCCCACGTACCAGCTGAAGAAGAGGGCGACGCCCGGGATCACGAACCTGCGGTACCGACCGCGCACTTCCCGGAAGGCCGCGCTCCGCTGGACCTGCAGATAGACATCCGCAGCGCCCCGGCCGTCCCGCGCATCGACCACGGCCGACGCCGGCCCCCCCGTGCCGTCCAACTCCCCCCAGCCGGAGGCCAACGCGTCGTACCAGGGATCGTCGAACCGCACGTCCGCGCTGGCGAGGCCGTGCCCCTCGTGCTGCTCAACCGGGCTCTCAGAACCACCCCCGCGACGGCGGGGACGGCCGGTGCTTGACTGCATGCCCCAGCATGGACAGAACGGAAAGACCCCCGACGCACCTCTTCCCGATTCTTCACCCCATCAGGTGAAACCCCGGCGGGCCTCCCCCACTCGAGGCGAAAGACAGAGAACCCGGATTTCGCCTATGGGCCGAACGCACCCCCGATGACGGTTCTGTCGCCTACGGCAAGAAGGGGCGTGTCCGCCCGCAGCGGTTGGCGCGTCAACACCTCCAGCCTCCCAGCCAACCGATTCCGTGCCGTTCCGAGGGCGGACACCACCGACCGCCCCGACCCGCCTACCGAACCGCAGCGCGCCCGCCCGCCCGAGCCCAGCGCAGCGACTACGCGTCGATGCGCGACCGGTCCAGCGTCGCCGCCGAGCTGGAGATGAACTCCTTGCGCGGCGCGACGTCGTTCCCCATGAGCAGATCAAACACCTGCTCGGCGGCCTCCAGGTCCGACAGGTTGATCCGCCGCAGCGTCCGGTGCCGAGGATCCATCGTCGTCTCGGCCAGTTGGTCCGCGTCCATCTCGCCGAGACCCTTGTAGCGCTGGATGGAGTCCTTGTACCGCACGCCCTTGCTCTGGAACTCCAGCAACTTGTCGCGCAGCTCCCGGTCCGAGTACGTGTAGACGTACTTGTCCTGCCCCCTCTTGGGCTGGACCAGCTCGATCCGGTGCAGCGGCGGCACCGCGGCGAAGACCCGCCCCGCCTCGACCATGGGCCGCATGTAGCGCTGGAAGAGCGTGAGCAGCAGACAGCGGATGTGCGAGCCGTCCACATCGGCGTCGGTCATCATGATGATCTTGCCGTAGCGAGCCGCGTCAATGTCGAACGTACGCCCGGACCCGGCCCCTATGACCTGGATGATCGCGCCGCACTCGGCGTTCTTCAGCATGTCCGTCACAGACGACTTCTGGACGTTGAGGATCTTGCCGCGAATCGGCAGCAGCGCCTGGAACTCGGAGTTCCGCGCGAGCTTCGCCGTACCGAGCGCCGAGTCTCCCTCGACGATGAACAGCTCGCTGCGCTCCACGTCGTCGCTGCGGCAGTCGGCGAGCTTGGCGGGCAGGGACGAGGACTCCAGAGCCGTCTTGCGGCGCTGCGCGTCCTTGTGCTGACGGGCGGCGATACGCGTACGGGCGGCCGCGACGGCCTTCTCCATGACCACTCGGGCCTGTGCGGCGGCGTCCCGCTTGGTGGAGGTCAGAAACGCCTTGAGTTCCTTGGAGATCACCTGCGCCACGATGCGGCGGGCCGCCGAGGTGCCCAGGACCTCCTTGGTCTGGCCCTCGAACTGCGGCTCGGCGAGACGCACGGTGACGACGGCGGTGAGGCCTTCGAGCGCGTCGTCCTTGACGATGTCGTCCTCGGCGACACGCAGCATCTTCTTGGCGCGCAGCACCTCGTTCATGGTGCTCGCCACGGCCTGCTCGAAGCCGGCGACATGGGTACCGCCCTTGGGGGTGGCGATGATGTTCACGAACGACTTGAGGGTCGTGTCGTAGCCGGTGCCCCAGCGCATGGCCACGTCTACACCGAGCTCGCGAGTCACCTGGGTAGGCGTCATCTGGCCATGGTCGTCCAGGACGGGAACGGTCTCCCTGAAGGTGCCCTGACCGGAGAAGCGGAGGACATCGCAGACCGGCTTGTCGGAGGCCAGGTACTCGCAGAACTCACTGATGCCGCCATCGAAGCGGAACGACTCCTCGCCCTTGCTGCCGCCCTCGCCGAGGCCGAACTCGTCACGGACGACAATCGTCAGACCGGGCACGAGGAAAGCGGTCTGGCGGGCGCGCTGGTGCAGGTTCTCCAGCGAGAGCTTGGCGTCCTTGAGGAAGATCTGGCGGTCGGCCCAGTAGCGCACACGGGTGCCGGTGCGGGTCTTCGGGATCCGCTTGCCCTTGCGCAGGCCGCCGGTCTCGAACTTGGCGTCCGGGCCGTTGCCGGCGAAAGCGCCGGGCACACCGCGCCGGAAACTGATGGCGTGCGTGCTGCCGCTGCGGTCGACCTCGACGTCCAGACGGGCGGAGAGCGCGTTCACCACGGAGGCGCCCACGCCGTGAAGACCGCCGGAGGCCGCGTAGGAGCCGCCGCCGAACTTTCCGCCGGCGTGCAGCTTGGTCATGACGACCTCGACGCCGGAGAGACCGGTCTTGGGCTCGACGTCGACCGGGATGCCGCGGCCGTTGTCCCGCACCTCGACGGAGGCGTCGTCGTGAAGGATCACCTCGATGTGGTCACAGTAGCCCCCGAGGGCCTCGTCCACGGAGTTGTCGATGATCTCCCAGAGGCAGTGCATCAGGCCGCGACTGTCCGTCGAGCCGATGTACATACCGGGGCGCTTCCGCACGGCCTCGAGCCCCTCGAGGACGAGCAGGTGCCGCGCGGTGTAGTTGGAACCGTCCCGGTCTGCTCCGGTCAGCAGCGCTGTGGACGGCACGGACGTATCGGCGGTCACGCGGTTCGCTCCTCGCTGAATTTCAGGTGAGGCCCTTGTGGGTAAAGAGCCGGGCTCTGTTGCCGGTCCGAGGGTACCGAGGCCTGGTAGAGCCGTTGTAACGCCACCCTCGTCCGAAACTCAGAGTAGTCCAGAGTCGCATACACGTTCGATCCCTCGATGGGGTGAAGTACATATCACGTTCCCTTCCAGGCATGAACCATTTAGGCTCCGGGCACGTCCTCATGAACAACCGGCAACCCAGCCGGGAGGACCGTACAACCGAAAGAAACCACCAGAACCACCCGAAGAACCACCGACAGACAGCGCGAACCCGTACGACACGAAGACACGCACTACGGCTCATTCGCCGCCAACCGGCAGCAGACAGCCGGCCCGGAAAGATTTTTTCGAGTTAAAGCCGCGAGCGGGAACGTTTTCGGCCTGGTTGGATGTTGACCCTGGTACGACAGCTCGTCGAGCTAGAGAAGAGGCGACGTGACTACTGTTCTGACCCCCGCGACCCCGCTGACGGCCGCTGATCGATGCGACCGCTGCGGCGCCCAGGCCTACCTGCGCGTCGTCCTGCTGAGCGGTGGAGAGCTGCTGTTCTGCGCCCACCACGGCCGCAAGTTCGAGCCGGAGCTCAAGAAGATCGCCGCGGAGATACAGGACGAGACGGAGCGGCTCACGGCCGCTCCCGCGACTGCAGAAGAGGACGAGCGCTGACGCTTCGCACCCACGACGAGCCGCCACCGGCTCGAGGCCGGTGACCGGGCGGCCACCCCCGTACACAGGGGTGGCCGCCCGCTCTCGTACCGCAACACGACATGGCATGACCACGCGCACGGCGCCCGGTCTCGCCTCAGCGGCTCTCCGCCAGCACCCGGGCCACGTACGAGCCCCTGGTGTACACACCTGGGCTCCCGGCGAGCCCGCAGCCGCTGCCCCATGACACAAGCCCGATCAGCCTCCCGCGGGCGACCAGCGGGCCTCCACTGTCCCCCTGACAGGCGTCCCGGCCGCCGTTCTGCCTTCCGGCGCATACCATGGAGCCAGGCAGATATCTGCCTTCCGCACTCCCCGGATAGGCCCTCTCACAGACGGCGTCGGCCAGCACCTTCACCGGCACGGCCCGCAGACTCCGCGCGTAGTCGCCGGCTCCGCTGGTGTCCCCCCAGCCGTAGACCGCGGCCGGGCTGCCGGGCACGTACGCCGAGTCACCGGCCCCCGCCACCTCGATCACTGAGCTCTTGGGCAGAGGCGAGGCGAGGGTGACCAGGGCGAAGTCCCCGGCGTTCGTCCGGGGGTCGTACTCCGGGTTGACCCGGGTGCGGCTCACCGGGATCTCCGCACCTTCGGTGGACTGCAGCTCGGCGCGCCCCGCGATGACCCTCAGGTCGGGAAGCCGTTCCGGAGGGCCGCCCAGCACGTCCTCACCGAGACAGTGGGCCGCCGTGAGGACCGTCGAGCGGCCGACCACGACACCGCCGCAGAACTGTCCGGCCCGCGTACCCCCGAACCGGTCACGGCTGGACAGTGCCACCGTCCAGGGCGCCTGGGAGATCTCGACCGGATGACCGCCAATGACGACCTCGGCCGTCGCCGGTGGCGGTGCGGCCAGCGGTATGACGGCCGCGGCGGCCACGAGGGCCAACAGGCGGGCGAAGGATGGACGCATGCGCGCTCCTCACTCTGGGACGTGGATGGCACACCCAGAGTGATCTACCCGTTGGGCTCCCGCATGCCGCGCAGACGCCGAAGACCCGGCCCCCCTGCGGGGGAACCGGGCCTCGAGGACCGATCGCGCGGTCGGAGACGTGCTGCCTAGTCCAGGTAGTCGCGCAGCACCTGCGAGCGGGACGGGTGGCGCAGCTTCGACATCGTCTTGGACTCGATCTGGCGGATGCGCTCACGCGTGACGCCGTACACCTTACCGATCTCGTCGAGGGTCTTCGGCTGACCGTCGGTGAGACCGAAGCGCATGGAGACGACGCCCGCCTCACGCTCGGAGAGCGTGTCGAGGACGGAGTGGAGCTGCTCCTGGAGGAGCGTGAAGCTGACCGCGTCGGCCGGGACGACGGCCTCGGAGTCCTCGATGAGGTCGCCGAACTCGCTGTCGCCGTCCTCGCCCAGCGGGGTGTGCAGGGAGATGGGCTCGCGGCCGTACTTCTGGACCTCGATGACCTTCTCCGGGGTCATGTCGAGCTCCTTGGCCAGTTCCTCCGGGGTGGGCTCGCGGCCCAGGTCCTGGAGCATCTGACGCTGGACGCGCGCGAGCTTGTTGATGACCTCCACCATGTGCACCGGGATACGGATGGTGCGGGCCTGGTCGGCCATGGCGCGGGTGATCGCCTGACGGATCCACCAGGTGGCGTACGTGGAGAACTTGTAGCCCTTGGTGTAGTCGAACTTCTCGACCGCGCGGATCAGACCGAGGTTGCCCTCTTGGATGAGGTCCAGGAAGAGCATGCCGCGGCCGGTGTAGCGCTTGGCCAGGGAGACCACCAGGCGGAGGTTGGCCTCCAGGAGGTGGTTCTTGGCGCGGCGGCCGTCCTCGGCGATGATCTCCAGCTCGCGCTTGAGCTTGGGGGCGAGCTTGTCGGCGTTGGCCAGCTTGTCCTCGGCGAACAGACCGGCCTCGATGCGCTTGGCGAGCTCGACCTCCTGCTCGGCGTTGAGCAGCGGGACCTTGCCGATCTGCTTGAGGTAGTCCTTGACCGGGTCGGCGGTGGCACCGGCGGCGGCGACCTGCTGGGCGGGCGCGTCGTCCTCGTCCTCGTCGGAGAGTACGAAACCGGCGCTCTCGGTGCCCTCGGGCTCCTCGCCGGGCTTGCCGCCGGGGGTTTCCTCAAGGACCTCTTCGTCGATCAGCTCGACGTCGTCCTTCTTGGCGGTGGTCTTCTTGGCCGCCGTCTTCTTGGCGGCGACGGTCTTCTTGGCAGGGGCCGCCTTCTTGGCGGTCGCCTTCTTCGCGGCGACCTTCTTGGCGGGTGCGTCCTCGGCGGAGGCTTCGGCCGCGGGCACCGCGGGGGCGGCTGCGGCGGTGGCCTTCTTGGTGGTCACCGTCTTCGCCGCGACCGTCTTGGTGGCGGTGCGCTTGGCCGGACTCTTCGCTGCGACGCTCTTTCGGGTGCGCTTGGGCTCCGCGGCACTGACCATCAGCGTCACACCCTCTTCCTCGAGGATCTGGTTGAGGCTGCGCAGTACGTTCTTCCACTGAGTGGCCGGAATCTGGTCAGCTTCGAAGGCCCGACGCACATCGTCGCCGGCGATCTGCCCCTCAGCCTTTCCCCGCTCAATGAGCGCCATGACAGAGACGGACTCGGCGATCTCCGGCGGGAGCGTACGGGATGTGCTGGCCGACACGAACAACCTCTCGGAACGTTGGAAAACGGCTTCCGGCCCCGTCCACTGCGGACAGGAGCCGACCACCGGCTTGGGATGGGCCGACGGTGCGGGCGGGGGCCGGGAAGATGCACAGCGCCGTGAACGGCGTCCGTATTCCCTCCGCGGCTGTCACCTCTTAGGTCATCGCGCTGTTCCCACGAGCGTTACGCCCAATCTGCGTGGCCCGAGTCACACCCCGTAAGCGCGCAAAAGCGGTCAGATACTGTCAGAGGTATTCGATCAAGGCCACAACCGGTACTCCTTAGGCGGGTACCCGGACGATTCCCGAACGAACTCCTCAATGCGGATCACTGTCCTCACCGGGAGCCGCCGCCCTTTCCGGGGCAGTCCGTCACGTGGGGATCATCGCTCCCACCCGCGGCGCCAAGCCCCTCGTCGGGGCGAGCCGCCCGCCCGGAAGGGGCGCTTGCGCAGCGAGTCGCCCGGCGGGGCCGCGCCCGCGAAGCAAGTCATTCCGAGCGAACGAGCCACCCCTTCACAGCTTCACAGCGAGGCGCCCCATCGCACGACGCGTCCCCTCACAGCGGGCGGTCCGCTCACAGCAGGGCCGTCCGCTCACAGCGAGCCGTCCTCTCACAGCAGGCCGTCGCTCACAGCGAACCGTCCGCTACAGGTGTCGCCCCTCATTGGGGCGCCCTTCAGGGACGGGCCGACCGCTGCTCGACGAACGGCATCCTCGTCGGTCGGGCCGCCGGGCCCCGCCGAATCCCAGGAGGATCCGATGGGGTCCGGCGGCACGCGTTCGCCGGTCGAGCGAAACCATGAGGAGGTGTCCACCTCCCCGGCCTGGCCGCCCTGGCCTCGACCTCAGACGCTCAGTGCTCGCGCGGCGCGGGCACCACACGCTCCACCTCGGGATGGACCGTGAGCAGTTGCCGCATGGCCGCCTCGGCCGCCCCTCCGTCGCCCGTGGCGAGGGCGTCGACGATCCGGGCGTGGTGCACCAGCGTCGCCTCGCCCGGCCGGTCACAGCCGGTGGCCGGGCCGCCGGACACCTGCAGGGCCGCCGAGACGATCCCGGAGAGGTGCTCCAGCATGCGGTTGCCCGCGAGCTGGATGAGCAGCGAGTGGAACTCGGTGTCCGCGCGCGAGAACGTCAGCGGATCGCCCTGCGCCATTGCGTGGCCCATGAGCTCGACCATGTCGCCTAGGCGCTGCTGGACGTCAGCACGGCCGTGTCCGGCAGCGAGGCGGGCGGCGAGCGGCTCGATCGTCCAGCGCAGTTCGCTGAGCTCGCGCCGCTGGTCGTCGCGCTGCGGCCCGAAGGCCCGCCACTCGATGATGTCCGGGTCGAGCAGGTTCCAGTCGCTGACCGGACGTACACGGGTGCCCACGTTCGGACGCGCGCTGACCAGGCCCTTCGCCTCCAGGACGCGCAGGGATTCACGGACGACGGTACGGGAGACCTCGAACCGCTGGCCGATCTCCTCGGGCACGAGGGGGCGGTCGGCGCCCAGGTCGCCCGAGACGATCATCTGGCCGAGTTGTTGGACGAGTTGGCCGTGCAGCCCGCGTCCGCGGCTCCCGGCGGCGCGTCGGCCCACGCGCCCCAGCTCGGGGTCCGCGCCGTCCCAGGCGGGGAGGCCGACGCGGTCGACTCCGGGGTGCTCGGCGTAGGGGTAGCGGTCGAGTTCGCCCGGTCCTGCGAGGCCGGAGTCGGCGGAGCGGGCGGCGGTCATCATGGTGTGCGCAAGGGTACTCACGCATCCTTTGTCGGCTGCGTTCTCAACTCCCTTGAGGTCTTTGGTGAAAAGCACACGAAAGGGTGATCGCTCACCCCGTCGCAATTGACGCCTTATCGGAAAGAAATGGGCGTTCTACGAGGAGTTGCGCGCATTGCGTCGATGGAAGGGCACGGACGGTGAGCACGAAAGGATGAGGACGATCATCACCGGACCCGGCCGCGCAGGTTGGCGAGGAGGTAGGCACCCAGCAGCGCGGTCAGCGACAACAGAAGCGCTCCGCCCTCGGGTTGGACGATCGCGCGTGCCACGGCCTCCAGATAACGCTCTCCACCGAACGGCCACTGCATCAGCACCAACTCGCGCAACCGCATCGGGAACCCGACCGCGTTCCGCACGGCAGGCCCCTCCAGTGCCTTCTGCACCAGGGGTACGACGAGCAGCGGCACGGCGACCACGGCCGCGAGTCCGGCGGACGTGGACCGGAAGACCCCGGCCGCGAGCACTCCCGCCCAGGCGCACCCCACGACGAGACCCGCCCAACTCGCGCCGAGCGAAAGCCAGTCGGCGGGAACCGAGATGAGTTCCGGTCCATAGACGAGGTAGAGCACCTCGAGGTCGCAGCCGACGGTGAGGACGGCGAGCAGGAGCGCGGTGGCCGCGGCCACCAGGAGCTTCGCGGCGAGCAGTCCCAGCCGACGGGGGACGGTGCCTCGGTCCGCGGCCAGGGCGGGGTGGCGGAACTCGTCGCCGAAGGCGGCCGCACCGAGCAGCCCTGCTCCGATGGCGGCCGGCGGCAGCGGCAGCTCCCTCGGCCACGCGGCCAGCAGCCGTGGCTGCGGGGTGTGCCCGACCCTGGCCAGGAACAGGGCCAGCAGAGCGGACGTGACCAGCACAGCGGCAGCCGTGACATACGCCGTGCCGACCCCGCCGGCCCTGCGCAACTCGTAGCGCACCGGCCTCAGCGGGCTCGGTGCCGACCGCACGGTGATCGGCGGCGGCAGCGGAGGCAGCGGACCCGGGTCGGGAAGCGAGGCCCGACGTGGTGCCGGGTGGGTGGGCGTCTCGGGGGCGGCTTGGGACGCACGAGGGCGGGAGTCGACGTGCGGGTCGGCACGAGTGTGCGAGTCGGCACGAGTGTGCGGGTCGAGGTCGACGTGGGCCCCGGCGCGGAGGGCTGGGTCGACTTGCGGGTCGGCATCAGTGCGCAGGTCGAGGTCGATGTGCGTTCCGGCACGAGGGGCAGAGTCCACGCGCTGCGGGACGTCAGCCTCTGGTGAGTCGTCGGCCGGAGTCCGCTGTCCGGCGACGGACGGCTGTTCCTCGACGGCGGACGGCTGCTTGCCATCGGCGGACGCCTGCTCCCTCTCGCCCGGCATCCGAGCGTCTCGGGCCGCGTCATGAACGCTCTCGCCCGGCACGAGGACCCCTTCGGCGAGCGGCGGCGACCCGTGCGGCTGTGTGGGCCCCATGTCTCCGATCTCGTCCGCGAGTTGGTGTACGAGGACGCCGTGCCGGAACGCGGTCTCACCGATCTCGGCGCATGTGCTTCCGTACACCGAGAGCCGGTTGCCCCCCTCCCGCACGATCTCCACGGAACGCCGTGCGGTCCGGGCCTCCTTGGTGAGCAGCGCTCCGAGCCGGGCGGCGTGGGGGGTGCGGACGGCGACCCTGGGCCGGAGCCGGGTGCGGGCGAAGTCGGCCACCTCCTGATCGGCGACGAGTCTGCCCCTTTCCAGGGTGAGGACCCGGTCGGCGGTCCGCGCGGCCTCCTTGGCTTCGCCGGTCGTGAAGAGGACCGTGCCACCCTGTTCGGCGTGCGCCCGCATGACCCCGTGCAGCCACCGGGCTTCGCGGACGGCCAACCCGTTGGTGGGGTCGTCCAGGACGAGGGTGTGCGGGTCGGTCAGCAGGGCACAGGCCAGGCCGAGGCGGCGTTCCATGCCCCGGGACAGCGTGTTCAGCCGTGCGTCGCGCAGACCGATCAGGCCCACGACCTCCAGGACTTCGTCGGCGCGCCGCCCTGGCAGCGCCGCGGCAGCGCACAGCATGCGCAGATGTCCGCGGACCGTGCGGGCCGGGTGCCCGGGCACATCGCCGAGCAGCACACCGACTTCCCGTGCGGGGTGGGCGATGCGGTGCAGGGGGCGGCCTCTGAAATAGGTGACTCCGCGGCCCCGTTGGAGTTCGAGCATGAGCTTCAGCGCTGTCGACTTGCCCGCTCCCGGGGTGCCGAGGAGTGCGGTGACGCGGCCGGAGTGCGCCTCGAAGGACACGTCGTCGACGGCGGGCGGAAACTCCTTGCGGGGGACGCTGGTCAATCCGATGGCCTGGATCACCCGAAGCAAGATAGCGTGGTATGTCCGCTTTTTCGGGTACCTCAGGGCTCACTTCGAGGGCGACTTCTAAGGGGCCCCGTAACCACCGGGCAAGCCACGCGTCGGCAGCGGGCGGGCCCTGGCATGTGTTCGCGCGCACATCCCACCACGGCGGCGGCCTGTGGCCACCCGACCGAGGCTTCCGGACGCGGCTTGGAGGGGACCCTCCTCTCTTCGCGGTGTCAGACCTCGGGGCGCAGCATCGGCGGGTTGAGGAGGGTGGCGCCGCCTGCGCGGAAGAGCTGAGCTGGGCGGCCGCCCTGCCGCGTGGTGGTGCCGCCGGTGGGTACCAGGAAGCCCGGCGTACCCGTCACCTTGCGGTGGAAGTTGCGTGGATCCAGCGCCACGCCCCACACCGCCTCATAGACACGGCGCAGCTCGCCGACCGTGAACTCCGGTGGACAGAAGGCCGTGGCCAGCGAGGAGTACTCGATCTTGGAACGGGCACGCTCCACCCCGTCCGCGAGGATCTGCGCGTGGTCGAAGGCCAGCGGCGCCACCGGCTCGCCGTCCCGCCCGTAGCCACCTCGCTCCAGCAGCTCCTCTACGGGGGCCCAGCGCGCGCTGTTGGCGTCACCGCCCGGCCGGGGCGCGGGCAGGTCGGGGGCGAGGGCGAGGTGGGCGACGCTGACGACTCTCATGCGCGGGTCGCGCTTGGGGTCACCGTAGGTCGCCAACTGTTCCAGGTGCGCACCGTTGTCCTGTGCCGGCTCGGACGGTTCATGGGCGGTCAGCCCGGTCTCCTCGGCCAGCTCCCGTGCCGCGGCCTGCGAGAGGTCCTCGTCAGGCCGTACGAAACCGCCGGGCAATGCCCACCGCCCCTTGAACGGCTGTTCGCCCCGCCGAACCGTCAACGCGCAGAGTGCGTGGCGACGGACGGTCAGCACGACCAGGTCCACGGTGACGGCGAAGGGCGGGTAGTCCGACGGGTCGTAGGGCATGCCGCGATCATAGTCGTCTGCCTGACGATAAACACTCCCTTCGCCAGCCGCTTCCCCACTTGATCCATTCTTGTCCGGTACCGATTCCCGAGGCGACCGCACCGACCTCATGGATGCGGCACCGTCGACCGTCCCCTCGCCCGTCACTCGGCGTCACACTCCCAACTGCAGTCCGTCGGCCGCCTCCTCGACCATGGCCAGTCCCAGCCGACTGACGCGTACGGCGAACGGGGCGCCCGCAACCCGCAGTCCCGTCAGGCCGATCTCGCCCAGCGGCGCACTGCTCACCGGCCGCAACGTCACCGTCCCGGCGGGAGCGTCGGGACGGATCCCGACGAGGGTGGTGAGCAGCAGGACCCCCGCGGCCGCCGCCGTCGCGGCCGGTCTGCAGGCCGCGGGGTGCGGCAGCGGGGCGCTACCCGCGTTGCGCTGCTCCCCCGCGTACATCTCAGGCAGCCGGTGCCCGAAGCTCTCCGCCGCCGCCAGCACCCCCCGCAGCAGCGAAGTCGCCTCCTTCTCGTATCCGGCACCCGCCAGCCCCGCGACCGCGACAGCCGTCTCCTGCACCCGCACAGCACCACTGCGATGCCCGAACGGGTTGTACGCCGCTTCCTTCGCTCCCAGGCTCCGCAGCCCCCACCCCGAGTCCATGGCGGGCCCGCCGAGCAGCCTTGCGAGCTGCTCGGTCCGTACCTTGTCGAGAAGTCCCGGGGCCCGCTCCCCCGCTCCTAGCAGCCCGGTGTCGAGAAGGTGGGCGGCGCCGGCGCCCAGGTGTGGCACGAGGCGACCGTCCGCGGTCCGGGCTGCCGCAGGTCTGCCGCCGCCCCGGTCCTCGACCCAGAAGTCCGCCACGAACCGGGTCCGCAGCTCTCTCGCCCAGTCACGCAACTCCGCCCCGCCCGGTCGGCCGTACGCGTCGAGAAGGTCGGCGCCCAGCAGCGCGGCCCGGTGCGCGTGTGCCTGGGTCTCGCAGCGCAGTGGTCCGCCGGGGCCCGGGTCGGGCAGGTAGGCATCGTCTGCGACGGCGCTCCGCAGCCACCGCAGGCAGCGCTCGGCGGCAGGCAGCAGTTCCTCGGTCGCCGCCTCGGACAGTCCCCATCGCCGGGCCTCCGAGAGGAGGACGGGGAACAGGAGGGTCGCCTCGGTGCCGGTGCAGCCCGGCGGCAGATGGGGGCCCGCGTCTCGTCTGGGCCCCGGGATCATGCCGGACTGTGGTTCGGGGGCCGTGATCTGGGTGCGGGCGAGGGTGCGCAGGGTGCCTACGGCGAGGCGCGTGCCGAGCGGCAGTGTCATGCGGGCCGCGACAAGTGCGTCGGCCGGAGCCATCCCACAGCGCCAGGGCGCGCCCGCCGCGAGGTGACTGTCGGACGGGTTCGCCGGGTCACGCAGCAGCAATGCTTCGAGGTCCTGCAGACAGGTCTGCAGCAACGCCTCCGCCGTCGGGTCGTCACACGCGGCCCGAGGCTGAGAGAGGGGGCTCGTGGCGCCCCGTCCCACTGGTCTGACGGGCCGCGCGCCGTCCGGACGTACTCGCAACTCCACGCTCCGGGTGCCGCCGGGCAGGAGTTCCAGCTCCCAACGCAGTAGTCCTGCGGAAGCCAGCGCGTCGGCGGGCGGCGGGGTGGCGGTCACGGTCGAGTGCGCGTCCATGCAGGACCACCGGAGGCCGGAGTCATGGACGCTCGCCGGCAGTTCCGGACCGGCGCGGCCGGAGGCGACGGCGCCCAGTTCCGCCAGATCCGTCCCCAGGAACACCTCGACGGGAAGGCGCAGCGGGCGGCGGGCCGTGCTGCGCAGGGTGATGCGCTCGGTGCCGTCCGCGTACCGCGTGCGTTCGACCATGACATCGGGGTCCGGTCCGGCGTCGGCGGTCGTGCGCAGCGTGCCCATGAAGCGGGCTCGGTCGGCCGTGACCATCCTTGCCTGCACGGCGAGCGGCTCCCGCCCTGCCACCCGTACCTGGCAACGCGAGAGCATGCGCCGTCCCTCGCGGTAGAAGCCCTCCAGTCCGCGCCCGGTGAGCTGACCCGCCTCCGTCGAGATCGCGAGACCTGGCAGCGCGACGCAGATCAGCGTGGTGTGGGCCGGCGGCAGCTCCACGGGGCGGCGCGGGCCCCCGGCGCCGGGCAGTGCCTGTGAGGGCGAGAGGCGGCCTCCGATCCGTGGGTACGGCAGCCCTGGAGAGCCGCCCGTGCGGGTCGCGGGGGACGCCGGGCCGCCGGGACTTCCTGTGCGTGAGCCCGTCGGGCGCGACGCCGCCGGGCTGCGGAGGTCCGTCCGTGGAGCGCCGACGCCTTCCCCACGAGTCCGGGCGGAGGGCTGGGTGAGCCTGCTGGAGGTGGGGATGTCGTCGTAGGCGTCGGGTGTGGAGGGCAGGGGCATGGGGCGGCTTCTTCTGTGTTCGGCGCGCGTGTGGTGCGCCCGGCACCAGGTGGGGAGCCGGAGAGGGACAGGGTGGTAGGGCGGCGAGGCGGAGCCCCGGGTACCGCCACACAGGTGAACGGAACGGCTCTGCTCCGGGTCACGCCTGCGTCCCGG
Organism: Streptomyces sp. NPDC012510; assembly: GCF_042955065.1. NCBI lineage: Bacteria > Bacillati > Actinomycetota > Actinomycetes > Kitasatosporales > Streptomycetaceae > Streptomyces > Streptomyces sp. NPDC012510. The sequence continues at coordinate 177,656 of NZ_JBIBEN010000013.1, forward strand.
CGAGCCGACCTGATGGCATACCGGGGCGGCTCGCGGGTGCCCCACCGCTGGGGACGCACCCTGTCGCCTGCACAGGCCAGGCCTGGGGCGCACGAGAACGGTCCGCCTCGGTTCCGGGCGCACCTGAACGCCCTGCTCCTCGCTCACGTCTCTCCTTCCGTGGCCTGCCCTCCAGCGCCACGGCGGGCGCGTGTCCTGTCATTCCCTCCGTCGGCCGCACGTGCTTGCCGCCGACCGACGGGCGAACCGCCTTCGGTGGAACGTGAGCGGCGCGGATGGGCCGCGCCGGGGGACCGCCGGGTGGCACGGGCGTCGGGACTGCCCTCTGGGCGGGGCCTGCGACGGCGTCGGGGGCCGGTGGCGACGCAGGGCTGGTCCGAGGGCGGCTTCGCACCGGGAGGCTGTTCGGAAGGGGTCGGTTCGGTGGCGGCAGCGGTTTCCGTACGGTCCGCCGTCAGGTCACGTCCCTTGCGCTCCGCGCGCAGACAGCGGCGAATGGACTCGGGGTCGAGCCCTTCGTTGCAGGCCTGGTGGAGAAGACGGGCGAAGAGGTAGTCGGGGTCTGCGGAGAGAGCCATGGCCAGGGCTTCGCGGGCTTCGAGTTCATCTCCTGAGGACCAGGCGACCCAGCCGACGAGTGTGAGTGGGGCGGCGGCGTGCTCGCCGTAGGGGCCGACGCAGCGGCGGGCCAGGGCGCGCCAGAGACGGAGTGCCGGGCCTGCTTCGTCGCCCTCCATCCACTCGGCGGCACGGTCACGGGTAGCGCGGTCCTGGAGTCCGAGGATCAGGGTGGCCGCGTCGTCGTGCTCGAGGAGTTCGTCGTCGCGGAGGTCCGCGTCCAGCGTGCCCGACAGGGTCGGGGTGTCCGTCAGGCGGCCCATGACGCGTCGCGCCACGGCGAGCGTCTCCTCGGCCACGTCCGCGCGGCTCTCCGCGTCCAGGATGCGGGGGACGAGAGCGGACTGGGCGGCGTCGAGTGCCTCTTCCTGCTGCAGCGCGGCCGCTGTCTCCCAGGGCATGAGCCGCCCCCGAAGCTCCTTCAGGGTGCCGCGCACCTGAAGGCCGGCGTAGGTCGCGGCGGCGGCCAGCACGGAGGTACCGGGCAGCCCCATCGCCTCCCCCTCGGGTGAGCAACATCCGTTGCCGGGGCAGCAATAGGACCAGAATCGATTGCCGGAGACGCACAAGGCCTCGACGACCGGGACGTCGAGGGTGCCGCAGGCCCTGCGCAGCAGTTGGGCGAGTGGCCGCAGGCGTTCCATGACGTCTCGTGGCGACTCACCGCTCGCCGGGTCCTGGCAGAGGAAGGCGACCATGCTCTCCGGCTTGGCGCCCCGGCGCTCGCTTCCTGTCACCAGTCCGTGGGCCAGTTGATGGGCCACGGACGGCCAGTCGTCCGTCTGGGCCGGGATGCCGAGTCGTGCGCGCCCACCGAACCTTCCGCCGGCGTCGCGGTCATGGAGTGCGACGAGGACGATGCTGTCCTCGGGGCGGTACCCGAGGAGGTACGGCAGGGCATCGGCGAGCTCGCCCGGTGTGCGGAGGGTGACCTGCTGGCCCCCGGGAGGTACTGCGACCGCGCTGTGCCCCAGGTAGGCGGACGGCCCGCGGCTCCCCCCGCATCCGGTCTGCCCGCTGATGTCACCGTTGCCGGAGGTCCCGGCCGCTTCGCTGTGATTCGTCATGCGGCGACCATCTCGCGGATCTCAAGATTCCGCTTTGGCCTGTGGATAAGTCCGATCGTGATCACGTCAGAAGCTGTTCACAGGTCGACCCGTCCGTTCGCGCGATGTCCGAGGCATCGGGTTGCATGGGGCCATGAGCGACGAAGACCTGCCCACCACGAACCGCCAAGATCTGCGTACGGCCGCCGATGCCGTGCTCGCCCGCCTCGTCGGCGCCACGGCGGGCATGGCACGGCTGCGCGAGGACCAGTGGCACGCCATCGAGGCACTGGTGGCCAACAAACGCAGAGCCCTGGTCGTGCAGCGCACGGGCTGGGGCAAGTCCGCGGTGTACTTCGTCGCGACCGCGCTGCTGCGCGGGCGGGGCGCCGGCCCCACGGTCATCGTCTCCCCGCTCCTTGCCCTGATGCGCAACCAGGTGGAGGCGGCCGCCCGCGCCGGCATCCATGCGCGGACCATCAACTCCTCGAACACGGAGGAGTGGGACACGATCCGCCAGGAGGTCACCGCGGGCACGGTCGACGTCCTCCTGGTCAGCCCCGAGCGACTCAACAACCCGGAGTTCCGCGATCAGGTCCTGCCCGAGCTGGCGGCCGCGACCGGCCTGCTCGTGGTCGACGAGGCGCACTGCATCTCGGACTGGGGACACGACTTCCGCCCCGACTACCGCCGGTTGCGCACGATGCTGGCCGACCTCCCGCCCGGTGTGCCGGTACTCGCCACCACCGCGACGGCCAACGCGCGCGTGACGGCCGACGTGGCCGAGCAACTGGGCACCGGCGGCGGCTCGGACGCGCTGATCCTGCGCGGGCCCCTGGACAGGGAGAGCCTGAGCCTCGCAGTGCTCGAACTTCCGGACGCCGCCCACCGGATGGCCTGGCTCGCCGATCACTTGGACGAGTTGCCGGGCTCCGGGATCATCTACACGCTCACGGTGGCCGCCGCGGAGGAGGTCACCGCGTTCCTGCGCCAGTGCGGGCACACCGTGTCGTCGTACACCGGCAAGACGGAGAACGCGGACCGGCAGCAGGCCGAGGAGGACCTGCTCGCCAACCGGGTCAAGGCCCTGGTCGCCACCTCGGCGCTGGGCATGGGCTTCGACAAGCCCGACCTGGGTTTCGTGGTGCATCTGGGCTCACCGTCCTCGCCGATCGCCTACTACCAGCAGGTGGGTCGCGCCGGCCGTGGTGTCGAGCATGCCGAGGTGCTGCTGTTGCCAGGCAAGGAGGACCAGGCGATCTGGGAGTACTTCGCCTCGGTCGCCTTCCCTCCGCAGGAGCAGGTGCGCCGCACCCTGGACGTCCTCGCGCACGCCGAGCGCCCGCTGTCGCTCCCCGCCCTCGAACCCCTGGTGGAGCTGCGCCGCTCCCGGCTGGAGACGATGCTGAAGGTCCTGGACGTGGACGGCGCGGTCCGACGTGTCCAGGGCGGCTGGGTCTCCACGGGTGCCCCCTGGGACTACGACACCGAGCGCTATGCCTGGGTGGCCAAGCAGCGCGCGACCGAGCAGCAGGCCATGCGCGACTACGTCTCGACGCGGGGCTGCCGGATGGAGTTCCTGCGACGGCAGTTGGACGACGAGGACGCCGCCCCCTGCGGGCGGTGCGACACCTGTACGAAGCCCAGGTTCATGGACTCCGTCTCCACGGCTGCGCTCGACGCGGCACGCGGCGAGTTGGGGCGGGCGGGCGCGGAGGTCGAGCCCCGCAAGATGTGGCCGACGGGTCTGCCGGCGGTGGGGGTCAATCTGAAGGGACGTATTCCGGCCGGTGAACAGGCCGCTCCGGGGCGGGCGCTGGGACGGCTGTCGGACATCGGCTGGGGCAACCGGCTCCGGCCGATGCTCGCGCCGCAGGCACCGGACGGACCGGTCCCCGACGATGTGGCGAAGGCCGTGGTCACTGTGCTGGCCGACTGGGCGAAGGGCCCTGGCGGTTGGGCCTCCGGGCAGCCCGACGCCCCGCCCCGACCGGTGGGTGTGGTCATCATGGCGTCCCGCTCCCGCCCGCAGTTGATCGGCTCGCTGGGTGCGCGGATCGCCGAGATCGGCCGTCTTCCCCTGCTGGGATCGCTGGCGTACACGGGCACTGTTTCCCAGGTGACCCGTAGCAACAGCGCACAGCGGCTGAAGGCGCTGGACGGGGCGCTGACCGTGCCGCCCGAGTTGGCCGTCGCCCTCGAGGAGGCAGGCGGTCCCGTGCTCCTCGTCGACGATGCCACCGAGACCGGTTGGACGCTCGCGGTAGCAGCGCGCATGCTCCGGCGCGCGGGCGCACAGGGGGTGTTGCCCCTCGTTCTCGCCGTCCGGGCGTGACCGGCCCGTCAACCGGACGTGGACGGGGCGCCACCTGGACGTTGCTGATGAGCCCCTTGCGCAGGGATATAAGCGGTGGATCACCACAAAACCGCCAGTGGCCCCAATTGCTCGTTGCCGCAACCAAGTTCGCCAGGAAGAATTGAAGTCCGCTCCCCGCACGGCCCACCCGTGAATCGGTAGGGCTTCTGCTGCGGCGTGCGCTCCCCCAAGTCCGACCCTCGCCCGCTGTGTGGGCGCGTAGCCGAAGGGAGGATCGTGACCTTCGGATTCGCTCCGTCCTCGGCGGCCTCCATGTCGACATCTGCCGACCTGTCCGCCGCTTCCGCCAACCGGATGCTCGAGCCCGCGGAATGGGCCGCCGCCGGGATTCCGCTGCTGCGCAATCCCCGGGAGGTCGTCAGCGGGCTGCACGCTCGGCACCAGCCCCGGCCCGCGACGGCGGTCATCGCCGTACTGGATCCGGACGAGCGGTTGAGGGCGAGTGCCTCGTTCGTCCGGCGTGCGGCTCCGGCCGACGGCTGGATGTTCCGAAACGCGCTCCTCGCCCAGCTGCGCCGAGTCATTCCGCACGACCTGCGTCGGCGCACTCCGGTGCGTACGGCCGTGTTGCTCTACTGCCGTGACGGCGACGCGCGTTGGACGGAGGAGGACGGGGCGTGGATGTGGGGGCTCCGGGACGCCTGCACACTGCACGGCCTGCGCTGCGGGGCGTACATCACACTGACACGTGACGGCTGGCAGGTCCTCGGCGAGGGCCGCGGTGGACGCCGGCCGCACGCGGATTCACCGGCCGAGTCCTTCGCCACGGCCATGGTGCCGCCGCCCATGCCCCGCACCGGCGGTGTCGCGTCGGAGGTACTGCGCCGGGCAGCGGCACGCTGAGCCGTCCCGCATCCCGGCACTCCTCATACAAGGGCCGCACCCGCGCTGCGATCGCGAGGGTGCGGCGCTGGACCCAGCCTTCAGGCCAAGCCCTCGCACCCTCGTCTCTGCCGCTCGTCTCCGACCCGCACCCCCAGCACCCGCCAAGCCCTGCGGCGCCGCCCCACAGACGCCGCCGCGAAGCCCCTCGAACGCCCGGACCGCACAACGCGCCCCCGGACACGCCGAATCACCCCCGCCGGCACGCCGAAGCGCCCCATCGCGGGGTGTGGCCGTAGTGGTGCCCCGGTCGTCTGCCCGAGCGCGCACGGCTCCCCGGTGAGCCCTGGCGGGCCGACCGGGGCCTTGCGCAGTCGCTCAGACTCCGGCGCCCAGCACCGAGTTGATCGTCTGCGGGTCGCCGCACACGATCAGCAGGGTCCGGGCCCGGCCGAGGGCCTTGGGCAGCGCCTGGGCGGTGACGGCGTCGGTTCCACCGTTGACGGCGACCACGACCACGGGACGCGGCGCGGCCCGGTCGGCGGCCGAGGCATCGGCGTAGAAGACGTCGTCGCCCGCGTCGTGCTGCGCCCAGTAGGCGGCCTCGCCGAAGGAGAGCTCGTGGTCGGCCCACGGATGCGACTCGCCGGTGGTGATCACCAGCACTTCGCCGGGGGCTCGGCCAGAGTCCAGCAGCAGGTCGACAGCTTCCTCGGCGGCGTCCAGCGCGCCCTCGGCCGAAGCCGGGATCAGCTGGATCTGCGGGGTGGCGGCGGGAGCGGACGGCCCGGGCCTGGCCGCGGCGTGCGCCGCGCGCTGGGCCAGCACCGGCCGGGCAGGACCCGGACGACCGGGACGCGGCGGAGCCGCGGGACGGGGACCGGGTACGGGACGGGGGGTCGGCGCGACCCGGCCGCTGGCCGGAGTGGCACGCGGGCCCTGGGCACTCTCGTGAATCTGAGGCTCCTCGGGAATGAGAGGCATGAGCTGATGTTTATCAAACGCCGGTGCGACTCGCGTCGGCGGGTGGCACATGAGCGCGAACGGATCCGTCAGAAATCGAAGCCGAGCTGGCCCTCGATCTCCGGAACGCTTCCGTCCGCCCAATTGCGGGCCTTCTTGAGGTGCCGCCACTGGGGCAGCGCATCAAGATACGCCCACGACAACCGGTGGTACGGGGTGGGACCCCGCTCCGCCAGCGCGGCCTTGTGCACAGGCGACGGATACCCGGCGTTGGCCGCGAAACCGAAGTCTGCATGGTCGACACCTAGTTCGGCCATCATTTTGTCGCGCTGAACCTTGGCGATCACCGAGGCCGCCGCCACGGCGACGCAGGACTGGTCGCCCTTGATCACCGTACGGACCCGCCAGGGCGAGCCGAGGTAGTCGTGCTTGCCGTCGAGGATGACCGCGTCCGGCCGCACCGGAAGCGCTTCCAGGGCCCGGACGGCGGCCAGCCGCAGCGCCGCCGTCATGCCCAGGTCGTCGATCTCCTCCGGAGAGGCGTGACCAAGGGCGTGCGACGTCACCCACTTCAGCAGTTCCTCGGCGAGCGACTCGCGGCGCTTGATCGTCAGGAGCTTGGAGTCGGTGAGGCCCTCGGGCGGTCGGCGCAGTCCGGTGACCGCCGCGCAGACGGTGACGGGACCGGCCCACGCTCCGCGCCCCACCTCGTCGACACCGGCAATGATCTTCGCTCCGGTCGTGGCACGCAGGGAGCGCTCGACGGTGTGAGTAGGTGGTTCGTACGGCATGGCGCCCTTAGCCTACGCCGCCCGCGTCCCCCTGCGACACCCAGGTTTCACGGGGCGACCTCAGCCCCGCCACGGGCCGGACTCAGACGTTCCGTCGGCGCAGCAGCGGCACCATCAGCTGGTCGATCATCTCCTCGATGTCCCGCTCACTCCATTCGCTTCCGCACATTTTCGAGCGGTACATCATCATGGCCGGAATCGCGTCGAAGACATAGCTGTTGGCCGCGTCCGGCCTCACCTCACCTCGGCGAATTCCCCGCTCCACGACCTCCCGCAGAAGCTTGACCGTCGGCTCCACGACACCCCCGATGATCACGCCATGGAAGCGCTCGGCCTGCATGGTGTCGCATTCGTGAATCACTGAGCGCAGGGCGTAGCCGGGACGCGAGAACATGGCCTCGCGCGCCTGGCGGCAGAGCTCCAGCAGATCCTCGCGCACGCTTCCCAAGTCGGGCGCCTCCTCAAAGCGCGGCAGCCCGGCCCGGAGCGCGTCCGCGACGAGGTCCTCCTTGGAGGGCCAACGGCGGTAGACCGCCGCCTTGCCCGTCTGAGCACCCGCGGCGACCCCCTCCATGGTGAGGCCACTCCAGCCGACCGTACTGAGTTGCTCCAGCGCGGCATCGAGGATCGCACGCTCGAGCACGGCGCCGCGCCGGCGCGGGGAGACCGTCCGAGCGGGAGCGGCCGTCCAGCGCGAAGTGACCATCTGAGTTTCTCCGTTGAGCCGAGGGGTGGGGGTGGGAAAAGCGGTAGCGAGGGGGCGAGGCGGGCCACGGCGGCGACTTCGGTGAACGCTTGCGTTCACTAAGGGGGACTCACTACCGTTGGGCGCGACAGTGAACGCTGGCGTTCACTAAGGCAGTTGTGGGGGACCCATAAGTGACAACCTCTCCGTTGATTCAGGATCAGAAGCCGGGAGCCGCCCGCAGGGAGGGTCGCCCCGGCATAGCGCTCACCGTCATCGCGGCCTGCCAACTCATGGTGGTACTTGACGCGACGATTGTGAACATCGCGCTTCCGCACATTCAAGACGCTCTCGAATTCAGCACCACCGACCTGACGTGGGTCGTCAGCGCCTACACGCTGACCTTCGGCGGTCTGCTGCTCCTGGGCGGTCGGGCCGGCGACATCCTCGGCCGCCGTCGAGTGTTCATGACCGGAATTCTCGTCTTCACGCTCGCCTCGCTGCTCGGCGGTCTCGCACAGGAGCCCTGGCAGTTGCTGGCGGCGCGCGCCCTGCAGGGCGTGGGGGGCGCGATCGCGTCGCCGACCTCACTGGCCCTGATCACCACGACATTCCCCGAAGGACCTGAACGGAACCGGGCGTTCGGCGTCTTCGCCGCGGTGTCCGCCGGTGGCGGCGCCATCGGTCTGCTCGCCGGCGGCATGCTCACCGAGTGGCTCGACTGGCGGTGGGTGCTGTTCGTCAATGTGCCCATCGGTGTACTGATCGCGGTTCTCACGCCGATGTACATCAGCGAATCGGAGCGACACCCGGGGCGGTTCGACATCACGGGCGCCCTCACGTCGACGGCCGGTATGGCCTCACTGGTCTACGGATTCATCCGCGCGGCGGAGGAGGGCTGGCGCGACAGCCTCACCATCGGCTCCTTCGCCGCGGCGGTGATCCTGCTGCTGGCGTTCGGTTTCATCGAGAGCCGTGCCAAGGAGCCCATCACACCGCTCAGGATGTTCACCGACCGCAATCGCTCGGGCACGTATGTGATCATGCTGAGCCTGGCCGCGGCCATGTTCGGGATGTTCTTCTTCATCGTGCTGTTCGTGCAGAACGTGCTGCGGTACACGCCGATCGAGGCCGGCCTGGCCTTCCTCCCGGTGACCGTCGCTATCGTCACGGGTGCCGGTCTGTCACAGCGCTTCCTGCCGGTGCTCGGACCCAAGCCGTTCATGGTGGTCGGCTCGACATTCGTCGTGCTCGGCCTGGTGTGGCAGACCTTCATCAGCCCCGACAGTTCGTACCTCAGCGGGGTGCTCGGCCCGATGGTGGTGTTCGGCTTCGGCATGGGACTGAATTTCGTGACGCTCACCCTGACCGCCGTCTCCGGTGTGGCGCCGCACGAGGCGGGTGCGGCGTCCGGGCTGCTCAACGTCACGCAGCAGGTTGGTGGTTCGCTCGGCCTGTCCATCCTCACCACGGTCTTCGGCACGGCCAGCCGTGACGAGGCGGAGAAGCAGGTGCAGCTCTTCATGGCGCAGGCCACGGACGAACAGAAGGCCGAGTTCGCCAGAACCCAACAGCTCCCCGCCCCATGGAGTCATGAAGTGCTCTCCCAGGGCATCTCGACGGCGTTCATACCGGCTGTCGCGATGGCCGTACTCGCCCTGGCCACCGCCGCGTTGGTGATCAGAGTCCGCAAGAGCGACCTGGAAGCGCTCTCCGGCACGGCCGGACCCGCCGTCTGAGCCTGACGGCACGGCCGAACCCGCCGGAGGCTACCCGGCGACCGCCGACGCGACCGCGGACAGCCGGACCACGCCCGGGAAACCGATGTGCGGGTCCGGCCGTCCACAGGAGCTCAGTGACTCCTCAGCGGTAGAACTCCGCCCCCAGCTCATCGCACGCCGGCCCGCTCGCCCCGGGCACCAGAGGCCGCTCGTCCAGAATGCGCCTCGCCTCGGCCTCGCCCCAGCTCGTGGCGTACCAGGGAATGTGCCGCCGCTCGTCCAGCTCTTCCTCGATCTCCCACAGCGCGCAGGACCGCATGGGCTCCTCCAGCCGGTCCAGGGCGGGTACCGCATCGGCGGACAGCCCCTCCGCGTAGGGAAGGTCGAAGCGCCCCGTGGCCTCGTACCGTTCGACGTTGCGCTCGGCGATCATCCCGTCCGGCGACACGAGACCGAACGCGAGCACTCCCGCGACGGCACTGGCCGCGACGGCACGCGGCAGCCAGCGGGCACCCCACACCCCGGCGGCCATGATGAGCACGATGACCAGACCGAGCCAGAGCTCCACGGTCAGCACCGATATCCTCAGGCGCGTCAGCCCATAGGCCTCCACATACATGTCCATACGCCGTACAGCGGATGCCACGACAACGAGCGCCAGCGCGCACAGGGTTCCCAGGACACCCCGTACCAACGTCCGGTCACTCGTTCGAGTGCGCGGGGCCTGGCGCAGAGCGATCACGATGACCAGCAGGGTGAGCAGCGTGGCCATGAGCAGTTGCCAGAACCCCTGGCGCGCGTACTGGGCGTATGTCTGGCCGGTCTCCTTCAGGACGGCGTCGTACCCCCCGAAGAGCACGGCGAGTTGGACGGCGTTGAAGACGGCGAAGAGCGCGACGAGTCCGACCAGCGGCAGCGCCCACTCGGCGCGGCCGCGCGGGCGTCCGGGAGGCACCCGGACCCGGTCCCAGCGAGTCGGCACGGCCGCCGTGCGAGCCGCCGCGAGGGTCCCGAACAGGCCCGACGCGAAGAGCAGGATCCGCCAGGGGCCGTCGGACACGGAGACGTCCGGCACCAAGGCGGCGAGCAGGTCCGCGAAGGCCGCGTCCGCCCCGGCGAAGAGGGTGCCGAAGACGAGGAGCAGCACCGCGGCCACCACCACCGCGCGCAGCAGCGGCACCAGGCGGCCCCGGTCGCCGTCCATCCGTTCGCGCAACCCCTGCCAGGCCCAGGCCGGCCCGGTGACCAGTGAGGTGAACACACCGATGGGGCCGAGCAGCACGCCGGGCCAGGTCCGCCCGCCGTGCAGCGCGAGCGAGCCCGCCGCGAGCGCGGTGACGACGGCGAAGAACGTGGGCCACTCGGCGGCCCGCAGCGCGGGAACGGTCAGCAGTGCCAGTCCGCCACCGCCCCAGACCAGCGCCCATGGGCGGGGGCGCCTGCCCTCCCGCCGCCCGGCGACGTACACGGCGAGCGTGGCGGGCACGGCGACGACGAGTATGTTGGCGGCCAGTCCTTCGCCCAGCAGCAGCATGCTGAGCAGACCTGTCGCAAGGGCGGCCCACAGGGTGGCGCTGCGGATCGGCGCGGGATCGTCCGGGCCGATGTCGATCAGCCTGGGCGGTGCGGGCGGAGGCCCGCCCGGTATCGGCTCGGAGCCGCCCGCCTTGCGTTCCGGTACGGCGTCTGTGGGTGCCGCCGTACCGGAACGGCCCTCGTGACTCGCGGCGCGCGCTCTGGGCTTCGAGCCTTCGCGCTCGGATCCTGTGGGTACTGACGGTTCTTCGGACATGGGCCCCCTCCCCCGACCGGCCCAGCACCCACCGAGTGCGACGCGCAGCCGCGGCGGAGGTCGTGTGGCCGGTACCTCGTCGCCGCGGTCATGATCAACAGGCGGCGTGGCGGACAGGCTATGCGGCTGAGGGCACACCCGGCCGCCCCGGAGCACACTGTGGCACTCCTGTGACAGTGGGGGTGGTTGGGTCAGACGGGCCCGGAAAACGACCCATCCGTCGGCTATCCCACCCGCAACCAGTCCGGAAAGCCCTCGGTCTGCTCCGCCCACGCCTCAGGAGGCGCCCCGGCCTCCCCCGATGCGACCACTCCCCCGACGATGGCGCAGGTCGTGTCGACGTCGCCGCCCACCTGGGCCGTCGTCCAGAAGCCCCGTTCGTAGTCGCCGAGGGCGCGTGCCGCCGACCAGAGCGCGAACGGCACTGTGTCGTGCGCCGTCGTACGCCGCCCGCAGCCCAGCACGGCGGCGACCGTGTCGGCGTCGGCGTAGTCGAGCATGTCACGGGCGCGCCGCAGTCCCGCGGCGACGGCGCTCTTCGGCACGAGCGCGATCACGCCGTCGAGCAGCGCCGCCGCACTCGGCGGTCCGGCGGGGTCCGCCGCGAGGGCGGCGGCCGCGGCGACGGCCATGGCGCCGACGACGGCCTCACGGTGCTGGTGCGTGGGGTAGGCGGAGATCTCCGCCTGATGGGTCGCCTGCTCGGGGTCGTCGGCGTACCAGGCGCCCAGCGGGGCGATACGCATGGCCGCGCCGTTGCCCCAGGACCCCTGGCCGTTGAAGAGCGCGGAGGCCAGCTCGCGCCAGTCACCGCCCTCGCGGACCAGGCGCAACAAGCGGTTGACAGCAGGTCCGTAGCCACGGTCGAAGTCGTGGTGCACGGCGAAGGAGCGGGCGAGCTCGTCCTGGTCGATTCGGTGGTGGGCCGCCAGGACGGCCACCACGGAGCAGGCCATCTCGGTGTCGTCGGTCCATTGCCAGGGACCGGGCGGGGTCTCGCGGCGCTTGAGCAGTGGGTAGTTCACGGGCACGAAGTACTGCGAGCCCAGCGCGTCCCCCACCGCGAGTCCGCGCAGACTGGCCAGGGCACGCCTCAGGCGGCCGTCGGAAGAGGAGTCAGGGGTCATCGCCCCGCCACTCTAACTGGTGGCCCCGTACGATTCGGGGTTTCGCCAGCGGTCGAACGGCCTGTCGAGTGTGTACTTGCCGTCCTCCCCGAGAACGAGCATCCGCATCTCCGCGTTCCCGGGGTTCGACAGCGACTCGAACTCCGCGACCGTCCAGTGGAACCACCGCATGCAGAACAGGCGCATGGCGAGCCCATGGGTGACCAGCAGGACGTTCGGCGGGTGGTCGGGGTCCTCGAAGCTGCGGAAGAGGCTCTCCAGGAAGCCGCCCACCCGGTCGTAGACGTCGGCGCCGGACTCCCCTTGCGCGAATCGGTAGAAGAAGTGCCCGTACGCGTCCCGGTAGGCCTTCTGCAGCCGTACCTCGTCGGGGTCCTGCCAGTTGCCCCAGTCCTGCTCCCGCAGCCGGGGCTCCTCGCGCACCCGCACCTGCTCGGGGTCGAGATGAAACGCCTGGAACGTCTCATGCGTACGGCGGTACGGCGAGACGTAGACGCTGACGCGCTCGCGTCCCAGGATGTCGCGGATCCGTTTACCGGTCTCCTCGGCCTGCTGCCAGCCGAGGTCGGTGAGTGCGAGAGCGTGGTCGGGCTCGCGCTCGTACACGGTGTCATCAACATTGCCCGTTGACTCGCCGTGTCGGACAAGGAGGATGCGCCGTGGTCGTGCCATGCCAAAACCCTAAAGGGGGCGAGGGCGGATCGAGCACTCGTCCGGGTGTCATACGGCGTAGGTCACACAAGTCCCGCACATCGGGAGGCCAGGTTGACGCGTCCGGTTACGGGCCCACTCGGGCCGGACATCACACCGTCCAGCTCGGCTCCAGTTCCACGATGTCACCGGCCAGGGCGGCGACATCAGCCTCGAGCTGGGCCCGCAGGGCAAGACGTTCGATGCGTTCGACGCGGTACTTGCCGTGCTCGGCGGCCGACAGCCACATGGAGAGGATCATGAACTCATGGCCCGGCGCCTCGCCGAACAGCCCTCGGAGCATGCCCGGGGATCCGGCCATCGCGGGGTTCCAGACCTTCTCCTGCATCAGCGCGAAGTGGTCGGCACGCTCCTCGTGGACACGGCAGTGGGCCACCCGCACCAGGTCGGCGTCCGCGAAGCGCGGCTCGAACCCGGTCTTCACGTCGAAGCGATGGTCGAAGAGCTTGACCTGCTGGTCCTTGTAGGTACCCGACTGAGAGGCGGCGAGCCGGTCGTGGGAGCGCGCCATGAAGGAGTCGTAGAAGGCACGGCTCTCCCAGAAGGAGAAGATGTGCGCCACCCCGGGCCGCGCCCGGCTCCAACCCCCGCCCTGTCCACGGAATCCCGGCTCCCCCAGTAGCCCCGCCCACTTTCGCTGCCCCCGTTCGAAACCGCGGCGGTCCACCACGGTGCAGCGAATCCACTTGACCAGCACCGCGCCATCGTAAGGCCACGGAGCGTGGCGCCGGTCACTCTCCGACCTGTTACACCCGGGCGAGGGCCCCCGCGCACATGCGAGGATGGGCAACTGGCCCGGACCGCCGTGCAGTTCGGCCCGCACACACAGGAGAACGGGGAGGAGAGTTCTGTTGAACGGCCTCAACAAGGGCATCCGCAAGGTCGAGGTGTCGGTGAAGTGGGACCCGAGCCCCGCCGGGCAGTCGCCCACGGATCTCGACATCATCGCGGCGACCTACCTGTCGGCCGAGCCGAGCGGCAGTCCCGCCTATGTGGTGCACTTCGACAGCCGCTCGCCCGACGGCACCATCACCCTCAACCGCGACAGCAAGAACGGCCAGGGATTCGGCTGGGACGAGGTCATGACGGTCGAGCTGAACCGCCTCGACAGCCGGTACGGCCGCGTCGTCATCGGTGTGGCCATACAGCAGGGATCCGGCCCGAAGACCTTCGCCGACGTGACCAAGCCCGGCCTTCGCATCCGTGAGGACTACACCGTCCTGGCGGAGGACGACTTCGGCGGGGTCCTCGGCTGCACGGCCGCGAGGGTCGCCGAGTTCGTCCGCGACGCGACGGGTGAGTGGACCTTCCACCCGGGCGTCCAGGGCTACGACGAGGACCCGGCGACCTTCGCCCGTGTCATGGGCGGTCCTCCCGAGTCCTGACGCACCGCCCGCGGGGCGCCCAAAAACCGCCGAGGGGTGGCACGGCTGTCGACCGTGCCACCCCTCAGTCCATCCGGAACGCCAGGAGATCGAGTTCCCCCGCCAGGTCAGCCGCCCATGCCGACTGCTCGTCCCCCTTCATGAGTCCTTGCCTCGCCGCCTCGCACCAGTCCGCACGATCGAGCAGCGCGAGGTAGTCGCTCCGCGCGGTTTCCCAGAGGTGTACCGGCCCCACGGACTGCCTGTCGCCCGCGTCGCCGAGGCTGTGGACGAGCAGCGCCACAGCGAGGAAGCGCTCGGGCGAGGGCCCGAGTCGGGCGAGCGTCCGCGCATGAGCCTTCATGACCACCGAGGCGTACGGGTATCGCTTGAGGGACAGCCCCATGCCTTCGCAGCAGGACATCTCCTGAAGGATTCGCCCCGTGTGGTCGACCACGTCGCCGTGCACGTCGTCCTGGGCCATGACCTCGTGCAGGCCGACGAGTTGCGCGACCCTGCCCGCGAAGTACCCGTTCAGCACGTCCCCGTCGACGGCCCTCCGGGTCAGCCAGGACCGCACGGCGGGATGGTCCTCGACGAGCCGGCACAGGGCCTCCACCACGTACACCCGGCCCCAGCCGGTCACACGTTCGGCCAGCCACAAGAGCGCGTCGGCACCCTGCGGCAGCCGTTCGAGGGCGTTGGCGGAGAGCGGGCCGAAGGTGCAGGAGAGAAGTCCGACGGTCTGGATGCGCGGGATGTCGCGTGCCGTCCCGACGGCCGCGAGCAGCGCCAGCCCGACGACGACGTCGTACGTCTCGGTTCCATGGCGGACCAGCCAGCGTCCGGTCTCGCGGCCGCGCTCACCGGCTCGTCCGGCCGCCGCCGCGATATGCCCACTGGGGTGAATCGGTACGTGAACGTCGCGGAAGCGGCCGGTCAGGTCTCTCGGCGCCGCATGCGGATCAGCGAAATGCGCGTCGAGAAGGCGAGCGACATCAACACCGACGAGGTTGCGGTCGCGCGGCGGATCGGGCACTTTCCGGCGCCTGCGGCGAGCCTCGTCGGGGTACGGCTCGCCGTCCCGCGGGAGCGGTGCGTCCGGTGTCCGCCGATGCAACCGCAGTGCGTGTTCGAACAGCGGGGCCGTGGATCCGGGAATCGCCGTCCCGGTCGTCCCGCTCATCGGCGGCAGGTGCGCTCGATTCTGTTGATCATGCGCCGAAGCATCGCAGCACGGCACGAGGTGCGGCAAGCCTTTTCCCGGCGCCGGGCGCAGCCGTGCGGGGAGCCGCGTCGGCGACTCCCCGCAAGATCAGTACTTCACGCCTCAGCGGCGCCCGATGCTCAGCTGCAGCCGCTCGTCGAGCCGCAGCCCTCGCAGATGTAGCAGGAACCGGCCCGCTGCATCTTCGTACCGCAGGAGAAGCACAGCGGGGCGTCGGCCTGGATACCCAACTGCATCTCCACCAGTTCGGCGCTGGTGTGAGCCTGCTTCGGGGCGGGCTTGGCCGCCTCGTCGTCAGCCTTCGGGGCGGACACGGCCTTCAGGGACTGGCGCGGCGCCGACTGGGCGAGGCCCTCGACGTCGACCTCCTCCTCGATCGGCTCGTACGAACCGGTCTCCAGGTGACGCTGACGCTCCTCGGCGGAGTGGATGCCGAGCGCGGAGCGGGTCTCGAAGGGCAGGAAGTCGAGCGCCAGACGGCGGAAGATGTAGTCGACGATCGACGCCGCCATCCGCACATCCGGATCGTCCGTCATACCGGCCGGCTCGAAGCGCATGTTCGTGAACTTCGAGACGTACGTCTCCAGCGGCACGCCGTACTGCAGACCCACCGAGACGGCGATCGAGAAGGCGTCCATCATGCCCGCGAGGGTCGAGCCCTGCTTGGACATCTTCAGGAAGACCTCACCCAGGCCGTCGTCCGGGTAGGAGTTGGCGATCATGTAGCCCTCGGCGCCGCCGACGGTGAAGGACGTGGTGATGCCGGGACGGCCCTTCGGGAGGCGCTTGCGGACCGGGCGGTACTCGACGACCTTCTCGACCGTGGCCCGGATCGTCTCCTCGGCCTTCTCGGTGATCTCGGCCTTCTCCACCTCCTTGGTCTTGGCGGAGAGCGGCTGGCCGACCTTGCAGTTGTCGCGGTAGATCGCGAGCGCCTTGACGCCGAGCTTCCAGGCCTCGAAGTAGATCTCCTCGACCTCCTGGACGGTCGCCGTCTCCGGCATGTTGACCGTCTTGGAGATGGCGCCGGAGATCCACGGCTGGATCGCGGCCATCATGCGGACGTGGCCCATCGGGGAGATGGCGCGCTCGCCCATGGCGCAGTCGAACACCTCGTAGTGCTCGTGCTTCAGGCCGGGGGCGTCGATCACATTGCCGTGGTCGGCGATGTGGGCGACGATCGCCTCGATCTGCTCCTCCTGGTAGCCCAGGCGGCGCAGGGCCTGCGGGACCGTGCCGTTGACGATCTGCATCGAGCCGCCGCCGACCAGCTTCTTGAACTTGACCAGCGCCAGGTCCGGCTCGACACCGGTGGTGTCGCAGGACATGGCGAGGCCGATGGTGCCGGTCGGCGCGAGCACGGACGCCTGCGAGTTACGGAAGCCGTTCTTCTCGCCGAGGCGGAGCACGTCCTGCCAGGCCTCGGTGGCGGCGGCCCACACCGGGGTGTCCAGGTCGTCCATGCGCACGGCCACGCCGTTGGCGTCGGAGTGCTGCTTCATGACGCGGTTGTGGGCGTCGGCGTTGCGGGCGTAGCCGTCGTAGGGGCCGACGACCGCGGCCAGTTCCGCGGAGCGCTTGTACGCCGTACCGGTCATCAGGGAGGTGATGGCCCCGGCGAGGGCGCGGCCGCCGTCGGAGTCGTACGCGTGACCGGTCGCCATCAGCAGGGCGCCGAGGTTGGCGTAGCCGATGCCGAGCTGGCGGAAGGCGCGGGTGTTCTCGCCGATCTTCTGCGTCGGGAAGTCGGCGAAGCAGATGGAGATGTCCATCGCGGTGATGACCAGCTCGACGACCTTGGCGAAGCGCTCGGCCTCGAAGGACTGGTGGCCGAGGCCGTCGTCCTTGAGGAACTTCATCAGGTTCAGCGAGGCGAGGTTGCAGGACGTGTTGTCCAGGTGCATGTACTCGCTGCACGGGTTGGACGCGGTGATGCGGCCGGACTCGGGGCAGGTGTGCCAGTTGTTGATCACACCGTCGTACTGGATGCCCGGGTCGGCACAGGCCCACGCGGCCTCGGCGAGCTTGCGGAACAGCGCCTTGGCGTCGACCTTCTCGATGATCTCGCCGGTCATACGGGCACGGAGCCCGAACTCGGTGCCGTTCTCCACGGCCGTCATGAACTCGTCGTTCACACGGACGCTGTTGTTGGCGTTCTGGTACTGGACGGACGTGATGTCGTCGCCACCCAGGTCCATGTCGAAGCCCGCGTCGCGCAGGGCTCGGATCTTCTCCTCTTCCTTCACCTTGGTGGCGATGAAGTCCTCGACGTCCGGGTGGTCCACGTCGAGGACGACCATCTTGGCGGCGCGGCGGGTGGCGCCGCCCGACTTGATCGTTCCTGCGGAGGCGTCGGCGCCACGCATGAAGGAGACGGGACCCGAGGCGTTGCCACCGGAGGACAGCAGCTCCTTGGAGGAGCGGATGCGGGAGAGGTTCAGGCCGGCGCCGGAGCCGCCCTTGAAGATCATGCCCTCTTCCTTGTACCAGTCGAGGATCGACTCCATGGAGTCGTCGACGGCCAGGATGAAGCAGGCGGAGACCTGCTGGGGCTGCGGGGTGCCCACGTTGAACCAGACGGGGCTGTTGAAGCTGAAGATCTGGTGCAGGAGGGCGTACGCCAGTTCGTGCTCGAAGATCTCGGCGTCGGCGGGCGAGGCGAAGTACTTGTGGTCCTCGCCGGCCTTCCGGTACGTCTTCACGATCCGGTCGATGAGCTGCCGCAGGCTCACCTCGCGCTGCGGGGTGCCTACGGCACCGCGGAAGTACTTGCTGGTGACGATGTTGACCGCGTTCACCGACCAGAACTCGGGGAACTCGACGCCACGCTGCTCGAAGTTGACCGAGCCGTCGCGCCAGTTGGTCATGACGACGTCACGATGCGCCCATTCCACCTCGTCGTACGGGTGCACGCCGGGGGTGGTGTGGATGCGCTCGATACGCAGGCCCTTGCTCGCCTTGGTGCCCTTGGCGCGGGAACTCCGTGCCGGACCGCTCGCCGTCTCTGTCATGCCGCCTCCCTGTACGGGCGAAAACGCCCTGAAGTGCCACTTTGTTCCAGTGGCACGGTGTTCTGTCTTGTGTCGCGACCCGGCTGACACAGCCGTCCGCGACAGGTCTGGATCGCCGCCGATCGCCCGGACCCGCTGGTCCGGCGGTGCGGCCCGCCGTCAGTCGGCGGCGTCGGCGGGCACGAGGACCTGAACAGCCCCTCCGGACCCGCGGTCGTTCCCCGAGCGCTCCGCGGCCGCGATGTCGACGTCCTCGTCGGTCGCGCCGGGGCGCTTCTCCTGCTCTTCCCTGAGTTCCGCGATGGCGGCCTCGAAGTCCTCCAGCGAGTCGAACGCCCGGTAGACCGAGGCGAACCGCAAGTAGGCGACGAGGTCGAGCTCCTGCAACGGGCCGAGTATGGCCAGACCCACGTCGTGGGTGGTCAGTTCGGCGCTTCCGGTCGCGCGCACCGCCTCCTCGACCCGTTGGCCGAGCTGGGCCAGAGCGTCCTCGGTGACAGGCCGTCCCTGGCATGCCTTGCGGACGCCGTTGATGACCTTGGTGCGACTGAAGGGCTCGGTCACGCCGGACCTCTTGACCACCATCAGCGAACACGTCTCCACCGTCGTGAAACGACGGGAGCAGTCGGGACACTGGCGGCGCCTGCGGATCGACGTGCCGTCGTCCGTCGTACGACTGTCGACGACACGGCTGTCGGGGTGCCTGCAGAAGGGACAGTACATAACTCAAACCCTCCTCTTCAGCACGGCTCAATAGCCCCACGGGCCACTTGGGCCCCGCGGAAGCAGCCCCAAGCATAGGGGATGACCAAGGAGCCGAGGACCGGGGGCACCACAACTTCTGGGCCGTTACGGCAATCCAAGCACTACATGTAGGGCTTGGCTCGTAAATCCGCCCACGACGCGCGTGTCGCCCCCGTATTGGCATGTGCCAGCGGGGGACGCCGTCGCGGAGCGCATCCACACCGTCGCGGAACGGACGGGGATGCGGTGAGGCGCCACAGAGGAAGGGGGCGGTCCCCGGCGAACGAAGCACCGGGTGGCAGACTGGGCCTCGCGGCGAAGCGGCCCACAAGGCCGTCACCCCGGCGGTGAAGAGTACAGCAATCAGCACTTTTGTCCGCCGGACGCGAGAGTCCCTACACCCAGACCCCCGACCACGTCCGGTAATCCACGGTTTTTCACTCGAACGTGTGTTTGGCGCAACCTTTCGAAAGCAACTACCGTTGTGCTGCACGGGAGACCATCGAGAGGGGCCGACGTGACCACCACCGCTGACAGTGCCACCATCACTGCCCAGGACCGCTCCCAGAGCCGACTCGAGCCGGTGCATGCGATGAACGAAGCCACGAACCATGAAGGGCCCAAGCGCGCCCTGCCCGGCCGACCTCCAGGCATCAGGGCTGACAGCTCCGGGCTCACCGACCGGCAGCGCCGGGTCATCGAGGTGATCAGGGACTCGGTGCAGCGGCGCGGATACCCGCCGTCGATGCGGGAGATCGGTCAGGCGGTCGGCCTGTCCAGCACGTCCTCAGTGGCGCACCAGCTGATGGCCCTGGAGCGCAAGGGCTTCCTGCGCCGCGATCCGCACCGCCCACGTGCCTACGAGGTCCGCGGCTCCGACCAGTCCTCGGCCCAGCCGACGGACACCGCCGGAAAGCCGGCCGCTTCGTACGTGCCGCTCGTCGGCCGGATCGCCGCCGGTGGCCCGATCCTCGCCGAGGAGTCGGTCGAGGATGTGTTCCCTCTCCCCCGCCAGCTGGTGGGCGACGGAGAGCTTTTCGTCCTGAAGGTCGTCGGTGACTCCATGATCGAGGCCGCGATCTGCGACGGTGACTGGGTGACGGTCCGCCGTCAGCCGGTCGCCGAGAACGGCGACATCGTGGCGGCCATGCTGGACGGCGAGGCCACGGTCAAGCGCTTCAAGCGCGAGGACGGCCACGTATGGCTGCTGCCGCACAACGCTGCCTACGAGCCCATCCCGGGTGACGACGCGACCATCCTCGGCAAGGTGGTGGCGGTCCTGCGCCGCGTCTGACGCCCCGCGGCGGACGGTTGCCCGTACCGTCCCCGCCCCTGATCCGGGCCCCGGAATCCACTGCGCCGGTTCCGGGGCCCTGGCCTGTCCGGGTCCGACGAGCGACAACGCTCTGGTCCCGGGGCCCCGCCTGATCGCAGGGCCCGGTGTGGCAGAACGGCCGTTGGCCTCCCCGGGCGGGACCGGTCAACGGCCGTTCCTCATGCCTTCGCCGTCTCGGCCTCTTCCAGGTCCTTGGCCGCCTTGTCGATCGCGGCGAGCGACCTACGGACCTGGTTACGGTCCGTCGTGTACCAGAAGTCGGGCAGTGACGCCTTGAGATAACTCCCGTACCGAGCGGTCGCCAGTCGTTGATCCAGTACGGCGACCACGCCACGGTCCCCCTGCGCCCGAACGAGGCGACCTGCGCCCTGTGCCATGAGCAAGGCCGCGTGGGTGGCGGCGACGGCCATGAAGCCATTGCCGCCCGCCTCCTCGACGGCCTTCTGGCGGGCGCTCATCAGAGGGTCGTCGGGGCGCGGGAACGGAATCTTGTCCATGACGACAAGCTGACAACTGGGCCCAGGCACGTCGACGCCCTGCCAGAGCGAGAGCGTGCCGAAGAGGCAGGTCCTGGGGTCGGCCGCGAAACCCTTGATCAGTTCGCCGAGCGTCTCCTCGCCCTGGAGCAGGATCGGGTACTCCGGGATGCGGACGCGTAGCTCCTCCGCCGCCAGTTGGGCGGCCCGCATCGACGAGAACAGGCCGAGCGTACGGCCGCCGGCCGCCTCGATCAGCTCCGTGAGCTCGTCCAGCATGTCGGCCCGGTCGCCGTCGCGCGCGGGACGCGACAGGTGCTTGGCGACGTAGAGGATGCCCTGCCTCGGGTAGTCGAACTGCGATCCGACGTCCACCCCCTTCCACTGCGGGAGGTCATCCCCCTGGCTGCCCTCGGGTGCGAGGCCCAGCGACGCCCCCACACCGTTGAAGTCGCCGCCGAGCTTGAGCGTGGCCGAGGTCAGGGTGACGGAACGGTCCGCGAAGAGCTTCTCCCTCAGGAGGCCGGAGACGGACATGGGGGCGACGCGCAGGGACGCGCCGCTGTGTCGATATGCGGCTCCGCCTCGGGGTTCGTGCCGCTCGTACCAGACCACGTCCCACTCGGATCCGTTGGAGATCCGCTCCGCCACGTCGTGCACGGACTCCACGGCGGCCAGCGCCTGCTTCCGGACGGCGTCCTCGTCCTGCACGGACTTGTCGCGAGTGCTGCCGATCGCGGAGATCACCGTACGGGCGGCGTCACGCAGTGCCATGAGGACGTAGGCCAGGTCCTCGGGGATCTCCTCCAGGCGGCCGGGGAGGGCCAGCTCCATGATCCGCTCGAAGCCCTCGGCGGCTGTCTGGAGCTGGTCCGCGGCCTTCTCGTTCACCAGCTTCGCCGACCGCTTCACGGCGCGGTTGACCTGGCCCGGGGTCAGTTCGCCGGTCGCGACGCCGGTCACCCGTGAGACCAGTTCATGGGCCTCGTCGACGATCAGCACCTCGTGCTGCGGGAGCACGGGCGCGCCCTCGATGGCGTCGATCGCGAGCAGCGCGTGATTGGTGACGACGACATCGGAGAGCTTGGCCCGTTCCCTGGCCATCTCGGCGAAGCACTCGGCGCCGTACGCGCACTTCGTGGCGCCCAGGCATTCCCGGGACGACACGGAGATCTGCGCCCAGGCTCGGTCGGACACTCCCGGGGTGAGGTCGTCCCGGTCGCCGTTCTCGGTCTCCTGGGACCAGTCGCGCAGTCGCAGCAGGTCCTGGCCCAGCTTGCTGGTGGGCGCGGCCGCCTCGAACTGGTCGAAGAGGCCCTCCTCCTCGTCCTGCGGTACCCCTTCGTTCAGGCGGTGCAGGCACAGGTAGTTGGACCGGCCCTTGAGCATCGCGAACTCGGGGCGGCGGCGGAGCAGGGGGTGCAGCGCGTCGACCGTTCTCGGCAGGTCCCGCTCCACGAGCTGCCTCTGGAGGGCCAGGGTCGCCGTCGCGACGACGACCCGCTCCCCCTGGGCGAGCGCGGGCACCAGGTAGCCGAGCGACTTTCCGGTGCCGGTGCCCGCCTGGACGAGCAGATGGGAGCCGTCGTCGATCGCCTCCGCGACGGCTTCGGCCATGGTCACCTGGCCGGGGCGCTCCGTGCCGCCGACAGCGGTGACGGCGGCGTGCAGGAGTTCGTGGAGTGAGGGCTTCGTCATAGCGCGACCACCCTACGACTCACCACTGACAAACGGGTGGTCAAGGCGGAAGCGTGGGGCATGAGGGACGGGGTCAAGACCGGGTTCTCTTCGACGGGGCAAGGGTGGGCGGGGTGGGGGTGCGGCAGGGCTCGCCGAGACGGCTGATTCTCGTGGGTGCGAAATCGGGTCGGTCCTACCGGGAACCGGACCGCCGCGGGCGGTGTACCAGAAATGACGGCGTCACAGCGGATCCACATCGGATCTACATCAGATCGCGCAGGAGCCTGTCCCTGACCATGAGGGCGGCCCGCTTGTCGGGCAGGTCGACCTCGGCGGAGAACCGGAAGCCGGCGCTCAGAAAAGCGGAGACGGAGGGAAAGTTGCGAAGGTCGGGTTCGGCGATGACGCGGGCGCAGGAAGGTCGTCTGTCGAGGACGAGATCGGCGACGGCGCGGAGCAGGGTGGAGCCGAGACCCCGTCCCCGGTCGGCCACGGGGCCGATGAGGAGATGGATCCCGGTGTCGTGCGGGCGGGCCGGGTAGTGGCGGGCGATGGGGTCCAGGTCTGCCCGGTAGATCTCCCAATAGCTGTTGGGGGTGCCGTCCAGCAGCCCGAGGCAGGGCAGGCTCCGGCCGTCACCGTCGAGCTGGGACCGGAGGTGGTCCCCGGTCACCTCTTCGGGTCCGGCGAGCTTCCAGTAGGAGGCCACGGCGGAGTCGTTCATCCAGCGGGAGAGTAGTGGAAGGTCCCGTTCGACGCGGACGGGGACGAGGTGCAGTGTGCCCACGGCGGTATCGACCGGCCCCCAGCCGGCGAGGTGGTCGAGCAGGTCGCCCTGAGCGGAGGGTGCCTCCCGTCCGGCTTCGGCACTGCTGTCGCACAAGTAGCGCTCCTCGGCCATGAGAGCGAGGAAGTCGTCGGGCAGGCGCAGTTCGAGCGTGTCCTCGTTGCTCGGGGTCGAGGCGGTGCCGGTGTCGGTGGTCGCGTCGGTGGGAGGCATGGCGACGCTCCTCTCAGGAGATCGGGTAGGTCATGTGCCTCGGGGATGAAGGGAGTCGGAGTACGGGACGGCGGGTTGGACAGGGCGATGAGCGGCTGGGATGAGCGGCTGATCAGAGGTGGAGGGGATTGGCGATGGTGACGTAGACGGACTGGGTGTCCACCGGGCCGACGAGTTCGTCGAGGCCGTGGAGGCGGGTCAGCAGGTTGGCCTTGCAGCGCAGGACGGGTGAGTCGAGCAGGCGGGCCGGGAGGGGCGTGGTCAGGCGGGCGGGGCCGGTAGCCACACCGACGAGGAAACGGCGGAAGGCGGCCAGCAGAAGGCGCTCGTCGACGAGGCGCTGGGAACCGAACGCACCGATGAGTCCGAGCACGTTGTTGATGCCGAGGTAGTAGCCGAATCTCTCGTCGGCGACCTCGTCGGAGACGAACGTGTCACTGTGCTCGCCGATGCCTGGCAGCCGGGCGTCGAGGTCCGCGCGGCGGGATTCGCGGAAGTAGTAGCCCTGGTTGTCGCGGTAGCGGCCGCCCATGGGCCACCCCTCGGAGTCCAGCAGGACGAGCGTGTTCTGCTGGTGCGCTTCGAGAGCGATCCCCGCCTCGCTGTCCAGCCACAGGACGGGCCGCACAACCTGCTCCAGGTAGCGCAGGAACCACTCGACGGCGACAGTGCCCGGGCGTCGGCCGGTCCGTCCGGCGAGATGGATGACGAGGTCGGCGAGCCGCGACCGCGTGGTGAGGCTCTCGTGAGGAGGGAGGTTGTGGAGAGGCGTGTGTTGAGGCTCTCGGACGAGGTCGTCAGGGCGCCGCGGGTATGGGTGGGCGAAGCGCTGCCGCGCGTCCCCGAGGCGGTCCGCCTGTCGTTCGCCGGAGGCGTACGGCCGCGGAGACACTAGCCCGGCAACACAGGCGACGTCGTCCGCCGGGCGGAAAGGGTTGTGGCGGATCACCACGTCCAGGCCTGGTACGGGAGCGCCGTCCGGTGCTGTGACCGCCAGCCAGGCCGGATCGCGGACGATGTCGAAGCCTGGGTGGGCCGCGTGCCACTGCATGGCCAGGCCGGTGCGCAGCAGGCGGTGGACCTCGACACCGCGGTGCAGTTCCTTGCGGAGGTTCTCGCGACGGGAGTTGGTGATGCGCAGGCCCAGCGAGAGTTTCAGCATCGCGGGGGCGCCCGTGCGGTGAACGGTACGGAGGGAGGACGTGGGGTGCCAGGGAGGCCCGTGGGGGCCGAGGTCCCGAAGCAGCCCGGCGTCGAGGAGGGCGGCCACGGCCGGGCGGTGCCGGACCTCTCGGATCTGCCAGGGGTGCAGGGGTAGTGCGGCGTGCCCGTCGGGCAACGACAGACCCGTGCCGGCCAGCCTCGCGGTCAGATGTTCGGCGGGGATGACACGGCCGCGCTCGGTCCATGCCGAGTCGGTCGACAGAACGGAAGGCGCGATCGCCAACCAGTGCAAGGGGAAGGAGCCGCGCAACTCCGGCGCGTACAGCCGCGCTTCGGTCTCGGAGAGCCCCTCCCGGCTCTTCGGGGTGGGGTGCAGGGGGTGACCGAGGACGAGAGCCTGCTCGGCGGCTAGGAAACGGTCCGGATCGTTGGCGGGCTCGGGTCGGTGCTCGGTGAGGAACACGGCGACTTGTCGGGCGGAGTCGGCGACCCTGCAGAGCAGGTCGAGTGGGTCCGGCTGGTCGAGTGGGTCCGGCTGGCTCATGGTGTCGGGCGCGGGGATGTGTGGTGCCGTGGGTGAGGGCTCGCGGGTGTCCGGCGCTTGGGCGGGCCGGGCGGCCGACTCCCTGGCCAGCAGGGCCGCCACGGTCACCGCGTCGACGGGGGGTGCGCTGTCCGGGGTTCCGGCAAGGCGCGGGAGACCGAAGCGGTGCCAGCCGGTCGCGGACCGGTAGTGCACCGGGGCGAGGAGGGTCGTGCCGGTGGCGGGGAGAGGGACGTGAAGAGTGTCTTCGTTCAGGGGGGTGAGGTTGTGCTCGCGAACCCAGCAACGCAGCAGGTTCTCGACTGTTGCCGCTTGGGCGGCCGTGTACGGATCGGGGTGGCGCGGGGCGTCGGTGGCCCGGCTGGGCAGCGGCTCGGTGGTCCGGGTTCCGTCGGCTTGCCGAGGGACCGCATGGGCCCGTTCATGACGTGGCTCGGTATCGGGCGGTCGCCGTGCGTGTGGGGCTCGGGCTTCTGTCTCGTGATGGTGCGCGTGGTCTTCGCGATCGTGGGGGCGTGTCTCTGGGGCGGGCGGCGGCTTCAAGGCGGTTCCTGGGGTTGCTCGTGGGGGAGGCTAGGCGCGGGTTTCGGGGGGAGGTGCCGGGAGGCGTGCGGGGCGGTGGCGTGCTGGGGCCGTCTCCGGGGTGGGCGGCTGGTTCGGGAATGGGGCGATACCCGTTCCGGTCGGCTGCTCCGGTTGTCTCGGCGGTCATCCGCCCGGCAAGCGTCCGTGGCCCTCGGCGCGCTCGGACATCAGGCTTCTCGGGCCCCGCGACACCACGGTGGCGGCCACGGAGGCGACCGCGTCCGTCAGGCGGTCGAGCACGGCGTCGGACTGTTCGTCGGTGATCGTGAGGGGCGGCAGGAGGCGTACGACACCGGCGTGGCTACCTCCGAGTTCAACGATCAGTCCGCGGCGGAGGCACTCGCGTTGGACCGCGGTGGCGAGGGAGGGAGCGGGTGGGCGTGGGCGCGTGTCGTCGGGGGGAGGGTGTGCGTCCGGGGTGACCATCTCGATGCCGATCATCAGCCCTCGCCCTCGTACGTCACCGACGCAGCTGAAGCGCTCGGTGAGGCAGTGGAGTTGGGCGAGCATGTGGGCGCCGAGGGTTCGGGCGCGTTCAGCGAGGCCGTTCTCACGGACGTGGGCGAGGGTGGCGGTGCCGGCGGCCATGGCGAGTTGGTTGCCACGGTGGGAGCCCGTGTGGGCGCCGGGCTGCCAGGTGTCGAGGCCGTCGCGGTAGACCAGGACGGCCAGCGGGAGGCTGCCTCCGATGGCCTTGGACAGGACCATCACATCGGGGACGACGCCGCTGTGCTCCACCGCCCACAAGCGGCCTGTGCGGCCCACACCGGTCTGGGCCTCGTCGGCGATCAGCGGGATCGAGCGGGAGGCGGTGAGTTCTCGCATCCGGCGCAGCCAGCCGTCCGGGGCGGGGATGACGCCGCCGTCGTCCTGTACGGGTTCGAGGATCATGCCGGCGGGCAGCGGTACACCGGACGTGGTGTCGCCGAGGACGGCTTCGGCCCAGCGGGCGGCGAGTTCGGCGCCGCGTTCGCCGCCGACACCGAACGGGCATCGGTAGTCCTGGGGATACGGCAGGAGGGACACGCGTCCGTCGCGGGTGCCTCCGGACGTGTCGAGTGCGCCCGCCGTGATGCCGTGGTGGGTGCTGGTGAACGCGAGCATTCCGGTGCGGCCGGTCGCCAACCGGACCAGTTGGAAAGCGGCCTCGAGCGCGTCCATGCCGGTGGCCCCGCAGAACCGGACGCGAGCACGGTCCGCGAGGCCGGGCGGAAGGGTGCGGAACAGTTCGGTGGTGAAGGCGTCCTTGACGGGGGTGTCGAGGTCGAGGACGTGCATCGGGGCACCCGAGTCGAGGACTTTGCGGATCGCTTCGAGGACGACGGGGTGATTGTGGCCGAGGGCGAGGCTGCCGGCGCCGGACAGGCAGTCGAGGTAGCGGCGGCCGTCGGCTCCCTCGATGGTCAGCCCGCGAGCGCGTACCGGCACGATGGGCAGAGCTCGCGCATAGGTGCGAGCAGCCGACTCTCGCACGGTCCGACGCCGCAGGGTCCCGGCGTGCACCGAGCGCGCCCCATCCCGATCCCCCCGTGTGCGCACCCGCTCGTCCTCACACCCCGAGCGGGCTCGCTCGGGCCTTTGCCCCACCGGCGTCGCCGTAGACTCGGTCACCGCCACGACTGCACTTCCTCCCGCTGTCCAGAGGCGAGTTGACGGAGGGCACCGAGCACCGGCGGGTCCCCCGTACGTACCAACGACGCAAGGGGCACGGGGAAGCGGGTGAGACGAAGATCCTTGCCGTGACGGAGCAGTTGCGGGTGCGACACACGTGCGGGCGCTCGGTGTTCGCCATCCGATGAAGACATCGGTTTGGTTCCGGCAAGGCGCGTCCAGTCACCTGTCCGCGTCCTTCAGCCCTCGTCAGGGTCGCCGCCCCGGAGCCCTCGTCGCCGGGGCGGCGGCAGGACGGACACCGGCTCCCGGCCACGGTCCGGCCGTGGCCGACGAAGGGCTGTGGTCGCGGACGTCCTCCGGGTGCGGTAGGTGGCGTCCTGCCGTTGGGAGCGCCGGCGAGGCAGTGGTGAGGAAGGCACGCAAGGCGCTGCGCGAGCGCTGGAGGGTGTCGATGCGGTCGTCGAGGGCGCCGAGGCGGGAGCGCAGGAGCGTGGGGACTTCGGCGCACGGTTCGACGACGGTGTGACGAAAGCGGACGTGTGGGGATCTGAGGGGTAGTGAGGGGACGTCGCATCGACAGCCGTCGGGACGAATTGCCAGATCAGAATGCTCGTAGCGAAACCGTTGCCGTTCCCTCGGATGTCCCCCACAACGACCGCATAGTGTGTGGTGCCGTTCCGTAGGGACGCGGCTCGCCGATCCTCACCAAGCCACGCGTACGACCGCTACGTACGAAAGGCAGAAGTGAAGTGCCGTGCGTGATCCGCGTCGGCAGCACAGAGTTCTTCTTACGCCCCAGGGGGAGTCCAGACCATGCGACCCATACGACCGCTCTTCGCCGCTCGTGGTGGGAGGAGCACGCACAGGAGAACCTCCCCCGTTCTGGCCGCGGTCGGCCTCGCCGCGGTTCTGTCGTTGACCGCCACCGCGTGCGGCTCGGGCGACACCACGGCGAACGCCGATGCGTCGGCGTCCGCTCAGGGCAGCGACAGCGCGGGCGACGGCAAGATCCGGATCCCGGACGACATCAAGGACAGGCTCAAGGAACACGGGATCGACCTCGACAAGTGGCGGGGCGGGGCCTGGAAGAACTGGGACAGGGACGACTGGCTCCGCGAGGCGGAGGACTACGTCAACCCGATCATCCAGGACCTGTGGAACCCGGACCGGATGCGGGACGCCGAGGAACCGGAGAAGGAGGTCGACGAGAGCGACCTCACCGGCGACCAGGGGGTGACCGACCCGACGCCGGAGTCCGTCGACGCGGAGGCGGTGTCGGCGAAGTACCACGAGAGCGCGCCCGAGGCGGGCAAGGTGTTCTTCGACGCACCCGAGGGCACGATGGTGTGCTCGGCGACGGTGGTCCAGGACCCGGCCAACCCGGGCAGGTCCAACCTCGTGTGGACCGCCGGCCACTGTGTGCACGCCGGCAAGTCGGGCGGCTGGTACCGCAACATCGCGTTCGTTCCCTCGTACAACGACGGTGCGATGGCGGCGTCCCAGTTGGAGACGGCCACCAAGGAGCAGGTCGCTCCGTACGGGGTCTGGTGGGCCGACTGGGCACAGACGTCGGACCAGTGGATCGAGCAGGGCGGCCAGACGGGCGGTGACGGGGCGCCGTACGACTTCGCGGTGATCCATGTGACGCCCGAGGAGGGCAGCGGGGGCAGGTCCCTCGAGGAGATGGTCGGTTCGGCACTGCCGGTGGACTTCGACGCGCCCGCCGTGCCGCAGGTGGAGAGCATCACCGCGACCGGGTACCCGGCGGGGGCTCCGTACGACGGCGAGACGATGTACCGGTGCACGGACAAGCCGGGGCGGTTCTCGCTCGTCGAGTCCGACCCGACGATGTACCGCATCGGCTGCACCATGACCGGCGGTTCGTCCGGCGGCGGTTGGGTGGCGACCGGCGCGAACGGTGAGCCCGCACTGGTGTCCAACACCTCCATCGGCCCGGCGAGCTCCGGCTGGCTGGCCGGCCCACGGCTGGGCAAGGAGGCGGAGGGTGTGTATCAGGCGGTGAGTGACAAGTTCGGGTCGCAGTGACGCCGGGCTGACCCGTGGTCGTGCCGCCCCTGGACGGGCGGCAGTCGGAGGGCGTGCGGGTTCCGAGCGAGCGCCGTGCGCGTATCCGGGTCAGGCACCTGATGTGTCAGGGCCCCCGTCGACCAGGACGCGCACGGCGCTCGCATGCGTCGAGGATCGCTCCGGCCGCCGGGCCGG
Source organism: Streptomyces sp. NPDC012510 (assembly GCF_042955065.1). Lineage (NCBI taxonomy): Bacteria > Bacillati > Actinomycetota > Actinomycetes > Kitasatosporales > Streptomycetaceae > Streptomyces > Streptomyces sp. NPDC012510. The sequence continues at coordinate 207,278 of NZ_JBIBEN010000013.1, forward strand.
CCGGGCGGGTGGGTGGGACCATGGCCCTGGGGACGATCACCTCGTCCCCAGGGCCATGGTCCCAGTGCCACGTAGATGAGTCAGGCAATGACGGTGACGCTGCTGACGGTCACGGCCGGGGAACGTTGGTACAGCCGTTCCGCTAAAAATGATCATGAGGTCTGGATGAGATCTCTGTGTTCCGGTGCATGGCTCGGCCTGTGACGTTCGCGGAGGTCGATCTCCTCGGAGGCCGGTCGGCGGATGCGGGCCGCTCTCGCGGCAGCGGCTGGCCGGCGTCCGCCTCGGCTTGATCGGCTCGCTCGCCTCTTCGCGGACTCCCCTACAAGGACGCCCCTGTCTTCGAGCACCACGGTGAAGGTCAGCATGTCGTCGTCGATGGCGTTCGGGCTTCCGCCGTGATTGCCCGCGGCCACGGTGGTGGCCTGGCCTTGGGAGATCGGCGTTCCGGCCGCACCCGCCCGCGGCGCCGTCATCCGGCAGCAACTCGCGCACTGCCCAACCCCGTCGTTGCCTACGGCTTCGGCCAGCGCGACATGACCCCACCCGGCTGCTCAACAGGACTGCCTGTCAGCCCGGTTTCCGCGGTCGGACTCGGACTCACTTGCTGAAAACGGCCCGCGCAACCTCATCAGGGGCGGGGCTCGCCTCCGCGAGCAGTACACCGTCGGCGGACCAGATGCCAGAACGGCCGGACGTGCGGTCGAAGCCGCCACCGGTCGGACCTGCGAAGGCCGCCATGGCGACCCACACACCGTGGTCGGCTGCGACCCGGCGGGCGCGCTCGCCGTGGACCTCAGCCTCGTGATCGGCGTGGACGACTCCAGCCACATATCCGTCGATGCCCAGCGCTGCGGTCCTCGCGGCATGTGCGGGGATACCCGTGTCGCGGCAGACGGCGAGCCCCAGCCGCACCCCGTCCACGTCGATCACGGCGGGCTGCCCGGGCACGAAGTCGACGGCCTCACTGCCGTGCAGGTGAACCTTCCCGTACGCCACGCGCACGCCGTCTCCGTCGACAGCCAGGATGCCGATGTGCGGACCTGGCACGGGCGCGCCGACCAGGGCGAGCGTTCCGGTTTCGGCGCACGCGGCGACGATCGGAGCCAGCCGTTCATCGTCGGGGGAGATCGGCGCCGCGTCCAATTCGTATCCCGTCAGCGACATCTCGGGGAAGACCACCACTCGCGCGTCCGCCGCCCGAACGGCAGCCGCGTGGGCCACCGCGTTGGCCGTCACGTCGTAGGCCGTGCACCTCGGCTGCGCCACCGCGATGCTCAACCGCTGCTCCACCCCGGACTCCCCTCGTCCAATCGCACGATCATCGTTCCACCAGCACCACTGCTTGCCAGGACCCAACGTTGCCTGGCCTCGTCCACATACCCAAGGGCGCGGTCCCCGTGCTCGGAGCAGTGCCTCCGAGGTAGACGGACCCCAGGTCGCGGATGTCCAGGACAGGTCTGGCTTCCGGCCGGTCGGGACGCAGTCCGCCTTGCCGTCCCGGATGGTCAGCAGGTAGCGGTCGTGTATGGCCGGCCGGGTCGCGATGCGGAACCCGGTTGTCTGTTCGGCCGCGGCAACCAGACGGCCGTGCGCATCGGCTCGGGCGGGCGCGCCCGTGCAGACCGAAGGCCCGCCCCCGCCTGGAACTGCCGGGCGGAGGGGGCGGGCCTTCGGGTACGGATGCGACGGTCAGGCCGTCGTAGCCGTGGGGACGTACGGAGCGAGGTCCGCCGCCAGTTCCTCGTGCACCCGGGCCTTGAGCAGGGTGCCCTCCGGGGTGTGTTCCTCGGAGATCACCTCGCCCTCGGTGTGGGCACGGGCGATGAGCTTGCCGTGGGTGTACGGCACGAGCGCCTCGATCTCGACCGAGGGGCGGGGCAGCTCGTTGTCGATCAGGGCGAGCAGTTCCTCGATGCCCTGGCCGGAGCGGGCCGAGACCGCGATGGAGCGCTTCTCGATCCGCAGCAGCCGCTGGAGCGTCAGCGGGTCGGCGGCGTCCGCCTTGTTGATGACCACGATCTCCGGCACGTCCGTCGCGCCCACGTCACGGATGACCTCGCGCACGGCGGCGAGCTGCTCCTCCGGCGCGGGGTGCGAACCGTCGACCACGTGCAGGATCAGGTCGGAGTCGCCGACCTCCTCCATCGTGGAGCGGAACGCCTCGACGAGGTGGTGCGGCAGGTGGCGTACGAAGCCGACGGTGTCCGCCAGCGTGTACAGCCGCCCGCTCGGGGTCTCGGCCCGGCGCACGGTCGGGTCGAGGGTCGCGAAGAGCGCGTTCTCCACCAGGACACCGGCGCCGGTGAGGCGGTTGAGCAGGGACGACTTGCCCGCGTTGGTGTAGCCCGCGATGGCGACCGACGGCACCTTGTTCCGCCTGCGCTCCTGGCGCTTGATCTCGCGGCCGGTCTTCATCTCCGCGATCTCCCGGCGCATCTTCGCCATCTTCTCGCGGATCCGACGCCGGTCCGTCTCGATCTTGGTCTCACCGGGACCACGGGTGGCGAGGCCGCCGCCCTTGCCGCCGCCCATCTGCCGGGACAGCGACTGACCCCAGCCTCGCAGCCTCGGCAGCATGTACTGCATCTGCGCGAGCGCGACCTGCGCCTTGCCCTCTCGGGACTTGGCGTGCTGGGCGAAGATGTCGAGGATCAGGGCCGTACGGTCGATGACCTTGACCTTGACGACGTCTTCGAGGTGGATGAGCTGGCCCGGGCTCAGCTCACCATCGCAGATCACGGTGTCCGCGCCCGAGTCGAGAACGATGTCCCGCAGCTCGTTGGCCTTGCCGGAACCGATGTAGGTGGCCGCGTCCGGCTTGTCGCGGCGCTGGATCACGCCGTCGAGCACGAGCGCGCCCGCGGTCTCCGCGAGGGCAGCCAGCTCGGCCAGCGAGTTCTCCGCGTCCTGCGAGGTCCCCGTGGTCCAGACACCGACGAGTACGACCCGCTCCAGGCGGAGCTGCCGGTACTCGACCTCGGTGACGTCCTCGAGTTCGGTGGAGAGGCCCGCGACACGGCGCAGGGCCGCGCGGTCGGAGCGGTCGAACTGGTCGCCGTCCCGCTCTCCGTCGATCTCGAAGCTCCAGGCGACGTCCTCTTCCATCAGGGCATCGGCCCGAAGAGCCTCGGGGGTGTTCTGCGCGAAGGCGCGCTGTGCGGCCTGGGAAGGGGATGAAGAGGAGGTCATTGGGTCCTTACGTCGAAAGGGATACCGAAAGGTGACGGATCACGACGGTTCACGACTCGTCATCGGCGACAACGCCCGGGGCTTCCGGGAGATTCCCGTCGCCGACTCGAAGATGGTCGCACGGTACGCCTCGTCTCGTCACCCGGGTTATTTCCCGTCCCCACCGGGGTCACACCCGTAAGGGCCCCCGGTCATCGCTCGGACGAGGCCCGCGCCGGAGCCGGATCCGGAACCGGCTTCCAGTCGGGATGGCCGGGCATGGGCGGGGTCTTCTCCTGGTACAGCCAGGCGTGGAAGAAGCCACCGAGGTCGCGTCCGGCCATCTGGGAGGCGAGCTTCTGGAAGTCGGCGGTCGAGGCGACGCCGTCCCGGTGGACGGCGACCCAGGTCCGTTGCAGCCGGGCGAAGGCGGGGGCGCCGATCTCCTGGCGGAGCGCGTACAGGAAGAGCGCCGCGCCGTCGTAGACGTTCGCCCGGAAGATGCCGATCTTCCGGCCCCCCTTGGGCTTCTTCGGCGCGGCCGGCGGTCCCCCGGCGGTGCGCCAGCGGTCGGAGGCTCCGTAGGCGGCCTTCATGCGCGCCGCCAGGGGCTTGCCGGCGGTCTCCTCCGCGTACAGGGCCTCGTACCAGGTGGCGTGTCCCTCGTTGAGCCACAGGTCGGACCAGGTGCGGGGGCTGACGCTGTTGCCGAACCACTGGTGGGCCAGCTCGTGCACCATGATCGACTCGACGTACCACTTGGGGTACTCGGGGCGGGTGAACAGGTTCCTCTCGAAGAGGGAAAGGGTCTGGGTCTCCAGCTCGAACCCGGTCTGCGCCTCGGCGACCAGCACCCCGTACGTCTCGAAGGGGTAGCGCCCGACCTTGTCCTCCATCCACTCGATCTGGGCCGGGGTCTTCTTGAGCCAGGGTTCGAGCTTCTCGCGGTCCTTGGCGGGGACCACGTCCCGTACGGGCAGGCGGTTCGGTCCGGTGCGGTGGAGGACGGCGGAGCGGCCGATGGAGATCTGGGCCAGTTCGGTGGCCATGGGGTGCTGGGTGCGGTACGTCCAGGTGGTGGTGCCGGGGGCGCGGTCCGTACCGGTGGCGAGGCCGTTGGAGACGGCCGTGTAGCCGTCTGGGACGGTGACGCGGACGGTGAACATCGCCTTGTCGGAGGGGTGGTCGTTGCCAGGGAAGACCACGTGGGCCGCGTCGGCCTGATTGGCCATCGCGAGCCCGTCCGTGGTCCGCACCCAGCCGCCCTCCTCGTCCCCGGTGTAGACGGGGTCGCTGGTGTGCCGCACGGTGATGCGCGTCCGGCTGCCCTCGGCGAGCGGCTCCCGGGGTGTGACGACCAGATCCTCCCCGGCGCTCGTGAAGGCGGCGGGATCTCCGTCGACCTCCACGGAGCGCACCTTGCCGTGGGTGAAGTCGAGGTTGACGAGTTTCAGGCGGGAGGTGGTGCGCGCGTCGATCGTGGTGACGGCCGTGAGCGGCTCCCGGTTGCTGCCGGGGTAGGTGAAGGCCAGGTCGTACGACTGCACGTCGTACCCCGGGTTGCCGAGGTGCGGGAAGAGCCGGTCGCCGACGCCGAGGGGCACGGCGGGTGAGGGAGCGCTCGCGGCGATCAGGCACACGGAGACGGCGGAGGCGAGCAGCGCCGTCTGGACGCGACGGCTCCTGGGGCGTGGGGTGAGCGACATGCACCACGGCTACCAGTGCTCCCACCCTCCGCGCGGCCGACGCGCAGCGGCCCCACCCGAACGAGCGGCCCCCGGTCTGCCGTGTCCCTCCCACGCGCGAGGTCGGCGCCGGGGCCTCGGGATGTGGTCACTGCCCGGCCCCACCCACAGACGTCGCGGCCGGGCAGTCCGCCGATCGCGTGCGCGCCCGCCGACATCACGCACGCGCCGCCACCGTTGCGCCGCCGCCCGCCGACATCACGCACGGTGGCCGCGCGGCAAGCCGCGTGCGCGCCCCCCGTCGAGCCGGGTGCGGCCTCCTGTCGAGGTGCCGGTGGCGACCGCCCACGGGTTGCATGTGCCGCCATCCGTCACATGACGTGCTCGGCGGCCAACCGAGCCGTCGGTGGATGCCCCCGCCGAACCGCGTGCGCGACAGCCCACAGAGTTGCGGAAGCCCACGGTGGGTGGCCGTCCATGGGGCTGGCTGCGGCCGCCACCGGGGTGCTCACGCCAACATCTGTGGAACCGCGCGCCCAGGCCGCCCTTCGGCCGCGTCCGGCCACCCACCGGATGGCTTGAGCCACCACCCCTCGAACCGCGCGCCCCGCCAAGCCGCCTGCGCCGCCGCTGGTGAGCCGCGTGCGGCCGCCCATCAGGTCGCCGCTACGGCCACCCTCGAACTGCGTGCGTACGCCCGGCGAGTCGCCTGCGTCACCACCCGTCGAACCGCATACCCGGCGGCCAGCGGGCTGTCTGCGCGGCCGTTTCCCGGTGTCAGTGCGCGGACGTGGTCTGGTGCTGGGCGCGGCCGACGTCGTAGACACCCGGTACGTTCCGCATGGCCCGCATCAGGGTGGGGAGTTGGGCGGCGTCCGGGAGTTGCAGCGTGTAGGTGTGGCGGACGCGCTGCTGGGTCGGGGGTTCTACGGTGGCGGTGACGATGTCGACGCCTTCGAGGGCGATGGCCTCGGTGAGGTCGGCGAGGAGATGGGGCCGTTGGAAGGACTCGGCGACGAGGGTGACCCGGAACTCGGTGGTGTCCCCCCAGCGCACGGCGATCTCCGAGCGCCCCAGACCCTTCATCCGCGCCACGGCGGCGCATTCGACGCGGTGAACCGTCACCACTCCCCCACGGACGGCGAAGCCGGTGACCTCGTCGGGGGGTACGGGCGTACAACACCCGGCGAGGCGTACGGTCGCCTCGGGCCGGTCGACGACCAGCACGGCGTTCACGGTGCCGGAGGCGGCGGGCTCGTCGTGGGCGGGGCGGAGCGCCTGTGTCCCGTCCTTGCGTTCACCCTCGTGCCCCCCGCGTCCCTCGCGCTCCTCGTGCCCCTCGTGCTCGTCGGCGGCGGGTGAGGGGTGGGTGGCGAGCCAGCGCTGGATGGCGATGCGGGCGGCGGGCGTGTGGGCGTGCTCCAGCCACTCCCGGGAGGGTTCGGAGGCCGGGTCCTGGCCCATGAGGAGTTGGACGGTGTCACCGTCCCTCAGCACCGTGCTCAGCGTGGCCAGCCGGCCGTTGACGCGAGCCCCGATGCAGGCATGCGCGTCCTCGCCGTACTGCGCGTACGCCGCGTCCACGCAACTGGCGCCCTCGGGGAGCCCCAATGTGCCTCCGTCGGGCCGGAACACGGTGATCTCACGGTCCTGGGCGAGGTCCTCCCGCAGGGTCGACCAGAACATGTCCGCGTCCGGGGCCGCCTCCTGCCAGTCGAGGAGCCGGGAGAGCCAGCCGGGGCGGGTGGGGTCGACGCGCTCGCCCTCGCCGCCGGTCCGCTCGCCGTCGGGCAGTTCCTCCGGCGGAGAGGCGTACGGGTTGCCCAGCGCCACGACTCCGGCCTCGGCGACCTTGTGCATCTGGTGTGTGCGGATGAGGACTTCGGCGACCTGGCCGTCGCCGCGCGCGACGGCCGTGTGGAGCGACTGGTACAGGTTGAACTTCGGTACGGCGATGAAGTCCTTGAACTCCGAGACCACGGGCGTGAGGCAGGTGTGCAGTTCGCCCAGGACGGCGTAGCAATCGGCGTCCTCGTTGACGAGCACCAGGAGCCGTCCGAAGTCGGTGCCGCGCAGCCGTCCGCGTTTGCGGGAGACCCGGTGCAGGGACACGAAGTGGCGTGGCCTTATGAGGACTTCGGCCTGGATGCCGGCCTCGCGCAGGACGCCGCGGACCTCTTCGGAGATCTCGGCGAGCGGGTCGCTCTCCTGCGCCGCGTTGTCCGCGATGAGCCGGCGCGTGGTCGCGTACTCCTCGGGGTGGAGGATCGCGAAGACGAGGTCCTCCAGCTCGGTCTTGAGCGCCTGGACGCCGAGCCGTTCGGCGAGCGGGATCAGCACGTCGCGGGTGACCTTGGCGATGCGTTCCTGCTTCTCGGGGCGCATCACGCCGAGGGTGCGCATGTTGTGCAGCCGGTCGGCGAGTTTGATCGACATCACGCGGACGTCGTTGCCGGTGGCGACGAGCATCTTGCGGAAGGTCTCGGACTCGGCGGCGGCCCCGTAGTCGACCTTCTCCAGCTTGGTCACACCGTCGACGAGATAGCGCACCTCCTCACCGAACTGGTCGCGGACCTGATCGAGGGTCACATCGGTGTCCTCGACGGTGTCATGGAGGAGAGAGGCCGTCAGGGTCGTCGTCTCCGCGCCCAGTTCGGCGAGGATCAGCGTCACCGCGAGGGGATGGGTGATGTACGGCTCACCGCTCTTGCGCATCTGACCGCGGTGCGAGGACTCGGCGAGGACGTACGCCCTGCGCAACGGGTCCAGGTCGGCGTCGGGATGGTGGGCGCGGTGGGCCTCGACGACATGGCTGATCGCGTCGGGCAACCGGTCGCGGGTCGTCGGGCCCAGGAGTGCGGCGCGGCCCAGACGGCGCAGGTCGATGCGAGGTCGGCCCTTCCTGCGGTGCGCTGTGGGCGGCGCAGGGGCGGGCGATACGGCGGGGTTCGTGGCCTCCGCGCTCATGGGCACCTCCGGCTGCGTGGACCGGCGGACGGGTGCCCCAGGGCGTGCGGCGGCTCGGGGATCGTGTCGTTCCCCCGTCCGTGCCGGTGCTTGATGCTACCGAGCCCACCACGCCCGTCCGACCGCCTCTCGCCGAGCGTGAAACGGATCACCCATTCGAGCGATGGTTCGGAGGTTTACGGTTTTGCGTCACCCCACCCGAGACACGCCGTGGATTCTCACTTTCGAACGGCCCGTTGACTTGGATGCAGGGGTCATCCGCGCTCCGAACACCCCCAAATCAAGCCCTACCACACCTCAACGTGCCACGTTTTCCAGCCACTTGGCCTCGATCTCGCCCTCGGCGACGATCACCGCGGGACCGGTCATCTCGATCTCGCCGTCGGGCCGTTCGGTGATGACGAGCGTGCCGCCGAGCACGTCGACGGTGTAGGTCGCGGGGATGCCCGTGACGGCCGGGTCTGCGCCGTCACGGCGGGCGGCGGCCACGGCGACGGCGCACGCGCCGGTGCCGCAGGAGCGGGTCTCGCCCGCGCCGCGCTCATGGACGCGCATCGCCACGTGCCGGGGGCCGCGGTCGACGACGAACTCGACGTTCACCCCGTCCGGGTAGGCGGAAGGGGGGCCGAAGGAGGGCGCCGTGTACAGGTCGCCGGCGTCGGCGAGGTCGCCGACGAAGGCGACCGCGTGCGGGTTGCCCATGTTCACGTTGCGGGCGGGCCAGTTGTGCTCGCCCACGCTCACCGTGACATCACCCTCGGGGAGGCGTGCGCGGCCCATGCCGACCGTGACGTCACCGTCCTTGTCGATGTGGACCTTCTTCACACCTCCGCGCGTGGCCACGGCGAGGTCGCCCTCGGTGGCGTGACCGGCGTGCACGAGGTAGCGGGCGAAGACCCGGACGCCGTTGCCGCACATCTCGGCGATCGACCCGTCGCCGTTGCGGTAGTCCATGAACCACTCCGCCTCGCCGGCCAGCTCCTCGGCCTCCGCGTGCGCGGCGGACCGTACGACGTGCAGCAGGCCGTCACCGCCGATGCCCGCACGCCGGTCGCACAGGGCGACGACGGCGGCCGGGGGGAGGTCGATGACGTTCTCGGGGTCCGGGACGATCACGAAGTCGTTCTCGGTGCCGTGACCCTTGAGGAAGGCGATCCGCGTGCTCATTCCTCGATCGTACGGGGTCACCACGACACACCGGTGGGCGCCGGACCTCAGCGGAGGCGGGCCACCCGCCACACCGCCAGAAAGGCCACGGCGGCGAGGACCAGGGCGTAGGCGAGGACGAGGCGCCAGTCCGGGCGGCGGCCGGAGCCGCGCTGGGGAAGACCGGGCCACGTGTAACCGACGCGGCGGGCGGCCATCATGCCCCAGCCGGCCGCGGTGGAGCAGATCAGCAGACCGAGCATGGCGACCACGGCCCCGCCGTCCCCGAACTCGAAGGCGAGCGGGAAGGCGAACATCAGGGAACCGACCGCGGCGAGACCCACGATGGGCGCGAGCTGCCACAGCCGCAGCCTGCGCTGGGGGCGCAGCTCGACCTCGACCTCCGGCCCGGACATCTCGTCCGGTTCCGGTCCGTCGTCGCTCACGCCATCGGGACTCTGGTCCTCAGGACCGTCGGGGCTCAGCGGTCCTCCGTCGGGCTCCAGTGTGTACCCCTCGGTAACCAGCTGCTCCGCGTCCTCCGCGGTGCCGCGCTGCGCGCCTTGTGCGGTGTCGCGAGGGCCGGCCTCCATCGCCACGCGCCCTCCCAACTCGGACTCCACTTGGTCGATCGAAGCTCGATGATGGCACGCCTTCTCAGGCCGGGATGACCGCCGGGGCGACCCGATGCCATGACGTGATCAGGCTGTGACCGGTCGTTCGACCAAGGCCATGGCGAGTTGAGGGAGTTCCGTCAGGTCGGCGAGGCCCCCCTTGAGCCAATGCACCCGGGGGTCGCGCCTGAACCATGAATCCTGACGGCGCGCGAAGCGCTTGGTGGCACGTACGGTCTCGGCACGCGCCACGTCCATGGTGCACTGCCCGGCCAGCGCGGCGAGGACCTGCTGGTAGCCGAGCGCACGTGACGCCGTACGCCCCTCGCGCAACCCCTTCGCCTCCAGTGCGCGCACTTCGTCGACCAGTCCGGCGTCCCACATGCGGTCGACGCGGCGGGTGATCCGCTCGTCGAGCTCGGGGCGCGTCACGTCGACACCGATCTGGACGGTGTCGTAGACCGAGTCATGGCCGGGAAGGTTCGCCGTGAACGGCTTTCCGGTGATCTCGATCACTTCGAGGGCGCGGACGATCCGGCGGCCGTTGCTCGGCAGGATCGCCTGGGCGGCCTCCGGGTCGGCGGCCGCCAGCCGGGCGTGGAGCGCGCCGGAGCCGCGGAGTGTCAGTTCCTCCTCCAGACGGCCGCGGACCTCGGGGTCGGTGCCGGGGAACTCCAGGTTGTCGACGGCTCCCCGGACGTACAGCCCGGAGCCGCCCACCAGGATCGGCCAGCGACCCTCGGCGAGCAGGGCGTCGATGCGCGCGCGGGCGAGGCGCTGGTACTCGGCGACGCTGGCCGTCACCGTGACGTCCCAGATGTCCAGGAGGTGGTGCGGGATTCCGGCGCGCTCGGCGGGGGTCAGCTTGGCGGTGCCGATGTCCATCCCCCGGTAGAGCTGCATGGAATCGGCGTTGACGACCTCGCCGCCGAGACGCTGAGCCAGAAAGACGCCCAGATCGGACTTTCCGGCCGCGGTCGGTCCGACGACGGCGATGACCCGCGGAGGGGGAACTGCGCTACTCACCGCCCCAGTCTCGCAAATGCCGGGGCGCCTTCCCGAACGAGGGACGTGACGCGAGCAGTCCGGGGTCGTTGCGTGTTGCGAGTCCGAAGCGCCGGATGCGAGTACCGGCGGCCCGGGTGACGCAATGGGACGCTCCGGGAGAGCGCGGGAATTAACCCGCATGATTAGCATTGAGGTTGATATGGGCGTTTTTTCACTGTTCCGTCGTAAGGCGAAGGACGCGGACGAGACCGGCGTGACGGCACCCGCGTCGACTGCCGAGACGGAGGCGGAGGAGTCGGACGAGGCTAAGGGATCGGTTGAGGCCGCCCAGCCCGAGGCCGAGGAGAAGGCCACGGACGAATCGGCCGGGACGACGGCCGAGGGCGTCGACGCGGCGGACGACGTGGAAATCCCCAAGCAGCAGACCGCCGAGCAGGCTGCCGACAACGAGGCCGGTGAGAGCGCCCGCAAATGACCGACCCGTGCGGGAAGGTGAACCATGGGCGTGATGGGTAATCTGAAATCCAGACTCTCCCCGGCGAAGGACAGGGTCTCGCACCTCGCGATCAAGCACGAGGACAGGATCCAGCACGGTCTCGACAAGGCCGCTCACGCGGTCGACAAGAGGACCAAGGGGAAGTACAGCGACAGGATCCAGTCGGGCACGGGCAAGGCGAAGCACGCCATGGACCGACTCGCGCACAAGGACGACGGAGGCACGACGCCCCCGCCCACGGGCGGCGGTCACACGCCCCCGACACCGGGCGGCGGTCACACGCCCCCGACACCGGGCGGCGGCACGACACCACCGCCTCCGGTTTCCTGAACACCTGCACATCGACGGACGGCCGCGGAGCACCTGGCGCTCCCCGGCCGTCCGCCGTGTTCGACCCGCCTGTCCGGTCTACGACCAGGTGGCCACGAGGTAGCCCACACCGTACGGCGCGTCGTCGTACAGGAGGCTGCCGTCCAGGTCGGCGTCCTCGGCAGCTCCCGCCAGGACCTGCCAGGGGGCGCGACCGGAGGCCTTCAGCTCGTGTGCCAGCCGGACGTCCAGCGCCTTCAGGGCGGCGACATCGGCACCGGCGAGCGCACGCGCCACCGAGGCGTCGAAGTCGGCCGCGCGGTCGTCCAGGTATCCCGGGGCCTTCAACGTCCGGCATGCGCTGGCGTCGCCCATCACCAGCAGGGCGACGCGCTCGGCGGACCCGGCGATGTCCCGTCCGCTTTGGATACACCGCTCGGCGGCCAGCGGTTCCCCCACCCCGAGGCCCGTCACAGGGGTGTCGGCCCGGTCGGTGCGGTCGAGCAGCCAGGCGGCGACGGCGAGGGAGGCGGGGAGCACGGCTCGTGCGTCCGCGGCATCCACCGCCCCACGTCCCAGGCTGACGTCGAGGTCAACGCCGAACCCCTGGAAGGAGCCCCGTGAACCCGCCGGATACTCCCCGTCCTGCCCGGCGGGGCCCACGACCACCAGCCGATCGGGCCGAGCCGCGGCAAGCACCCCGAGCGCGTCCACACAGGCGTCCCGCGCCGGATCCAGCTCAGGCGTGGCCCCCGCGGCGACCTCGGGCACGAGCAGCGGAGGGCAGGGGCACACGGCGGCGGCTACAAGCATGATCCGCAGAGTAACGGCCGCCCCCGTGAGGGGCGCGGGCAAGTGCGCGATGGACCCCCACATCCGTGGGGCCCGCACCAGCCCGCGAACCCGCGAACGACCACCGACGACCGCCGCCGACCGCCGACCGCCGACCGCCGCCGACCGAGCTGAACCCGCTACTGACCGACGCCGCACCCACCGCTCGTCGCCACCGGCAGCGGCTCCGGAACCCCGATCTGCGGCAGCCCCAGCATCACACCCGCCGCCTTCTCCGCAGGGGCGGCGTTCCGCTTCTCCCAGGCGTCGCCCGCGCGCGTGCGGCGTACGTCGAGCACGGCGCCCTCGGCGAGGAGGTGGTGCGGGGCGGCGTACGTGATCTCGACGGTCACGACGTCACCGGGGCGGACCTCCCGGTCGGGCTTGGTGAAGTGGACCAGGCGGTTGTCGGGGGCACGGCCGGAGAGACGGTGCGTGGCGCCGTCCTTGCGGCCCTCGCCCTCGGCGACCATCAGCTCCAGGGTGCGGCCGACCTGCTTCTTGTTCTCCTCCCAGGAGATCTCCTCCTGGAGGGCGACCAGGCGCTCGTAGCGCTTCTGGACGACCTCCTTGGGGATCTGGTCCTCCATGGTCGCGGCGGGGGTACCGGGCCGCTTGGAGTACTGGAAGGTGAAGGCCTGGGTGAAGCGCGCCTCTCGGACCACGTGCATCGTCTGCTCGAAGTCCTCCTCGGTCTCGCCGGGGAAGCCCACGATGATGTCGGTGGTGATGGCCGCGTGCGGGATGGAGGCACGGACCTTCTCGATGATCCCCAGGTAGCGCTCCTGACGGTACGAGCGGCGCATGGCCTTGAGGACCGTGTCGGAGCCGGACTGGAGCGGCATGTGCAGTTGCGGCATCACGTTCGGGGTCTCGGCCATGGCCGCGATCACGTCGTCGGTGAAGTCGCGGGGGTGAGGAGACGTGAAGCGGACCCGCTCCAGGCCCTCGATCTTGCCGCAGGCCCGCAGCAGCTTGCTGAAGGCCTCGCGGTCGCCGATGTCGGAGCCGTATGCGTTCACGTTCTGGCCGAGCAGGGTGATCTCGGAGACGCCCTCGGCGACCAGGGCCTCGATCTCGGCGAGGATGTCGCCGGTGCGACGGTCCTTCTCCTTGCCGCGCAGGGCCGGGACGATGCAGAACGTGCAGGTGTTGTTGCAGCCGACGGAGATCGAGACCCAGGCGGCGTAGGCGCTCTCGCGGCGGGTCGGCAGCGTGGAGGGGAAGGCCTCCAGCGACTCGGCGATCTCCACCTGGGCCTCGTCCTGGATGCGGGCGCGCTCCAGCAGGACGGGCAGCTTGCCGATGTTGTGCGTGCCGAAGACGACGTCGACCCAGGGCGCCTTCTTGACGATGGTGTCCCGGTCCTTCTGCGCCAGACACCCGCCGACGGCGATCTGCATGCCGGGGCGCGCGTTCTTCATCGGGGCGAGGCGGCCGAGGTTGCCGTAGAGACGGTTGTCGGCGTTCTCGCGTACGGCGCAGGTGTTGAAGACGACGACGTCGGCGTTGCCCTCGCCGGCCTCCTTGGGGGCGCGCACATAGCCGGCGTCCTCCAGGAGACCGGACAGCCGTTCGGAGTCGTGGACGTTCATCTGACATCCATAAGTCCGGATTTCGTAACTCTTGGATTCTTGGACGTCCACTGCCGGGCTCCGGTCGCTGCTGCTGGTCATGCCCCAAGGGTAGGCGCTCCCGAGATGCCCCTGCTCCGGCATGCCCCGAGGCGGATGCCTCCCGCGCCCCGGCCGTTCGCGGGCAGGCATCCTGCAAGCCGTCGCCGGGTGCGGTCCGTGTCGAACTGGTGAGGACGCAGGGCGCCATGCCAGGAAGCCGAGCGTGACCGCACCGATCGTCGAGCGGGAGAAACGCATTAGCCTGAAGCCGTGAGCAATTACGGGGATCCCTCGTCGATCGGCAAATACTCCGTGGTGCGGAGGATCGGGAAAGGCGGGATGGGCGTTGTCTACGAAGCTCGTACGCCTGCGGGAATGCCCGTGGCCATCAAACTCATCCACGCCGACCGAACAGATGACCCCCGATTTCGTCAACGGTTCGCGCGTGAAATCGAATTGGCCCGGCGGGTGAGCAGTCCCTACACGGCGCAGTTCCTGGACGCCGACGCGGAGGCCCCGCGTCCCTGGATGGCCAGCGCCTATGTTCGGGCGCCCTCTCTGACGGATGTCGTCCGGGAGGGACCGCTGACCGGAGAAAGCCTGTTACGCATGGCCCTGGGCACAGCGGAGGCCCTGCAGGACATCCACAAGGTCGGGCTGGTGCACCGGGACCTCAAACCGGACAATGTGCTGATGACCGGCAACGGGCCGTGCATCGTCGACTTCGGAATCGCCTGGGCGCCGGGCCTGACGCAACTGACCCGCACCGGCGAGATCATCGGTACACCCCTCTACATGGCTCCCGAGCAGATTCCGGCCAGGGGAACCGCGGAGCCGGGCGAGATCACCCCGGCGGTGGACATCTTCGCCTGGGCGTCGACGGTCGTCTTCGCCGCGACGGGCCGTGAGCCCTTCCGTGCGAGCTGCGCCGACATGCTTGTCGTGCTGATGAAGATCCAGGAATGCGAACCCGACCTCCGCCAGGTACCCGATGCCCTGCGGGACATCGTGGCCCAATGCCTGGTGGTGGATCACAAGGCCCGCCCCACCGCGGACAGCCTGCTGACACAACTCACCGCGCTGTTCGCGGACTTCGCCGCCTCTTCACCGCCCGCAGCGCCCGCACCTCCCGCAGCGCCCGCATCTCCCGCAGCGCCCGCATCTCCCGCAGCGTCCGCACCGCCCGCAGCGCCCCAGCTCCACGAACGACGGCCACGTCGCAGCCTGCGTCGGCGCAGGTACGCGGTGCTCGGGGCGGCCCTCGCAACCGTCACGGCGGTCACCGCATCCTTGCCGTGGTCACCATCCGGCCGCGGGGAGTGGACGCGGCCTCTGGCACCCTCCTCCTTCAACGCCGGGGCGGCATCGTGCAGCCTCGCGGAGGAAGCCCTGTTCTGCGCCGTGCCCGGACGGCAGGTGCTGAGGGTGGCACCGGACTCGGGACGACCGGTGTGGCGCAACAAATCCGCCCTGGCACAGAGGTCGTCACACATCATCGGGGTGTCGTCCGCCGTCGTCCTGGCGGTCTCCACTGCAGGGCAGGAACAGACACTCGTCGGCCTGGACAAGGGCGACGGAAAGCAGTTGTGGAAGAAGCCGCTGCCGTACGGCAATCCCGTGCTCGTCGGCGAGGTGGTGGTGACCGCGGACGACGACGGTCGAACGCACGGCTACGAGGCTCGGGACGGAAGAGAACTCTGGAGCCGCGAAGGGACGATGCCGAACGGATCGGAAATCATCGGCGCCACATCGAGCGCCTTCTACTCGTACGGATCAACCGACCGGGGTACGGCGGTAACCGCCCAGGACGCGCACAGCGGGAAGGCCTTGTGGAAACACAGCGTCAATGCGAATGAGGGATGGAATCCGATCGGCGTGACGGCGAAGGGCGTGCTGAACTTCGTCGCCTACGACAAGACGTTGAACGATCTCGTGGCCGTAGCACAGTTCCGACCCGATCTCGGGTGGGAGTCTGTCAGGCTTCCCGAGCCCGTACCCCAGGCCCGGGTCACCACGTCCAAGGACGTGTTCTACGTCGCGACGCCCTCCGGCACTCTCCTCGCCGCCGACTGCCGGACGGGCAGACAGATGTGGCGGTCCGAGCACGAGGAGGACTTCACCAGCGGTCTCACCGTCAGTGGGGGGCTGCTCCATGTCCTGAACGGGGAGGGCCGGCTCCTCGCCTTCGACGCGGCATCCGGTACACGGCGGTGGGCCTCCTCGGAACACCCGGCCTCGAGAACCGTCGAGAACGCCGGCCTCCCGAGCCCCATGGTGTCGGACGGCCACGCCTACGCGCTCACCGGCGACAACGAACTCTTCTCGGTCGACCTCTCCCGCTGACCCCGATGGCACCCGGGTCCCTGTCCCGCAGCGAAGCAGCGCCCGGGGAGCCCTCGTCCCCGGGCGCTGCGGTCTGTCGGCCGGAGTCAGGCCGTCGTGTCGGCGCCGTCGCCGTCGCCGTCGCCGTCGCCGTCGAGCACGGTCTCCGGGATCTGCACGTTGATCAGTTCGCCGGTGCGCTGGTCGACGGTGATGCCCCGGCCCGGTTTGCGGCCGCGCAGGTGGGCGTGGGCCAGGCGGGCGCCGATGTAGTCGCCCTCCAGGATGCTCTGCGGGCCGAGCAGGACGCCCTTGCGGTGGCGTTTGAGGGCGCCGAGCCAGCCCATCGCGCCCGTCATGGTCTCGGCGGTCGCCGCGATGACGATGCCCATCCCCCGGTCCCTGCCGGACTGGGACACGGAGCGAAGGTTCTGGTCGATGTCCGGCAGGACGAACAGGTCGGCGTCGTCCACCATGACGACCTTGGGTCCGCTGCCTGATTCCAGGGCCCCGGTGAACTCCTCCTCCGTGGGTTCCGTCGCGGTGATCAGCCGTACGCCGGGGTGGGCCCCGAGGGTACGCAGCGGCGACTCGCGCGGGGCGAGGATGACGAGTCGGGTTCCGGAGGCCAGCAGCGAGACCGCCAGCGAGGCCAGGGTGGTGCTGCGGCCGGAACCGGGCGGGCCGACGACGGCGAACGCCGGTGAGGTGTCCGCGAAGTCGACGCCCACGGGCGACACGTCGTCGCCGCCGAGGCCGAGCAGACCCCACATGGGCCGGCGCGACGGGACCGGGACCTTGTCGTAGGCGTCGGTGAAGGTCACCTTCACCGGCAGCGTGCCGATCCCGGCCGGCCTGCGGCCTGCGGGGATCCCGGTGTCGCGCTCGGCGGCCTCGGCGCCGATCCTGCGCAGCGCCTCGGCCTGTTCCTGGCCGGTGGCGCCGGGTGCGAGGAGGGCCACCTGGATCTCGGTGCCGTTGTCGGAGGTCCAGCCCCGACCGGGCTGGATGAGGTCGGGGATGTCGCGGGCACGCTTGCCGACGGCGTGGTAGTCGGTGCGGTCGTTCAGGCGCAGCAGCAGCTTGTTGTCGTTGAGGGCGGTGGCCCGGCCGGACAGCAGGGCGCGTTCCGAGGTCGCGACGAGGTGGATGCCCGCTGCCGCGCCCTCTCGCAGCAGCCGGTTGACCTGCTCGACCAGGCGTCCGCCGTTGTGGTCGGCGACCGCCTCGATCAGCGCGTCCCAGCCGTCGACGAACAGCATGATGTGGGCCGGGCGGGTACCGGCCGCTACGAGGTCGCGCAGCTCGGTGAGGTTGCCGGCGTGGTGCTCGGTGAGCAGTTCCTGACGGCGCTCCAACTCGGCGTCGAGCCTCGCGAAGAGCCGCTCCAGCCGCTCGATGTCACCGCGGGGCACCACGGCACCGGTGTGCGGGAGCACGCCCAGCGCGGTGAGCGCGCCACCGGCGAAGTCGATGCCGTAGAGGTGGACGTCGGCGCTGGAGTGGGCCTGGGCCAGTGCTCCGGCCATGGTGCGCAGCACCTGGGAGCGGCCGGAGCGGGGGATACCGATGACGTACAGGTGTCCGAACTCGGCGAGGTCCAGCCGGACCGGTAGCTGCGCCTGGGCCTCGGGGATGTCCGACAGGGCCCAGGAGACCGGGGCCAGTCGGGCGCCGCCGGGTTCGTCGGGCTGGGGCAGGTCGTCGATCAGGATGTGCCGGCCGAGCGCGGGCAGCCAGGGGCTGGGCTGCGGGGTGCAGTCGGCGAGCCGGGCGGCCTCGGAGAGGGCCTCCACCAGGGTGTTGAGGTCGGTGGGGACCTCCTCGGACGCCATGTCCTCCGCCGGGTCGGTGTGCTGCTCGCCCTCGGGGGTGCCGGGGCGGCCGAGGGCACGGCCGAGGCGGGTCCAGTTGAGCGGAGTGCCCCAGATCCGGGATTCCTCGGCGGCCTGCCGTTCCTGGCGGGCCTTTGCCTCGGCGGACGGCTTCGTGGCGGCCCTCGGTGTGCCGGCATAGGCGGTCTGGAAGGGGACGACCGTGCCGTGGCCGAGGCGGGCGAGTGCGCGACCGGGGTTGGCCGGGGAGATGCTGACGGCGTCCTTGGTGTCGATGACGTCCATGCTCTCCGAGGAGTCCGTGACCCTGAGCGCGATGCGCAGGTTGGTGTTGGCCCTGATGTCGGCGTTCACCACTCCGGCGGGGCGCTGGGTGGCCAGGATCAGATGGATGCCGAGGGAACGGCCGCGCTGGGCGATGCTCACCAGACCCGGGATGAAGTCGGGGATCTCCCGGAAGAGGGTGGCGAACTCGTCGATGATGATCACCAGCCGGGGTACGGGCGCCAGTTCGGGGTTCCGGCGGCGCATGCCCTGGTACTCGGGCAGGTCCTTGGCGCCGACCTCGGCCAGGATGTGCTCGCGGCGGGTGAGTTCGGCGGACAGCGAGGTGAGGGCGCGCTGCACGAGGTGGCTGTCGAGGTCGGTGACCATGCCGAGCGTGTGGGGCAGGTCGACGCAGTCCTTGAAGGCGCTGCCGCCCTTGTAGTCGACGAGGACGAAGGTGAGTTCGTCCGGCCGGTTCATCGCGGCGAGGGAGGCCACGAACGTCTGCAGCAGTTCGGACTTGCCGGAGCCGGTGGTGCCGGCGACGAGTCCGTGCGGGCCGTCCTTGACCAGGTCGAAGGCGACCGGGCCGTCGTAGCCGGCGCCCAGCAGGACGCCGGTGGACGCCGGGCGCTGCGACCAGCGGGCGGTGATCAGTTCGGGGGTCGGCTGCGGCAGGCCGAGGAGTTGCAGCAGGCCCACCCGGGTGGGCAGGCCCTCGGAGGCGTCCGGGGTGACGTCCCGGATCGGGGCGATGCCCCGGGCCGCTCGCTCGCACCAGTCGGGTTCGACCAGGTCCGGGCGGATGTCGGTGATGTCGGGCAGCCCGGTGCGGCGCAGGGTGAGGCGGTGGTTCTCGTGGCGGACCACGGCGGTGCACTCCTCCGGGAGCAGCCGTTCCTCCTGGTCCAGGCAGAGCGGGAAGATCCGTACGCCGGGGCCCTCCTTGAGGATCGACACCACCCCCGGTACGTCACGCAGGCGCCGGGCGCCGTCCATCACCACCAGGACGTCCGGTTCGCTGAGCAGTGCCTTGCTCATGGTGGACTCGGCGGCCCGCTGCCGGGTGCGCAGGGTGGAGACCAGTTCGGCGACGCGGTTGGCGACCGTCTCGGGGTCGTTGCCGATGAGGGTGACGGCGCCTCCCCGGGTGCCGGGCAGGCCGTCGCGGGAGTGGGGCAGCCAGCGCGCCCAGTGCCAGGAGTCCCGTGATCCCTTGTCGGTGAGCACGACGATGCGCAGGTCGCGCGGGGTATGCAGGATCGCGGCCTGGGCCGTCATCCAGCGGGCCAGCGCCTGCACCGGTCCGGGAGCGCCGGCCAGTCCGACCACTCCGCTGTCGACGAGGTCGACGCTGACGGGGGCGTCCGGGATGGTCCAGTGCACGGAGGTGTGGTTGTCCTCACGGGCCGTGTCGTCGATGCCGAGCAGGGACGGCTGCGGGGCCGTGCCGAGGCGCAGGGCGAGGTGGTCCGGGTCGCCTCGGCGCCGCTCCCACAGCCTGCGGCCCGGGCCGACCGCCCACAGTCCGGCCACCGCGGGGTCGGGCGCGCTCTCGGTGCGCAGCCGCCGCTCGGTGGCGACCTTCTCGCGGACGTCCTCCTCCAGCGAGGCCCGGCGCTGCCGGTAGATGCGGGACTTCTCCTCGTAGTCCTTGCGCGTCTGGCGCCGTCCGCTGACGTAGTTCGCGGCGATCAGCACCGGCGAGAGGAACATGAAGATGAGATAGAAGTACGAGTTCAGGAAGAGCATCATCGAGACGCCGAACACCATCGGCGCAAGCGCCACCAGCAACGGGATCGGTCGGCGGCCCGGCGGGTCGGGCGGGCCGGGCAGCCGGAACCGCTCCGGTGCCAGATGGGGCAGGATGCGCGGCGGCCGGTTGTAGTCGAGGCCGCCTCCGCCCTCGGACGGCACCACGGCGGCGTCCCGGGGCGTCGGTTCGACCAGCCGCAGCAGGTACTCGCCGACGGACAGTTCGGCGCCGACGGCCCACACCTGCCACCCGTCGGGGAGCACCGCGCGGTCGGTCTCCTCAGGCTCCGCCACCACCTCGTCCTCGTCCTGCTCGACGAGCGGCAGCAGCGGGGTGTCGGGCCTGCCCCGGTGCTCCGGCGGTTCCGGCACGGACAGCCGGGCCGGTCCGCCCTCGCGGAGCTCCACGATGGCCGAGCCGTCCGGGCGTACGGTCACCCGGATGCCCTCGCCCGGCAGGCCTCGGCCCTCGAGGGGCACTGCGGCGTCCTCTGAGGGGCCGATGCCGTGGGTGCCGAGGCCGAGCGGATACACGCGTCCGGCGTCCGGGCCACCCACCACCTGGAGTTCGACGACCGGGGCGTGGTCCAGCCGGTGCGGCTGCGGCATGGCGTCACGCTCGGGGCCGTACGCGGTCACGGCCGGGGCCTGCGGGGCGCCGAGGGCGACGACGCTGCCGTCCATCAGAGGGGTGTCGGCCAGCGGGGTGCCCGGGGCGAGGGGCTCGTCGCCCAGGTAACAGGCGGGAGCAGGACCCGGAGCGGTCAGCGAGCCGCCGGGCCCGTCCGGGTCGCCGGCGCGCAACTGGGCCAGATGAGCGGCGACGTCCTCGACGGGTGTGCTGCCGGACGCGGTGAGCAGAACGTCCTGGCTGCCACGGGCATCGTCGTCGGCGACGGTGGTGATGAGGAGTTTCACGTCTCCCCTTGCGGGTGGTTCGGGGGTGGGGGCTTGGGGGTGCTTCGCAGTGCTTCAGGGTGGTGCGCGTACGGGCGGGTGGTGGGCCGGAGTGGCATCGGGACGGGTGCTTCGAAGTGGCGCGGGGTGGTGAGGCCGGACGCCGGTGGCGGGGACCGGACCGGGCTCCGGGCGGATGCTTTCGGAGTAGTGGGATCGGGCCGGCTTCGGGGGGTGCTTTCGGAGTGGTGCGCGGTGGTGGGATGGGCCGGTTGCCGTGGCCGACCCACTCGGGAGGCCGGGGGCCGTCGGGAGGGGTCCGGCCCGCTTCTCGGGGTTCGGGGCCCGCTGTCCGGGTCCGGCCCTTCTTCGGCCGTCTTCCCGTTCAGCGGGTCCTCCTGCCGGTCGGCCGGACCGCGTCGCTCCCCTCCACGACGTTCCCGCCGTCGTTCAGTCCTCCCCGGTGCCGGAAGAACCGGAAGAGGCCGCCGTGGTGCGGGTGCCGGCCGTGGCCGGTTCGGCGAGAAGGTCGGGGCCGGTGGTGGTGCGGACGGGGGCCGTGACCTCCGTCGGCTGTTCTCGGAGGGCCTCCGTCTCGTCGGACAGCCGGGTCTCCGGAAGTTCCCGGGTCTCTTGGAGCTCCCGGGTCTCCTCGGCCTCCTCCGGCCGGCTTTCCCTCATGGACGTCCCCCGGCGTGGCGTCGACTCGCGGCGCAGGCGACGGCGGTCGGCGCGGACGGCGGCGACGACCGCGCGGCCCAGCGGACCGGAGTCGGCGTCGAGTTCCAACTCGGGCGCGGTCACCCGGCCGCGTCCGTCGACCCGGAGGGCCCACGTGTGCCCTGCGAGGCGGCCGTCCGCCAGACAGACCAGGGCACCGGAGGCGGCGAGCACGGTCAGTCTGCGAGCCTGCTCGGGCGCGGGGGCGGCGCAGACGATCACGGTGGTGGCGGCGCTCCCGGACTCCCCGAACTCATCGGGGTCGTGGCCCTCGGCGGGCTCGGCGACGGCCGTTTCCAGTTCCCGCAGCAGCGTGTCGAGCCGCTCCCCCCGATGCTGCGGATGGACCCCGTCGGCGACGACGACCGAGGCGCCGCTGCCGGGCCGGTCCAACTGGGCGGCGAGGGCCTGGAGCAGCCGGGTCCGGGCGGCGGTGTCACCCTCCACGGTGATCACCCGTGGCCCGGCGGCGAGATCGAGGTGGACACAGGCGTCGTCCGCCATGCCGACGGCGACCGGCAGCGGCCGGACGTGCGCACCGGCGCGGGTGCGGCCCGGCGGTAGCGCGTCCTCGTCGTCCAGGGGCAGTTCCCAGCGCTGCGGTCCGGACTCGGCGGCCGCTTCCCAGGGGGCGGGCGGCTCGGGCAGTCGGCGGGCGGCGATCTGCACGGACGCCCGTCCGGGTTCCAGGCGCACGGCGTGCGGTACGGCGCCGGGGGTGTCGGCCAGTGCGGCGGCCGCCGCGTCGAACAGTCGTCGTACGAGCAGACCACCCCGTGGGTCGGAGAGCTGCCGGGCCAGGGCGCGTACGCCTCGGCGGTGGCGGCGGTAGGCGCGCAGGGGTTCGCCGAAGGCCTGCCGGGTCAGGGTCAGCTCCCGGCCGACGCGGCGCCGGAAGCGTCGCCAGCCACCCCGCTTACGGATCATGTGCCGCAGCAGCAGGAAGAGCAGGATCAGGACGACGACGGCGACGATGATGCCCGTGAGCATCGAGTCGCTGGGCTTTCCGATCGCGACGATGAGGCTCTGCGTGGGATCGAGGCCTTGCGTGGGATCGACGCCCTGCGCGGGACCGAGGCGGCCCTGCGCGGGACCGAGGCCCTGCGTCGGGTCGGCGGCTGTGATGGCGCCGCTGGTCATGGCAGGGCCGGTCATGCCGCCGCCAGGGCGTGTTCGCGGTGCCGACGGCGCAGTTCCCGTATCGCGTGGTGGGTCCGGGACTTGACGGTCCCCGGCGGGATCCCCAGGGCGTCGGCGGCGTCGGTACCGGTGCAGCCGAGGACGTAGACGTAGAAGAGGACCTCGCGGTGCGGGTGCGAGAGCCGGGAGAGGGCGTGGACCATGAAGCGGCGCTGGACGGCCTGGCTCATCGGGTCAACGGGCTCGACGTGCTTGTCCAGGGTGTTCTCGTGCTGGATCTCGGTGTGCACCCGTTCGCGCCGGGACCAGTCGATCACCAGGTTGTGCGCCACCCTCATGAGCCAGGCCCGCGAAGGTGACCAGCCCGAGGGTTGGTTCCCGGTGTTCAGCCAGGCACGTACCAGGGTCTCTTGGACGAAGTCCTCGGCCCGCTGTCGGTCGCCCCGGACGAGGCTCGACACATAGCGCAGCAGGGGGCCGTGGTGCTCTTCGTAGAGCCTGCGTATCCATCCGTCCCCGGAGGACGAGGCGCCGCCCGTCCCGGGATCGCTCCCGAGCACGGCGGTACTGGGTCTGGGCGTTCTCATAGTTCCCCCTGGACCGGCGGGGACATCTCAGGCCGGTCCGGTCGGGCGCCGCGACGGCGTTCACTGGGCAGGGCTGAAAGCGGGTACCCGGGTGGACTCACGGTTCATGGGTGGAACGTGAGGTTCCGGAGGGATTCTATGAGCGGCTGATAACGATTCAAGACTTCTTGAGAAGAACCTGAGGTTACTGACGAGAACGAAATGTTCCTGGTAGGACCGCTGGAGAAACGACAGCCGGCCGACAGGTCCGAGCCATCGGACACGTCCGGGGAGCGGCCGGGAAAACGACAGGGGCGCCGGTCGGGGGAAAGACCGGCGCCCCTGCCCGCAGGGGTGCCGACGGAGGGGGAGTCAGGGGTCGGCACCCCGTTCGGGAGGCGGGCGGGATCAGGTGGGGATGCCGCCGGCGATCTGCGCGTCGAGGTTGTTCACCGCGTTGCAGATGTCACGGAACTGCTTGGAGAACTGAGTGATGTTGTTCACGGCCTCCGTCAACGACTTGTTGAAGTTCGCGTAGGAGGTCTGCATCTTCGGGCTGGTGGCCGTCAGCAGCAGGCCACCCTGCAGCAGGTTCTCGACGTCGGCCTGGAGCGAGGAGAGCTGGGGGACGAGGGTGTCGCTGACCGCGGAGTCGAGCTTCTTCGCGGTGCTCTCGATTTCCTCGTCGTCGATGACGTTCTTGGGCATGTGGACCTCGTTCTCTTGTGTTCGGTGTGCGAGGGGCCCGGCGGCACCGCGCGGGCGCGAGCCGGGAGCTTGGGGTGTGTGAGGGGCGGGTGCCCTCACCTGGGGCGGAGCCCATCGGGGTCAGCGCCAGTTCTCTCCGAGGGATCCGAGAGGCGGTTCGGCGCTGCTGCGTTCGTGCTGGGTGATCGATTCCCGCAGGTACCAGCTGCCGTCCTCGGCACGCTGCCAGATCTCCTGGATCTCGTTGCTCGCGTCGGCGACGAAGCGGGTGCCGGTGTTCTCGTTGGTGACGACCTTGGTGACCGAGCCGTCGGAGCCCGTGTAGTCGGTCCGGGTGACACCTTCCTGCACCGTGGTCGTCTGCCCCGGAGCGGTGGTGCCGGCGGGGCGGCCGTCCGCGTCGACCCTGGGATTCTCCACGGTGAGGTAGGCCGGGGGCCGGTCCAGCCGCTGCTGGGGGTCCTCCTTGCCCGCCTCGGAGTTGAGGTACTCCTCCTTGTCCAAGGTCAGCTCCCAGTCGCCGTCCGGGCGCTTGGTCCAGATCTGGAGGGTGTCCCTGCCCGTCTCGTCGGTGATGTAGCGCTTCATCCAGCCGTCGGGCGAGCCCTCTGGGTCGGAGTCCATGTAGACCTTGGTGACCGAGCCGTCGGAGCCGCGGATCGTCGTCACGGAGTCGCCCTCGCGGGACAGCGGGTGGTACGTCTCGGAGTACGACAGCCCGGTGTTCCTGTTGGTGACGGTGGTCGTCGTCTCGACGGGGTCGCCGTTCTTGTCGACCTTGATCTCACCGTTCTCGTCCAGTTGGAACGACACCGTGGTGGTGCTGTTCTCGTCCTCCATGGTGTAGCCCTTGGGCACGAAGGCCTCAGCGGGCAGATCGTCCAGCTGACCACGCATTCCCCTGAGCTGGCCGGGGTCCGGGTCCTTGTCGAAGTCCCGGTCGCGGATCTTGTCCTGCTCCTCGGCGAAGGCGTCCTGGAGGTCCTGCTGCCGTTGTTGGACAGGCTTCTCCTCCTCGGTCAGCTCGGCCTGCGCGTCCTCGGTCTTCGACTGGTCGTCCCACAGCTCCTTCTGGCGGTCCTGGAGGTCCTGCGACTCCTTGTCCAGGGGATCCAGCTTCGTCTGGAGTTCGGTGCGCTCCGCGTCGAGACCGTCCTGCTTCTCCTTCACGGCGTTCTCGACGTCGTCCTGCGTGGACTTCTCCAGGGCCCAGAGGTCCCGCTGCTTCCGCTGCAGTTCGTCCTGCCGCTCGGAGAGGGGTTCCTGTTCGCGGCTCAGCTGCTCGCGCGCGTCGTCGATGTCCTTCTGCCGCTGGTTCAGCGGGGCGAAGGCCGCCTCACCGTCCCGCTGTTCCTGCTCCAGGGCGTCCCAGCGCTCCGAGAGCCCCCTGCCCTCGTTCTCCCACAGGGCGTCCCGTTCCTTGTCCAGGGCGTCCTGCCTGCGCTGCCAGGCGTCGAGGTCCGCCTGGGTGGCCTTCCCGCTGCTCAGCAGGGTCTCCCGCTCCCGCCACAAGGCTTCCTGGCGCTCCTGGAGGGCGTCCTGTCTGGCGTCGTAGGCCTTCTGCTCCTGTTCGAGGGCGGTG
The DNA here is from genome assembly GCF_042955065.1 of Streptomyces sp. NPDC012510. Classification (NCBI taxonomy): domain Bacteria; kingdom Bacillati; phylum Actinomycetota; class Actinomycetes; order Kitasatosporales; family Streptomycetaceae; genus Streptomyces; species Streptomyces sp. NPDC012510. The sequence goes on from NZ_JBIBEN010000013.1 coordinate 232,913, forward strand.
GCCTTCTTCTCGATCGCCGCATCCTGCTCGGCACGCAGGGCCTTCTCGTCCTCCCAGAGCCGCTCCTGCTCGCGCTGGAGTTCCTCCTGCCGTTTGATCAGGGGCTCCTGCTTCTCGCGGAGGGCCTCGTACTCCTTCGCCAGTTCGTCCCGCTTGGCCTGGAGCTGTTCCTCCCGCTGGGCAAGGAGTTTCTTCTCCTCCTGCCAGAGCTGCTGTTGCCTGGCCTGGAGCTCGTCCTGCTGCTTCAGGAGGGGCTCGCGCTTCCTGGCCAGCTCCTCCTGCTCCTTGTTCAGCTCTTCCTGCCGCTTCTGCTGCGCCGCGGCCTGTTCGTCGAGTTTCTTCCGCTTCTCGACCAGCGCGTCCTGTTCCTTCTTCAGACGGGCCTGCTGGGTCTTGTAGCGGGCCTCCAGGTTTCTGGCCATCGCCTGGCGGCGCTTGCCGTCCAGCGTCTGCTTGCGGATCTCGTTGTGCCGGGTGGCCTCGTCCCGGACCTGGGAGGTGACCTGCTGGGCGGCGCCGGCGGCGTGGGAGGCGTCCTGGTCGTAGAAGGCCTTGCCCGCCCGGTCGAGGAGGTTGCCCAGGTCGGTCATGACCTGCCACCCCTCCTTGAACGACTTCTGCCAGGCGCCGTAGAAGTCCTCCAGCGCCTCGGCGGTCTCCCGACGGGGTCCGATGTCCCCGGAGGCGAACGTCTTGTCCGACTGGGAGGTGACGTCCAGCTCGTCTCGGAGGTGCCAGAGGTGGCGTGCAAGGACGGTCATCAGGTCGTAGTCGTAGGAGACGCGCACCATGTCCGCCGTCCTTTCCCTCGAAGCGGGCGAGTCCGCGGCGGTCCGTGCCGCGGTGGTGGTCGGCGTGGGTGCCGAGCCGCCCTGTAGACGAGGAGGCGGGCCCGGATGGTTCAAAGAGATTTCGCCGGTCCCCCGCCGACCGACTGAAACTGTGGCGTGCGCCACTCTCTTGAACTCTCGGGGCGCCCGGGAACGTCTGCTGTCGGTACCCCAAGTCCCGGTACCCCCAGACCCGGACCGCGTGGAGGATTCGTTGGCCACCTCCGACGAGTGGAGCAGAGTCGGATTCACCGGCAATCCGGTGACCGGGAATCCGGGTGTCGTCGAGAACATCGCCAAGGAGCTACGCGATCTCGGCGATCTGGCCGGCCGGGTCAGCGGCGGCCTCGACACCCTGCTGACCAAGGCCGAGGACGGCGGCTTCGAGGGGCGGACGGCGGACGCGCTGCGCAAGTACGTCAAGGACGAGCTCAAGGTGTTCATGGAGAACATCAACCGCTCGTTCGACATGGCCGCCAACGCCACGGCACGGTATGCCCGTGCTCTCGGCGACTCCCAGGACCGGGCCGAGAACGCCGCCGACACCGTCGCCGCCCTGGAGCGGGTCGGCGGCCAGCCCCTGCCCGAGAACGATCCGGAGCTGAGCCGCGCCCGCAACGAGGTGGACGCCGAGACGGACATCATCCAGGCCGAGGCGAAGATCCTGGAGGACGCCCTCCACGAGGCGGCCCGGCTGGTGTCCCGGCCCGTGAAGAAGCCCAAGAAGAGCTTCTGGAAACGGTTCGTGTCGACGTTCTTCAAGGTCCTGGAGATCGTCGCACTGGTCGTCACCCTCATCGCGGCCATCATCGGCGGCCCCCTGGGCATCGTGGCCTTCGGACTCGGCGCCGTGCTCTTCGCCAAGGCCCTCGTCGACTACGCCACGGGCAACGGCAACGCCCTCAGCCTCGGCCTCGCCTTCCTCGGCATCCTGTTCCCGTCGACGAAGGGCATCACCTCCATCGGCGGGTTGTTCCGGCTGGGCGCGTCGGGAGCGAAGGCCCTGAGCGGCGTCCTCTCCGCGAGCGGGCGCATGCTGTTCCGGGGCGGCAGGGCACTGCTCAGCTCCCCCGGCCGCGTGCTGTCCCTCGCCGGACAGGGGCTGGTCAAGTTCGGTGGAGGGCTCGTCGGCCGGGCCGGCAGCGGGTTCATGGCGCTGCCCCGGGTGCTGTCCAGGACGCCCGCGATGCTGGGGTCGGCCTTGCGGTTCATGGGCGGCTTCGCCCGGAGCACCTTCCGGCAGGGCTGGTCCGCGCTGAGCCGCGACTTCGTCCAGACCACCGCGTTCGTCGGCGGCAACACGGCCGCACGGCTGGGTGTCTTCGCGATCATGGGCCTGGGCCGGCTCGTCACCACGGCGCTGCTGCCGATGAGGTACTCGGAGATCGCGCGGTTCGGCTACCGGGGCGCCTTCCGCATGGGCTTCATCGACCGGGGTATGCACTGGGCCCCGCGGGCGCTCCGCCCCCTCGGCAGGACGGGCTCCCTGGCCGCGGACCTCACCAACCTGACGGGCCGCAACCTCGACCAGGGCGGCACCCTGCGCCCGGTGACCGGCACGAACACCGACAAGCTCGCCGTGCCCGGCACCCCGGAGTTCAACGAGACCCTCGACGACCTGGCCGAGATCTCGGTGGCACCGGTGACGGCGCCCCGTACGCCGGGCTTCAGCTCCCTCCCCGGCACGGGCACCCCCCGTATGCCGGGCCGCCTCGACGACATGGGCGTCCGACTGGACGACATCACCCCCCTCGACACGGTGGGCCTGCCGGTCGGCACGGTGCCCGGCGGGCAGAGACTCGGCCTGTTCACCCCGGTGAACCAGCGCCTCGGCCTCCTCGACCCGATGAACGGCCGCCTCGGCCTCCTCGACCCCGGGAACAGCCGCCTCGGCGACGACCTGGCGCCGCCGCGCACCGCGCTCGACGAACTACGGGACCTCGACACGCTGACCGGCGTGGAGCGCACCCCGACCGGCCTGCTCAAACCCCTCGACGATCTGGCGCAGCTGAGCCTCGACGGCAGGCTCGGCGGGCTGACCGAGTCCCAGGTGCGGCAGGTCCTGGACGGCGAGATCGACCTGGTGAACGTCACCTCGGACGGGGTCGTCCTGCGGATCGGGAAGACCGACCCGGTGGACGTCCGCGTGCGGTTGCAGGACGGGGTGAAGATCGAGGTCCTCGGCCCGGCCGACCCACGGGTCCCCACCTTGAACTCGGCCGCCGGCACCGACCGCCTGGACGAGCTCGGCATCAAGCTCGACGATCTCACCCGGCTGCTCCCCGACACCGGCGACGGCTCCCGCACCGCCCGCGAGCTGCTGGGCCTCGGACCGGTCCGGACGGACCTCACCACCCCGGTCACCAAGAGCCCGACCTTCACCCCGCTGACCCTGCGGGACATCGTCACCGGCGGAGCCACCGGCAAGCTCGCCACCGAACGCTTCCAGGCCTGGATCCGCACCCAGTCCACCAAGCTCCAGCTGGACACCGCCGGGCGCAGGCTCGACGACCTCACCGGACAGGTCGACATCCCGCCGCTGACGCGCGCGCAGGCCGAGCTGGACCTGAGCGCCGCCCAGGTCGGCTTCAACCGGGCGAAGACCGCGTTCGACCGGCTCGGCATGAACCTGGACACCGTCCGCCGGGACATCACCGTGATGATGACCCGCGTGGACGGCCCGGCGGCCGGCCTGCCCACCGGTGAACTGCGTCTGCTGGACGACCTCGGGCGGCCCACCGGGCAGTGGATCACCATGCGGCCCGGGCCGGACATCACCTGGGTGCTCAGGACGGACGCCGGGATCGTTCCGGACGTCAAGGTGCAGCTCGTCGACGGGGTGTTCACGGTCACCGCCCCCGAGAGTGTCGTCACCCGGTTCGGGGCCGACGGCCGGCCGGCTGTCCCCGTCGAACCGGGGTCGGTCACGCTCCCCCGGTTGTCGGACATGGGCATGGACAACCCGGTCCTGCCCGCCCCGCGTGACATGGACCGACTGACCTTCGCCGCCGACCGGTCGATCGACGTCCAGGCCATCAACCCGGCACCGGTCTGGCGCGAGAGCGACGAGACGCTGTGGCGCATCGGCGGCAAGCGCCCCCTCGACCAGATCTTCAGCGAGGGGTTCACCGTCCGCGACCCCCTGGAGACCAATCTCGACGTCATGGTCAGGACCGGTCAGCCGTCGGCGTTCGTCAGCACCACCACCGACAGCAACCTCGTCTGGGACGGCATCTTCAAGTTCGAGATCGAGGCCTCCGGCGGCATCGACGTCGGCAAGACCTTCGAACGCTCCATGGGCCCGGACGCCTGGCGGACGTCGGGCTGGGCGTCGGAGAACGAGATCGCCTTCCCCGGCGGCATCGCCCCGGAGTTCATCCGGGGCGCGTACCGGATGGACGCCCAGCACAACCTCCTGGAGTGGATTCCGAATCCCAACTTCCGGGGCAGCGACCCCCTGCCCGAGCTGGCGGCCGGTCTGAGAGGTGCCGGGGAAGGCACCCCGGGCCTCAGCGCGCTGGACTTCCAAGGCCTCTCCCTCGACGACCAACTTCGGTTGCTGGACCAGCTCGATCTCGGCGAGACCCGGACCTTCGACGACCTCGGCTCCCTCAACGACCTCGGCTCACCGAACGGCTTCGACTCCCTGAACGGCTTCGACTCCCTGAGCGGGGTCTCCCGCCTGGACGAGGTAGGCAGCCAGGTCGACGATCTCGGCTACCTCTCCGACGACTTCCACTTCGACCGCTTTGACGCGCCCGCGCCCCGGACCGACACCGTGGTGGTGGACCCGCAGGAATTCGCCGGGGTGACCGGCTTCCGGACGGAGTGGCAGCGCACCCCGCTGGAGGACGGCGGCTTCACGTTCACCGACCAGGCCGGGGACATCCGGATGGTGATCGACACCGACGGGGTCCGGCAGTTCACCGACGTCCGGCTCCCGGTCGGCGACGGCTTCCTCCGCTTCGACGCCGACGCGGGCCCCGGGTCCCTGCCGCGGATCGTCGGCACGGACGGAGTGCCGCTGCCCGGCGGTGCGACGATCGAACCGGTCAGGGGCGCGCTGGGGGTGGTGACCGGCGTACGGGTGCAGTCCCCGGACGGGGCCTGGGTGGCCCGCTTCGACCTGGACGGTACGCGGCTGTCCGAGCAGCTGACCCTGTCCGGCCCCGTAGGCGGCCCGCTGACCGGGTCCCGGCTGACCACGACGTTCACGCAACTGCCGGGCGGCGGGGTGGTCCCGTCGGTCCGGCTCACCGTGGCCGGGGCCGGCGAGGGCGCCTTCTCAGTCGTACGGCTGGAAGGAGATCTCGCCGGGCGGCTGCCCGGCGGTTTCGCGGTGACCGACACGGCCACCGGCGGCCGGTTCCTGTTCGACCGGGGCGGCCGATTCGTCGATCTTCCCGTGGACGGGGCGCCGAGGCCCCGGCTGGACACGTTCGGGACGACGGTGCCGGAAACGACAGTGCGCCCGGTGACGGCCCTCGACTCTCTCGGCGGCGCCCCGTCGGAGCGGCTGCCTCTGGCGTCCACCCCCGGGGCCGGAGTCCTGGACGATGCGGCGAGCGATGTCACAGGACCACTCCCGACCGGCGAGCGTGTGTCCCTGGAGGATCTGGCCGTTCCGGCCCAGCTTCGCGTCGAGCCGCCTCCGCCCGTCGCGCCCCAGGTCGCGCCGCCTCCGCCCGTCCCGCCCCACGTCGCTCCGCCACCGGTTCCCGCCGCCGCTCCCCCTGCGCACGCGCCCGGAGTGCCGGTGGCCACCCGGCCCTCGCGGGCGGTGGCACCGGGATTCGACACGTCCTTCCCCGCCCCCTCCATCGGCACCGAGAGCGAACTCGGCGGATTCGTCGTCGCACTCCCGGAGAGCGCGGACCGGACCTTCGCCTTCGTGTCGAAGGTCGACACCGACGAACCCCTGCTCATGGTCACCAAGGACATGAGCAGGGGCGCGTACGCCAACCCCGCGGACCTCACGATGGCGCAGCGCGGCAACTGGCAGACGCACACCGTGGAGCTGATCACCTATCCCTCCCGCCTGGGCGACGAGGTGGCGATCGGCGCCCGCAACGACGCCACCCAGTGGCTGCTCGATGTCTTCAAGGACCGGCTCGGCGTGCACAACCACCGGCCGCTGGAGTCGATGACCAGCCCCGACGGGCTCTACCGGCTGCAGGTGACGAGCGACCGGCACGTCATCGCGGCGGGGACCGGCCTGGAACTCGAAGGCCTTCCCTCCGTTTCCATGCCGACCACCCAGCAGCAGGCCACGATCGGTATCAGAGCCGTGGACTTCGGCTCCCGTGCCACGCAGGAGCTGAGACTGCTCGCTGACCATGCCCACTGGTACAAGCCCGCCTTCCGCGACGACGACGCTCTGCGGACGGTGCTGGCCCGGGAGGCGCTCGACGCGCCCGAGCAGGTGGAGAACGCGTACACCTATGTGAAGTCCGTCATCGACTTCACCTCCGACCTGGTGCACAGGCACGGCATTCCCATGGAGAACTGGGCCGGAGCACCGCCCTATCGCGGTCTGACCGACCCGGTGGTGAAGAACGAGTGGTCGGTACTGCCCAGGACCAGGCCGAGCCTGGTCCTCGACTCCTTGTCGCCCGGTGACCGCGCCGTGACGCTGAAACTCCTGCGCGAGGCCCCCGCCCTCGGTGACGAGTCGGTCTGGAACGCGGCGAGGCAGTACATCCTCAACGGCAACGAGGTGGCCGGACGAGGCATCAACAACGCCACCGTCGGTGGAGAACGCGCCCTGCTGTTCGAGTTCCGCTCCCTCCCGGACGAGCTGAAGGGCGCCGTACCGCAGGAGAAGGTCCCTGTTTCCGTGGTGACCGACCCCTTGGCGGAACTGGGTGGGAACCGGGTGGCCGGCGTTCGGAGGATCAACGAGTTCGTCTCCGGGCCGGAGAACAGAGACGCCTTCGCGGACTGGTACCGCACGGAGTTCCCCAGGGATCCCGACGCCGGGCGAATCCATCAGAGCAAGGGCACCGACGCGATCCTGAGGATGGCGGCGGCCCGTCACAAGGCCGAGTGGATCAGCCTGCGACATCCGCAGACCTGGCAGGACATCACCGCCGGACGGGTGGCCCCCGCCGTGCCGTCGGCTTCGGCCGTCCCTGCGGCTCCGGCCGTCCCCTCTGCACGATCCGCCTCCTCTGTCCCGCCGGCCCCCTCTGCACCCTCCGCATCTTCCATCCCGTCCGCCCCCTCTGTTCCGTCTGCCCCCGTCCCACCGGTGCCCCCGCGTGTCGGTGCCGGGTCGCTGCCGGACGGGGCGACCCGGCCGATGGCCGACCTCGGCAGGCCGGACATGCCCGCGGTCGAACTGCCCCGTACGGGCCCGGACATGCCCGCGGCCGACCTGCCCCGTACGAGCCCGGGCATGCCCACGGCCGACCTGCCCCGTACGAGCCCGGACGTGCCCCCGGCCGACCTGCCCCGGACCCCACAGACACCGGGGATCGACCTGCCGAGGAGCACCGAGGGCCCGGACGTCGCCCTCCCCCGGACCACCCCCGCAACGGACGTCACCCTCCCCCACACACCCACCCCTGAACCGGGCACCTCCATCCCCTTGGGGGTGCGGTCGCTCGACTCCCCGCTCCCACTCGTGCCCTCGGTGCGCGAGGTTCCCCTGTCCGGGCTGGACGAGGTGGCCGGGCTGCGGCTGCGCGTCACGGAGATCCCGGCGACCGACGCCGCCCCGGCGTCGGTACGCGTCGAGGTGCTGGACTTCACCGCCCAGGGTGGGCCGGCGCGGCTGCCGGATGCCTTGGTCACCGTGCGGGAGGGCGGTGGCTTCACCACCACCGGCCCGCAGGATGGCGTGCGCTGGCAGTTCGACGCCGCAGGGCGTCTGGAGCACCGGGAACTGCCGCTGACCGGCACCGACTTCTCGCTGCGCTTCACCGACGACGCGCTCCGTCCGATCCGGGTGACCGGCCAGGACGGAGCCCCCGTCCCGGGCGCCACCGTCACGCCGGTCCGGGACGCCTCCGGCACGCTGACCGAGCTGACCGTGCGCGTGCCCATGCCGGGCCCCGACGGCCCCGCCGCGGTGTGGCGCTTCGAACCCGGTGGCCTGACGCACTCGCGGGAGCTGCCGCTCACACTGCCGGGCCTGGACGGTCCGTCCCGCCTGGGGGTCAAGGTGACGACCGCCCCCGGAACGGGCGGCGCCACCACGCGGGTCCTGGAACTGACCGGTCCGCAGAACCTCACCGGTTCCTTCCGGCTCGACCCCGTGGGCGGCACGCTCTCCGGACGGCTGCCGCAAGGCTTCACGGTGACCGACTCGGTCACCGGCTCCCGCTTCCACTTCGACCACAGCGGTCGCCTCGCCTACCGCGACCTCCCCGACCAGGACGGCTCCGGTTTCCTGCGCTTCACCGAGGCGGCCCCCGACACGCCACCGACCAGACTCGACGACCTCGGCGACGGCATCGGAAGCGGCGGTCAGCTTCCGCTCGCCTCCGAGAGCGACGTGCTGGGCGACATCGACATGGCGCGGATCTTCGACCTCACCCTCGGCGAGGCCTCCAGCCTTCGGGCGGCCCCCGGGGGCTCCCTCACCCACCTGTCCGACACCGCGGGAGCCATCGACTTCCCGCACAGGGCGCTCGACTCGCACGCCGCCCCCTCACCGGACCTGCCCCGACTCCCAGGGCTCGCCGACGACGCGACCGCCTCACCCGACCGCTTCGCGCTCCGTCCCGAACTGCTCGACGACCAGCGGCTGCTGACCGTCCAGGCTCACCAGACACTGCACCGGCACGCCGCCACCGCCCTCGACGACTATCTCGGCCTCCCACCGGCGACCCTCGTCGACGACCTCCAGTCCGTCGCCCAGGGCGCCGGCGGCCGTGTCATCGGCGACTTCACCGTCACCCCGACCCCGCACGGCGGGCCCGGCGGCAGCCACCACACCGTCCACCACGCCCCGTCGGACGTGGCGCTGGGCTTCGGCCCGGACCGTGAACTCCGCTACCAGGAGGTGTTCCTCAGGGGTGGGCCGAGCAACCTGGACGGACTGAGGGTCGGTGTCACCGGCCGGGCGACGGACGGCGGTCCCTGGACACCCGACTCGTTCGACTTCGTGGGTGCCCGCACGGCGGACGGCTTCACCCTCGCCCCCAGCACCGACGTACCCGGCGGACTCAGCCTCACCGACGCCGCCGGGAGGACCACCTGGCATTACGGCCCCGACGGCGTCGCCGTCCTGCGGGACGTGCGGCTGCCCGCCGACCGTGGCATCCTCCGCTTCGACGTCGACACCCCCGGTGGCGTGCCCCAGGTGCTGGACCCGACCGGCCGTCAACTCAGCGGAACCCGAGTCGACCTGCTGGACGAGGGTCGGATCGCGCTGATTCCCACCGGTAACGGCGCCCACCCGCTGGAACGGGCGGTGTTCGACCCGGCGGGCACCCTGCTGGAGGAGACGGTCGCGGTGCGCGGCAAGGGCGGCGTCCCCACCGGGGATCTCTGGAGGATCGACCATGTCTCCGGCACGGCCGTCCGCACTGACGCCTCGGGCACCCCGTTCACCGGCCGCTTCGACACCGCGACCGTGGAGCGGTCCGGCACCGGGCAGTTCAGGCTGACCGGTGCCGACCCGGGCAAGGTCACGCTGTTCGAACGCGAGACGCTGAGGAACGGCAACGTCCTGCACCTGTCCCGGGACCGCTTCGGCCAGGCCCGCTGGACCGAGTTCGACGCCTCCGGTGACGTGTTCAGGCACGGCCGGCGCATCGGGGACGCCGACATGCGCACCTTCCACGACGTGCCCTCCGGTTCCTGGCGCCGGCTGCTGGACAACGCCGGTGACGTGCGGACGTACACCAAGGCCGGCGACGGCGGCCTCGTCCGGGCGGAGAAGGGCCCAGGCGGCGAATGGACCTGGCAGCGCTTCGCCAAGGACGGCACCGAGTCGCTGTCCGGCACCCGGCACTGGAACTGGGACCACGTCGGCTTCCGGGACACCTTCCTCGACCCGGCGACCGGTCTGGAGTCGGTCGCCCACCGCCGGGGCTCGACCTGGCCGTTCGGCGGTGTGCACGGCTCCCGCATGTACCAGGAGTTCGCGGTGGTGCCGGGGTACGCGCCCGCCGGCGGCCGGATCGACATGGGCGCGTACACCGGCCACGGACTGGCGAACGCCCAGGTCAAGAGCCTGGAGACGCTGTCGGACGGCGGCAGCCTGATGGTGCGACGGTTCTCCGAGATGCGTCCGCCCGCGTTCCTGTGGAAGAGCGCGGCCGGCCGCAGCCCGTTCGACGGCTTCTTCCGCGACCTGTTCGCGGGCGACTCGCTGCACCGCGTCAGCCACTGGACCCAGACCGCCGCCGACGGTACGCAGATCACCGGTGTCCGCCTCAACCCGACCGGAGCCAACTGGATCGACATCGACCAGTACGGCCGTGTCGTGCGCGAGACCCGCAAGCTCGACAACGGCAACATCGTCGAGATCGGCCGCAGCGCGGACGACCCCACCCGCTGGGCGCCTCTCCCCGAGTACCGCTCGGGCGGCTCGTACGAACTGTCGTGACGCGACACCACGAGCGGCACCACCGGCACCCGGCACGTGGACGGCACCGGCCGCTGGCGGGACCTCTTCACCGACGACAACGGCGTCGAGCGGGTCCGCATGCGCAGCGAGGGCCCAGACAGCCGCGAGTACCTGTTCGAGGCGCCGTCCACCCGTGACCTCTCGCTGAACGACAACGCGGGCACCTGGGTCGACAGGAACTCCCTGCTGCACATCACCGGCCGCCGGGACCTGATCGACGGCGTGATCGTCGAGGCGTCCGGCAGCCCGTACCGCACCTCGTGGACCTGGAAGGCGTCCTCCGCCGACGATCCGGCCACCGTGATCGCCGAAGGCGTCCGCAAGCAGAACCGTGGTTCGCTCTACTCGAAGACCTGGGACGACTCGTTCGTCGACCTGGACGGGTTCGGCAACGTCGTGCGCGAGCGCAACGCCACCGACATCGGAAGTTCCTGGGTCGACGCCGTGAAGCAGCCCGACGGTTCATGGAAGTGGACCAAGACCGCCGCCGACGGCACGGTCCACTCCGAGGGCACACGGGTGTACGAGGGTGTCGCGGGCGGCGGCCGCTGGCGGGACCTCGTCGACGGCCAGGTGGTCAGACAGCGGGAGGCCGGGGGCCGGGTCCGCGAATTCGACTACAAGATCCTGTCCCCGGAGCCCACGGCGCCCCCGACAGCCCTGCCGACCACCGGCTCGCTGCGCGATCTGCTCGCGCAGGCGGCCCACCGGTTCGAGCCGCCGAGCACGGTCCAGGTGAACACGCAGGTCTGGAAGGAGTACGACCTCGGCAAGGTGTTCCGCGAGCGGGTCGCCGTGGACGGCGTGCCCGGCCGGTTCCGCGAGGTCGACAAGCAGTGGGGGCAGTGGCGTGAGTTCCAGGACGGCCTGCTGGTGGAGCAGCGCACCTTCACCGGACGGGTCTGGAAGACCGACGCCTTCGGCCGGCTGAGCACCTCCGGCCCGGCGTTCGTCCCCGAGCGTCTGGCGGGGGCGCTGCCCCGCATGGGCGACGGGGTCGGGATGGCGGGTGACACCGGCTGGCGGCTCATCGGCCGGGAGACCGACTTCCGGGGCCCGGAGATCGAGGCGCTGGGTCTGCTGCGCGAGGTCCAGGACCCGTGGCACGGTGTCCTCACCGGGGTCAGGGACGGGGTCTCGGCCGAGATGCCGGTGTGGCAGCGCGAACTGCGCAGCGCGCTCACCTCGTTCACCATGGGCTTCGTCACCGACTTCACCGCCAGTCTCGCCATCACCGCCGCCACCACCGGCAACGGCAGCCTCACCCCGGTCGATGTCTACAAGGCGCTGCTCAACGGCGCGGTCGGCGGTACCTTCAGCGGCGGCCTCAACGTCCTCTACAACCGCACCCCACTCGGCTACCTCAAGACCAGCATGGGCGCCCGCGACTGGGGCGGGCACCCGAAGCAGTCGATGAATTCGAACACCGACGACTGGTCCACCGACTGGGCCGCCCAGGAGAAGCCGACCCGCTGGCGCAACGCCACCTACGCGAACACCGTGGGCATCGCCACCGGCGCGCTCAGCGGTTTCGTCAGCAACGCCATCAGCGCGTCGGTCTTCGGCGTCAACGGCCACGAGGTGAAGGGCGCGGACGCCCTGCTGGCCGGTCTGTGGGGCGCGGGGGCCTCCGCCTTCAGCGGTGTCACCACCGGTCTGGCGAAGAACGCCTTCCACCTGACCACCGGCGCCCGGGTCTTCCACAAGGGCGGCCTGCCCGAACTGGGCCTGAACTGGGGCGAGGCCGCGCTGACCAGGTACATCAACTGGCTGATCGCCGAGTGGGACAAGAAGAACGGCGGCGATCTGCCCTCCCCCGGCCGAGCGTTCCCGGCCGCGCCGAAGACCACCACCCCCACGACCACACCCACCACGCCACCACAAGCGCCGGCACCGGCACCGCAGCAACCGGCCTCGGATCCGGCCGCCCTGCTCGCCGACGGATTGGAGTTCCCGTGACCCCCACCGCGACTGTGCACCGGGTCGCCCTCAGAGGCCGGGGCGCGCACCGCAGCATCGCCTCCGCCGTACGTGCCGCCCGCGACGGCGACGAGATCCGTATCGCCCCGGGCGAGTACGTCGAGCAGGTGCTCATCGACCGAGCGGTGCGTCTTCTGCCCGACGGCGGCCCGGCACACGCCGTACGGCTGCTCGCCGCGTCCCCCGGCCGACCCGTGCTGGAGGTCACCGCTCCCGGCGTACGGGTCGAGGGTCTCGCCCTGACCGGCCAGGATCCGGCGCTGCCCGCCGTGCTGACCCGCGCGGGCGAGCTGGAGCTGGAGGGCTGCGAGCTCTCCGGCGGCCGCGTCGAGGCGAGCGGCGACGCGTCGCTCACACTGACGGACTGCCGGGTGTCGCGGACCGAACTGGCCGCCGTGCACCTCAACACCACCGGCGCGGCGCGGCTGACCCGGGTCGTGGTCGAGGACGTCCAGGGCACCGGAGTCGTCATCGGCACGCGGTGCGTCGCCGAGGCCACCGAACTGACCGTACGGGGGGTCGGCGGGTCCGGTGTCCGCGTACGGGGCGCCGCGCGCGCGGTGCTGCGCGAGTGCCGGATCTCCGGGCCGGACCGCAGCGGCCTGCTGGTGGAGGACGAGGCGACGGTCACCGCGCTGGACTGCCGGGTGGTGGATACGGCCGCCGAGGGTGTCCGGGTGCTGGGCAGCTCGGCCCGGCCGGAGGACCGTCGGGACCGGGAGAGCGTGGACGGCGGCGGCGTCCTGCTCGTCCGCTGCGAGATCCTGCGCACCGGTACGGACGGCGTCGCCGTGTCCGGTAACGGCGATGTGACGCTGCTCGACTGCCGACTGCGGGACGGCTCGGGCCCCGGTGTCAGCGCCGACGGAGAGAGCCGCGCGGAGCTGGTGGACTGCCAGGTCGTCCGGGCGCACGGCTCGGGTCTGGTGGCCCGGGGCTCAGCCCGGCTGACCGCCGAGGGCACGTCGGTCACCGGCAGCCGGGCGAACGGGCTGCTGGCGGGCGACCGTTCCGAGGTCCGCATGGCCGCCGGCGACCTGACGGACTGCTCGTTCAGCGCGGTGCACGCCCGTGACGACTCCCGGGTGACGCTCACGGCGTGCCGTATCGCGTCGACGGCGGAGCACGGGATCCGGGCCACCGACCGCGCCGGGCTCACCGTCGAGGGCGGCCGTGTCATGGACTGCGGACTGTCGGGGGTACGGATCGACAGCGCGGCCGAGGCCCGCATGCGCGGCCTCTCCGTGGTGCGCGGCCGGTCCGGGATCACCACCGAGTCGACCGGATCGGTGGTCCTGGAGGAGTGCGACGTCACGGACACCGAACGCGCCGGGATCTCCTGCGGCACGGGGACGACCCCGGTGCTGCGGGACTGCCGGATCAGCGGCACCGGAACGGCGGGACTGGTGATCGGCGAACGCGCCACGCCCAGCGTCGAGGGCTGCACGGTCCGGGACGCGGCCGGCTCCGGTCTGGTGGTGGGCCCGCAGGCCGAGCCCCGGGTCCGGTCCGTCACGGTGGCGCGGACCGGCAAGAACAGCCTGTTCGTCGGTGAGAGGGCCCGCGGCACCTTCGAGGACTGTGTCTTCGCCGGTGCGGGCAGTGACGGCACGGCCTTCCCGGCGCTGCACGTGTCGTCCGGCGGCGCCCCCGTCCTGCGCGGCTGTGTGGTCCGGGACACCGAGGAGGACGTGGCCCTGGAGAAGGGCGCCCGCCCGGTGTTCGACGACTGCGTGTCCCGCGACGTGAAGAACCCGTCCCTGCCGACCGGGGCCGAACAGTCCCTGTCGGCCGCCGGCCCCGGCGCGGACCCCCGGACCACCGCGCGGGAGACGGAGGCGCCCCCCGAGGACACCATCGAGGACCTGCTCGCCGAACTCGACGGCCTCGCCGGCCTGGACCGCGTCAAGCAGGATGTCTCCTCGCTGGTGAAGCTGATGCGGATGGTCCGCCGCCGCGAGGAGATGGGTCTGGCCCCGCCCCCGCTCAGCCGCCACCTCGTCTTCACCGGCAATCCGGGCACAGGCAAGACCACCGTCGCCCGGCTCTACGGCCGCATCCTGGCCGCCGTCGGCCTCCTGGAACGCGGGCACCTCGTCGAGGCCGACCGCTCGGCCCTGGTCGGCGAGTACGTCGGCCACACCGGCCCCAAGACCACGCGTGTCTTCCAACAGGCCCACGGTGGCGTGCTGTTCATCGACGAGGCGTACTCCCTCGCCCAGTACGCCGGCTCGAACGACTTCGGCCAGGAAGCCATCGCCACCCTGCTGAAGCTGATGGAGGACCACCGCGACGACGTGGTGGTGATCGTCGCCGGCTACCTCAAGGAGATGGAGGTGTTCGTCCGCTCCAACCCCGGCCTCGCCTCCCGCTTCAACCGCACCCTCCTCTTCGAGGACTACGGCAGCGCCGAACTGGTCAGCATCGTCGAACACCAGGCCGCCCAGCACCAGTACGAACTCACCCCGGACGCCCGTGAGGCGCTGACCGCCCGCTTCGACGCGATGCCCCGCGAACGGGGCTTCGGCAACGGCCGTACGGCCCGTCAGCTCTTCCAGGCCATGACGGAGCGCCAGGCCTACCGCATCGCCGAACTGCCCGAGGCCACGGAGTCCGACGTGATGACGCTCGAACCCGAGGACATCCCGCAGAGCCTCTGACCACCCCGCACCGCCCGCCGCACCCCCCGCGCACGCCCCCGCGCACAACCTCCCACGGACGACTTTCTAAGGACAGCTTCCATGCCGCACACGCCCACCCCCAGCGAACGCAGCGCAGGCGAGTTCGCCGACCTGTTCGCCCGGAAGACCCGTACCCCGCTCCGCGGGTTCCTGCCCGGCCGCCGGGTGTGGAAAGCGGTCGGCGGCTCCGCCGCAGCGGTCCTGGTGATCGTCGGCTCCGCCATGGCCGTGGCCGCCATCGACTGGGACAGCGGCTCCGCCGAGAAGGTGACCACGGCGGCCGGGGAGCCCGCCAAGGAGAAGTCCTCCGCCGCCGACACCAAGAAGGCGGTGGTCGTCCCGTCGCCGAAGGAACAGGACAAGGGCAAGGGCAAGGACGGCCCCGAGGTCGTCTATGTCCCCGTCTCCGGCGGAGCGGGCGCCGGGACGGCGGCGGGTGGGGCGGCGCAGCCGACCCCCGGCACGGACTCCGGCTCCGGCTCGGACTCCGGCTCGGACGGCAACAGCGGAGGCACCTCCGGCTCCACGGACACCCAGACGAAGAAGAGCAGCACCACCCAGAACACCGAGTCGCAGGAGACATCCGGCTATCTCTGGGCGGACGGAAGCGTGGAGGCCGACTCCAACGACTACTGGGACCAGAGCGTCGTCACCGTCAAGTCCACCAAGCCGCTCAGCTCGCTCAAGGTCGTCGTCCGCGTCATCCAGACCGGCGGTGTGTCGAGCACCGGCGTCTGGACCTCCCTGGGCGACAAGGCGGCGGTGGGCCAGAACTCCACCAGCGACCAACTGGGGTACGTCATCACGCTGAAGTCGGGTGTCACGCTCGGCCCCGGCACCTATGTCTTCAAGGTCCAGTACAACCACGCCCAGGGCAGGCGGGACGCGGGGCGTGACCTCTACTCCGTCACCGCCGTGGCCGCCGACTCGGACGACGAGTCCCTCTCCGGCCGGTTCTGAGCAGCCACCGCCCGGTCGGGGTCCTCACCCGGCCCACCCCTGCTTCCGCAGCACCGCGGACACATCGGGGGCCCGGTAGTGGTCCCCCTTGAGCACCTTGCCGTCGGCCCGGCGGGCGACGCTGCCGTCGGGGCCCAGCTTCGTCATGTTGGAGCGGTGGATCTCGGCGATCACCGCGTCGAGGTCGATGCCGTGGACAAGGGCGGTGCCGTACGCCACGTACACCACGTCGGCCAGTTCGTGAGCCAGCCGGTCCAGCGGGCCGTCGACCGCCACCTCGGCGACCTCGGCGGCCTCCTCGGCCAGCAGTTCGCCGCGGTGGGCGGCGAGTTCGGGCGAGACCTCGGTGGGCGCGGTACGGGCGTCGAGGCCGAAGGCACGGTGGAACTCACGGACCAGACGAGCGGGAGAAGAACTCATCCGGCGACCCTAGCGACCCGCTCGCCCGCCCCGACAGTCGCGTCCACCACGAACGGCCCTGACGCTCCGTATGACCTCTACACCTCCGAACGGCATCAAATACCTTATTTTCACGAAACATTGACGACTCATCGGTAACCGGGGGTGCCTGTCAGACCGGTGACCGGCCTCCGTACCCTCCTTGTGTCTTCAAGTAACACCCCGAGCGATTGAGGACCCATCGTGAGCGTTCCCCCCACCTCCCCCACCCACCGCGCCAAGTCGCGGGTGACCCGTCGTACCGTGATCGGTGCCGTCGGCGCGGTCGCGGCCGGCGCTGTGATCACCCCCACCGTGATGGCCACGACCGGCGACTCCGGCAGCGCGGACACCGAGGCCGAGGACACCAAGGCCGGCACCACCACCGAGACCTTCCCGAAGACCCGCAGCGAGGCCGCCACCGGCGAGGCACCCGTCGAGGCCGCCTTCCCCATCAGTCACCTGGCTGTCCGCTGGAGCGGCACCGACGCGACCGTCGGCGGCGGCATCCGGCTGCGGGACACCGACGGCGGCGAGGGCGGCTGGCGCTCGCTCGGCGACGGCGGCTGCTCGGTGGCCAACGGCGGCGGTGTGCTGATCTCGGCCGGACAGGCCGCCGGCTACGAGCTGAAGGCTCCCGACGGCGCCACCGGCCTGCGTTCGCTGGCGCTCGACTGCCAGCACGGACCGGACCGGAGGGTGAAGGTCCCGAGCGACCCCACGCGTGTCAGAGGTGTCCAGTACCTGACCCGGGCCGCCTGGGGCGCCGACGAGTCGCTGCGCTTCAAGGCGGACGGCACGGAGAACTCGCCGACCGCGTTCTACCCGTTCCAGACCATCACGGTGCACCACACGGCCATGACCAACGACGACCCGGACCCGGCCGCCACCGTCCGCGCCATCTACCAGATGCACGCCGTCACCAACGACTGGGGGGACATCGGCTACCACTTCCTCATCGACGAGGATGGCCGCGTCTACGAGGGCCGCTACTCCGGCGACGACGGCCTGCCCGCGCACGACAAGGACGGCAAGGTGGTGACCGCCTTCCACGTCGGCGGCTTCAACTCCGGCAACCTCGGCATCGCCCTGCTGGGCACCTTCACCGAGCAGGGCCCGAAGGAGGCGGCCCGCCAGTCGCTCACCCGGCTGGTGAAGGTGCTGGTGCGGCTGCACGGCGTCGACCCGCAGGCCCGCGTGACGTACACCAACCCGGTCAACGGCACGCAGAAGGAGGTCGCGGAGATCAGCGGTCACCGGGACTGGATGGCGACAGAGTGCCCCGGCGAGGTCATGTACCAGGAGCTGGACCGCCTCCGCACGGCGGTGGCCACCGGCCGCTGACCACGCCCTCCCGGCGGGCCGATGAGAAGGCAGGGCCGGCACCCTGCCTTCTCATCGGCACACCGCCCGCACCCACCGACGCGCCCGCAGCCGTTTCCACACCCGCACGCGTACCCGATGCGAGGTCACAGCCTCGCACCGGATACGGCCGACCCTGGCTCCCGGCATCGTGACCTGGCAGGATCTCGTCGCATGGTCCAGGTAATCCCCCGCATCGACACGCGGCACGCGATGCTGGGCTCGGTGGCTTCGTTGGTGGTCCTGGGACTGCTGGCGTGGTGGCTGTGGCCGAACGAGGAGCCCCCGAGCGGGACGATCACCCTCAGTACGGGAGCCGACCGGGGTGTCTACCAGCAGTACGGCCGGGAGATGAAGACCGCGATCGCCGGGGACATGCCACGCCTGAAGATCGAACTGCAGTCCAGCAACGGCTCCGAGACGAACGTCAGCCGCGTGGCCACCGGTGAGTCCGACTTCGCCATCGCCGCGGCCGACGCCGTGCAGACGTACCTGGAGGAGAACAGGCCCGGCGCCGGGAAGCTGCGCGGCCTGGCACGGCTGTACGACGACTACGTGCAGGTGGTCGTCCCCGTCACCTCGCCGATCCACTCCGTCGCTGACCTGCGGGGCAAGCGCGTGGCCGTCGGTCCCGAGGGCTCCGGCGTACGGCTCATAGCGGATCGGGTGCTGGCGGCGGAGGGGCTGGACATCGACAAGGACATCCGGTCGCGGCCCGACACCATCCGTACGAGCCCCGACGCACTGCGCGACGGAACGATCGACGCCTTCTTCTGGTCGGGCGGACTGCCCACGAAGGGCCTGTCCGACCTCGCGGCCACGGGGTACGAGTACCGGTTCGTCCCGATCGGCAGCGAGCTCGTGGCGAAGCTGCACGGCGAGGACGACTCCTTCCTCCACTACCGGGCCTCCGTGATGCCCGCCGACGCCTACCCGACCATCCTGCGGGGCTCCACCGTGCCCACCATCACCGTGGCGAACCTGCTCATCACCCGCGAGGACATGAATCCCCGGCTGACCCAGTGGCTGACCCGCATGGTCATCAAGAACCGGGACCGGATCGGCAAGGACGTGCACGCGGCCCAGCTTGTGGACCTGCGCACCGCGATCTACACGGACCCGCTGCTCCTCCAGAAGGGCGCCAAGCAGTACTACCAGTCGGTCAAGCCGTAGGGGCCGAAAGACGCCCGGGCTCGAGGCGCCCTCGCCCGCGCCCGCGCCCGCGCCAGTGCCAGGAGACCCGATGCACCTTCGCCAGGCCTGGGAAGCATGGAAGGCGTGGGGAGGCGCAGGGAGGCGCGGGCAGGCGGTCCGAGACCCGCGAGGGCCTCTCACCGCCCGAGGCGGCCCCCTACTCCGTAGGGCGCGCCCTGGGCCCTCTCACTCCGTCGGGCGCGCCCTGGGCACCGTCACCGTCACCTTCAGCCCGTGGGGTTCGTGGTGGGCGTAAGCGATGGCCCCGCCGCCCGCCGCGATCAGTGACCGGGAGATGGAGAGCCCGAGGCCCGAGCCCTTGATGTTCTGGTGCGCGGTGCTGCGCCAGAAGCGGTCGCCGACCCGCTCCAGCTCCTCGTCGCTGAGTCCGGGGCCCCCGTCGGTGACGACGACCGTAGAGGAGACGCCGTTCGAGGCGACCCGGACCTCGACGCGGCCCCCGGCGGGCGTGAACTTCAACGCGTTGTCGATCACCGCGTCCAGGGCGCTGGACAGGGCGACCGAGTCGGCCCAGGCGGTGGTGGCGGGGCAGTCGCCGACCAGCGTCACACCCCTGTCGTCGGCGACCGGCGACCAGGACGCGACCCGCTCGGCGGCCAGCTCGCCGATGTCGGTGAGCCGCAGATCGGCCTCGGCGTGCTCGGCGAGGGCCAGGTCGAGCAGGTCGTCGAGGACCTGGGCGAGGCGCTTGCCCTCGGTGCGCACGGAGGCGATCTCCTCGTTACCCTCGGGCAGTTCGAGGGCCAGCAGGTCGATGCGCAGCAGCAACGCGGCGAGCGGGTTGCGCAGTTGGTGAGAAGCGTCGGCGACGAAGGCGCGCTGCTGCTCAAGGACGTCCTCGACGTTGTCGGCCATCTCGTTGAACGACCGTGCCAGGCGCCGGAGTTCGGGCGGCCCGCTGGCCACGGCGACCCGCGACTTCAGACGTCCGGAGGCGATGGAGTGGGTGGTGGCGTCGAGGACGCGTACGGGCTTGAGGACCCAGCCCGTCAGCCGCAGCGCGGCGCCGACGGCGAGGAGCATCGCGGCGAACTCGCCGACTCCGATGACCAGCCAGCCACGCAGGATCTTGGAGCGCATGTGATCGGTGGGCGAGTCGGTGACGACGACAGCGACCACGTCGCCGTCGTGGATGACCGGGGAGGCGACGACAAGCCGGCCGCGCTGCCAGGGCCACACCTGCTCGGGGTTGTGCGGGCGGCGCCCCAGGAGCGCCTCCTCGAACGCGGCGAGCCCCTCGCCCTCGGTGGGCACCTCCCAGTTGTACGGGGCGTTGGCCATGGCCCGCCCGTTTCCGGCTCGGTAGAAGACACCGGCCCTGATGCCGTACACGCGGAAGTACTGATCGAGTTCACGCTGCAGGGTCTGCCGGCGGCCGTCGGTCGTGCCGCTGGTCCGGGAACCGCTGGGCGACTCCGTGACGAACTGGGCCAGTGCGGCGAACCGCGCCGTGTCGTCGATGCGGTCGACGACCACCTCCTGTTGGCGCGCCGCCGCGAGGCTCACCGCCAGCGGGATGCCGAGTGCCAGCAGCACGGCGGCCATCAGGACGATGAGCAGCGGAAGAAGACGAGTGCGCACGCGGGCACGCTACGGCGTCGGGGCGACCAGCCGATAGCCGACCCCGCGCACCGTCTCGATCAGGGTGGGCATCCGCAGCTTCGACCGCAGGGAGGCGACATGCACTTCCAGGGTGCGCCCGGTCCCTTCCCAACTGGTTCGCCACACCTCGCTGATGATCTGTTCCCGGCGGAAGACCACCCCGGGCCGCTGGGCCAGCAGCGCGAGCAGATCGAACTCCTTGCGGGTGAGCTGGACGACCGAGCCGTCCACGCTGACCTGGCGGGTGGGCAGCTCGATGAGCACGTTCCCGAGGCGCAGCCCGGTGTCACCGGGGACCGCGGCCTCGTCGGGGGCCCGGCGGCGGGCGACGGCGTGGATACGGGCGAGCAGCTCGCCGGTGTCGTAGGGCTTGACCACGTAGTCGTCGGCGCCGAGGTTCAGGCCATGGATCCGGGACCGCACGTCGGAGCGGGCCGTCACCATGATCACCGGGGTGCTGGTGCGCTTGCGGATCTTGCCGCAGACCTCGTATCCGTCCTGGTCGGGCAGGCCGAGGTCGAGGAGCACGACCCCGAAGCCGTTGCCCTCCGGGACCAGCGCCTGGAGCGCCTCCTCGCCGCTGCGGGCGTGGGTGACGTCGAAGCCGTGCCTGGCCAGGACCGCGGACAGGGCGGCGGCGACGTGGTTGTCGTCCTCTACGAGGAGCAGCCTCATGTCCGGCCCTTCCGGTTCTGTCGGTCCACGGCCCTGTCGGTCCACGGCTCTGACGGTCCACAACAGCGGTGACGATTCGCCCGTTCGTTCGCCTTGGCTGGCACACATTACGCGGAAGCGCATCTCGGGGCGCGCGCACGCGGCCATGGGAAGTCACACTGATGAGGGAGGACGCCGTCAAGGCCGTGCGGGTTCCGCGCGGGTTCCGTTATCCAGCCGAAACACCGCGCACGGACCGGTCACATGCCGTGTCCGTTCGGCTACCAGATCGTTATGCTCAATTCTCGCTCAGATGTAATGACGCTGGTCGTCGGCGGTCACTACTGTCCTCCGAAACCGAAAGGGACGGAGCCAGAAAGCGATGACCGAAGTTTCGGTGGTCAAGGACGCGGTGCCCGCGGCCGACGACCTGGTCGTCCTGAAGAGCGTCAACAAGCACTTCGGCGCGTTGCACGTACTCCAGGACATCGATCTGACGATCACCAGGGGCGAGGTCGTCGTGGTGATCGGACCCTCAGGGTCCGGCAAGTCCACCCTGTGCCGCACCATCAACCGCCTGGAGTCGATCGACTCCGGAGACATCCAGATCGACGGCAAGCCGCTGCCCGCCGAGGGCAAGGCCCTCGCCCGGCTGCGGGCCGACGTCGGCATGGTGTTCCAGTCTTTCAATCTCTTCGCACACAAGACCGTGCTGGAGAACGTGATGCTGGGACAGCTCAAGGTCCGCAAGACCGACAAGAAGAAGGCCGAGGAGAAGGCCCGGAGCCTGCTCGACCGGGTCGGTGTGGGCACCCAGGCGGACAAGTACCCCGCGCAGCTCTCGGGCGGCCAGCAGCAGCGTGTCGCGATCGCACGTGCGCTGGCCATGGACCCCAAGGTCATGCTCTTCGACGAGCCGACCTCGGCGCTCGACCCCGAGATGATCAACGAGGTGCTGGAAGTCATGCAGCAACTCGCCCGGGACGGCATGACCATGGTCGTGGTCACCCACGAGATGGGCTTCGCCCGTTCGGCCGCCAACCGGGTGGTTTTCATGGCGGACGGCCGCATCGTCGAAGAGGCTGTGCCGGACCAGTTCTTCAGCAACCCCCGCAGCGACCGGGCCAAGGACTTCCTCTCGAAGATCCTGCACCACTGACGGCCTGCCGGGGCCGCAGGCCGGCCCACGACACCCGCACCATCACGGTCCGCATCTCTTCACCACGCAAAGGATGTTCACCATGAACCTTCGCAAGGCCTCCGCCGCAGCGGCCACCGCCCTCGTCCTCACCCTCACGGCCACGGCTTGCGGCGGCGACAACGGCAACGACAACGGGTCGGACACCGGCTCCGGTTCCGGCGGCGGCGGCAAGATCAAGATCGGTATCAAGTACGACCAGCCGGGCCTCGGCCTGAAGGAGCCCGACGGCTCGTTCTCCGGCTTCGACGTGGATGTGGCCACGTACGTGGCCAAGGAACTCGGCTACGAGCCCAACCAGATCGAGTTCGTCGAGACCAAGAGCGCCGACCGCGAGAACGCGCTGGCCCGCGGCGACGTCAAGTTCATCGCGGCGACCTACTCGATCAACGACGAGCGCGCGAAGAAGGTCGACTTCGCCGGCCCGTACCTGCTGGCCCACCAGGACCTGCTGGTCAAGGCGGACTCGGACATCGCCAAGGGCACGGACCTCAACGGCAAGACCCTCTGCTCGGTGACCGGCTCCACCTCGGCGGAGAACGTCAAGAAGGACATCGCTCCGAAGGCCCAGCTCAAGGAGTACGGCGGCTACTCGGAGTGCATCGCCGGCCTGCAGAGCGGTGCCGTGGACGCTGTCACGACCGATGACTCGATCCTCGCGGGCTTCGCCTCGCAGGAGAACTACAAGGGTCAGTTCAAGCTCGCGGGCCTGAAGCTCAGCAACGAGAACTACGGCATCGGCGTCAAGAAGGGCGACACCGCGACCGTGGACAAGATCAACGCCGCCCTGGAGAAGATGGTCAGCGACGGCGCCTGGGAGACCGCGGTCAAGGAGAACTTCGGCCCGGCCAACTACAAGAACGAGCCCGCCCCGAAGATCGGCGACATCAAGTAAGCGGGTAACCGCCACCAGCGCGGTTCTCGCAGTCGCGCCGCCGCCCGCCGCAAGGCGCGGTGAGGGCGGCGGCGCGCTGTGCCTGCCACGTATGCCACACACCCGGAAGCGCGGGAGACAGTGTTCGACTTCCTTTCAACTTATGACGACCCAACCTTCTTGGGTGCGTTCTGGATGACGGTCAAGCTCACCGTCCTCTCAGCCATCGGCTCCCTGATCTGGGGAACCCTGCTGGCGGCCATGCGCGTCAGCCCCGTCCCCCTGATGCGCGGCTTCGGCACCATCTACGTGAACGTCGTGCGAAACATCCCGCTGACCGTCATCATCGTCTTCACCTCGCTCGGCCTCGCCGACATCTTCCGAGTGACGATGGGCGCGGAGGGCGACGTCAAGCTCCAGGCCTTCCGGCTCGCCATTCTCGGTTTCGTGGCCTACACCGCGGCATTCGTCTGCGAAGCGCTGCGCTCCGGAATCAACACCGTGCCCGTAGGCCAGGCCGAGGCGGCACGCGCCATCGGACTGAGCTTCAACCAGGTCCTCGGCCTCATCGTGCTGCCGCAGGCGTTCCGCTCGGTCATCGGCCCGCTGGCCAACGTACTGATCGCGCTCACGAAGAACACGACCGTGGCCGCCGCGATCGGTGTGGCGGAGGCCGCCTACCTGATGAAGGGCATGATCGAGAAGGAGGCTCAGACACTGCTCATCGGCGGGATCTTCGCCTTCGGGTTCGTGGTTCTGACCCTGCCCACCGGCCTGCTCCTCGGCTGGCTGAGCAAGCGACTGGCGGTGAAGCGATGAGTTCCGTTCTCTACGACGCCCCCGGCCCCCGGGCCAAACGGCGCAATGTGCTCCTCACGGTGGTCTTCGTCGTCCTGCTGGCCCTCCTCACGTGGTGGCTCTGGCGGGCGCTGGACAGCAAGAACCAGCTGGACTGGAAGCTCTGGAAGCCGTTCGTCACCTCCGAGGCCTGGACGACGTATCTGCTGCCCGGTCTCGCCAACACGCTCAAGGCCATGGCGCTCTCCATGGTGATCGCGCTTCCTCTCGGTGCGCTCTTCGGCATCGCGCGTCTCTCCGACCACCGGTGGGTCCGCATCCCGGCCGGTACGGTGGTCGAGTTCTTCCGGGCCATCCCCGTCCTGCTGCTGATGCTGTTCGCCAACGAGATCATCGCTCGCTCGATGGACGTCACCACCGAGCAACGGCAGCTCTACGCGGTCGTCACCGGCCTGGTGCTGTACAACGCCTCGGTGCTCGCCGAGGTCGTGCGCGCCGGCATCCTCGCCCTCCCCAAGGGCCAGACGGAGGCCGCCCAGGCGATCGGCCTGCGCAAGGGCCAGACGATGTCCACCATCCTGCTGCCGCAGGCCGTCACTGTGATGCTGCCGGCCATCGTCAGCCAGCTCGTGGTCATCGTGAAGGACACCGCGCTCGGCGGCGTGATGATCGGCTTCACCGAACTGCTCAGCGGACGCGCGACGTTGGCCGCGGTGTACGCCAACGTCGTACCCAGCTTCGTCGTCGTCGCGATCATCTACATCGTCCTGAACTTCATCATCACCAGCTTCGCGAGCTGGCTGGAGCAGCGGCTGCGGCGGGGCAAGAAGTCGACCGGAGCGGTGCTGGGCCCGGCTGCGGTCGAGGGCACGGCAGCGACCGGCGCGGGAGGCGCCTTCGGCGGCGTCGGCATGGGGGATGCAGGCGGCGGAGGCGGCGGGGGCGGCGGCAACTGACAGATGATCGGGGGACATCCGCCCAGGATGTCCCCCGATTCAGTCCCCGGAGGGCAGTGGCATGATCGCCACTGCCCTCCGTCACTTGACGCAAGCACCGGCAATGGGTTGCATACGTTCTGTGATCGTGCACCCTGCTCCAACTTTCTGTTCACCCACGTCCGCCGGGACGTCACGTCGGGCAGGGAGCGCCGCGCCGTGGACCCGGTGATCATCGTCGGAGCGGGGCCCGTGGGGCTCACGCTCGCCCTTGCGCTGGCGCGCCAGGACGTGCCGTCCGTGGTCCTGGACGAGGGGCCAGGGAAGGACGAGCAGCGGCTCGCGCGGACGGTCGTGCTGCATGACGACACCGCCGGGCTGCTGGAACGGTTGTCCGGCGTCCCGCTCTCACGGGCCGGGTTCCGCTGGGCCGGATGGCGGTCGATGCGGCGCAAGCAGGTGATGCGTCAGGTCAGGTTCGGGCAGGCCGACTCCGACGAGACGGAGGTCTCGGACCGGGAGGGCGCGAAGGGGCGGCGGGGCGTTCCGGAGGACGTCGTCGAGGCCTCTGCCGACCTCCCCCCTCTCCACATCGCCCAGCACGTCCTGACCTCCGCGCTGCGCGACGCCATCGCAGGCGAACGGCTCGTCAAGGTCGCCGTGGAGAGTCGCCTCGACGCCATCGAGCAGGAGAAGTCCGGCGTCACCGCCCACACCCGCGGCCCCAAGAGCACCTGGTGGCGGGGCAGTTACCTGGTCGGCTGCGACGGTCCGCGCTCGACCGTCCGCAAACTCCAGGACATCCGCTTCCCCGGCCGTACGGCGGTGGAACGGCACGCCGTCGCGGCCCTGCGCGCGGAACTCCCCTGGCCCGGCGAAGCATTGCTGCACCGGATGCCGCCGTGGCGGACCTCGGGCCCCTCCGGTGGCGAGGTGACCGCACGGCCGCTCGACGAGGGCGTCTGGCGTCTGGACTGGCTGCTGCCGCCGGGCAAGGACCTGGTGACGCCCGAACTCCTCGTGGCCCGCGTCCGCGAGACCCTCGCGGGCTGGACGGGTGGTTCCACACCGCCGTACGACCTGCTGGACACCGGCGTCCACACCGTGCACCACCGGCTCGCCCGGCGGTGGCGGGTCGGCCGGGTCTTTCTCGCCGGGGACGCCGCGCACCTGCTGGGGGCACTCGGCACCCAGGGTCTCGACGAGGGGCTGCGGGACGCCGACAACCTCGCGTGGAAGCTGGCCCTGGCCTGGCACCACGGACCCCACGAGGCACTGCTCGACAGCTACCAGACGGAGCGGCGCGCGGTCGTCGCCGCCCGACTGCGCGCCGCCGACCAGGTGCTGCCCCTGCTGCGCGGCGGCAAGGGCCTGCGGTCGTACGTCCCCGGCTCGGCCCGGGGCCATGACGCGCTGCTCGCGGACGGCCACTTGGGGCGCGGGGCGCTGGGTGCGCCGGGGGCGTACGCCGACTCGCCGCTGATGCCTCCGCCCGCCGCCTCGGAGGCTCCCGTCGACACGGTGCCGGGCGACCAGGTGGTCGACGTGGAGGTGACCGCCGAGGACGGTTCGTTCGTCCCTCTGCGGGACCGGCTCGGACGCGGGGCGCTGCTGGTCCTACTGGTCGCACCCGGGACCGGGGTCTGGGAGCGCAAGCACTGGATGAGCGCCGGGATCATGCCCCGCCTCGCCGCCGCGGTCGCCGCCCTGCCCCACCCCGCCGAGCTACTGGTCGCCGAGACCTACCCGGGCGCGGCCGCCCACACCATCCTGCTCATCCGTCCCGACGGCCACCTCGTCACCGCCCTGAACGGCGTCCGCCCGGCCGACCTGTACACGGCGGCGGAGGTGGCGCTGGGCGGGGCGCGGCCGCAGACCGAGACCACCGGGGCGGCTGCCGGTTCACGCTGAACTCGCCCGTGCTCCCTCCGGCTGACCGTCACTGTGTGTCCACATAGTGACGGTCAGTTGACCACTCCACACTGTCATGGTGTACTCCGGACCGTGACCGACACCTCTACGCGCCTGTGGCGAAGGGTCCACATGGACCTTGTCCGCTACGCGGGCTGCGTGTGTCGCCCCTCCTGCTGAATTCGCCTTGCTCGTCATCCCGCGCGCGCCGCTTCTGTGCCTCCGCGCGCTCCTACGCGAACGCATCTCAGGACGGTACCCGTGTCTGTGTCCCCCGTTGTTCCTCCCGCCTCCGTACCGACCGTCTCCGCCCCCACACAGGCGGAACTGCTCGACTTCGCACGTCGGACGGCCGCCGACGCCGAGCTGATCGCCTCGCTTCCGCTCGATCACGGCGGGCGCACCTGGGTGCGACTCGACGGTCCGGGTGGCAGCGAGGCCTGGCTCATCGGCTGGCCGCCCGGCACCGGAACCGGCTGGCACGACCACGCCGACTCGGTGGGCGCCTTCGTCACCGCGGCGGGCGAGCTCAGGGAGTACTCGCTCGCCGCCCGCCTGCCCACCGACGGCTGGAAGACCCTGGAACTCACCGAAGGCGTCGACCGCGAGCGGCCGTTGTCCGCCGGCGAAGGCCGCTCCTTCGGACGCCACCACGTCCACGAGGTGCTCAACGAATCCACCGAGGAGCACGCCATCTCCGTCCACGCCTACTACCCGCCCCTGCCCCGCATCCGCCGCTACAGCCGCACGGGACAGGTCCTGCGCCTGGAGCACGTGGAGCGCCCCGCCGACTGGCAGTGAGGACGGGGCCTGACGGTCCCGTCAGGTTGCCCGCTCAGTACCCCTCATCCTCCAGCCCGTCCGTGTCCTCCCCCTCTTCCTCCAGCGCCTGTCGGACCACCCGGAGGGCCATGCCCTCCGGGTAGCCCTTGCGGGCGAGCATGCCGGCGAGACGGCGGAGGCGTTTATCCCGGTCGAGGCCTCGCGTGGAGCGCAGCTTGCGGGCGACGAGTTCGCGCGCGGTTGCCTCCTCCTGCTCGGTGTCGAGCTGGGCAACGGCCTCGTCGATCAGCGCCGAGTCGACTCCCTTGGTGCGCAGCTCCCGCGCCAGGGCTCGCCGGGCCAGGCCCCGGCCGTGGTGCCTGGACTCCACCCAGGCGTCCGCGAACGCGCTGTCGTTGATCAGCCCGACCTCCTCGAACCGTGACAGCACCTCGTCCGCCACGTCCTCGGGGATCTCGCGCTTGTGCAGGGCGTCCGCGAGTTGCTTGCGGGTACGCGGGGTCCCGGTGAGCAGGCGCAGACAGATCGCCCGCGCCCGCTCAGCCGGGTCCCCTGAGGACTCCTCCTTCTCGGCCCTCGACGAGAAAGACGAACCCCCGTCCTGCGGCCCCCCGCCGTCCGGGCCGACCCCCGTCTCCCCGAACCCACGCCGTCGACCGCCGCGGCCGCCACGCCTCCTACGAGACCCACCGTCCGCACCACGTGCGGCACCGCCACCCGACCGACGGGCACCGACGGCCGAGCCGGCACGGGAACGCGAGCCGCCCTCCCACCGACCGGAGCCACCGTCACCCGTGTAGGGCCCGTCCCCGTGCGGCCCGTCCGTGTCTGGGCCGTCCGCGTAGGGACCGTCCGCGTAAGGTTCGCCCGGATAAGGCCGGTCCACGTAAGGCCCGTTCTCGGAAGGCTCACCGCCGTGAGGCGCGCCGCCGTGCGGCCCCTCCGTGCCGTACGACGGCGTCTCGTCGTGCGGCACGAACCCGTACCCGTCCTCGGCGGCTCGCCCGCCCCCTCCGGTACCCCCGCGCCCCCGGCTCTCGGCGGCACTGGGGTATGCGTACTCGTCCCAGTCCGTCCAGTCCGTTCTGCGTGTCACGGACTAGCTCTTCGCCGCCGCGGCCTTGGTCTTGGGGGTTTTGGCAGCGGGGACCGGTACCGACTTGGCGGCGTCGTCCGAGGCAGGTGCGGCGGGAGCCGCCGCGTCGGCGCCCGGCTCGGTGCTGGGCTCCTCGGGCCGGACACCGACGCCCAGCTTCTCCTTGATCTTCTTCTCGATCTCGTTGGCGAGGTCGGGGTTGTCCTTGAGGAAGTTGCGGGCGTTCTCCTTGCCCTGGCCGAGCTGGTCGCCCTCGTACGTGTACCAGGCGCCGGCCTTGCGGACGAAGCCGTGCTCCACGCCCATGTCGATCAGGCCGCCCTCGCGGCTGATGCCCTGGCCGTACAGGATGTCGAACTCGGCCTGCTTGAAGGGCGGCGCGACCTTGTTCTTCACGACCTTGCAGCGGGTGCGGTTGCCGACCGCCTCCGTGCCGTCCTTCAAGGTCTCGATGCGGCGGATGTCGATGCGCACGGAGGCGTAGAACTTCAGTGCGCGGCCACCGGTCGTGGTCTCCGGGGAACCGAACATCACGCCGATCTTCTCGCGGAGCTGGTTGATGAAGATGGCGGTGGTCTTGGACTGGTTGAGCGCGCTGGTGATCTTCCGCAGGGCCTGGCTCATCAGGCGGGCCTGCAGACCGACGTGGCTGTCACCCATCTCGCCCTCGATCTCCGCGCGCGGGACGAGCGCGGCGACGGAGTCGATGACGATGAGGTCGAGGGCGCCGGAGCGGACCAGCATGTCCACGATCTCCAGGGCCTGCTCGCCGTTGTCCGGCTGGGACAGGATCAGGTTGTCGATGTCGACGCCGAGCTTCTTCGCGTACTCGGGGTCGAGTGCGTGCTCCGCGTCCACGAACGCGACCTGGCCACCGGCCTTCTGGGCGTTCGCCACCGCGTGCAGGGTCAGGGTCGTCTTACCCGAGGACTCGGGGCCGTAGATCTCCACCACACGGCCACGCGGCAGGCCGCCGACGCCGAGGGCGACGTCGAGCGCGGTCGACCCGGTCGGGATGACCTCGATGGGCTCCCTCGACCGCTCGCCCATGCGCATGACAGCGCCCTTGCCGAATTGTCGTTCAATCTGTGCGAGCGCGGCGTCGAGCGCCTTCTCGCGGTCGGTTCCTGCCATGGGTTCCACCCGATTTGCTTGTGTCGATCGCTTCACGTGAAAGACGCTAACGCCTGCCACTGACAATGGGCCCCGACGCCCGCCCGACCTGTGGATAACTCGGGCACTTCTCCACGAAAACCCTGCCGGACTCCCGCCGCAGGTCTCGCCGGAGCCCCCATAAGAACGGATGTTCGAATTTGGTGTCAAGCGCACCACTCGGCGTCCGGGAGGACTTCCGGAAGCGGGGATTCACGCAAGGGGTGCGCAGCCCCGGCGCGGTGCCGCAGCACCGGTGGAGGGGCTGCGGCTCCGGTGGAAGGGCTGCGGCTCCGGTGGAGGGGCTGCGGCTCCGGTGGAAGGGCTGCGGCTCCGGTGGAAGGGCTGCGGCTCCGGTGGAAGGGCTGCGGCTCCGGTGGAAGGGCTGCGGCTCCGGTGGAAGGGCTGCGGCACACCCTCCTGGGCGACCGATGGTGGCGCTAGGAGGCACCGTTCTCGGGGCCGACGCTTTCCTCTGGCCCGGGTCCCTCGCTCCCGGACTGCCCGTCCTGACGCTTGACGTCCTCCTGCCCGTCCGGACACTCGGCGTCACGACGCGGGGAGCCGTCGCCCTGCGGGGCGTTCGCCGGATCGTCCGTCGTGCGTCTCGCGCCCCGCTTGTGGTCGAGCTTCTCCTCCAGTCGCCTGCGCACGCGTATGAGGACGTCGCCGTCGGCCGTCTCGCCCTCCGTCCGACGCGGGCGCCTTCTCAGGCGGGCGAGGAGATTGCCCGATCCGCGTCCGCGGTGCCCGTGCACCCGGGGATCGTCGGTGACGTCGTACCGCTTCACGTACGCGCCTAGGAAGGCCTGGAGGGTCGCGATGGCTGGGATGGCGATGAGCGCGCCGACGGCACCGAGGAGGGCGGTGCCCGCGATGACCGATCCGAAGGCGACGGCCGGGTGGATGTCGACGGTCTTGGCGGTCAGCTTGGGCTGCAGCACGTAGTTCTCGAACTGCTGGTATATGACCACGAAGACGAGGACCCACAGCGCGTACCAGGGGTTGACCGTGAAGGCGATCAGCATCGGCAGGGCACCCGCGAGATACGTGCCGATGGTGGGGATGAACTGCGAGACCAGACCTACCCAGACGGCGAGCGCGGGCGCGTAGGGCACGTCCAGGTACTGCAACAGGACGTAGTGCGCCGTGCCGGAGATCAGCGCCATCAGACCGCGCGAGTAGAGATAGCCGCCGGTCTTGTCCACGGCGATCTCCCACGCGCGCAGCACCTCGGCCTGCTTGGCGGGCGGCAGCACGGAGCACAGCGCGCGCCGCAGTCGTGGGCCGTCGGCGGCGAAGTAGAAGGAGAACAGCGCGATCGTCAGTAGCTGAAACAGGCCGCCCAGAACCTGCGCGGAGACGTCGAGGACGCCCGTGGCGCTGTTCTGCACGTACTTCTGCAGCCAGTCGGAGCGCAGCAGCCCCTCCTGGATGTCGACGCGCTTGAGTTCGGTGTGGAAGGTGGTGTTGATCCAGCTGATGACGGAGTCGAGGTACGCCGGGAAGTCCTCGACCATCTTGATGATCTGACCGGCGAGCATGGAGCCGAGCAGGGTGACGAACCCGGCGGCGCCGACCAGCGTGATCAGGAAGACCAGGAAGGTGGCGAAGCCCCTGCGCAGGCCCTTCGAGGCCATCCAGCTCACCGCGGGCTCGATCGCGAGCGCGAGGAAGAACGCGATGAGAATGTTGATCAGCAACCCGATGAGCTGGTGGAACGCCCAGCTACCCAGTTGGAAGACCGCGATGAGGGAGAGCGCCAGCACCATGGCGCGCGGCAGCCAGCGGGGCATGCGGGCGCTCGTCACCGCACCGGGTCCCGGACCGGCCGGGGGCCGGGTGGGCGGTGTCGTGCCGAGTAGGGACGCCTCGTGCTCGAACTGCGCGGTCTCGTCTGTGGGTGCCACGGAGCAAGTCTCGCCCACGCCACCGACAATCTGTCCCCGCCCCCGGATCCTCCGGGGCGACGACCGGCGACCACTTGGTGGAAAGCGGGCGGTTTCAGCGGTTTTCGAACGGAACGCCCATCGTCGTGCACACCACCCGCCACACGTCCTTGGCCTCCCAGCCGGCGTCCAGCGCCTCGTGCACGGTGCGCCCGCCGAGGCCGGACATCACATGATCGCGCGCGAAGGTGTCGGCGTACCCCTCACCGAAGTGATCCGCCATCCGCTGCCAGAAGACCGTCAACCGCATGAGTCCAGTATCCGCCCCAGGGGGTGGGCCTGGCCGGGAGGGCCTTCCGATACCGCTTTCCGCCCTACGGTCGGACCCATGGCCGAAACCGGAGCATCCCCACTCCCCTCGTCGTCCCCCGCGCACACCCCGCTCGCCCGCGCGGAGCAGTTCCTCTGGCTGACCGCGCGCGTGCTGGAGCAGCGTCGCTTCGCGTACTACTTTCTGGACGGCGAGGCCGATGCGGTCGAGACCGCGCTGGCCGCCTACCGCAACGCCGACGAGGGCTATGGCCACGGACTCGAACCGGACCTGCGCGGACCGGTGAGCCAGCCGCTGCACACCGGGCACGCGCTGCGTGTCCTGGACTCGATCGGACGCTGCGGCGGGCAGCGTGTGGAGCGCGTGTGCCGCTATCTGACCTCGGTGTCCACCCCGGACGGCGCTCTTCCGGCGGTGCACCCCAGCCAGCACGGCTATCCGGCGGCCCCGTTCGTGCCGATCGTCGACGACCCACCCGGCGACCTGCTGGCCACCGGGCCGGTGGTGGGCCTCCTGCACCGCAATCAGGTGTGGCACGCGTGGCTGTTCCGGGCCACCGACTTCTGCTGGCAGGCGGTCGAGTCCCTGAAGAAGTCACACCCCTACGAGGTCCACGCCGCCGTGGCGTTCCTGGAGTCCGTACCCGACCGCCCGCGCGCCCAGGCGGCCGCCGACCGGCTCGGCCGCCTGGTGCGCGATCACCGGCTCGCCACGCTGGACCCGGGGCGGCCGAACGACTACCCCGTGGCCGCCGGATACGCGCCGGGCGAGCACCACTACCCCCACGACTTCGCCCGCACCCCGGAATCGCTCGCGCGCGCGTGGTTCACCGACGAGGAGATCGCCCGCTCCCTGGACTTCCTGGAGAGCGAGCAGACGGAGGACGGCGGCTGGCCGATCCGCTGGCGCCAGTGGGCCCCGAGCACGGCCATGGAGAGCCGCCCGATCGTGACGATCGAGGCGCTGCGGACGCTGCGGGCCTACGGGCGGCCGATCGGCTGAGGGCGCGCACACGCGCGTTGCCGTGCGAAAGAGTCCACGCGCGCGTGCCGCACGATGGCCGTGTCAGCCGGTCATCGCCCGCACCCCCGCCGTCACGAGCACCGCAGCGGCCACCACGATCAGGAAGGGAGCGCGCAGGAGCAGCGCGACGGCGGCTGCGGCGAGCCCCGCGGCTCTCGCGTCCAGCACCAGGACCCGCCCGTCGGCGAACGTCTGCTGGGCGGTGAGCGCGGCGAGGAGTGCCACGGGCAGCAGGGCGGCGAGACGCCGGACGAGCGGCCGTTCCAGGACGCCCTCGGGAACCAGTAGGCCGACGAGCTTGACGGCGTAGCAGCCGACGGCGGTGACGACGATGGCGATCCACACGTTCATCGGCCCTCTCCCCCTCGGTCGTCCTGTCGGTCGTCCTGTCGCTCGATCCGTCGGTCCCGTCGTCGGCCGTCCTGCCTATCCGCCCGCCCCGTGGGCTGCCCCCGTTCCCGTTCGCTGTCAATGCCGCCACCGTTCCGGTCCTCCGGCCGGTTTTCCGGCCCATCCTCCGGTCGGCCTGCCGGTCGGCCTCCGGCCACGCGACGTCCCTCCGCCCAGAGGACGAGGGGCGCGGCCGCCGCGGCCACCAGGACCGGCACCCCCGCGGGGAGTACGGGCAGCAGACCGAGCCCCAGGACTACGGCGATGCCCGCGACGGCCCGCTCGGCGGTGGTCCTCAGCATCGGCGCGAGAAGGGCCAGGAAGACGGCGGGCCCGGCGGCGTCCAGGCCCCAGGCGTCGGTGTCGCCGATGGCCTCGGCGCCGAGCGCGCCCAACAGCGTGGTGAGGTTCCACAACACGTAGAGGGTGAGCCCGGTGACGGTGAAGCCGACGCGGGCGGCGCGCCTCGCGGGCTGGGCGAGGGCGACGGCCGCGGTCTCGTCGATGACCCACTGGGCGGCGAACGGCCGCACCGTGCGCGGGAGGGCCAGTAGCTGGGAGAGACGCAGCCCGTAGAACGCGTTGCGCACACCCAGGAAAAAGGCCCCGGCGGCCGCCGTGAACGGGTTGCCGCCGGCCGCGAGCGCCCCCACCAGGGCGAACTGGGACGCCCCGGTAAACACCAGCAAACTCAGCGCGCAGGTCTGCAGCAGGCTGAGCCCACTGCCTGCCGAGGTCACCCCGAAGGCGAACCCGGACAGTCCCACCGCGACCCCGACGCCCAGGGCGTCCCGGACCACCGCTCTGTCGGGTTTCCCGCCCACGCCGACGCCTACGCCGTCATAGGTCTCTGCTTGAGCTGTCTGTTCAGTCGCCACGCTCGGACGCTACGAACAACCGCCCTGGTGGGTCTTGTACGTTCTTGCGCTCGCGCCCGTCGGCGCCACCGCCCGCGCGTTCCCGCTGGTACGCGCCGGGAGGCACACCCACGATGCGGCTGAAGTGGCGGTTGAGGTGCGGTTGGTCGGTGAAGCCGACGGCGACGGCGGCCTCGGCGGGAGCCGTGCCCGCGTCGAGCAGGGCCCGGGCCCGGCGGACTCGGGCGTCGGTCAGCCAGGTGTGCGGCGGCATTCCGTACGCCGCGCGGAAGGCCCGCAGCAGGGCGAAGGGACTGGTGCCCAGGTCGGCGGCGAGCCGCTCCAGGGTCGGTGGGTCGGCCATCCGCTCCTCGAGCAATGCACGCGCGCGTGCCGCGACGGGGGCTCCGGCCGTGCGCACGGCACGCTGGGGCAGCGGCCCGCCGTTCAGGCGCAGCAACCGGGTCACGGCCACCCGCAGAAACGTGTCCGCGGCGAGTGCGTTGCCTTCGTCCACGGCCCGCAGAACCCGGTGGACGAGGCCGGCGGCGTACGGATCGTCGAGCACGGGGCTCGTGAAGCCGGGGGTCCCTCGGATCGTGGTGGTCTCAGCGGCGATCCCGGCCACCACGGCCGGTGACGGGTAGACCGCCCCGTACCGCCAGCCCTCGGGCACACCCGCCCGGCCGGTGTGCGGCGTGTCGGGATTGACCAGGGCCAGCGCGCCCGGGCCCGCGTACTGGTCGGCGCCGCCGTGGTGGAAGACCTCGACGCCGTCGGCGATGGCCGCGATCACGAAGTGCTCGTGGGTGTGCCGCACGAACTTCTTCTCGACGTACCTCGCCCGCAGCAGGTCGACGCCGGGCAACTCCGCGTACTGCCAGTGCCTCGCCCGCTCCGCCGAACCCGCCATGCTCCCCATTCTGCGCCGTCCTCTCTCCGGAGGGGCCCAGCGGTCCCGAGCACCCCTCCCTCCTCCGCCCTCGGCCCGCGCCGTTTCCGCAGGTCCGGGCCGTTGTCAGTGGGCGGGTGCAGGATGGGGGCATGGTCAGCTCCGCAGATCGGGCCCTCGACGGCTTCTCCCCCGCGACCCGCGGCTGGTTCACGGGGGCCTTCTCCGCGCCCACCGCGGCGCAGGCAGGGGCGTGGCAGGCGATCGGCGAGGGCTCGGACGTGCTGGTGGTCGCCCCGACCGGCTCCGGCAAGACCCTGGCCGCCTTCCTCGCCGCACTGGACCAGTTGACGTCGAGCCCGCCCCCGGCCGACCCGAGGAAGCGCTGCCGGGTGTTGTACGTGTCCCCTTTGAAAGCCCTCGCGGTGGACGTGGAGCGGAACCTGCGCAGTCCGCTGACCGGTATCCGGCAGGAATCGGTGCGCCTCGGGATGCCCGAGCCCGAGGTGAAGGTGGGCATCCGCTCCGGCGACACCCCGGCCGCGGAGCGCCGCGCCCTGTCCACCCGTCCCCCCGACATCCTGATCACCACCCCCGAGTCGCTGTTCCTGATGCTGACCTCGGCCACGCGTGACGCGCTCACGGGCGTGGAGACGGTGATCCTGGACGAGGTGCACGCGGTCGCGGGCACCAAGCGCGGCGCCCATCTCGCGCTGTCCCTGGAGCGGCTCGACGAGCTGCTGCCGAGGCCGGCGCGCCGTATCGGTCTGTCCGCCACCGTGCGTCCCGTGGACGAGGTCGCGCGCTATCTCTCCCCGCGCCGTCGGGTGGAGATCGTCCAGCCCCCGTCCGGCAAGGAGTTCGACCTCTCCGTCGTCGTGCCGGTCGAGGATCTGGGCGAGCTCGGCGGCTCCCCGGTGGCCGACGGCAACGAGGGGGCGGAGCGGCCGTCGATCTGGCCGCACGTCGAGGAGCGGATCGCCGACCTCGTCCAGGCCCACCGCTCCACGATCGTGTTCGCCAACTCCCGCCGCCTGGCGGAGCGCCTGTGCAACCGGCTCAACGAGATCGCGTACGAGCGGGCCACCGGCGAGCCCCTGGACGAGCATCACGCCCCGGCCGAGTTGATGGGAGGCTCGGGCGCGGCCCAGGGGGCGCCCCCCGTGCTGGCCCGGGCGCACCACGGCTCGGTCTCCAAGGAGCAGCGGGCCCTGGTCGAGGAGGATCTGAAGGCGGGCCGGCTGCCGGCCGTGGTCGCCACCTCCAGCCTCGAACTGGGCATCGACATGGGCGCGGTGGACCTCGTCGTCCAGGTGGAGTCACCGCCCTCGGTCGCCTCCGGCCTGCAGCGTGTGGGCCGCGCGGGGCACCAGGTGGGTGCCGTCTCCACGGGCGTGGTCTTCCCCAAGTACCGGGGCGATCTGGTCCAGTCGGCCGTGGTCACCGAGCGGATGCGCAGCGGCGCCATCGAATCCCTGAGGGTCCCCGGAAATCCCCTGGACGTGCTGGCACAGCAGCTCGTCGCCATGACCTCGATGGACACCTGGCAGTTCGACGACCTCCTCGCCACCGTCCGCCGCGCCGCGTCCTTCGCCTCGCTCCCCGAGTCCGCGTTCACCGCCGTCCTCGACATGCTGGCGGGCCGCTATCCGTCCGACGCCTTCGCGGAACTGCGCCCACGCGTGGTGTGGGACCGGGTCGCCGGCACGATCACGGGACGGCCGGGCGCCCAGCGTCTCGCGGTCACTTCCGGGGGCACGATCCCCGACCGCGGCCTCTTCGGTGTCTTTCTCGCGGGCGCCGACCCCAAGAAGGGCGGCGGCCGGGTCGGCGAGCTCGACGAGGAGATGGTGTACGAGTCCCGCGTCGGGGACGTCTTCACCCTGGGCACCAGTTCCTGGCGCATCGAGGACATCACCCGCGACCGGGTGCTGGTCTCTCCGGCGCCGGGTGTCCCCGGCCGCCTGCCGTTCTGGAAGGGCGACCAGCTCGGCCGCCCGCTCGAACTGGGCAGGGCGGTCGGCGCGTTCCTGCGCGAGGTGGGCTCCCTCCCCCAGGAGGACGCCCGTCTGCGCCTGGTGGCCGCCGGGCTCGACGCCTGGGCCGCGGACAACGTCCTCTCCTACCTGGCCGAACAGCGCGAGGCCTGCGGCCACGTCCCCGACGACCGCACGATCGTCGTCGAACGCTTCCGCGACGAGCTGGGCGACTGGCGGGTCGTCGTCCACTCCCCCTTCGGCGCCCAGGTCCACGCCCCCTGGGCTCTCGCCCTCGGCGCGAAGCTCTCCGAGCGGTACGGCATGGACGCCCAGGTCATGCACGCCGACGACGGCATCGTGCTCCGCCTGCCCGACGCCGATCTGATGGGCCTGGACCTGCTCGACCAGGAACCCATGAAGGCCGGCACCGAGTACGACGCCGAGCAGGCCCCCATCGGCGCGGCGGACGTCGCCTTCGACAAGGGCGAGGTCGACCAGATTGTCACCGACCAGGTGGGCGGTTCGGCGCTGTTCGCGTCCCGCTTCCGCGAGTGCGCCGCCCGCGCGCTCCTGCTGCCCCGCCGCAACCCCGGCAAGCGCACCCCCCTGTGGCAGCAACGTCAGCGCGCGGCCCAACTGCTCCAGGTCGCCAGCGAGTTCGGTTCGTTCCCGATCGTCCTGGAAGCGGTCCGCGAATGCCTCCAGGACGTCTTCGACGTTCCCGGCCTCACCGAGCTGATGGGCGACATCGAGTCCCGAAAGGTCCGCCTCGTCGAGGTCACCACCCCGGAGCCGTCCCCCTTCGCCCGCTCCCTCCTCTTCGGATACGTCGCCCAGTTCCTGTACGAGGGGGACTCCCCGCTCGCCGAGCGTCGCGCCGCCGCCCTGTCCCTGGACTCCCGGCTGCTCGCCGAACTGCTGGGCCAGGCGGAGCTGCGGGAGCTGCTCGACGCCGAGGTGCTGGTCGAGCTGGAGCAGGAGCTCCAGTGGCTCACCGAGGACCGCCATGTCAAGGACGCCGAGGGCGTCGCCGACCTGCTCCGGGTCCTCGGACCGCTCACGGACGCCGAGTTGGCCGAGCGGGGCGCCGAGCCGCAGTGGGCGCGCGAGCTGGCCAGAGCCCGCCGCGCCCTCAGCGTCCGGATCGCCGGCGCCGACCACTGGGCGGCGATCGAGGACGCGGGCCGTCTGCGCGACGCGCTCGGCACAGCCCTGCCGGTCGGTGTCCCGGAGGCCTTCACCGAGCCGGTCAAGGACCCCCTCGGCGACCTCCTCGCCCGGTACGCGCGCACCCACGGCCCCTTCACCTCGGCCACGGCCGCCGCCCGCTTCGGCCTCGGTGTGGCCGTCACGGACGGTGCGCTCCACCGTCTGGCGGCGAACGGCCGCGTCGTCCAGGGTGAGTTCCATCCGGCCGGCATCGGCCAGGAGTGGTGCGACGCGGCCGTGCTGCGCCGTCTGCGCCGCCGCTCCCTGGCAGCCCTGCGCCATGAGCTGGAGCCGGTGTCGCCCGCCGCGCTCGCCCAGTTCCTGCCGCAGTGGCAGCACGTGGGAGGTGGGCATGTGCTGCGCGGCATCGACGGCCTGGTGCGTGCGATCGAGCAGTTGCAAGGCGCTTCGGTCCCCGCCTCCGCCCTGGAGAAGCTGGTCCTGCCGTCCCGGGTCGCGCACTACACGCCCGCGATGCTCGACGAGCTCACCACGTCCGGCGAAGTCGTCTGGGCGGGCGCCGGAGCCCTCCCCGGCAAGGACGGCTGGGTCTCGCTGTACCTGGCGGACACCGCCCCGCTCCTCCTGCCGCCCCCGCACCCCCTGGAGCCGACCGCGCTCCACGAGTCGGTCCTGAGCGCCCTCTCCGGCGGCTACGGCCTGTTCTTCCGCCAGATCTCCGACCAGGTCCGCGCGACCACCCACCCCGACGTCACCGATCCCCAACTGGCCGACGCCATCTGGGACCTGGCCTGGTCGGGCCGGCTCAGCAACGACACCCTCGCCCCCATGCGCTCGTTCCTGGGTTCGGGCCGTACGGCGGGCTCCACCGCCCACCGCGCCAAGCGCACGGTCCCGCGCGGCCGGTACGGCTCCCTGACCGCCGCCGCACGCCCCCAGTCCCGTACGGGCCCACCCACGGTCGCCGGCCGCTGGTCCCTCCTGCCCGCCCATGAGCCCGACCCGACGGTCCGCGCCCACGCCCTGGCCCGCACCCTCCTGGACCGTCACGGCGTCGTGACCCGAGGCGCCGTGGCATCCGAGGGCGTCGAGGGCGGTTTCTCCGCGACCTATCGCGTCCTCTCCGTCTTCGAGGAGAGCGGTCAGGCCCGCCGGGGCTATGTGGTCGAGGGGCTCGGGGCTGCGCAGTTCGCGATGGACGGCGCCGTGGACCGCCTACGCGCGGTGGCCAACGCCCGCGACCGGAACGAGCCCTCGGGTCCCGCCCCGAGTGATTTCCCCGATCACCACGGCTCAGCTCCGACCTCGGCTCCCTGGGACGACTTCCCCGACACCCGCCCCAACCGCACCCGCACCGCCCCGTCCCCCCGAGCCACGGTCCTGGCCGCCGCCGACCCCGCGAACGCCTACGGCGCGGCCCTCCCGTGGCCGGACCCGCCCACCGAAGCCGGCCACAAGCCGGGCCGCAAGGCAGGCTCCCTCGTCGTGCTGGTCGACGGCGAGCTGACCCTCTACATGGAGCGCGGCGGCAAGACCCTGCTCGCCTGGCCCGCCGACCCGGACGCCAGACCCATGGACGACCCCCGCCTCCGCCCGGCCGCCGAAGCCCTGTCCGCTGCCGCCCGCGCGGGCTCCCTGGGCACGGTCACGGTGGAGCGCGTGAACGGCACCTCGGCCCTCACCTCCCCCCACGGCCCCCTCCTGGAAGCAGCGGGCTTCATCGCGACCCCGCGCGGCCTCCGCATCCGGGCGTGAACCCGTCCGCTCCCGGCCCAGAGGGGACGCGGGGAGCCGGGGACGACCTCCCGGAGCCCGCTCGGGCCCACCGACCACGGCCGCCGGGCTGTCGGCCCCGGGCCCCGGGCCCCGACCCCCGAAACCGTGCCACCCTTGACCCATGCCCGAAGGCGACACCGTCTGGCAGACGGCGAGGCGACTGCACACCGCGCTCGCCGGCAAAGTCCTGTACCGCTCCGACCTCAGGGTCCCGAGGTACGCCACGGCCGACCTCACCGGCCGTACCGTCCTGGACGTGACCCCCCGCGGCAAGCATCTCCTCACCCGTGTCGAAGGCGGCCTGACCCTCCACTCCCACCTACGGATGGACGGCTCCTGGAAGGTGTACCGCGACGGCGAGCGCTGGCGCGGCGGCCCCGCGCACCAGATCCGCGCGATCCTGGGCACCAGCGACCGCACGGCCGTCGGCTACCGCCTCCCCGTGCTGGAGCTGATCCGCACCACCGACGAGCACCGTGCCGTCGGCCACCTCGGCCCCGATCTGCTCGGCCCGGACTGGGACCCCGACCAGGCCCTCGTCAACCTCCTGGGCGACCCCACCCGCCCCCTCGGCGAGGCCCTCCTGGACCAGCGCAATCTCGCCGGTATCGGCAATGTCTACAAGAGCGAGCTGTGCTTCCTGCTCCGGGTCACCCCCTGGCTCCCCGTCGGCGCCCTTCCCGAGGACGTCGCCGCCCGTCTGCCGGCCCTCGCCAAGAAGCTCCTCGAAGCCAACCGCGACCGCCCGATCCGCAGCACGACGGGCGATCGCCGCCACGACCTCTTCGTGTACGGCCGAGCCCCCCGCCCGTGTCTGCGCTGCCACACCTCCGTCCGCGCGGCCGACCAGGGAGACGGCTCCCGCGAACGTCCCACGTACTGGTGCCCCACCTGCCAGGCGGGCCCCGCCCCGGCCCCGGGTACTCCCCTCTCGACACGCCCACGCCCACGCCCAAACCCTCGTCCAATCAATTGACGCTCCGTCAGAAACCCTCGTACCGTCGCCTCATGTCCATTCCGGCGTACGACCTCACCGGCCGCACCGCGTTCGTCACCGGCGCCGGCAGCGGCATCGGTCGCGCGTCGGCCGTGCTGCTCGCCGAGGCGGGCGCGAGCGTGCACTGTGCGGACCGCGACGCGCAGGGCCTGCACGAGACGGTGACCCTCATCAAGGCCGCCGACGGCACCGCGCACACCCATCACCTCGACGTCACCGACCGCGCCCAGCTCGCGCGGGCGGTGGCAGCCTGCGAGCAGGTGCACGTGATGGCGGCGATCGCCGGGATCATGCACAGCAGCCCTGTGCTGGAGACCCGGGACGAGGACCTCGACCGGATATGGAGCGTCAACTTCAAGGGCGTGCTCCACGCCTGCCAGGAAGCGGCCCGACGAATGATCGCCGACAGGACGCGGGGCAGCATCGTCACCATGGCCTCCGGCGCCGTCGACACCGGCGGTCCGGGGCTGCTCTGCTACGGCGTGACCAAAGCCGCGGTGGTCCAGCTGACCAAGACCCTGGCGACCGAGGTCGGCCCGCACGGCATCCGTGTCAACGCGGTGGCACCGGGCTGGATCCGCACGCCCATGACCGACCGCGACGACAGCGAGGCCCAGGCGCGGACGGAGTCGTCGATGGCACGGCTGTCACCTCTGGGCCGGGTCGGCGAACCCGAGGACATCGCGCACGCCGTGCTGTATCTCGCCTCCGACGCCGCCTCGTTCACCACGGGTCAGATCCTCCGCCCGAACGGCGGGGTGGCCATGCCCTGGTGATCGCGGCCCCCACCGCACTCCCCAGGGCCGGGCCACCCCTCGCGCCCCCTGACGCGCCCCCCGACCGCTCCGGCGCCCGCTCCTTCGGCACGCAGTGCACGGGCAGGAGACTCAGTCCCCACCCGCCGGCCGCGACCGCCCCCTCCACCGCACCGGCGTCCGGCACCAGCGCGAGTCGCAGCACGCCCCACCACCACAGCGCACCAAGCCCCAGAGCCGCCCCCCAGCGAACTATCCGCATGGCCGCCACCTCCAGGCCTCCGGGCCCCCAGAACGACGCTAGGCGGCCCTCGTCACGGCCGGAGAGGGCGCACCACCGGCACAGGGACGCACGGCGCCCTCATGAGGACCGCGCCCACAGATCTCCTGATGCGCCCCGCAGCCGCACACCGCCCTCTTCACGCCCCCGACGCGTCCACCGGTCAGGGCACACCCACGCATACCGAGAGAAGCGCCACGCGCCGGCCGGTCGCATCGGCCGCCGTCATCCGTTCTCGGCCTGGAACATCCAATGGTGCTTCTCCAGGTCCGCCGTGATCTGGATGAAGATGTCCTGGCTCACGGGGTCCGCCTCGGCGGTGCTCTCCACCCTCGCCCGCATCCGGGTGATGACCGCGCCGAGCGCGTCCACCAGAGCCCCCACCGCGTCCGCGTCCTTGACCCAGCCGTCGGGAACCTTGCCGATCCCGCTGCTGGCGGCCACCGTCCCGGCCCGCCCGTCCGGCGAGACGCCGAGGGTGGAAGCGCGTTCGGCGACCGTGTCGGAGTGCAGCCGGGCGGTGTCCACGACCTCGTCGAGCTGCAGATGGACGGAGCGGAAGCGCGGCCCGACCACGTTCCAGTGGATCTGCTTGGCCACGAGCGAGAGATCGACCAGGTCGACCAGGGCCCCTTGCAGCGCCTCGGAGACGGTCTTGAGATCGGCTTCGGACAGCGGACTCTTCACCACGTACATCGGCACGCTCCGATTTCTTGAGACGACCGTACGACCCTGTGCACCCGTACGACCCTGTGCACCCGTACGACCCTGTGCGCCTTGTCACGGCCGTACGAACGAGTCGCACGCACGCCCCCGAGCCCGCCCCTCCACCATGACGGCCCACCACCACCCCGGCAAACGGGAGCTCCCGAGTAACACAGAAGCCCCGGCCGGCACCCCCAGGTATCCCTGGAGGCCCCGACCGGGGCTCCCGCTTCGCTCACTGCTTCATCGGCGCATGCCGAACCTCACACGAGCCGTCACGCCGCGACGACGTCCACCGCTTCGGCGGGCGCCTTGATCGTGACCCGCTCCGGCGGCACACCCGCCACCGAGACGGAGTTGAGCATGGGTCGACGCAC
Organism: Streptomyces sp. NPDC012510; assembly: GCF_042955065.1. Taxonomy (NCBI): domain Bacteria; kingdom Bacillati; phylum Actinomycetota; class Actinomycetes; order Kitasatosporales; family Streptomycetaceae; genus Streptomyces; species Streptomyces sp. NPDC012510. Next base: position 276,383 of record NZ_JBIBEN010000013.1, read on the forward strand.
TGGTGCTGGCACCGGCTCGGTGGCCGCTGCGGACTGGGCCAGCTCGGCAAGGGCGAGCTCGTCGCTCACTTCCCGCATGAGCTCGGACATCCGTACGTCCAGCGCGTCGCAAATGGCGGAGAGCAGCTCGGAGGAAGCCTCCTTCTGCCCCCGCTCCACCTCGGAGAGATAGCCGAGTGAGACTCGGGCGGACGAGGAGACTTCGCGCAGAGTACGGCCCTGGCGCTGGCGCTGCCGACGCAGCACGTCACCCAGCAGGCGACGGAGCAGAATCATCGGTGGCTCCCTCCTCGGACCGCGTAGCCGCATCCTTCACGCCCCACCGTACCGCCTTGCGCTGCGGCCGTGCGGGGAGCGCTGTTGTGTTCACTCAGGGCTGCAAACATCAAGTCCCCCCGTTCTGTTCCGTATCCTGTGCCCGCTCATTCCCGGTCTGTTCGCCCGCAAGCTCCTGAAGGAGTAGTGCGAGTACGCTCCGTACACTCTCCATACGGATTTCCGCCCGGCCGCCGTTCAACCGCAACGACGACACTTTTCCGCCACCGAATGCGCCGGAAACCGTCGAGGAGGGCCCGGCGACGGCGACATGGACCGTGCCGACGGGCTGGCCGTCCTGCGGTTCCGGGCCTGCCACGCCGGTGGTCGAAATCCCCCAGTCGGCGCCGAGCGCCTTGCGGACGCCGTGCGCCATCTGGGCCGCGACCTGCGGATCGACGGCTCCGCGCTCGTCCAGCAGGGTGGCGTCGACCCCTAGCAACTGGTGTTTGAGCTCGGTGGCGTACGCGGTGACCGAGCCCCTGAATGCCTGGGAGGACCCCGGGGCCGCGGTGAGGGCGGCCGCGACCAGACCACCGGTCAGCGACTCCGCGACGGCGAGCGTCTCGCCCCTCACGATCAGTAGTCGCAGCACGTCGGCAGCCATGGAAGTCAACGTTCCGCTCCCTCCGCGGCCGCCTCGCGCTCGGCGATTCCACGCCGGCGCAGCACAATGGCCTGTCTCACATAGTCGAGCCCGGTCACGACGGTCAGAATGACCGCCACAGCCATCACCCACCACCTCAGAGAGGCAAGGGGACCCTCCAGCGCCAGGACGTACATCCCGACGGCGGTGCCCTGGGTGAGGGTCTTCAGCTTGCCGCCGCGGCTCGCCGGGATGACTCCGTACCGGATGACGACGAAGCGCAGAAGCGTGATCCCGAGTTCCCGTCCGAGGATGATTCCCGTCACCCACCACGGCAGATCGCCCAGAGACGACAGACAGAGCAGCGCGGCCCCCATGATCGCCTTGTCGGCGATGGGGTCGGCGATCTTCCCGAAGTCGGTGACCAGGTCGTACGTCCGGGCCAGATGGCCGTCAAAGATGTCGGTGATCATGGCGACGGCGAAGGCGGCCCACGCCCAGGCCCGCCAGACCGGGTCGTACCCGCCGTCCATGAGCATCAGCATGACGAAGCCCGGTACGAGGACCAGGCGGACCATGGTCAGGATGTTCGCGATGTTCCAGAGGCTGGCCTGGTTGACGGCGGCAGCTCCCAGCTTCCCACCACGCACGGGCCGGGCTTCTCCGGAAGCGCCCGGGGCGCTGGGAACGCCGGGGACGTTCGCCGCGCTCTTGGCGCCGGAGGTGCCGCCCGCCGCGGATGCCGGGACTCCCGTCATCTGGCCGCCTCCTCAGTACACGCGGGAGCACCGAGCGAGCCCGGAAGCACCTCGGCCACCAGGTCGACGCCTTCCGTGCCGACCACCTTCGCCTCGACCATAAGGCCGACGCTCACGTCCGCGCCGCTCGTGAACAGCACCTGACCGTCCGTCTCGGGCGCTTGGTGCGCGGCACGACCGTACGCGCCCTCGTCGCCGTCCACCGACTCGACGAGCACGCGCACCGTCTGTCCGACTCGCTCCTCGGCGCGCTGCGAGACCAGCTCCTCGGCGAGCCGCGAGACCCGCGCGAGTCTCTCGGCGACCACGTCCTCGTCCAGCTTGTTCTCGTACGTCGCCGCTTCGGTGCCCTCCTCGTCGGAGTACCCGAAGACGCCGATGGCGTCCAGTCTCGCGCCGTTCAGGAACCGCTCCAGTTCGGCGAGGTCGTCTTCGGTCTCACCGGGGAAGCCCACGATGAAGTTGGACCGCACGCCGGCCTCGGGGGCCTTGCTGCGGATGGTGTCGAGCAGTTCCAGGAAGCGGTCGGTGTCGCCGAAGCGTCGCATGGAGCGCAGCACGGCGGGCGCGGAGTGCTGGAAGGACAGGTCGAAGTAGGGCGCGACCTTGGGCGTGGAGGTGAGCACGTCGATGAGGCCGGGCCGCATCTCGGCGGGCTGGAGATAGCTCACGCGCACCCGCTCGATGCCGTCGACCTCGGCCAGTTCGGGCAGCAGGGACTCCAGCAGACGGATGTCACCCAGGTCCTTGCCGTACGAGGTGTTGTTCTCGGAGACCAGCATGACCTCCTTCACGCCCTGTTCGGCCAGCCAGCGCGTCTCGTTCAGCACGTCCGAGGGGCGGCGGGAGATGAAGGAGCCGCGGAAGGAGGGGATGGCGCAGAAGGAGCAGCGACGGTCGCAACCGGAGGCCAGCTTCACCGAGGCGACGGGCGCGCCGTCGAGACGGCGGCGCAGCGGCGACCTGGGCCCGGAGGCCGGAGCGAGGCCTTCCGGAAGATCGACCGGGGCGTGCCCGGGCAGCGCGACCCCGTTCGCCGACTCCTGGCGCTCGGCCGGGCTGATCGGCAGCAGCTTGCGCCGGTCGCGCGGGGTGTGCGAGGCGTGGATGCCGCCGTTGAGGATGGTCTGGAGGCGGTCGGAGATGTTCGCGTAGTCGTCGAAGCCGAGCACGCCGTCGGCCTCGGGCAGTGCCTCGGCGAGCTCCTTGCCGTACCGCTCGGCCATGCAACCGACCGCCACGACGGCCTGCGTTCTGCCGTGCCCCTTGAGGTCGTTGGCCTCCAGGAGCGCGTCGACGGAGTCCTTCTTGGCGGCTTCCACGAAGCCGCAGGTGTTGACGACCGCGACGTCCGCTTCCTCGGCGTCCTCGACGAGCTCCCAGCCGTCCGCCTCCAAGCGGCCTGCGAGCTCCTCCGAGTCCACCTCGTTACGGGCGCAGCCAAGAGTGACGAGTGCGACGGTACGGCGTTCAGGCATGGGCTCAAGACTACTTCGTCCCGCTGACAGCCCACGTCGACGGGGTTGGCCGATCCTGGCCAACCCCGTGCACGCGTTTCCTTGTGCGCCGTGAGTGCGTACCCCGGCGCCTTCCGTGGCCTCAGCCGACCTCGGGGTCGCCCTTGGTGTACGTCAGACGTTCGACCTGGCCGGGCTGGAAGTCGTCCTCGATCTTCTTGCCGTTGACATAGAGCTGGACGGCTCCGGCGTCGCCGAGGACGAGGTCGATCTTGGAGCTGTCCTGGAAGGTCTTGGACTGGCCCTGCTTGAGGAGGCCGTCCCAGAGGAACCGGCCGTTGTGGTCCTTGGCGGAGATCCAGCTGCGGCCGTCCGCGGCGCTGACCCGCACGGTCACCTTGTCACGGGGCGCGGCGGCGATGGCACTCTCGGTCGGGTCGGGCTTCGGGTCGGCATCGGGCTTGTCGGTCTTGGGCGCTGGAGAGGCGGGCTTGCTGGTCGTCGGCGTGGAGCCCTCGGCGACCTGGGTGCTGTCACCGTCCTCGGAGCCACCGTTGAACGCGGTGAAGCCGACGAAGCCGATCACCGCGACGATCGCGGCGACCATGGCGGCGGTCCAGTTGGGGCCGCGCCGCTCGGGACGGATCCGCTCCGCTTCGAACAGCGGTGCCGCCGGGGTCGGCGCGGGCCGCCCGCCATGGGCCTCGTCGTACTGCTCGAGCAGCGGGGCGGGATCGATGCGCACCGCGCGCGCGAGGGTACGGATGTGACCGCGCGCGTAGACATCGCCACCGCAGGGGGCGAAGTCGTCCTGCTCGATCGCGTGCACGATGGCGATGCGGACCCGGGTGGCGTTGCTGACGTCGTCGACGGTCAGCCCGGCCGCGATGCGGGCCTGCTGCAGGGCACGGCCGATCGAGGGGCGTTCCGCCGAGCGTTCGTCACGGTCGTCTTCGAACGGACGCTCGTCTTCGGGGAAGTTGCCGTCAGGGGAGTTGCCGATGGACACGGGGGCGCCTTTCGAGCGTGTAGCCACCTGTGCTGGAAGTTCAGTCTAGGGGGGGTACGAAAGGGTGGGGCAACCGGGCGGTGGGACTTTGTACGCCATCAGAATGGCCGGACATCCTGCTGGTGGTGAGGGTGCGGCACAGAGCTTTCCCCTCCTCCAACTTGACGTACGCCGAAGGGAAACGGTTGCTCACCCTTTCCTTACGGGTAGGTCACGTTCGAATACCCGGATGCCGTAATCCCATCCGTGTTCCGCCCGGCCGGACCACCCGTTCGCCCCTGTCGTGCGCCCCTGTTGCGCCCCTCCGCGATCCTGCTGCGGCCCCTACGCCTCAGTCTCCCCCCGGATCACCGCCAGCACGCCGTCCAGCTCGTCGGGTTTCACAAGAACGTCACGTGCCTTGGAGCCCTCGCTCGGCCCCACGATGTTCCGGGACTCCATGAGGTCCATCAGCCGCCCCGCCTTGGCGAAACCGACGCGCAGCTTGCGCTGGAGCATGGAGGTCGAGCCGAACTGGGTGGAGACGACCAGTTCGGCCGCCTGGCAGAGCAGGTCGAGGTCGTCGCCGATCTCCTCGTCGATCTCCTTCTTCTGCTTGCTGCCCACGGTGACGTCGTCCCGGAAGACGGGCGCCATCTGGTCCTTGCAGTGCTGGACGATCGCCGCGACCTCGTCCTCGGTCACGAACGCGCCCTGCATACGGGTCGGCTTGTTCGCCCCCATCGGCAGGAACAGCCCGTCACCCTTGCCGATCAGCTTCTCGGCGCCGGGCTGGTCGAGGATGACACGCGAGTCGGCGAGCGAGGAGGTCGCGAAGGCCAGCCGCGAGGGCACGTTCGCCTTGATCAGACCGGTGACGACGTCCACGGACGGCCGCTGGGTGGCGAGCACCAGATGGATGCCGGCCGCGCGCGCGAGCTGGGTGATGCGGACGATGGCGTCCTCGACGTCCCTCGGCGCCACCATCATCAGGTCGGCCAGCTCGTCCACGATGACCAGCAGATACGGGTACGGCTGGAGCTCGCGCTCACTGCCCTCGGGGAGCTTGACCTTGCCGTTCCTGATGGCCTCGTTGAAGTCGTCGATGTGCCGGTAGCCGAACGCGGCCAGGTCGTCGTAGCGCAGGTCCATCTCGCGCACGACCCATTGGAGCGCCTCGGCGGCCCGCTTGGGATTGGTGATGATCGGCGTGATCAGGTGCGGGATGCCCTCGTACGCGGTCAGTTCGACGCGCTTGGGGTCGACGAGGACCATGCGGACGTCCTCGGGGGTCGCGCGGACCATGATCGAGGTGATCAGGCAGTTGATGCACGACGATTTACCCGAGCCGGTCGCACCCGCGACGAGCACATGCGGCATCTTCGCCAGGTTGGCCATCACATAACCGCCCTCGACGTCCTTGCCGAGCGCGACCAGCATCGGATGGTCGTCCTCGGCCGCGTCGGCGAGGCGCAGTACGTCACCGAGGTTGACCATCTCCCGGTCGGTGTTGGGGATCTCGATGCCGACCGCCGACTTGCCGGGGATCGGGCTGATGATCCGCACGTCCGGGCTGGCGACGGCGTACGCGATGTTCTTCGTCAGCGCGGTGATCCGCTCGACCTTGACCGCCGGGCCCAGCTCGACCTCGTAGCGGGTGACCGTCGGCCCGCGGGTGAAGCCGGTGACGGAGGCGTCGACCTTGAACTCGGAGAACACGTTCGACAGGGAGGCCACTATGGCATCGTTGGCGGCACTGCGCGTCTTGCCCGGGCCACCCCGCTCCAGGAGGTCGAGCGAGGGCAGCGCGTAAGTGATGTCGCCGGAGAGCTGGAGCTGTTCGGCACGCGCCGGCAGTTCGCGGGGCTCGTCCGGCGCCTTCTTCGTCAGGTCCGGCACCAGGGCGTCCTGCCGGGCGCCCTTGGGCGGCTTGGCGGCCGGGGGCTCCTGCTGGACCGGCTTGCTGCGCGCGGCCGGGACCGGAGTGGTCTCCTCCCGGTCCCCCACGGTGACGCCCTGGGTGAGGTCGGCGACCACCGGCGAGGGCGGCATTCCGTGCAGGACGGCCCCGTCGAGCGCTGCCGCGGCGGCCGCGGCGACGTCCACGGCGTCCATCGGCCGGTCCGGGTCGGGCTGCCGCACGGCGGAGCGCCTCGGGCGGCGCCTGGTGAGGGCCTCCTGCTCGGCGCCGTCGGGATCGTACGGCTCGGGAGCGGAGCCGCGTCGCCGGGAGCGCGCGGGCAGGCTGTCACGCCACTGCTCCTCGTAGCGTGCGTCGTCCTCGCCGTGCTCGCCGTACTCGTCGTCCGCGAGGATGCCCAGCTTCCGCCCGAGCAGCCGCAGGCGCTGCGGAATGGCGTTGACCGGCGTCGCGGTGACGACGAGCAGCCCGAAGACGGTGAGGAGCACGAGCATCGCCACGGCGAGCGCCTCGCCCATGGTGTACGTCAGCGGGGTGGCCGTCCCCCAGCCGATGAGCCCCCCGGCGTCCCTTATCGGCTGCATGCCGACACTGCGGGCGGGCGACCCGCAGGCGATGTGGACCTGACCGAGCACACCGATGACGAGCGCGGACAGACCGATGACGATGCGGCCGTTGGCGTCGGGCTTCTCGGGGTGCCGGATGAACCGCACGGCGATGACCGCGAGCAGTATCGGCACGAGCAGGTCGAGCCTGCCGAAGGCACCGGTCACGAGCATCTCGACGAGATCGCCGACCGGGCCACGCAGATTGGACCAGGTGCCCGCGGCCACGATCAGGGCAAGAGCGAGCAGCAGCAGCGCGACGCCGTCCTTGCGGTGCGCCGGGTCGAGATTCTTCGCGCCCTGCCCTATGCCGCGAAATACGGCGCCGACGGCGTGCGCGGCACCGAGCCAGACGGCGCGTACGAGCCTGTACACGCCCCCGGTCGGACTGGGCGCCGGCTTCGGAGGGGCCGTCTTCTTCGCCGCCGCCTTCTTGGCGGGCGCCTTCTTGGCGGCGGCTTTCTTCGCGGGGGCCTTCTTCGCCGGAGCCTTCGTCGGAGCGGCCGCCTTCTTCGCGGGCGGCTTCTTCGCTGCGGACTGACGTGAGGCCATGAGTGTGAGGTTACCGGTGGAGACCACAGCCGACACGTGTGCCTACTGCTTCACCCGTTCGTGTCGCATTTCCACGGCCTTGGAACTGACTGCTCCTGACGGGCCTTCAGCATGGACGGCTCTCGGCCGCAGCACTGCGCGAACCCTGGCCACTGGTGTGACCCGGGCCCGCGCAGGGCACCACGTTCAGTTCTGCGACGGCATCGGAGTGGGGCCGCCCGTACCCGGTTCCAAGGCGTCCAGCGCCCTGCGCAGGCCCGTGAGTTTGCGTTCGAGATGGGCCGCTGTGGCCACCGCGGCGGCGTCCGCCGAGTCGTCGTCGAGCTGTTTGGACAGCGCCTCCGCCTGCTCCTCGACGGCCGCGAGCCGCGCGGACAGCTCGGCGAGAATGCCGCCGGAGGGCTCCTTGGAACCACCCGCCGCACCCTTGCCGCCGCCCTCCAACTGGAGCCGCAGCAACGCTGCCTGCTCCCTGAGCTGGCAGTTCTTCATGTACAGCTCGACGAAGACGGAGACCTTGGCCCGCAGCACCCATGGGTCGAACGGCTTCGAGATGTAGTCCACCGCACCGGCCGCGTACCCACGGAACGTGTGGTGCGGGCCGTGGTTGATGGCGGTGAGGAAAATGATCGGGATGTCCCGGGTCCGTTCGCGCCGCTTGATGTGCGCGGCCGTTTCGAAACCGTCCATTCCCGGCATCTGGACGTCCAGCAGAATGACCGCGAAGTCGTCCGTCAACAGCGCCTTGAGCGCTTCCTCCCCGGACGATGCCCGCACCAGCGTCTGATCGAGCGCGGAGAGGATGGCCTCCAGCGCCAACAGATTCTCCGGCCGGTCATCGACCAGGAGGATCTTGGCCTTCTGCACCATGGCCCGCCCTCCTCGCCCCGGCTTGGGGCCTCCCCTGTCCGCAGGACTCGACGTGACGCCAGTCGGCGTCACCCCAGGGGACGACTCCCTTGCGCCACCCGTCCTTGTGCCGGTCATCGTAGCCGCACCCCGCCCGTCGCCACACCCTGTCACCGTGATGTCACTGTGCTCGAAGCAGAAACGCGGCGGGAGACCAGAAGGTTCCCCGAATCCCGCGTTTCTACACGGCCGCGGCCACACTCAGTCAACAACTCCGTGCGTCCCCCAACGCGTTGTGACCGCCAGCCGCACTTCCTGTCACTCACTCCGCATCCACTGCTCCATCACCGACAACAAATGATCGGGATCGACCGGCTTGGTCACATAGTCGGAGGCTCCCGAGTCGATCGCCTTCTCCCGGTCACCCTTCATCGCCTTCGCCGTCAGCGCGATGATCGGCAGTCCGGCGAACTGGGGCATACGGCGGATCGCCGTGGTCGTGGCGTACCCGTCCATCTCCGGCATCATGATGTCCATCAGAACGACCGTCACATCGTCGTGCTGTTCCAGCACCTCGATGCCTTCACGGCCGTTCTCGGCGTACAACACGGACAGGCCGTGCTGCTCCAGGACACTGGTGAGGGCGAAGACGTTACGGATGTCGTCGTCGACGATGAGCACCTTCTCGCCGTCGAAGCGGACCGTCCGGCGCGGCTGAGAGGCCGCCTCCTGGGCGGCGGCCTGCTGCTCCCAGTGCTCCTGCGCCTGCCCGTTGCCATGGCCGGGCAGGGCTGACGGGGCACCGGACGACACGCTCCTGCGGCGGCGCCTGAAGAGCGCGGCGGCCCCGTTCTGGGTCTCGCGGTACGACTTCACCTCGGCCGGCGTCTCGGTGGGCCCGGCCAGCTCGTCCTCGGAGGCCAGCAGCTCGCCTGCCTCCAGCGCGGGCGGCGTGTTGTGCGCATAGCCCTGCGGCGGCAGTTCACTCGGGTGCAGCGGCAAATACAGGGTGAAGGTGGAGCCGCGTCCGGGCTCGCTCTGGGCGTGGATCTCGCCGCCCAGCAGACGGGCGATCTCCCGCGAGATGGACAACCCCAGGCCCGTACCGCCGTACTTGCGGCTGGTGGTGCCGTCCGCCTGCTTGAACGCCTCGAAGATCACCCGCATCTTGCTGGCCGCGATGCCGATGCCCGTGTCCGTCACCGAGAACGCGATCATGTCCGCGTCGGCGTCCCGCAGCGAGCCCGCCTCCAGCAACTGCTCCCGGATGGCCACCGGCACATCCGCGCCCGCCGGCCGGATGACCAGCTCCACGGCCCCCGAGTCGGTGAACTTCACCGCGTTGGACAATAGGTTCCGCAGCACCTGCAACAGCCGCTGTTCGTCCGTGTGCAGCGTGGCGGGCAGCTCCGGCGAGACCCGTACGGAGAAGTCGAGGCCCTTCTCCGCGGTCAGGGGCCGGAAGGTGGCCTCCACGTAGTCGACGAGCTGGACGAGGGCGATCCGGGTCGGTGAGACGTCCATCTTGCCCGCCTCGACCTTCGACAGGTCAAGGATGTCGTTGATGAGCTGGAGCAGGTCGGAGCCCGCCCCGTGGATCGTCTCCGCGAACTCGACCTGCTTGGGTGTCAGGTTCGACTCGGCGTTGTCGGCGAGCAGCTTGGCGAGGATCAGCAGCGAGTTGAGCGGGGTGCGCAGCTCGTGCGACATGTTCGCGAGGAACTCGCTCTTGTAGCGCATGGAGACGGCGAGCTGCTCCGCGCGCTCCTCCAGGACCTGCCGCGCCTCCTCGATCTCGGTGTTCTTCACCTCGATGTCGCGGTTCTGCCGGGCCAGCAGCTCGGCCTTCTCCTCCAGTTCGGCGTTGGACGCCTGGAGGGCCTTCTGCCGGTTCTCCAACTCGTCGGACCGCTCGCGCAGTTGCTCGGTCAGCTCCTGCGACTGCTTCAGCAGCACCTCGGTCTTGGTGTTGACGGAGATGGTGTTGACGCTCGTCGCGATCATCTCCGCGATCTGGCTCAGGAAGTCCTTCTGGATCTGGGTGAACGGCGTGAACGACGCCAGCTCGATCACCCCCAGCACGGTCCCCTCGAAGAGCACCGGCAACACGATGACCTGCGCCGGCGGCGCCTCGCCGAGCCCGGAGGAGATCTTCAGGTAACCGCTCGGCGCGTTCTCCACCAGGATCGTGCGCTTCTCCTTGGCCGCCGTCCCGACCAGCGCCTCCCCGGGCCGGAACGACGCCGGCATGGAGCCCATCGAATAGCCGTACGAGCCGAGCATGCGCAGCTCGTACTGATCGTCGTTGTCCGGGGCCAGGTCCTTGCCGTCGAGGAACGGCAGCGCGAGGAAGAACGCGCCGTGCTGCGCGGACACCACCGGCGTCAGCTCGCTCATGATCAGCGAGGCCACGTCGTCGAGGTCCCGGCGGCCCTGCATCAGGGCGGAGATCCGGGCGAGGTTGCCCTTGAGCCAGTCCTGCTCCTGGTTGGCGATCGTGGTGTCACGCAGGTTGGCGATCATCTTGTTGATGTAGTCCTGCAGCTCCTTGATCTCGCCGGACGCGTCGACGTCGATCTTGAGGTTCAGGTCGCCCCGGGTCACCGCGGTGGCCACGCGCGCGATGGCGCGCACCTGCCGGGTCAGGTTCCCGGCCATCTCGTTCACCGACTCGGTGAGGTCCCGCCAGGTGCCGTCGACGTCCCGGACGCGTGCCAGACCACCCAACTGCCCCTCGGTACCCACCTCGCGGGCCACCCGGGTGACCTCCTCCGCGAACGACGACAGCTGGTCGACCATCGTGTTGATGGTGGTCTTCAGCTCCAGGATCTCGCCGCGCGCGTCGATGTCGATCTTCTTGGTCAGATCGCCCTTGGCGATGGCGGTCGTGACCATCGCGATGTTGCGGACCTGTCCGGTGAGGTTGGACGCCATCGAGTTCACCGACTCGGTGAGGTCCTTCCAGGTACCCGCCACACCCGGGACGTGCGCCTGACCGCCGAGGATGCCGTCCGTGCCCACCTCACGGGCCACCTTGGTGACCTGGTCGGCGAACGAACTCAGCGTCTTCACCATGCTGTTGAAGGTGTCGGCGAGCTGCGCCACCTCACCGGCCGCCTCGATGGTCACCGTACGGGTCAGGTCGCCGTTGGCGACGGCCGCGGCGACCTGGGAGATGTTCCGCACCTGCATGGTCAGGTTCTTGGCCATCAGGTTCACATTGCCGCTGAGGTCCTTCCAGATGCCGGTGACGCCCGGCACGTGCGCCTGGCCGCCGAGGATGCCCTCGGTGCCCACCTCGCGAGCCACCCGGGTCACCTGCTCGGCGAAGGACGACAGTTGGTCGACCATCGTGTTGACGGTGGTGACGAGTTCGAGGATCTCGCCCTTCGCGTCGACGGTGATCTTCTTCGACAGGTCGCCCTTGGCGACGGCGGTCGTGACCTCGGCGATCTGGCGCACCTGGATGGTCAGGTTGTTCGCCATGAAGTTCACCGACTGGGTGAGGTCCTTCCAGGTGCCGGAGACGCCCTGCACCTCGGCCTGACCACCGAGCTGGCCCTCCGTGCCCACCTCACGGGCGACCCTGGTGACCTCCTCCGCGAACGACGACAGCTGGTCCACCATCGTGTTCAGCGTGTTCTTCAGCTCGAGGATCTCACCCCGAGCGTCCACGGTGATCTTCTGGGAAAGGTCACCGCGGGCCACCGCCGTGGCGACCTGCGCGATGTTCCGCACCTGGCCGGTGAGGTTGCCGGCCATGCCGTTCACGGACTCGGTGAGGTCGCGCCACACACCGGCCACGCCGGGCACCTGCGCCTGACCGCCGAGACGGCCCTCCGTACCTACGTCCCGGGCGACCCGGGTCACCTGGTCGGCGAAGGAGGAGAGCTGGTCGACCATCGTGTTGATGGTGTTCTTCAGCTCCAGGATCTCACCGCGAGCGTCGACGTCGATCTTCTGGGACAGGTCACCCCGCGCCACGGCCGTCGTCACCTGCGCGATGTTGCGCACCTGCGAGGTGAGGTTGCCGGCCATCGAGTTGACGGAGTCGGTGAGTTCCTTCCACGTACCGGACACACCGTCCACGCGGGCCTGACCGCCCAGGCGACCCTCCGTACCCACGTCCCGGGCCATCCGCGTCACCTGATCGGCGAACGACGACAGCTGGTCCACCATCGTGTTCACGGTGTTCTTCAGTTCGAGCATCTCGCCCGCGACATCGACGGTGACCTTCTGCGAGAGGTCACCGTTGGCCACGGCCGTCGTCACCGCCGCGATGTTCCTCACCTGTCCGGTGAGATTCCGGAACGCGGTGTTGACGGAGTCCGTCAGGTCCTTCCACGTCCCGGCCGCGCCCGGCACCCGAGCCTGACCGCCCAGCCGCCCCTCGGCACCGACCTCATTGGCCACCCGGGTCACTTCGGCACCGAAGTAGGAGAGCTGGTCGACCATCCCGTTGACGGTGTTCTTGAGCTCCAGCATCTCGCCGGCCACATCCACGGTGACCTTCTGCGAGAGGTCACCGTCGGCCACGGCCGTCGTCACCGCGGCGATGTCCCGCACCTGGATCGTCAGATTCCGGAAGACCGTGTTCACCGAATCGGTGAGGTCCTTCCACGTCCCCGCCGCACCCGGCACCTGTGCCTGGCCGCCCAGCCGGCCCTCGGCACCGACCTCGTTGGCGACACGCGTGACCTCGTCGGCGAAGATCCGCAGCGTCTCGGTCATCTGGTTGATCGTCTCGGCGAGCTTCGCGACCTCGCCCCGTGCGGGCACGGTCACCTTCTGCGACAGGTCACCATTGGCCACCGCCGTGGTCACCTGGGCGATCCCCCGCACCTGTGCGGTGAGATTGCCTGCCATGAGGTTCACCGAATCGGTGAGCTCTTTCCACACACCGGCCACACCCGGCACCTCGGCCTGACCACCGAGCTGCCCTTCGGTGCCCACCTCACGGGCGACTCGCGTCACCTCGGACGAGAACGCGGAGAGCTGGTCGACCATCGTGTTGACGGTCTCCTTCAGCTCCAGCATCTCGCCGGCCACGTGAACCGTGACCTTCCGGGACAGGTCACCCTTGGCGACCGCGGTCGTCACCAGCGCGATGTCCCTCACCTGGGCGGTGAGCCGATACGCCATGGTGTTGACCGACTCCGTCAGGTCCTTCCACGAACCGGACATGCCGCGCACCTTGGCCTGTCCGCCCAGCTTGCCCTCGGTGCCCACCTCGCTGGCCACCCGCGTGACCTCATCGGTGAACGTCGACAGCTGATCGACCAGGTTGTTGACCGTACGCCCGACTTTCAGGAACTCCCCGCGCAGCGGATGCCCGGTGCCGTCCGGCGCCTGTGTCCGCAGTTCCATACGCGGCGACAGATCACCGTCCGCGACGGCCGAGAGCACCCGGCTGACCTCGGACACAGGCCGCACCAGGTCGTCCACCAGCGCGTTCGACGCGTCGATCGCGGCCGCCCAGGACCCTTCGGTCGCCCCTGTCTCCAGCCGCTCGGTGAGCTTGCCCTCGCGCCCCACCACACGCCGCACCCGCGACAGCTCGCCGGTCAGATGCAGATTCCGGTCCGCCACCTCGTTGAAGACAGCGGCGATCTCGGCCATGACCCCGTCGCCCGAGACGGTCAGCCGCTTGCGGAAATTACCGTCGCGCATGGCCTCCAACGCCGTGAGCAGCCGATTCAGGGCCGCCGTGTCCACGGTGGTGGTCCCACTATTCGATTTACGCGATTTGCGCTGGTCGTTCAGGGACTGTCCGCCTTTCGCGCGCGCCTTAGTGCCTCGCGTCGCTGCGCCAGACTCCACTGTGTCCCTCCCGCAAGGGTCGACCGTTCCTGCTAGACGTTACTTCGCCGTATTCGAACGCTGGGTACTGCTCACACCGCTCGTACCGCTCGTACCACTTCGTACGCGGATACTTCTGCTCGGTAGGACCGGGTGCCACTCCCGGGCGCACTCGGAAGACACTCGGTCTCGCCCGACCTTCTCCTGGAAGCCTGCCCAGTGTTTCACCATGGCTGAACCAGGCCATAACAGTTCGGCAGCTTCGCACACGGTCCGCACACCTCCGGACGGAAACACAGACGACCGGCATCCGCATGGACGGCGAAGGTAAGTAACCTTGCATGCGGCTGTCCAGCCATGCCGGTCCCGTCCGGCCTGGGCGGTGGCGCACGAGCACGAGCGGGCAGGCATCGGAGGGGCGGCCGCACCATGACCACCGGACTGCATCCTGGGGAAGCCCCCCAGGACCCCAGGCCGACGGAGAACCAGCCTCTGCCGCGGCAGGAGGCGGGCCGCTGGTCCTCGCACGACGAGAACCGGACAAGGAGTTCTGTGATCACCGCGCGCGCGGCCGCCAGTTTCGACCCCGTCTCGCGATCCGTCGCGACGGCCCGCTCGTTCGTCCGTGACACCCTCCAGGGGTGGGGATTCGCCGACATCGTCGACGACGCCGTTGTCCTCACCAGCGAACTCGTCACCAACGCGGTCGTCCACGCGGGCACCTCCGCCGATGTCCTGTGTCTGCGTGCGGAGGACGGCGTCCGCATCGAGGTCGCCGACAGATACCCCGAACGTGAGATCCCCCTCCAGGGCAGCCACATCAACATGGGGAGCCCGGACCGCGAGGGCGGCCGCGGCCTCCAACTGTGCGCGGCGATGGCCTCCCGCTGGGGCGTCGAATACACGTCTACGCACAAACAGGTCTGGTTCCAACTCGACCTCCCCGACCGCCCGGTGGGCACCCGCTCCGCCGGCCCGTCCCTCCCCGCCGACCTGCTCCCTCTCGCCGACGGCCGGGTTCGCGTCGCGGTTGTCCAGATCGACCGCTCGGGCGCGATCGGCGCCTGGAACGAGGACGCCGAGGAACTCTTCGGCTATGCCCCCGACCACGTCATCGGCAAGCCCCTCACCGACCTCGCCGCCTGGCCGCACACCCCCGGCACCAGCACGGGCGTCGCCGAGGCGCTCCAACTCTCCCGGTGGGAGGGCAGTTACGGCATCCGCGGCGCCAACGGCCGTGTGACGCCGGTCTACGCCTCCCACCTCCGGGTACGTGACACGGCAGGCGACCCCTCCACGGTCTGCCTCCTCGTCCGGGACCACGAGCGCGCCGTCCTCCAGACCCCCGCCCGCGTCCCCACCGGCGACAGCTCCGGCGAGGGCCAGGCCACGGACCCCTTCGAGGTCTTCATCGGCTCCCCGGCCCCGGACGACCTCGACGGCCTCCTCCAGCGCACGGTCGAACGCGCCCGCGACATGCTCGACGGTGACTCCGCCTTCCTGCTTCTGGCCACCGACGACGAGACGGAACTGGAGGTACGGGCCTCCACGGGCCTCCCCTCGGCCCGCCAGCGCTTCGCCCGCGTCCCCGTGGAGGCCGGCCCCGGCCGCTACGGCTCGGCCCGTATGCCCGCCGTCCATGACGACCTCACGGCCGTCCCCGGCGCCGTCCCCCTCCTCAACGGCACGGGCATGCGCTCGGTGGTCACGGTCCCGCTCAAGGTCGAAGGCCGCCTCACGGGTTCCCTGGGCGTCGCGGCGGAGGCCCAGGGCCGGTACTCCAACGAGGAGGCCCTACGCCTGCAGTTCGCGGCCGACCGCATCGCCCTGGCCGTCGAATCGGCGCGCCTCGGCGAGCTGGAACGCCTGCGCCGGGGCTCCCTGTCGTTCCTCGTCGAGGCTTCCGATCTCCTCGCGGGCACCCTGGACCGCGACCAGACCCTGGCCCTGATGGCCCAGATGACGATCCCGACCCTCGCCACGTGGTGCGCGGTCTACACGATCGCCGACCAGGCCTCGGAGCCGTACCTCTCGTACGTCCTGCACGAGGACGAGGACCTGATCGACGGCCTCAAGGCCCTCCTCTCCAAGATCCGCCCGCCTGAGCCGATCCCGACTCCCGGCGCCCGCGTCTGGACGGCCCCCGCCGAGGCGGCCCACCAGGCGGCCCTGCGCACCTCCATGCGCAGCCTGGGCCTCGGCGAGCCCGCCACGGTCAGCTCGGGCATCGGAACGACGCTGGCGACGGCCTCGGCGGTGGGCGGCGAGACCGTCGTACTCCCGCTGGTTGCCCGCAACCGCGTCATCGGCATGCTGACCCTCGGCAAGCCCACGGACGAGCACTTCCGCCAGGAGATCCTGGAGTTGGCCGAGGACCTGTCCCGACGGGCCGCCCTCGCGCTGGACAACGCCCGCCTGTACTCGGAGCGCATGGCCATCAGCCAGTCCCTCCAGCGCAGCCTCCTCCCGCCCGAGCTCCCCGACATCGACGGCGTCGAGGTCGAGGTCATCTATCGCGCGGCCGGCGAGGGCAACGAGGTCGGCGGCGACTTCTACGACATCTTCCCGATCCGCGACGGCGCGTACGGCTTCGCCATCGGCGATGTCTGCGGCACGGGTCCGGAGGCCGCCGCTGTCACCGGCCTGGCCCGTCACGCCCTGCGCCTGCTCGCCCGCGAGGGTTACGCCGGCCCTGCCGTCCTGGAGCGTCTCAACTCCGCGATCATCGACGAGGGCGCACGCAGCCGCTTCCTGACGCTTCTGTACGGTGAGTTGTGGCCCCAGGAGGACGGCAGCGCCGTCCTGAAGGTCGTCTGCGCCGGCCACCCGCTCCCGCTGCGCCTCCGCCAGGACGGCACGGTCGAGCCCGCCGCCGAGCCGCAGGCCCTGCTCGGTGTCATGGAGGATTTGGAGCTGTACGAGCAGACGGTCACCCTCGACCCCGGCGACGTCCTCCTGTGTGTGACGGACGGCGTCACCGAACGCCGTGAAGGAACGCGCATGTTGGGCGACGACGGCCTCACCGACGTCCTCACCACGTGTACGGGCCTCACGGCCGGCGCGGTCGCGGCCCGTGTCATGCGCGCGGTCGAACGCTTCGCCTCCGACGCCCCGTCCGACGACATGGCCATTCTGGCGATGCGCGTTCCCGGCCTCCAGCAGGACTGAGAAGCATAAAAAAGACCCCGCCCGATAGGGCGGGGTCTTTTGGCTGAGCCCCCAAACGGAATCGAACCGTTGACCTTCTCCTTACCATGGAGACGCTCTGCCGACTGAGCTATAGGGGCCTGTTGCCTTGCTGAGGTTTCCCTCGTGGCAACGGAATAGATCATACCCCGAACAGACCCGTGCTCCCAAACCACACTCAGCCATCAGGCAGGTTTCTCAGAACGCCGGCTGCAGCAGTCCGCCGAGCGCGTTGCAGGCGGACACCAGCCGCTGGAGCTGCCGCCGCGACATCTCGCCGCCGATGTGCAGCGCCAGCGTCTCGTCAGCGGCCCGCTCGGTCTCCGGCAGACATATGTCCCGCCGGAACCCAGGCATGCGGTGCACGGGCGTCTTCACCGGCACGCTGCACTCGACTCCCTTGGCCCGCACGGCCCGCGCGAACGCATCCCGGTCCGGCCGCCCGTTGCCGGGCACCCGCACGACGTACTGCTGGAACGTATGCCCGTCATTCGCCTCAGGAGTCCATACACCCTTGAGCTTGGCGTTGAGATACGCGGCTCGCTGCCGCCGCTCTCCCAACTCGCTGTACGGGGCCTCCGACTCACCCTGCTCCAGCACGAACAGCCCATGTAGCTGCCCAACTTGACGCAGTGCGGCGATGTCGGCCGATCGACCGAAGCGGTGTACGACGGCGACAGCCACCGTCCGCGATGTCACCGAGGCCTCGACGGCCGAGGCGTCCAGGCAGTACGTCGCCGGATCTATGTCGGCGAACACCGGCACAGCACCTGCCAGGTTCACCGCCTGAGCAACCTCCGGATTCCCGAACGCCGGTACGACCACCTCGTCACCGGCGCCTACACCCGCAGCCTTGAGCATTCCAACGGTACCCATGCTGCGAATCCTCGTCGCGCAACGTGAACTCCAAGTGACGCCCAACAAAAAAGAGCTGGTCCCCGAACCTAAATTCGGGGACCAGCTCTATCAAAATTTGTTCGGCGGCGTCCTACTCTCCCACAGGGTCCCCCCTGCAGTACCATCGGCGCTGTAAGGCTTAGCTTCCGGGTTCGGAATGTAACCGGG
>NZ_JBIBEN010000014.1:0-261200 GCF_042955065.1 Streptomyces sp. NPDC012510
TTGTACTCACCCGAGCTACTTCCTCGGGCTTTCCTCCGGGCGCTTCCCTTCGGTCTTGCGTTTCCGACTCTATCAGATCGTTTTCCGATCCGATTCCCTGTCGGCGGGATTTGCCTTGGGGCCTCGCGGTTTCCCTTGCGGCCTTTCGACATTCACTACGTTAGCCGATTCCCTCGGCAACTCATAATTGAGTGGTGCGGGCTGGAATTAGGGCATGCCTAATGCGCCCCCGCCGAGGGGATGTTGTAGGTAGTGGGTTGGCCGCTCTCGGCTGCTGGCTGATCGCCGTAACCGGTTCAAGCGGCTCGGGCTACGTTACGGATCGCCCAGGGGCGAGTCAAGTTGAGCGCCTGCGGGGGACGCGGGCCCGATAGGGGCTGACCGTCGGGTCGTTGGCGATCCAGAAGCGCCACGGGTGAACTCCGCCGTCCCCGGAGACGCCGGTGCGTGGACCGTTGAGTACCTGGTCAGGGCTGACGGGAGTGCCGGTGAGGACCGTCAGGGGCGAGGAGTCGGAGGCGCAGGCGTCCGTGCCGTCGAGTGCTCGGTCCACGTCCAGGGCCGTAGCCAAGCGCGCGGGCCCTTTGGCCAGTTCCTTGTCGTTTCGGGCTGAGATTCGACGTTTGCGGGCGAGGTCGGCGCCCACGGTGCTCTCGCCGGCACGCAACCGCTACGGGCAGGTTCCGGGTTCCGATGGAACCTGAGACCGGGAAGGGCGGGGCAGTCAGCGAGTCGTCTCGGTCAGGTGCCGGGCGTCAGCCCGGCCACAACCGAGGAGCCGAAGGAGCCGAAGGAGCCCAGTCTGAGTACGTACGGGCGAGCCTGGCCCACTCGACGGCCGACACGAGCAAGGCCGTCGCCGGGAAGCTGGGACGGCAAGCCGTCCTCTACGACGCCTCGAAGCGGTTCACGTTCGTTCTGACCGAGCAGGCGGTTCGCTGGCCGGTCGTCTCCCCACTGGCACTGGCCGAGCAGATGGACCGGCTGGCGTCCCTGTCCTACCTCCCGAACGTTCAGATCGGGGTGATCCCCGTAGGGACACCGACGCCCCGAATCCCTCTGAGTACGTTCACCATCTACGACGCCGCGTTGGTCACCATCGAGACGACGGCGGGAAGTCTCGTACTCCGCGACGGCCGAGATGTTCAGGCGTGCCTGAAGGAGTTCGCCGGGTACGAGGAACACGCCCTCTTCGGCGAAGACCTTCGAGCACGGCTCGCCGAGTGGTCCGCCGCTTGCCGTGCATGACTTCAGTCGACTACGCGACTGAAGCGCCATCCCGTGCGCACCCCGGGGGATCATCCTTCGGCAGGCGAACAGTCGGGAGGTCGTACGGATGAGCACACCCAAGACGACGATGGCAGGGCCGGTGAACCTGCCCCTTCCGGAGGGAGACCCGAACCCCGTCGCGGGCTGTCGGCAGTGCCTCGGCGTGGCCGTGACCCGAGCCAACGCCCGATCGGTCGGCGACTACTCGAAGGCGACGGCCGCGAACGTCGTGCTCCGCACGCACCTCCGGGAAGACCACGGGGCCGAGTGATGGTGCGTACGGTCCTGCGGTTCGTGACGCACCGGATCACGCAGCATCCGGACACGGACGTGACCTTTGAGGCGAAGTGCCTGCACTGCGAGTGGAAGCGGAGCCGTCGACGGACAGCACGGCGATCGACGTCGAGTGCATGAGCGGTCCAGCAGGGCCCCGGTGATACTCACCCCGGCCAGACACGCGGCACCGAAGGCCACGAACAGGGCGTTGACCATACTCGGGGAGAACCCGCTCACGTCTCCGAGGAACTTGACGATGTAGGTGTATCCCGCGAATGCCCCGGTGGCGGACAGGGTCCCGGCCGCCGGCACGATCCCGAACCGGCGGATGTCGGGACGGGTTCCGTAGGCGGCGGGCTCTTCTTCCGGACTCGAGGTCGGCAGCAGAACGGCGACCGTCACCAGAGAGAGGAGCCCCAGAGCCGCCAGCATGGCGATGGAACGCGCCACGCGCCACGCTCGCGAGCGATCACCCATCTTCTGGCCCAACTTTCCGCGCCGACTCACCGGCGAGCCGTGAGCAAGGCGCACAGCGGCTCAGGCTCCGGCGGACGGCTTGGCTCTCGGGCTCAGTCGGTACGCCGAGACTGTTGGATCACCGGCGAGGTAGAAGCGGTGCTGCCAGTCGTGGGCTCTACTCACGCCCACCCGAGGGCCAACCCGGATGAGCGCAGCGGGTACTGGCTCGCCCTCGGACAGGGCGACCGAGGCGCCCGTCAGCAGGTCTGTGCCGTTGTGCTCTGCCGTGACGCCCAGCGCCTGGCAGAAGTTCCCCGGACCCCGCGCAAGGCGTGGGCTCTCGACCTTCGCCCCTCGCCGCTTGCGTGCCAGGTCTTCCCCTTCGATGACCCTGCCTGCGCGGATGAGGACGGCCGAGGCGATGCCGTCTGTTCCAGTGACGATGTTGGCGCACCAATGGAGACCGTGAGACCGGTAGACGTACAAATGTCCTGCGGGCCCGAACATGACCGCGTTGCGGGGTGTCCTGCCCCGGTAGGCGTGGGAGGCTGGGTCGGCCGTACCGGAGTACGCCTCGGTCTCCGTGATGGTGATGCTCACGGTTCCCTCGGGGGTCTCGTGGGTGAGGATGGCACCGAGCAGCTCGGGGGCGACTTCTTCAGCAAGGCGGGCAAGGAAAGCAACGTTCATGCTGATCGCCTTGACATTCCGTAGGTGAAGTAGACGTACACATGGCCGGGGGGACCGAACATCACGCCGTTGCGGGCGGTGCGACCGCGATAGGCATGGGAGCCGGGGTCGTTCGCACCGTCGTAGGCCTCGACCTCCGTGAGGCGGAGTTCGATCGGACCGTCCGGAGTCGTGCGTACGAGGACGCGTCCCAGGAGGTCCGGTGCCACCTCCAGCACGGGGCGGTCGAAGAACTCGCGGGCGAGGGGCGTACGGTCAGGGCTCGCGATCATGGCGTACGAGCGTAGTCCAGACGGGTGCGTGTCGGCGGGTGGCGAGGGAGCGCCCTCCTTGCAAGGGTTTGGAGGAGGGAGGGGGCGGAACCGGTCGCCGTCGGTTTGCGTTTGTAGGGATCAAGGATCCACGCCACACAGAGCGATCCACACCACACAGAACACGGAACCACTCAGATACACAGGCATTGCCTGACGGGAGGAACAGACATGGGGTTCAAGCGGCTGCTCGCGAGCTTGGGAGCCGGTGGCGCTTCGGTGGAGACGGTGCTGACCGAGGTCAATGTCGTGCCGGGTGGTGTCGTCCAGGGTGAGGTGCGGATCCAGGGCGGCTCCGTGGACCAGCAGATCGAGGCGCTGTCCGTCGGACTGCAGGCCAAGGTGGAGGTCGAGGGCAACGACCAGGAGTACAAGCAGGACATCGAGTTCACCAAGCAGCGGCTCGGGGGTGCCTTCGAGCTGAAGGCCGAGGCCGTGCATGTGGTGCCGTTCGGGCTGGAGATCCCGTGGGAGACGCCGGTCACCACGATCCAGGGGCAGACGCTGCCGGGCATGAACATCGGTGTGACCACCGAGCTGGAGATCGCCCGTGCGGTCGACTCCGGTGACCTGGACCCGATCAACGTGCACCCGCTGCCGGCGCAGCAGGCCATCCTGGACGCCTTCATCCAACTGGGCTTCCGCTTCAAGAACGCCGACCTGGAGCGCGGTCACATCCGGGGGACGCGGCAGAAGCTGCCGTTCTACCAGGAGATCGAGTTCTACCCGCCGCAGCAGTACCACGGCCTGAACCAGGTGGAGCTGAGCTTCGTCGCCGACGAGCGGGAGATGGACGTCGTCCTGGAGATGGACAAGAAGCCGGGTCTGTTCACCGAGGGCAGCGACTCGTTCCGCGCGTTCAAGGTGGGGCTGCACGACTACCAGGGCACGGACTGGGCCGCGTACCTGAACCAGTGGCTGTCGGAGGTCGGCAGCAAGCGGAGCTGGTTCTAGGCTCGATGCAACTGGAACCACACCTACCCCGGATCCACCAGGAGGTACCGAGGTGACCGAGTCGAAGAGGCCGCCGCTCCCCCACGATTTCCACCCGGTCGTGCCGTCCTTCACGGTCGCGAGCGAGGACGTCGAGGCCGGTGCGACGCTCAAGGACGCTCAGGTGCACGCGGAGGGGAACACCTCGCCGCAGCTGCGCTGGGAGGGCTTCCCGCCGGAGACGAAGAGTTTCGCCGTCACGTGCTACGACCCCGACGCCCCCACAGGCAGCGGGTTCTGGCACTGGGTCGTGTTCGACATCCCGGCGTCGGTGACGGAGCTGCCGACGGGCGCGGGCTCGGGGAAGTTCGAGGGGCTGCCCGAGGGCGCCGTCCAGGCGCGCAACGACTACGGGACGAAGGATTTCGGCGGGGCGGCGCCGCCGCCCGGGGATCCGGCGCACCGGTATGTGTTCACGGTCTACGCCGTGGACCAGGAGAAGCTCGGCCCGGATTCGGACGCTTCTCCCGCCGTGGTCGGATTCAACCTGCGGTTCCACACCCTGGCACGTGCTCAACTCATCGGCGAGTACGCCGCTGTGGCGGAAGAGTAACGAAGCCGGACGTTCATTGAACGTTTGCCCGCCTCTGGTCTTGGAAGTGATCAGAGGCGGGCATTTTTTATTGCGTTGTCCATCTCGGCATGCCCGGCCACAGTTGATCCAAGCCTGCCGGGGAGCGGGCTGGTGCACAGGAGGTGGGCTGGAATGCGGGACACGCTGGTACTGAACGCGAGCTTCGAGCCGCTGTCGACGGTGACGCTCAACCGAGCCGTCGTTCTGGTGTTGCAGGACAAGGCCGTCGTCGAGCAGACCCACCCCGAACTGCGCATGCGCGGAGCCGCGGTCGACATACCGGCGCCCCGGGTGATCAGGCTCTGCAGGTACGTGAGGGTGCCGTTCCGAAGACAAGCGCCGTGGTCGAGGCGGGGGGTCCTGGTACGGGACCGGCACAGGTGCGCGTACTGCGGCAGGCGGGCGACGACCGTCGACCATGTGGTGCCGCGCTCGCGGGGTGGTGGCGACACCTGGCTGAACACGGTGGCTTCCTGTGCCGAGGACAACCACCGCAAGGCGGACCGGACTCCGGAGCAGGCGGGTATGCCGCTGCTGCGGCAGCCGTTCGAGCCGACGCCGGCGGATGCGATGCTGCTGTCTCTGGGGCACGACGACTTCGACGCGCTGCCGGCCTGGCTGTCGCAGAGTGCCGCGTAACGCCGTTCGGGTTGCTGTGGTGCGCGGACTGCGGGTCCCTTGTGGCTGATCGCGCAGTCACCACGCCCTGAAGATGTCTGGGCCCGCCCTTCTTTCGAAGGCGGGCCCAAAGTCGTGCTCTCAGTCGATGGCCGGCTTCTCGCGGCGCTCGCTGTTGCCGTCGGCCGGCTTGGGGATGGTGGGGCCGCCGCCCAGGCCGCCGAAGTTGCCCATGGCGCCGGAGAGGCCCTTGAGTGCGTCACCGATCTCGCTGGGGACGATCCAGAGCTTGTTGGCGTCGCCTTCGGCGATCTTCGGGAGCATCTGGAGGTACTGGTAGGAGAGGAGCTTCTGGTCCGGGTCGCCCGCGTGGATCGCCTCGAAGACCGTGCGGACGGCCTGGGCCTCGCCCTCGGCGCGCAGGGCGGCGGCCTTGGCCTCACCCTCGGCGCGCAGGATCTGGGACTGCTTCTCACCTTCGGCGGTGAGGATGGCCGCCTGGCGCGTACCTTCGGCGGTGAGGATCGCGGCGCGCTTGTCACGGTCGGCGCGCATCTGCTTCTCCATCGAGTCCTGGATGGAGGTCGGCGGCTCGATCGCCTTCAGCTCGACGCGGTTGACGCGGATGCCCCACTTGCCGGTGGCCTCGTCGAGGACGCCGCGCAGGGCTGCGTTGATCTCCTCGCGGGAGGTCAGGGTCCGCTCCAGGTCCATGCCACCGATGATGTTGCGCAGCGTGGTGACAGTGAGCTGCTCGATCGCCTGGATGTAGCTGGCGACCTCGTAGGTGGCGGCCCGGGCGTCGGTCACCTGGTAGTAGATGACGGTGTCGATGTTCACGACCAGGTTGTCCTGGGTGATCACCGGCTGGGGCGGGAACGGCACGACCTGTTCACGGAGGTCGATGCGGTTGCGGATGGAGTCGATGAACGGGACCACGATGTTGAGGCCCGCGTTGAGTGTGCGCGTGTAGCGGCCGAACCGCTCGACGATGGCCGCGCTGGCCTGTGGGATCACCTGGATGGTCTTGATCAGGGCGATGAAGACCAACACCACCAGAATGATCAGGACGATGATGATCGGTTCCATCGTTGCTCCCCGTGCCCTTCTCCGCCGTGGCGCTTCCTGAAGATCTTATGCCTGTTCGGACTGTTGAAGATCTTGCTGGTCGAGTCTGGCAGAACCGCGTCTGCCTGGTGGGTCGTTCAGGTCATTGCGTCATCGCCTCGTGACCACATCGTGCGAGGTCACATGACGATCGCCGTGGCTCCCTCGATCTCCACGACGTCCACTTCCTGACCCACCTCGAAGGCCTGGCCGGTGTCGAGCGCGCGGGCGGACCAGACTTCGCCGCCCAGCTTGATGCGGCCGCCCGTGCCGTCGACCCGTTCCAGGACGACGGCGTGTTTGCCCTTCAAGGCGTCGACACCGGTGGCGAGTTGGGGCCGCGAGGATCTGTGCCGGGCCGCGATGGGCCGTACGACGGCGAGGAGCGCGACGGAGACGACCGCGAAGACGACGACCTGGAGTACGACACCACCGCCCAGCCCCGCGGTCACAGCACCGGCGACGGCGCCCAGAGCGAGCATTCCCAGTTCGGGCATCGCGGTCACGACGAGGGCGATCCCGAGCCCGGCCGCGCCGATCAGCCACCACACCCATGCGTCGATGCTGTCCACAACGGCCATGGTAGAACCGCGATCGTGCCGCCGAACAGAGCGCACGGTCAAAGATCGCGTGCGGAGGGATGCCAAGTCGGGTGCTCCTGAGCCCGGTTGTGGACCGTGAGCACCCGACAGGCGGAAGATCGGGAGAAGTCGAAGAAGTCGAAGGTCAGGTGAGCGGCAGGCCGCGGGCGGTCCAGCGGTCGTCGACCTGCTCCACGACGAGCGGGAGGCCGAAGCAGTGCGAGAGGTTGCGGGAGGTGAGCTCCAGCTCCAGCGGGCCCGCGGCGAGGACCTTGCCCTGACGGATCATCAGGACGTGGGTGAAGCCCGGGGGGATCTCTTCGACGTGGTGCGTGACCATGATCATGGAGGGGGCGATCGGGTCGCGGGCGAGGCGGCCGAGACGGCGTACGAGGTCCTCACGCCCGCCGAGGTCGAGGCCGGCGGCGGGCTCGTCGAGAAGCAGCAGCTCGGGGTCGGCCATCAGGGCACGGGCGATGAGGGTGCGCTTGCGCTCGCCCTCGGAGAGGGTGCCGAACTTGCGGTCGACGTACTCGGTCATGCCGAGGCGGTCGAGGAAGGCGCGGGCGCGCAGCTCGTCGATCTCCTCGTAGTCCTCGTTCCAGGTGGCCGTCATGCCGTACGCGGCGGTCAGCACGGTCTGCAGGACGGTCTGGCGCCTGGGGAGCTTCTCCGCCATGGCGATGCCTGCCATGCCGATGCGGGGGCGGAGCTCGAAGACGTCGACCTTGCCGAGGGTGTCGCCGAGGATGGTCGCGGTGCCCTTGCTGGGGTAGAGGTAGCTGGACGCGATGTTGAGGAGGGTGGTCTTGCCGGCGCCGTTCGGGCCGAGGATGGCCCAGCGCTCGCCCTCCTTGACCGACCAGGAGACCTGGTCCACCAGAGCCCGGCCCTCGCGGACCACGGATACGTCCTCCAGCTCCAGAACATCGCTCATGAGCGCGCTGTCTCCCCTTGCAGTGTCGGCCTGTCTCGGCTGTCGGGTACGCCTGTGGTTGGAGCCACCGCCGGGTGGGCGCAGCCCTCAGGGAAATCTACGCCACCGGTCGGTCGGTCCATTCCATCGGTCGGTCCTTAGGGTGGGGGCATGCTCTCCGAACCACGATCAGGGCGCCTCACCTCATGGGGTAATGCCCTTCTTGCCGGACTTGTCTCACCGGATGGCGCGGTGCTCGCGATCGTCGGGGAGGACGCGGTGCACCGGGTGGAGGGATTGCCCGGTGAGTCGGGGCCCGTCGGTCTGACGCTCGCGCTGGGACGGTTGCGGGCGCTCGGGATGAGCGGGCTGCGGGTGGCCCTGCCGGCGCCGGGGCATCCGCTGGGGCTGAGCGGGCCGCCGGAGTTCAACAAGCGGGCGCTGGAGGCGGAGGAGGCGGTCGTCTGCCACGGGGGTGCGCTGGGGCTGGTGCCGGAGGTGTACTCGGTGGGGCCCTCGGGTGATGAGCACGTGGAGGTCGTCTGGCACTGCCTGGAGGTGCGGGAGGCGCCGCCCGCCGATGTGCCGTCCCTCGGGGAGGCGGAGCGGGAGTTGGCGGAGGCGTTGCGGGAGGCGACCGCGGTGTTGTCACGGCTGGACGTGGCGGCGTCCGGGCCGGTGGCGGAGGCGGCGATCGACGCGTACCGGGCGCGGGCCGAGCGAGGGCGGGAGGTGTTGGCGCCCGGGTATCCGCCGCGTGCGGTACGGGTGCTGGAACTGGCGCAGCGGGTGGGGTTGCTGATCTCGGTGGCCTTCGAGAACGGTCAGGGCGGTGCCGTGAGCGCGTCGGAGATGGCCTCACGGACGGCTGCGCTGCGGCCGGTCGAGCGGGTGGCCCGGCGGGCGCAGGTGGCGGCGTACAACGCGTTCGTGGAGGAGCGGGAGCGTTAGCGGTCGGGCTATCAGCGCTGGGTGCGGTGAGCGCTGGGTGCGCGGTGAGCCCTGGGTGTGCGCTGGGCCCGGCGGGTCGGGCCGGACAGCGCTGAATGCGTGAGCCTCGCGAATGCGGTGAGCGCTGGGTGCGGTGAGCCCTGGGTGTGCGCTGGGCCCGGCGGTTCGGGCTGGGCGGGGGTGGGGGGCGCTCACCGGGGCTTGCCGTGTGCCGATGTGCCCACCCGTGCCGCCCCAGCGGCACGACTGCCCGCAGCTACGCCGGACCGGCCCTCCAGGGGCGCCTGGAGAGCCGGTGGTCGCTGGTGCTCCGGGGTGGGAGCGTCAGTGGTTGACGCCCAGGTTGCCGAAGGCCGGGTTCAGGATGCCGACCACGTTCACGCTGTTGCCGACCACGTTCACGGGGATGTCGACCGGGGCCTGGATGACATTGCCCGAGACGACGCCCGGCGAGCCGATGGCCTTGCCGTCGGCGTGCGCCCCGCCGTCGGTGGCGGAAGCCATACCGGCACCGGCGGCGACGAGGCCACCGGCCACCATCGTGACAGCGGCGGCCTTCTTCAGGTTCTTCACTTTGAGCCCTTCCTCGCGATCACTGCGGCGGTCGCACGCAGCACGCACTGAAGAACGGCGAGGGGCCCCGCGAGGATGCGCCGTCCGGGGGACATACACCCGACGGTATGAATCTCAGACCGGAGCGGAACCTTCCCTATTCCCGGACGATCGATTCATCATCCGGTCACACCATGCCGTACCGCCCAGAGCGCCGCCTGGGTCCGGTCCGCCAGGTCGAGCTTCATGAGGATGTTGGAGACATGCGTCTTGACCGTCTTCTCGGACAGGACGAGGGCGCGCGCTATCTCGCGGTTGGAGCGGCCGTCGGCGATCAGGCCGAGCACCTCACGCTCCCGCTCGGTCAGTGAACCGCCTCTCCCCTGACTGGAGGTGGCCTCCTCCTGGGAGAGGAGCACACCGGCGACCTCCGGCTGGAGCAGGATGTGTCCGGCGTGCACGGAGCGGATGGCGGCGGCGAGCGCGTCGGGGTCCACGTCCTTGTAGACGTATCCTGCGGCGCCGGCGCGCAGGGCCGGGACGACCGTGCGCTGCTCGGTGAAGCTGGTGACGACGAGCACGCGCGCGGGGTTGTCGAGTTCGCGGAGCTTGCGCAGTGCGTCGACGCCGTCCATGCCCGGCATCCTGACGTCCATGAGGACGACCTCGGGCCGAAGCTCCTCGGCGCGGGCGACTCCTTCGGCACCGTCGGCGGCCTCTCCCACGACCTCGATGTCGTCCTGGATCTCCAGGAAGGTACGCAGACCGCGCCGGACCACCTGGTGGTCGTCTACGAGCAGCACCTTGATTGCGTCAGCCACCGGGGACCTCCATCTCGATCGTGGTGCCCTTTCCGGGCGCCGATTCCACCGTCAGCCGGCCACCGACCCCGCTCGCGCGGTCGCGCATGGAGACCAGGCCGAGGTGGCGTCCCGCGCGGCGTACGGCCCGGGGGTCGAAGCCGTCGCCGTCGTCCGTGACACGCAGGACGGCTCCGCCGCCGCGCCGGTCGAGGGTGACGTCGACGTGCTCGGCTCCCGAGTGCCGCAGGGCGTTGTGCAGCGCCTCCTGGGCGACGCGCAGCATGGCCTCCTCCTGGGCGGCGGGCAGTGCGCGGGCGCCACGGCCGGAGAAGGTGACGTGAGCGCCGTGGGCGCGGTCCAGGACCTGGACGTGGGTGCGCAGGGTGGCGACCAGGCCGTCCTCGTCGAGGCCCGCGGGGCGCAGCTCGACGACGGCGGCACGCAGCTCGTCGGCGGCCTCGGCGGCCAGGGCGGCGACCTGCTGTAGTTCGCCCTTGGCGCGCGAGGGGTCGCGGTCGACCAGGGCAGCGGCCGCCTGGGCGGTCAGGCGTAGTGAGAAGAGCTTCTGGCTGACGGCGTCGTGCAGTTCGTGGGCGAGCCGGGAGCGCTCCTCGGCGATGGTCAGCTCGCGGCTGCGTTCGTAGAGGCGGGCGTTGGTCAGGGCGATCGCGGCGTGCTGGGCGAGGATCGACAGGAGCTCCTCGTCCTCCTCGGTGAAGCCGCAGCCGCCCTCGGTCCTGGGGCACCGCTTGTTGGCGAGGAAGAGGGCGCCGATGACCTCGTCGCCGTCGCGGATGGGCAGGCCGAGGAAGTCGACGAGGTCGGGGTGGGCGCTGGGCCAGCCCTCGAAGCGGGGGTCCTCGCGGACGTCGGCCAGGCGCTCCGGGGTGGCCTCGTGGAGCATCGCGGCGAGGATGCCGTGCTGGCGCGGGAGGGGGCCGATGGCCTTCCACCGGGCGTCGCTGACGCCGTCGACGACGAACTGGGCGAAACCGCCGTGGTCGTCGGGGACGCCCAGCGCGGCGTACTCGGCGTCGAGCAGTTCACGCGCGGAGGCGACGATCGTCTTGAGGACGTCACGGACCTCCAGGTGCCTGCTCATGGCCAGCAGCGCGGAGCTGACCGCGGCGAGACCGGACCGTGGACCTTGACTCATGACCTCACCGTACCGGCGGGGTCCGACACCGCGGATCGGGCGGGCGGAGGCACTGCACGGTCCCTCGGACGTAGGCCCTGGGACTAGGACTCGTGCCCCCGTCCGGCGGCCTAGGGCGAAGGGCCCCGGCGCTATGCGGCCCGCGTACGAGGCGGCGGGGGCGGCTCCGTTCCTACGTTGAGGTCACCGCCGACCCGGTCGGGAGGCGGCCGAGGACGAGAGGACGGACGTCATGCCGGTAGCGATCATCACGGGGGCTTCGAAGGGGCTGGGCCGGGCGCTCGGTGGGGCGCTTGCCCGGCGCGGGTGGGATCTCGTACTCGACGCCAGAACCGCTGATGTCCTGGCGGAGGCGGCGAAGGAGCTGTCGGCGTACGGGACGCGGGTGGAGGCGCCGGCGGGGGATGTCACCGACGCCGGGCACAGGGCGGATTTGGTGGCGGCGGCGCGTGGGCTGGGCGGGGTCGACCTGCTGGTGAACAACGCGAGCGCGCTGGGCTCCGAGCCGCTCGTACGGCTGGAGGGGCTGGCGCTGGAGGGGCTGCGGCGGGCCCTGGAGGTCAATGTGGTCGCGGCGCTGGGGTTGGTCCAGGAGGCGCTGCCGCTGTTGCGGGCCTCCCGTGCGGGCGCGGTGATCGACGTCAGCTCGGACGCGGCGGCCGAGGCGTACGAGACCTGGGGCGGGTACGGGGCCTCGAAAGCGGCGCTGGACCATCTGTCGGCGGTGCTGGGTGCGGAGGAGCCGGGGCTTCGGGTGTGGGCCGTCGATCCCGGTGACATGGCGACGGACCTGTACGCGGCGGCCGCACCGGACGACGACGGTCCGCGGCCGGTGCCGGCCGAGGTGGTGCCCGCGTTCCTGCGGCTGCTCGACGAGCGGCCTGCCAGTGGTCGCTACAGGGCGACGGCCCTGCTGGAGGGGCGATGACCACGACGGCGGTGCGTGTTCCGGAGGGGCTGCACGCGCGTGTGCCGGCCGAACAGCGCGGGCCGGGGCTCGACCGGGACGGCGTACGGCTGCTGGTCTCGCGCGGTACCGAGGTCGCGCACCACGAGTTCACGGAGCTGCCGGGGCTGCTGAGGGCGGGCGATCTGTTGGTCGTCAACACCTCGCCGACGCTGGCGGCGGCCGTGGACGGGGTGATCGGGCACGCGCGCGTGGTGGTGCATTTCTCCACGCGGGGCGATGACGGGCGGTGGGCCGTGGAGCTGCGGGATCCGGACGGGCGCGGCACCACGCGCGCGCGTGCGGGCGGTCCGGCGGGAACGTTGGTGTGGCTTCCCGGGGGCGGGCGGCTGGTCCTGGAGGAACCGCTGAGCGAGCGGGGCGAGCGGTTGTGGTGGGCCCGGGTGTCGGGTGCGGATGTCGTCGGGGTGCTCCGGGAGCACGGGCGGCCCATCCGTTACGCGTACACGGAGCGGGACCAGCCGCTGTCCGTGTACCAGACGGTGTTCGCGTTGCCGTCGCAGAGCGGGGCGGGGAGCGCGGAGATGCCGAGTGCGGGGCGCCCGTTCACGACTCGACTGGTGACGGAGTTGGTGAGCCGGGGGGTGCGGTTCGCGCCGATCGTGTTGCACACCGGGGTCGCTTCGGCCGAGGCGCACGAGCCCCCGTATCCGGAGCGGTACGCGGTGCCGGAGACCTCGGCGCGGATGATCAACGCGGCCCGGGCGGATGCCGGGCGGGTCGTCGCGGTGGGGACGACGGCGGTGCGGGCGGTGGAGTCGGCCACCGGGCCCGACGGTGTCGTCCGGGGGCGGGAGGGCTGGACGGATCTGGTGGTGACACCGGAGCACGGGGTGCGGGTGGTCGACGGGCTGCTGACCGGGCTGCACGAGCCGGAGGCCTCGCATCTGCTGATGCTGGAGGCGATCGCGGGGCGGGCGGCGGTCGACCGGGCGTACGAGGCGGCGGTCGGCGGGCACTACTTGTGGCACGAGTTCGGGGATGTGCATCTGATACTGCCGGAAGAGGCTCACATAGTGCATTGCTCCAGCAACTGCCAGTGAAAGCCGGGTGACCTCGATGTGAGCCCGCGCATAGGGTGCGCATCACGTACGACCTTCTTTAGGAGTTGAATGTAGGGGTTTGAGCGGGGCAGACGCGCCACTCTGTCCCGTTTTGCCCGTTCCGCGCCAACTATGAAGCTTCGTACGTCACACCTTTGCCACGCAATTTTGCGGCCGCTAAGAATGGTTGTCGTCGCTCGACGCCGCGGATTCCCCCGCGGCGTTTGCGCTGGAAGAGCAGTGTCCTGAACCGGCCCGAGAGCGACCTCCGCGCTATTCGAAGAGGTCAATCACGCATGCCCATGAACGCCAACACCCTCGTCCGCCGTATCGCCCTGACCAAGACCCACAAGCTGTCGTTCGCCGGAGTGGCCGCCGTAGGCGCCGCCTCGCTCGCGTTCTCGCTGGTGCCGGCCGAGGCTCAGACCTCCGCGAAGACGGTGTCCGCGGCTCCGGTGGCGTTCAGCCAGAACCAGGCCACGGCGGTCAAGGCGAGCGTCGTCGACCAGGCGGCCGACGCGGACAAGAAGGCGGCTCTGGAAGCGGCTAAGAAGAAGGCCGAGCAGGAGCGCGCGAAGAAGGAGGCCGCCAGCCGGTCCGCCAAGCGCGCCGCCCAGGTCAAGGCCGCTGCCGCGAAGTCGTACCCGAACAACCTCGACGGCTGGATCCGTGAGGCGCTCGACATCATGAAGAAGCACAAGATCCCGGGCACCTACCACGGCCTGCACAAGAACATCATGCGGGAGTCGTCCGGCAACCCGCGTGCCATCAACAACTGGGACATCAACGCCCAGAACGGCGTGCCCTCGATCGGTCTGCTCCAGGTCATCAAGCCGACCTTCGACGCCTACCACGTCGCGGGCACGGCCTGGAGCCAGTACGACCCGGTCGCCAACCTGACGGCCGCCGCGAACTACGCGGCCGACCGCTACGGCTCGATCGACAACGTCAACAGCGCGTACTGATGCCCGCGGGGCTCTGAGAACGCGGAAGGGCGGCACCCGGTGCGGGTGCCGCCCTTCGTACGTCCGTGCCCCCGGGCTACTTCCGCATGACCTCCGGCTCGTGGCGGCGCAGGAAGCGTGCCACGAGGATTCCGCAGACGACGCCGAGCAGGATCAGGGCGATCATGTCGAAGGCGTAGACGCCGGCCGTGTGGTCCCACAGCGGGTCGGTGTCGCCCTTTTCCTTGGGCGGGCTGATGTTGTTGAAGTCGAGCGTTGCGCCGGCGGCGGCGACCGCCCAGCGCGACGGCATCAGGTACGAGAACTCGTTGACGCCAAGGCTGCCGTGCAGGGCGAAGAGGCAGCCGGTGAAGACGACCTGGACGATCGCGAACATGACCAGCAGCGGCATCGTCTTCTCGGCGGTCTTCACCAGCGAGGAGATGACCAGGCCGAACATCATGGACGTGAAGCCGAGCCCCATGATCGGGACGGACAGTTCCAGCATGACGGCGACCTTGCCGTCGCCGAAGATCAGGGCGTCGTCCGGGATGGTCCGGCTGGAGAAGCCGATCGCGCCGACCATGGCGCCCTGGAACACGGTGACCGCGCCGAGGACGATCACCTTGGACATCAGGTACGCCGAGCGCGACAGGCCGGTCGCACGCTCCCGCTCGTAGATCACCCGTTCCTTGATCAGCTCACGGACGGAGTTGGCGGCACCCGCGAAGCACGCTCCGACCGCGAGGATCAGCAGCACCGTGGTGGCCGTGCCGTTCGGGATGGGCATGCCCGTCGCCGGGTTCAGCTGCCTGACCAGCAGGTCCTTGTCCGGGTCGATGAGCAGGCTGACCGCGCCGAGCACGGCGGGCAGGATCACCGTCAGCGCCAGGAAGCCCTTGTCGGAGGCGATGACGGAGACATAGCGCCGGACCAGGGTGCCCAGTTGCGAGAGCCAGCTCTGCGGCTTCGGCGGGCGCATCGACTGCGGCGGCGGCATGTGCACCGACTGCGGCGCGAC
Organism: Streptomyces sp. NPDC012510; assembly: GCF_042955065.1. NCBI lineage: Bacteria > Bacillati > Actinomycetota > Actinomycetes > Kitasatosporales > Streptomycetaceae > Streptomyces > Streptomyces sp. NPDC012510. The sequence continues at coordinate 15,232 of NZ_JBIBEN010000014.1, forward strand.
GGCGTCGATGTCCGCGGCGTACATCTGGTAGTGCTGCGAGCCCTTCCAGCGGCCCGCCCAGTCGTAGTCGCGGTAGTTCTCGAAGGCGGAGAAGACATCGGCCCATGTCTCGTAGCCGAAGAAGTTCAGGGCCTCCTCGGGCGGACCGAAGTACGCCACCGAACCGCCCGGCGCCATCACGAGCAGCTTGTCGCAGATCGCCAGCTCGGCCACCGAGTGGGTGACCACCAGGACCGTACGGCCGTCGTCGGCGAGGCCGCGCAGCAACTGCATGACGTCGCGGTCCATGCCCGGGTCGAGGCCGGAGGTCGGCTCGTCCAGGAAGATCAGCGACGGCTTGGTCAGCAGCTCCAGGGCGACCGAGACCCGCTTGCGCTGGCCGCCGGAGAGGGAGGTGACCTTCTTGTCCTTGTGGATGTCGAGCTTGAGTTCGCGCAGCACCTCGTCGATGCGGGCCTCGCGCTCACCTGCCGTGGTGTCGGCGGGGAAGCGGAGCTTGGCCGCGTACTTGAGGGCCTTCTTGACGGTCAGCTCCTTGTGCAGGATGTCGTCCTGCGGGACCAGACCGATGCGCTGGCGCAGCTCGGCGAACTGCTTGTACAGGTTCCGGTTGTCGTAGAGGACGTCACCCTGGTTGGCGGGGCGGTAGCCCGTGAGCGCCTTCAGCAGGGTGGACTTGCCGGAGCCCGAGGGGCCGATGACCGCGATGAGCGACTTCTCCGGGACGCCGAAGGAGACGTCCTTCAGGATCTGCTTGCCGCCGTCGACGGTGACCGTCAGGTGGCGCGCGGAGAAGGAGACCTCACCGGTGTCGACGAACTCCTCGAGGCGGTCGCCGACGATGCGGAACGTCGAGTGACCGACGCCGACGATGTCGTTCGGGCCGAGGAGCGCCGTGCCGCCCTTGGCGATCGGCATACCGTTGACGAACGTGCCGTTGTGCGAGCCGAGGTCGCGGATCTCGAAGCGGCCGTCGGGCGTCGCGTGGAACTCGGCGTGGTTGCGCGAGACCTGGAGGTCGGAGACGACCAGGTCGTTCTCCAGCGCACGACCGATGCGCATGACGCGGCCGAGGGCCAGGTGGTGGAACGTGGTCGGGCTGCGGTCGCCGTAGACCGGCGGCGCCCCCGCGCCACCACCGGGATCCTTCTGCGCGTAGGCCTCGGCCGGGCCCTGCTGATGCGGGACCTGGGCCGCTTGCGGCTGCTGCCATCCCGCCTGCGGGGCCTGCTGCTGCGGGGCCTGCTGGGCGGCGTATCCGGCGCTCGCGCCCTGGGCGGCGTACGGCTGCTGCTGCGGCTGGGCCACGGCGGCGCCGGAGAGGTCGAGTCTCGGGCCGTCGGTCGCGTTGCCCAGGTGCACGGCCGAGCCGGGGCCGATCTCCAACTGGTGGATGCGCTGGCCCTGTACGAAGGTGCCGTTGGTGCTGCCGTGGTCCTCGATCACCCAACTACGGCCGCTGAAGCTGATCGTGGCGTGACGCCAGGACACCCTGGCGTCGTCGAACACGATGTCCCCCTGCGGATCACGTCCGAGGATATATGTCCTGGACGGATCAAGCGTCCAGGTTTGTCCGTTCAATTCCAGTACGAGTTCCGGCACTCCAGCCCCACTGAGTTGTCCCCCGAGTTACCCCCATCACAGGGAGTCTAGGGATGTCGAACATCGGAGGGAACTATTTCAGGCTCGGCCCCCTGACCGAAAGTCGGGCCTTGTGAAGAGTGCGTACGGGGGTTTCGCCGGGCCCCGTTGACGGGGCCGAAACCGGGCCGGAGAGTGGTAATCCCCCGCGAGGGGGACATCAGCGGTGCAACGCCGCGATGCGGATCGGGGGGTCCGACCATGAGCGACCGGACTGTGGGCCAGGGCGGGAGCGTGCCGTGGGGGGAGGTGCTGTTCTCCGCGATCGCCGCTGTGAGCTGGGCGTTGATCGGGATGGCGGGCACGGCGGCGCTCGGACTGCGTCTGCTGGAGGCCGACTCGGCGGGCGAACTGGGGCCCATGACGGCGGCGGTTGTGGCGCTCGGGGCGGGCGGGTCGGTGACACCGTCCGGCGATGTGTCCGTCTTTGGCCTGGAAGGGGCTCAGGCGACCACCGCCATCGAGATCACGCCACTGGGCGTCGGCCTGGTGGGAGCGCTGCTGCTGTCCTGGTTCTTCCTACGGTCCCTGCGGGGCGCGGGAGTCGTGGTGACGCCCGCCGAACTCCTCGTGCGTACGGGCGCGGTGCTGGTTCTGTTCGTGGCGATGATGGGCGGCCTGGCCCGGGCCGGAGACGCCGTCGTCACCCTCGACGGTGGTGAGCCGGGGATCGACGGACAACTGCCGGGCGGCGGCGACTTCGACGGCGTCGAGATCCCCGGGCTCGGCGACCTCAGGGACATCGGCGGCGGTCTGCTGCCGGACCGGCTCGGGGACCTGGCGGACGCGAACGCCCGGGTGGGCTTCACGGTCGACACCGTGCCGACCCTGCTCGGCGGCCTTCTCTGGTGCGCCGGAGTGCTGCTCGTCGCGCTGCTGGCCTCGCGCCGCACTCCCCTGCCGGCCGGCCTCGGCGCCGTGCACCGGGTCGTACGGCCCGCCGTCTCCGCGCTGGTCACCGTGGGCCTGACGGCGGTCCTGGCCGGGCTCGCGGCGGCGGCGTACGCCGCGATCGGCGATCCCCACCCCGGGCGGATCGCCGGCGCGGCCCTCCTGGGCGCCCCCAACGGCGTCTGGTTGGGCGTCCCCGTCGGCCTGTTCGTCCCCTGGGACGGCAAGGCCACCGGCGCACTGGCCGACCTCCTGCCCGACCCGCTCGACGAACTGCTCCGCATCGACGCGAACGAGCCCGTCACCCTCGGCCGTCTGGCCGAACTGGACGGCCGTGTCTGGCTGTTGGGCGTCGCGGCCGCGCTGACGATGGTGTACGCCGGGGTCCTGACCGCCGCCCGTACGCCGTTTGTACGGCACTCGACTGCCGTCGCCGCCGGGGGCTCGGCGGGTGCGGACGCACGGGGTGGAGGTGCGTGCGGCTTCGCCGCGCACTGCGCTCTTCGGCTCGGCGTCGCGACGGCGGTGGCACTGCCGCTGCTCGTCCTGCTGACCGAGGTGTCGGTGGACGCCTCGCTGGCCGTGTTCGGTATCGACGCGTTCGACGCGGGGATCGAGTTGCGCGGACAGGCGTCGACGGCCCTGGTGGTCGGTGCGCTGTGGGGTGCGGGTGCGGGGGCCGCCGGGGCGCTGCTGGCGTGCGCGACGGGGGCCGCCGGACGGCGGGCCTCGCCGTTGGCTCGGGGACAGGTGGGAGGTGGCGGGGCGGGGGCCACCGCTGCCGGGAGTCATGAGGTCCACGTGACCCGTGCGACGGCCTCCCCCTCGGGACCGTACACACCGGGTACGCCGTACCGCCCGCCGAACCCGGACACCAATCCGTATCTGCGGCTGCCGGACGGGTTGCGGGGGCCGCCGGGGGCGTCTGGGCGGGGCGGGGGCGGAAGGGGCACGGGAGAGTCGGGGGGTTCCGGCGCCTCCGGAGATTCCGGCGCCTCCGGAGATTCCGGCGCCTCCGGAGGTTCCGGCGGCCGAGGGGACCCGGGAGGCTCAGGGGCGCGGCAACCGCCGGATGTGTACGGGGCGCCGACGGTGGTGCGGAGGTTCACTCCGCCGCCCCGGCGACCGGGGGCAGGGACGGGGTCGGGAGCGGGGTCGGGGTCTCGCACGAGGTCGGGGTCGGGTGCCTGGCCACCGCCACCGCCGCCACCTCCTCCACCGCCGCCACCGGACGAGGGGCCACCGCCGCCGCCTCCACCCCCTCGGGGACCCCGAACGCGCTGATGTACCCGTGACAGGGGCCGAGGCACCCATGACGGGGGCTGAGGCCCCCATGACGGGGGCTGAGGCCCCCATGACGGAGGGCTATGGAGGAGGGGGCGCTCCGGGCTGTCGTACACGATCCGGTTGCGCTTCAGCGGCCGGTAACCGAGTGTTCTCCGTCCGCTGGGCGGACCTCAGGGGCAAAAGGCACGGGGCGCCGGATACGGTTGGCACATCATGAGCGCTTCGCAGACCTCCGCTAACATCCCCACTCTCCTCGTCAAGATCTTCGGCAAGGACCGGCCGGGGATCACCGCCGGGCTGTTCGAAACCCTCGCCGCGTACTCCGTGGACGTGGTCGACATCGAGCAGGTCGTCACCCGTGGCCGGATCGTGCTGTGCGCGCTCGTGACCGAGCCGCCCGCCGGGCAGGAGGGTGACCTGCGGGCGACCGTCCACAGTTGGGCGGAGTCCATGAAGATGCAGGCGGAGATCATCTCCGGCAAGGGCGACAACCGGCCCCGTGGTCTCGGCCGCTCGCACGTCACCGTGCTGGGCCACCCGCTGACCGCCGAGTCCACCGCCCGTATCGCCGCCCGGATCACCGCGACCGGCGGCAACATCGACCGAATCTTCCGGCTGGCCAAGTACCCGGTGACGGCCGTCGAGTTCGCGGTGTCCGGTACGGAGCCGGAGAAGCTGCGGACCGCACTGGTGACCGAGTCGGTGGCGCTGGGCGTGGACGTGGCCGTGGTCGCGGCGGGGCTGCACCGGCGGGCTCAGCGGCTGGTGGTCATGGACGTGGACTCCACGCTCATCCAGGACGAGGTGATCGAGCTCTTCGCGGCGCACGCCGGATGCGAGAAGGAGGTCGCCGAGGTCACGGAGGCCGCGATGCGCGGCGAACTGGACTTCGAGCAGTCGCTGCACGCGCGCGTGGCGCTGCTGGAGGGGCTCGACGCCTCGGTCGTGGAGAAGGTGCGCAGCGAGGTGCGGCTCACGCCCGGGGCGCGCACGCTGATCCGTACGCTGAAGCGGCTCGGCTTCCAGGTAGGTGTCGTCTCGGGTGGGTTCACCCAGGTCACGGACGACCTCAAGGAACGGCTGGGGCTCGACTTCGCGCAGGCCAACACGCTGGAGATCGTCGACGGGAAGCTCACCGGCAAGGTCGTCGGCGAGATCGTGGACCGGGCGGGCAAGGCGCGGCTGCTGCGCCGGTTCGCCGCCGAGGCAGGGGTGCCGCTGGCCCAGGCGGTGGCGATCGGCGACGGCGCCAACGACCTCGACATGCTCAACGCGGCCGGTCTGGGGGTCGCCTTCAACGCCAAGCCGGTCGTCCGCGAGGCCGCGCACACGGCGGTGAACTTCCCCTTCCTCGACACCGTCCTCTATCTCCTCGGGGTGACCCGGGAAGAGGTCGAGGCGGCGGACATGCACGACGAGTGACGAGTGTGCGGATGTAGTGGCGGGCGGGCGGCGATCGGCATGCGCCCTGTCTCCCACCCGCTCTCCGCGTTCGCGCTCCGTGTCCGCTCCGTGTTCGCTCTCCGTGTCCGCGTTCCGTGAGGGTGACGGGCAGCCGCATCGATGACGGGCAGCCCCCGGCGGCGGCCGGCGGACGGACAGCGCCACGCCTGCGGCGGGTGAGTGCCGCCGCTCGTACGCACGGCGAAGGCCCGGCACCGCGGGGGATCCGCGGGGGTGCCGGGCCTTCGCCGTCGGTCGGGGTGCCGGGGGCCGTGCCGTCGGGGTTACTCGGTCGGTGCCCAGTATTCGGCCAGAGTGCCCGTGCCGGGCTCCACGCCCTTCCAGGGTCCCTCGAAGGTGAGCACGGCGAAGGCGGCGGCCGGGAAGCCGTGGCGGGTCATGCGCTCGCGGGCGTCTCCGTCGGCACTGCCGGCGAGGATGTCGGCGAGGCCCTGGATTCCGGGGTTGTGGCCGATCAGGAGGACGTTCTGCGCGTCGTCCGGGGTTTCGTTGAGCAGGGCGATCAGCTCGCCGGGCGAGGCCTCGTAGATCCGCTCCTCGTACACCGTTTTCGGTCGCTCGGCCAGTTCGTGCACGGCCAGCTTCCAGGTCTCGCGGGTCCTGACAGCGGTGGAGCAGAGGGCAAGGTCGAAGGGGATGCCGGCATCGGCCAGCTTGCGTCCGGCGACGGCGGCGTCCATGCGGCCCCGGTCGGCGAGCGGCCGCTCGTGGTCGGAAACCTGTGGCCAGTCGGCCTTCGCATGCCGGAAGAGGACAATCCTGCGGGGTTCTGCGACGCTCATGCGTCCCAGCTTCGCACGAAACAGGCCATGGGGCGCAGGTAGTTGAAGTGCGGATACCCGACATCGGTACATGTACTGTCGGGCGTCGGGGGGCTCGTCACCGTGTGTGGCTCAGCAGTGCCTGCTGTATGCGCTCCAGGAGGTGGGCGATCGCGGGATCGCCGCCGGCCGCCTGGGCCTGGGCGGGGTTGAGGATCACCATCAGAAGAGCGGCGAAGCCGAGGGCGGGGAGGGTGAGCGCCCACCAGGGCAGGCGCATCTCGACGCCCGTCGTGGTCGCCGGGTGGGGCCGGGTGTGCGTACGGGCCGACATGCCGCCTCCGTGGTCTGCGAGTCCTGTGTGGCCCGTCCTCCGTGGGCCCTCGCGGGTCCCCTGCGGCCACACCTCGAAACTACGGAATCCCGGCGGCCCGGCCCATCCGGTGATCCACCCACTTCACCCTGAGACCCTCCCCCTAGGGGATGGGGGGCCAACCCCACCATCGTTCCGACGGCGTCTGGCGACGGGCCGGGTCACGGCGCGGCGATGGCCGCGATGATGCCGATGACGAGGAAGATCGCAAGGAACGAGCCGAAGACCAGGAGCATCTTCTTCTGGCCGTTCTGGGGGTTCGGGTCGAGCACTGGCATGGCCACAGTCTCGCACCCCTGCCGCCCGGTGCAGCCGCCGGGGTCCAGCGGCGCGGCCGGGGGTCCACACGGCTCAGCGGGCCGCCTCGTCCTCCACCACACGGTCGCGGCCCGCGAGGATGCCCGCGGCGATCTGCGGGAGCATCAGCGCGGCCATGAGGGCGAGCGGCAGGCCCCAGCCGTCACTGTGCTGGTAGAGGACGCCGACGAGGAGCGGGCCCGGGATCGAGATCAGATAGCCCGTGCTCTGCGCGAAGGCGGACAGCTTGACCACCCCCGCACCGGTCCTGGCCCGCATGCCGACCATGGTGAGCGCGAGCGGGAAGGAGCAGTTGGCGATGCCGATCAGGAGTGCCCAGGCCCAGGCGCCGGCCGCCGGGGCGAGATAGAGGCCGCCGTATCCCAGAAGGCCGCAGACCCCCAGCGCGACCACGATCGGCCCCTGGTGGGGCAGCCGGGTGGCGAGCCGCGGGATCACGAAGGCCAGGGGCACGCCCATCACCATCGTGACGGCCAGCAGCAGCCCCGACGTGTCGGCCGGTACCCCCGCGTCCCGGAAGATCTGCGCCATCCACCCCATCGTGATGTACGCGGCGGTCGCCTGGAGCCCGAAGAACACGGCGAGCGCCCAGGCGGTGCGGCTGCGCGTGATCCGTGGCGCGGGCCCTTCCTCGGGTACGGGGGTCGACGATTCCCCGTTCCGCTCGTTGGAGCGCCCGCCGCGGTCCCGTACGAACGGCAGCCACGGCGCCACGGCCGCCGCCGCGAGGACGGCCCAGACGGCGAGGCCCGTCCGCCAGTCGCCGCCGCCCAGAGCCCCGGTCATGGGCACGGTGACGGCCGCGGCGGACGAGGTGCCGATGGCGACGGCCATGGAGTAGAGGCCGGTCATGGAGCCGACCCGGTCGGGGAACCAGCGCTTGACGATGACCGGCATGAGCACGTTGCTGACGGCGATGCCCATCAGGGCGAGGGCGCTCGCGGCCAGGAATCCGGCCGTGCCGCCGACGTACGGGCGGATCAGCAGGCCGGTGGCTATGGCGGCCATGCCGGCGCAGACGACGGCGGCGGGCCCGAAGCGGCGGGCGAGCCGGGGTGCCATGACGCCGAAGACGGCGAAGCAGAGCGGCGGTACGGAGGTGAGGAGCCCGGTGACGGTGCCGCTCATACCGAGTCCCGCGCGGACCTCTTCGAGGAGGGCGCCGAGGCTGGTGATGGCGGGACGGAGGTTGAGGGCGGTCAGGACGATGCCCACGACCACCAGCCGCGTCGTCCACGCGCGCGTGGACGACGCCGAGGGTTCGGCCCGGTCCCGTTCGCGCGTGGCTCGTGCGAGGGTGCCACGTTCGGAGGTGCCACGTTCGGGGGTGCCTCGTTCAGGGGTGTTCTCTCGCGTCAGGGTTTCCTCGCTCGCCATGACTCCCATCATAGAATCATAGGATGATTGGGTGTCCATGGCCCGACCGCTGTCGGTCGGCCCGTCCGTGCGAAGGTGTGCCATGCCGCTGAGCCATCCCCGCCGATCGGCACTGTCCGAGCAGGTCATCGCCGCACTGCGGAACCAGATCACCTCGGGCGAGTGGCCGGTGGGCTCCCGCATCCCCACCGAGCCCGAGCTGGTCGAGCAGTTGGGGGTCGCCCGGAACACGGTCCGCGAGGCCGTCCGCGCGCTCGCGCACAACGGTCTGCTGGACATCCGTCAGGGCTCCGGCACCTACGTCGTCGCGACCAGCGAGCTCGCCGGCGTGATGCACCGCCGCTTCGCCGACGCCGACCCGACCCACATCGCCGAGCTGCGCTCAGCCCTGGAGTCGAGTGCCGCGACGCTCGCTGCCGAGCGGCGCACCGAGAAGGACCTCAAACAGCTCGACGCGCTGCTGTCGCGGCGCGAGAAGGCGTGGGCGTCCGGTGACAAGGAGGCGTTCGTGTCCGCCGACGCGACCTTCCACATGGCGGTCGTGGCCGCGTCCCACAACGACGTGGTGACGACGCTCTACGCGGACCTGGGCGAGGTACTGCGGGACTGGCTGCGCGGTGACGTGGGCGACGAGCTGACCCCGGAGACGTACCTGGACCACGCCCGGCTCGTGGACGCGATCCGCGCGGGCGACGCGGAGACCGCCGCGGCGGAGGCGGCCGGCTATCCGTTCCACTGCCGTCCCGGGCGGCTCAGTCCTCCGCCCGCTGGTGGCTGAACCACACCGAGAGCACTTCCTTCCAGCAGCGCCCGGTGAGCCGTACGGTCTGCGCGGGCCCCGCCTCGACCGGGGCGCCGTCACTGTCGATGTCCCACCAGCGCTCGCACTCGATGTGCAGCCGGACGCGGTCGACGGCCGGGTAGGGGTTGAAACAGTGCGCGATCACCTGGGAAGCGGTGACGGTGCTGTGGCAGGCCGCTCCGAAGGGCTCGGGCTTTCCGGCTGCCACGCGCGCGTGGTGTTCCGCGGTCCCCTCGTGCGCGAGGCGTTCTCCGCTCTCCCCACGCGCGTGCGGTGTTCCTTCGGACGGGAGGAGGAGTACGAGTGCCAGGGCGACGACCGCTGGGGCGAAGCTGCGGGACGGGCGCACAAGGGAGACCTCCTCGGCCGAGTGGCTGGGCGGTGTACGTCCAGCCTGCGCGGCACCCGGCCCCGGTGGCCCGCCGGATGAGCCGAACGAGTGACGACGGCGAACGGCCGGGGCCCGCGTCCGAGAAGGACGCGGGCCCCGGCCGTCGAGTCGGACCCTGGCGGCGGTGCTCACGCGCCGATCGCGTGCAGCCCGCCGTCGACGTGGATGATCTCGCCGGTGGTCTTGGGGAACCAGTCGCTGAGCAGCGCGACGACACCGCGGCCGGCCGGCTCGGGGTCCTTGAGGTCCCACTCCAGCGGCGAACGGTCGTCCCACACGGCGGCCAGCTCGCCGAAGCCCGGGATGGACTTGGCGGCCATGGACGCGAGGGGGCCGGCGGAGACGAGGTTGCAGCGGATGTTCTGCTTGCCCAGGTCGCGGGCGACGTAGCGGCTGGTGGCCTCCAGGGCGGCCTTGGCCGGGCCCATCCAGTCGTACTGCGGCCAGGCGAACTTCGCGTCGAAGGTGAGGCCGACGACCGAGCCGCCGTTCTGCATCAGCGGCAGGCAGGCCATGGTCAGCGACTTCAGGGAGTACGCCGAGACGTGCATCGCGGTGGCGACGGACTCGAACGGCGTGTTCAGGAAGTTGCCGCCGAGGGCGTCCTGCGGGGCGAAGCCGATGGAGTGGACGACGCCGTCGAGACCGCCGAGCTCCTCGCCGACGATGTCGGCCAGGCGTCCGAGGTGCTCGTCGTTGGTGACGTCGAGCTCGATGACCTTGGTGGGCTTGGGCAGCTTCTTGGCGATGCGCTCGGTCAGCGTGGGCCGGGGGAAGGCCGTGAGGATGATCTCGGCGCCCTGCTCCTGGGCCAGCTTGGCGGTGTGGAAGGCGATGGAGGACTCCATCAGCACACCGGTGATCAGGACGCGCTTGCCCTCGAGGATTCCGCTCATGTGATCAGTGACCCATTCCCAGTCCGCCGTCTACGGGGATGACGGCTCCAGTGATGTACGAGGCGTCGTCCGAGGTGAGGAACCGCACCGTCGCGGCGATCTCCTCGGGCTGCGCGTACCGGCCGAGCGGCACCTGCTTCACGATGCCCGCACGCTGCTCGTCGGTGAGCACCTTGGTCATGTCGGTGTCGACGAAACCGGGGGCGACGACGTTGAAGGTGATGTTGCGCGAGCCCAGCTCACGGGCGAGGGAGCGCGCGAAGCCGACCAGTGCGGCCTTGGACGCGGCGTAGTTGGCCTGCCCCGGGGAGCCGTAGAGGCCCACGACCGAGGAGATCAGGACGACACGGCCCTTCTTGGCGCGCAGCATGCCGCGGTTGGCCCGCTTGACGACCCGGAAGGTGCCGGTGAGGTTGGTGTCGATGACCGAGGTGAAGTCCTCCTCGGACATGCGCATGAGGAGCTGGTCCTTGGTGACGCCGGCGTTGGCGATCAGAACCTCGACCGGGCCGTGCTCCGCCTCGATCTCCTTGTAGGCCTGCTCCACCTGCTCGGGGTCGGTGATGTCGCACTTGACGGCGAGGCAGCCCAACTCCGTGAGGGCGGCCGGCGGCTCCCCCGAGCGGTATGTGATGGCGACCTTGTCGCCGGCGTCGGCGAACGCGCGGGCGATGGCGAGGCCGATGCCCCGGTTGCCTCCGGTGACGAGAACCGAGCGGCTCAACGGATCACCCTTTCCTTAGCGGTCTGAACACCTGCCGGAATGCCTGGACGGCGGGCGCCTTCCTCGAAAACCTATCGGTCCGGTCCGTCGTCCGGGCATTCGGGCAGCGACAGTGGCTTGCGGGACTCACTGTGGGGTCCCTACAGAAACCTCACCGACCGTAGCCGGAAAGATGTGGTCCGGCCGCGCTCCGGCGCGACATGATCGGACCCGACAGGCCACGACAACCGCTCGGCAACAGGGAGACCTCGGTGCCTCATTCCATCGACGAAGCCTTCACGGCACTACCGCTGAGGGCATTGGCCGACGCCGCGCTCGCCCGCGCCCGTGCCCTCGGCGCCGATCACGCCGACTTTCGGTTCGAGCGGGTGCGCAGCGCCTCCTGGCGGCTCAGGGACGCGAAGCCGGCCGGGTCGTCGGACACGACCGACCTCGGCTACGCGGTGCGGGTGGTGCACGGCGGGACCTGGGGGTTCGCGTCGGGGGTGGATCTGACGATGGACGCCGCCGCGAAGGTCGCCTCGCAGGCGGTGGCGATGGCCAAGCTGTCGGCGCAGGTGATCAAGGCCGCCGGGTCGGACGAGCGCGTGGAGCTGGCGGACGAGCCGGTGCACGCGGAGAAGACCTGGGTCTCCTCGTACGAGATCGATCCGTTCGGCGTCCCCGACGAGGAGAAGTCGGCGCTGCTGGCCGACTGGAGCACACGGCTGCTGGCGGCCGACGGGGTCAACCACGTCGACGCCTCGCTGCTCACCGTGCACGAGAACAAGTTCTACGCCGACACCGCGGGGACCGTCACCACGCAGCAGCGAGTGCGGCTGCACCCGTCGCTGACCGCCGTGTCGGTCGACGAGTCCAGCGGGGAGTTCGACTCGATGCGGACGCTGGCGCCGCCGGTCGGGCGTGGCTGGGAGTACGTCACGGGCACCGGCTGGGACTGGGACGACGAGCTGGCGCGGATGCCGGAGCTGCTCGCCGAGAAGATGCGGGCGCCGAGCGTCGAGGCGGGCGTCTACGACCTGGTCGTGGACCCGTCCAACCTGTGGCTGACGATCCACGAGTCCATCGGCCACGCCACCGAGCTGGACCGCGCGCTCGGCTACGAGGCCGCCTACGCCGGCACGTCCTTCGCCACCTTCGACAAGCTCCACAAGCTGCGCTATGGCTCCGAGCTGATGAACGTCACCGGTGACCGCACCGCCGAGCACGGCCTGGCGACCATCGGGTACGACGACGAGGGTGTGGTGGGCCAGAGCTGGGACATCGTCAGGGACGGGACGCTGGTCGGCTATCAACTCGACCGCCGTATCGCCAAGCTGACCGGCCTCGGGCGGTCGAACGGCTGCGCGTACGCCGACTCCCCCGGCCATGTGCCGGTGCAGCGCATGGCCAATGTGTCGCTGAAGCCGGATCCGGCCGGGATGTCGACGGAGGATCTGATCGGCGGGGTCGACCGGGGCATCTACGTCGTCGGGGACCGGTCCTGGTCCATCGACATGCAGCGGTACAACTTCCAGTTCACCGGGCAGCGGTTCTTCAAGATCGAGAACGGGCGGATCACCGGGCAGCTGCGGGACGTCGCGTACCAGGCGACGACGACCGACTTCTGGGGGTCCATGGCGGCCGTGGGCGGGCCGCAGACATACGTGCTGGGCGGTGCCTTCAACTGCGGCAAGGCCCAGCCCGGCCAGGTCGCTTCCGTTTCGCACGGCTGCCCGTCGGCCCTCTTCAAGGGCGTCAACATTCTGAACACCACGCAGGAGGCCGGTCGATGAGCGCGCACCACGGGATCTGCTGGGGGTCCGGGGGTCGTCCCCCGGGCGAGTACAGCCTCAACACCACGCAGGAGGCGGGTCGATGAGCGGCCGGAACGGCAAGGCGCACAAGCCGCACGAGATCGTCGAGCGGGCCCTCGAACTGTCCCGGGCGGACGGCTGTGTGGTGATCGCGGACGAGTACTCGACGGCGAACCTGCGCTGGGCGGGTAACGCCCTGACGACGAACGGGGTCACCCGTGGCCGGTCGGTGACCGTCGTCGCCACCGTCGACGGCAAGGAGGGCACCGCCTCCGGGGTCGTGTCGCGGGCCGCCGTCACCGCCGAGGAGCTGGAGCCGCTGGTACGGGCCGCCGAGGCCGCCGCGCGCGGCGCCGGTCCGGCCGAGGACGCCCAGCCGCTGGTCACGGGCGTGGAGCACTCCCCCGAGTTCACGGACGCGCCCGCCGAGACCTCCTCAGCCGTGTTCGCCGACTTCGCGCCGGCCCTCGGCGAATCGTTCGCACGCGCGCGTGCGGGCGGTCGCGAGCTGTACGGCTTCGCCAACCACGAACTGGTCTCCAGCTATCTCGGTACGTCCACGGGGCTACGGCTCCGCCATGATCAGCCGAACGGGACGCTGGAGCTGAACGCCAAGTCCCCGGACCGTACGCGATCGGCCTGGGCGGGCCGCTCCACGCGGGACTTCAAGGACGTCGACCCGGGCGCCCTGGACGCGGAGCTGGCCGTACGGCTCGGCTGGGCCGAGCGCCGGGTGGCGCTGCCCGCCGGACGGTACGAGACGCTGCTGCCGCCGACGGCCGTGGCCGACCTGCTGATCTACCAGATGTGGTCCGCGTCGGCGCGGGACGCGGCCGAGGGCCGGACCGTGTTCAGCAAGCCCGGCGGCGGCACCCGGATCGGCGAGCGGCTGACCGAACTGCCGCTGACCCTGCGCAGCGACCCCGACGAGCCCGGCCTGGAGTCCGCGCCCTTCGTGCTGGCCCACGCCTCCGGCGGTGACAGCTCGGTGTTCGACAACGGGCTGCCGCTGAAGGCGACCGAGTGGATCAGCGGGGGTGAGATCGCTCATCTGCCGACCACCCGGCACAGCGCGGACCTGACCGGGCTGCCGGTGGTGCCCACGATCGGCAATCTGATCCTGGACGGCGGCGAGGACCGCTCCCTGGAGGAGATGGTCGCGAACACCGAGCGCGGGCTGCTGCTGACCTGCCTCTGGTACATCCGCGAGGTCGATCCGGCGACGCTGCTGCTGACCGGTCTGACCCGGGACGGCGTCTACCTCGTGGAGAACGGCGAGGTCACGGGAGAGGTCAACAACTTCCGGTTCAACGAGTCGCCGGTCAACCTGCTCGGCAGGGCCACGGAGGCCGGGCGCACGGAGAAGACGCTGCCGCGCGAGTGGAGCGACTGGTTCACCAGGGCCGCGATGCCCGCGCTGCGGGTGCCGGATTTCAATATGAGTTCTGTCAGCCAGGGCGTATAACCTCGTACCTGATTCACCTGGTGCGACCCACTCGAGGAGACACGAGAACCGTGACGGACATCGTCGACGAGCTGAAGTGGCGGGGCCTGTTCGCCCTGTCCACCGACGAGGACGCTTTGCGCAAGGCGCTCGCGGACGGTCCCGTCACGTTCTATTGCGGTTTCGACCCGACCGCGCCGTCCCTGCACGTCGGACATCTGGTGCAGGTGCTCACCGTGCGCCGGCTCCAGCAGGCCGGCCACCGGCCGCTGGCGCTGGTCGGGGGTGCGACGGGCCTGATCGGCGACCCCCGCCCGACGGCGGAGCGCACGCTGAACGACCCGGAGACCGTCGCCGGCTGGGTCGGGAAGCTGCGTGGTCAGATCGAGCCGTTCCTGTCCTTCGAGGGCGAGAACGCGGCCGTCATGGTCAACAACCTCGACTGGACCGAGGGCCTGTCCGCCATCGAGTTCCTGCGCGACATCGGCAAGCACTTCCGCGTCAACAAGATGCTGACCAAGGACTCCGTCGCCCGTCGTCTGGAGTCCGACCAGGGCATCAGCTACACCGAGTTCAGCTACCAGATCCTCCAGGGCATGGACTTCCTCCAGCTCTACCGGAGGTACGGCTGCACGCTCCAGCAGGGCGGCAGCGACCAGTGGGGCAACCTCACGGCCGGTCTGGACCTGATCCACCGGCTGGAGCCCGGGGTCGAGGCGCACGCGCTGGCCACCCCGCTGATGACCAAGGCGGACGGCACCAAGTTCGGCAAGACCGAGGGCGGCGCCGTCTGGCTCGACCCGGAGATGACAACGCCGTACGCGTTCTACCAGTTCTGGCTGAACGTGGACGACCGGGACATCAGCCGGTACATGCGGATCCTGTCCTTCAAGTCCCGTACGGAGCTTGAGGAGTTGGAGAAGCAGACGGAGGAACGGCCGCAGGCGCGGGCCGCGCAGCGGGCGCTGGCGGAGGAGCTGACGACGCTGGTGCACGGGGCCGACCAGACCGCCGCCGTGATCGCCGCGTCCCGGGCGCTCTTCGGCCAGGGTGAGCTGGCGGAGCTGGACGACCGGACGCTGGCCGCCGCCCTCGCCGAGGTGCCGCACGCCAGGGTGGCGGAGCTGGCCCCGGTGGTCGACCTCTTCGCCGCGGTCGGGCTGGTGCCCAGCAAGTCCGCGGGGCGGCGGACCGTGAAGGAGGGCGGGGCCTACGTGAACAACGTGAAGGTCACCGCGGAGGACGCCGTTCCGGCGTCGGAGGACCTCATTCACGGGCGGTGGCTGGTGCTGCGGCGCGGGAAGAAGAATCTGGCCGCGGTCGAAGTGACGGGGGCCTGAGCGCCGTAGCCCGCCGTAGCCCGGTGACGGGGGCCTGAGCGCCGGAGCCCCTCGTAGCCCGGTGACAGGGGCAGGGGCGTGGGTGAACGGGCGGTGCCGTCGTGTTGCGGCAGGTCGCGCCGTTCACCGCGCCCCTTTCGGGGCTCGTTTTCAGGTCCGGTGTTTTCTCTTGCCGAGGGTCGCCGTGTAGGCCATGTCTCCCAGGAAGACGATCACCACCGCGGCGGCCAGCTGGAGGGCGTGGCGGCCCCAGTCGATGCCTGAGGTCTCCTCGATGCCGAAGCTTCGGGCGAGGGCGTTGCCGATGATGGCGCCGATGATGCCGAAGATCGTCGTCAGCCAGAGCGGGCTGTGTTGCTTGCCCGGAATGATCGCCTTGGCCAGCAGGCCCAGCACGAATCCCACAATGATCGCCCACAACCAGCCCATGGCTGCCTCCTCGTACGGCTCGACGTGAGCATTAGCGCCAGTGTCCGCCCGCCCGCGGTACGCCGCATGTCGGGCACGGCCGTACGCCCCACGGCGCATTTCCCCCACTGCGGGTGGAAGACGACCCGGTCTCGTAGGCGACGCAGACGCGGCGTAACGTGGAGCGTGTTCCGACCTCGTTCCCCGAGCGGGTACGGGCGGGGGACGGGCCGGGGAGCGTCCGATACAGGCGGGTGGTGGAACGTGATGCGGAAGCAGCACAACGTCGAGGTCTTCCGGATCACCGGCGCCCGGCAAGGTCTCGCCGACGACGTCCGGGGCCGGCAGCGGCGCTATGTCATCTCGATGTCCGTCCGCACCCTCTCCGTGATCGCCGCCGCGGTTCTCTGGAACGTCGAGCGGCACGTCGCGGTCGTCGCACTGGTACTCGGAGTGGTCCTGCCGTACATCGCCGTGGTGATCGCCAACGCGGGCCGGGAGAACGCGCCCTCGCTGCCGTCCACGTTCGTCAGCGCCCCCATGCGCCCCATGATCACTCCGCCCGCGGAATCCGTGGCGGAAGACGCCGCGCCCGATCCGGCGGACGACCGGCGCAGTGAGCCCCGCGAGCGGGCCTGAGAGTCGGGAATGCGGACGAAGCGGAATCCCGGCACCCATCAAGCTCAAGAAAAGCTCAGATCAATCATGTAGTTCCTGTGCCGGGCAGAGGGTCACCCGTGACATACTTCGTACGCGCTCCGCATCCCCCGTCGGAGCGACAGACCGACGCCGGGCAGCTCCCCCCGTGGCTGCTCGGCGTCGCCTTTTCTCCGGCTAGGGTCGACGTGTGAACATCCTCAACGTCCCCGGCTCCGATCCCTCCTCCCCCGTCTGCTCGGCCAAGGGCTGCTCCGTGGACGCGGTCTGGGTGCTCGCCTGGAACAACCCGAAGCTGCACACGCCGGAGCGGCGGAAGACGTGGCTCGCCTGCGAGGAGCACCGGGAGCATCTGTCGCGGTTCCTCGGCGTGCGGGGGTTCCTGAAGGACGTCGTGAAGCTGGACGAGTGGGAGGAGCGCGCTCCGTAGACGCGCTCCGTAGAGCGCTCAGCCCTCGCGATCGCGGACCGCTCAGCCCCCGATCGCGGACATCGGGCGGTCCGGCTGGACGAACGACGGGTCGTCCAGGCCCGCTCCCGCCTTCTTGCCCCACATCGCCAGGCGCCAGATGCGGGCGATCTCCTCGTCGGGGGCGCCCGAGCGGAGCGCGGCGCGGAGGTCCGTCTCCTCGCGGGCGAAGAGGCAGGTGCGGACCTGGCCGTCCGCGGTGAGGCGGGTGCGGTCGCAGGCGGAGCAGAAGGGGCGGGTGACCGAGGCGATGACACCGACGCGGTGCGGGCCGCCGTCGACCAGCCAGCGCTCCGCCGGAGCCGAGCCTCGTTCGTCCTGGCCCTCGGGGGTCAGGTCGAAACGGGTGCGGAGCGAGGTCAGGATGTCGCCCGCCGTCACCATGCCGTCGCGCTTCCAGCCGTGCTGGGCGTCGAGGGGCATCTGCTCGATGAAGCGCAGCTCGTAGTCGTGCTCCACGGCCCAGGCGAGGAGCTCCGGGGCCTCGTTGTCGTTCAGGCCCGGCATCAGGACGGAGTTGACCTTGACGGGGGTCAGTCCCGCGTCGCGGGCGGCCGTCAGGCCTTCGAGGACGTCCTTGTGGCGGTCGCGGCGGGTCAGGGTCTTGAAGACGTCCGGGCGGAGGGTGTCCAGGGAGACGTTCACCCGGTCCAGACCGGCCGCCTTCAGGGCCGTCGCCGTGCGCTTGAGGCCGATGCCGTTGGTGGTGAGGGACATCTGGGGGCGGGGGGCGAGAGCCGCCACACGCTCCACTATGCCGACCAGGCCGGGGCGGAGCAGGGGCTCGCCGCCGGTGAAGCGGACCTCGGTGATGCCGAGGGTGCGGACGGCTATGTCGATGAGGCGGACGATCTCGTCGTCCGTGAGCAGGTCGGGCTTGGCGAGCCACTGCAGGCCTTCCTCGGGCATGCAGTAGGTGCAGCGCAGATTGCACCGGTCGGTCAGCGAGACTCTCAGGTCGGTGGCCACTCGGCCGTAGGTGTCGATGAGCACGTGGGCCCCCTCCCTCGCGGCGGATCACAATCGTTCGACATCTGCGAGCCTACGTGACCGCGCCGACAACATCACCGGCCCGAACGCACGAGACGCGCCGGGGGCCGCCGTAGAGATCTACGACGGCCCCCGGCGACGCGGGCGCGGGACGAGCCCTGCAGGGCGCGGGGAACCGCGCGGCCGGCCACGACGGCCCGCAGCCTCGTGACGGCGTCTCCCGGCGGGGCTAGTGCGCGCCGGTGCCCGTGAGGGAGCGGACCTCCAGTTCGGCGTACTTGCCCTCGTCGGCCTTCTCCTTGGACAGGACCGTGCCGAGGAAGCCCATGAGGAAGCCGAACGGGATGGAGATGATGCCCGGGTTCTTCAGCGGGAACCAGGCGAAGTCGACGTCCGGGAACATCGCCTTCGGGTCGCCGGAGACGACGGGCGAGAACAGCACCAGGCCGACGGCGACGATCAGTCCGCCGTAGATCGACCACAGCGCGCCCTGGGTGGTGAACTTCTTCCAGAAGAGGCTGTAGAGGATCGTCGGCAGGTTGGCGGAGGCCGCGACCGCGAAGGCGAGGGCGACCAGGCCGGCCACGTTCAGGTCGCGGGCGAGGGCGCCGAGGCCGATGGAGACGATGCCGATGAAGACGGTCGCCCAGCGGGCCGCGCGGACCTCCTCGGCGCCGGAGGCCTGTCCCTTGCGGATGACGTTGGCGTAGATGTCGTGCGCGAAGGAGGACGACGAGGCGAGGGTGAGGCCGGCGACCACGGCGAGGATGGTCGCGAAGGCCACCGCCGAGATCGTGGCCAGCAGGATCGCGCCCCAGGCCGAGTCGACGCCGCCCAGGTGCAGGGCGAGCAGCGGGGCCGCGGTGTTGCCGGACGGGTTGGAGGCGATGATCTCGTCCTGGGAGATCAGCGCGGCGGCGCCGAAGCCGAGGGCGATGGTCATCAGGTAGAAGCCGCCGATGATGCCGATGGCCCAGTTCACGGACTTACGGGCGGCCTTGGCGTTGGGCACCGTGTAGAAGCGGATCAGGATGTGCGGCAGACCGGCGGTGCCGAGCACCAGGGCGATGCCGAGGGAGATGAAGTCCAGCTTGGAGGTGCCGGTGGCGCCGTACTGCAGGCCGGGCTCCAGGAAGGCGGCGCCCTTGCCGCTGTTCTCGGCGGCGGTGCCGAGCAGATCGGAGATGTTGAAGTTGAACTTCAGCAGCACCAGGAACGTAATGAGGATCGTGCCGCCGATCAGCAGCACGGCCTTCACCATCTGGACCCAGGTGGTGCCCTTCATTCCGCCGATGGAGACGTAGACGATCATCAGGAGACCGACGAGGGCGACGATGAGGATCTTGCCGGCGTCGGAGGTGATGCCGAGGAGCAGGGAGACCAGGACACCCGCGCCCGCCATCTGGGCCAGCAGGTAGAAGATCGAGACGACGATCGTGGACGTACCGGCGGCCGTGCGGACCGGGCGCTGGCGCATGCGGTACGCGAGAACGTCACCCATGGTGTAGCGGCCGGAGTTCCGCAGCGGCTCGGCGACCAGGAGCAGGGCGACCAGCCAGGCGACCAGGAAGCCGATGGAGTAGAGGAAGCCGTCGTAGCCGAAGAGGGCGATCGCGCCGGCGATGCCGAGGAACGAGGCGGCGGACATGTAGTCGCCGGAGACCGCGAGGCCGTTCTGGAAGGCGCTGAACTGGCGTCCGCCCGCGTAGAAGTCGGCGGCGTCCTTGGTCTGGCGGCCTGCCCAGACGGTGATGGCGAGGGTCGCCAGGACGAACAGCGCGAACAGGGTGATGATCAGCGGCCGGTGCTGGCTGGCCTCGTTCGCCGCGATGAATGTCTGCTGTACGGGGCTCATGCGCCGCCCTCCATCCGGGACTTGATCGCCTCGGCCTTGGGGTCGAGCTTCACGGCGGCGTGCTTCGAGTACCACCAGGCGATGAGGAACGTGGTGACGAACTGTGCGACGCCCAGGACGAAGGCGACGTTGATGTTGCCGAAGAGCTTGGTGCCCATGAAGTCGCCCGCGTAGTTGGAGAGCAGGACGTACAGCAGGTACCAGGCGATGAAGCCCACGGTCAGCGGAAAGGCGAACGAGCGGTAGGAGCGGCGCAGTTCACCGAACTCAGCACTCTCCTGGACCGCGGCGAACTCCTCGGTGGAGGGGAGACGATGTTCTGCCTTCGAGGGGGGCGGTGCGTCGGTTGCCACGGAGTCTCCTGGCGTCTCGGCCGCGGTCACGACGGTGGACGGTGTCTTTTTCGCCGTCGGATCGGGGGACGGGTTGCGTACGGACATGGGGTCGGCTCTGTTCTTTCGGTGAGCGGGCGCACGATCGTGCTCGGGCTCCCTGCTCAACGTCACGGCGGCGCATGGGGACCGGTTCAACCGTGTGTGTTTCTTTCGAAAACCGATTCGGAAGCGGTCCGGAACAGCCTCGACTTCGAGGGTTACCCCTCTACTTCGGCCTCGCGCCCGTGAAGTCATTGCTGGCCAGCGAGGACGAGGGATAGCTTCGAGCTGCACCACCAACGTCATGTACCTGCCCAGGCACCCGTGTGCCTCGGGCCGGTTTCTTTGAAAATGATGTGGAGATCCCATGGCTCATCTGCGCTCCAGGCGACGGCTCGCACTCGCGGTGCCGGTCGTTCTGTCGCTGACCGCCTCGCTCGGTTTCCTGCCGGGTGTCGCCACGGCGGCCCCGCTCGCGGAGTCCACCGCCGCGACCGCGGAGGGCCCGAACCTCTCGTACGTCGTGAACACCAAGACCGACAAGCGCACGCTCGCCTCCGTGCGGAAGGCGATAGCCAAGGCCGGCGGCAAGGTCGTCGTCACGTACGCCAAGATCGGCGTGATCGTGGTGCACTCGACCAACCCGGAGTTCGGTGCGACGATCCGCGCCGTGCGCGGGGTGCAGTCCGCCGGTGCCACCCGGACCTCGCCGCTGACGCCCGCCGGTACGACGGACCTGGGTGCCGTCGACTACCTGACGGACGCGGAGGCCGCGAAGGTGAAGGCCGCGTCGGCCGACCTCCCCGACGCCGAGCCCCTCGAGGCCGACCAGTGGGACCTGCGGTCGATCGGCGCCGACAAGGCCGCGAAGATCAACCCGGGCAGCAAGAAGGTCACCGTCGCCGTGATCGACACCGGCGTCGACGACACCCACCCGGACCTCGCGCCGAACTTCTCCAAGGCGCAGTCGGCCAACTGCAACGGCGGTGTCGCGGACACCAGCGAGGGCGCCTGGCGGCCGTACACCCCACAGGACTACCACGGCACGCATGTCGCCGGTGAGATAGCCGCGGCCCGCAACGGCGTCGGCGTCGCCGGTGTCGCGCCCGGGGTGAAGGTCTCCAGCATCAACGTGACCGACCGGACGAGCGGCCTGTTCTACGCCGAGAGCGTCGTCTGCGCGTTCGTGTTCGCCGCCGACAAGGGCGTGGAGATCACGAACAACAGCTACTACGTGGACCCGTGGCTGTACAACTGCGTGGACGACCCGGACCAGAAGGCCATCGTCGACTCCGTCAACCGCGCCCAGAAGTACGCCACCAAGAAGGGCACCCTGCACCTGGCCTCGGCGGGCAACTCCAACCACGACCTCGCCTCGGACGCGATCCTGGACGCCTCCAGCCCCAACGACACCACTCCGGTCGAGCGCACCATCGACCCGAGCGAGTGCTTCGACGTGCCGACCCAGCTGCCGGGCATCGTCACGGTGAGCGCGACGGGCGTGAAGAACGAGAAGTCGTACTACTCCACGTACGGCAACGGTGTCGTCGACATCGCGGCCCCGGGTGGCGACGGCCGCTACCAGATCCCGGACACACCGTCGAAGAACGGCCGGATCCTGTCCACCATGCCGAACGGCGAGTACGGCTTCCTGCAGGGCACGTCGATGGCCGCGCCGCACGCCTCCGCCGTCGCCGCGCTCCTGAAGTCCACGCACCCGTGGGCGTCCCCGAAGCAGCTGCAGTGGCTGCTGAAGGCCGAGGCGGACAAGCAGGCCTGCCCGACGTCGTACGACCAGAACGGCGACGGCACCCAGGACGCGGTGTGCGAGGGCGGCCCGCACGTGAACGGTTTCTACGGGTTCGGCATCGTCAACGCCCTGAAGGCCGTCAAGAAGTAGTCCCACGCGCTTCATCGTCGTCCTCCTCGACGCCGGGTTCGCCACGGAGATCCGTGACGAACCCGGCGTCCGGTCGGCGCGTGCCCGTGTCGGCGCGTGCCCGTGTCGGCGTGTGCCCGTGTCGGCGTGTGCCCGTGTCGGCGCGTGCCCGTGTCGGCGCGTGCCCGTGTCGGCCGCGGCCGGCGCGGCGCGCGACGGGCCGGGCTCCGCGAGGTGCCCGCGGTGCGGTGTGGGACTGACCCTCTTGCGGACGCTGGGCATTCGGGCGTGGCTACGGCTCCGTCGCTGCTGACGGCGCTGTCGGTGGCTGTCCCTTGGTGAGCGGGGAGTTCGTGGGCACCTCTGCGGACGCCGGGGCGGGTTCGGGTCGTCGTGTACGGACCGCTTGGAGCGCCCCCCGGACGAGCAGGTAATGCGCCGTGCCCATACCGGCGAGGAAGGCCGGCTCGGCGTCGAAGAGGAGCAGCACGTCGCCGCCTCCGCCGCACAGCAGCGCCGCGACCAGGAGGCGGGGGCCGCCGCTCAGGTACGCGTGCGCGGCCAGCAAGGGCATGAGCAGGGGCTTGGCGACGACGTGCCCGGGGTTGAAGCCGACGGCCAGGGACCCGAGATCCAGGGCGACGGCGGCCCCGAAGGCGACGAGGGCGACGAGGGCGACGAGGGCGACGAGGGCGAGGGAACCGCTGTCCCGTCCCACAGGGCGGGATCCGTCGTCCCGTCTCACGCGGCGGGCTCCGCCACCGTGGGCGGCTGTTCCTCCACGGCGGCGGGCCGTGCCGGCTGCCATCCCGGCCCGCGGAGGACCCGTCCCGCCCGCTCGCGCTTGGCGTTCTTCACCAATCCGCCGCCGAGTTGGAAGCCCTGACACGGGGGTGCACCGCCGGGTAACAGGCTGTCAGTCCCGGCCCGTATCCTCAGGGACCATGCTCGAAGACCACACGACCGCAGCGTCGCAAGCGCCTTGGCCGACCGCGTACCCCCAGGGGTACGCGGTCGTCGACGTGGAGACGACCGGGCTGGCCCGGGACGACCGGATCATCTCGGCGGCCGTGTACAGACTGGACGCGCGGGGCGAGGTCGAGGACCACTGGTACACGCTGGTGAACCCGGAGCGGGATCCGGGGCCGGTGTGGATCCACGGGCTGACGAGTGACGTGCTCGAAGGGGCCCCGCTCTTCCGGGAGATCGCCGAGGAGTTCTCGTCCCGCCTGGCGGACCGCGTACTCGTCGCGCACAACGCGGTGTTCGACTGGTCGATGATCGCCCGGGAGTACGCGCGCGCGGAGACCGAGGCGCCGGTGCGGCAGCGGCTGTGCACCATCGCGCTGTCGAAGGAGCTGGGGCTGCCGCTGCCGAACCACAAGCTGGAGTCGCTGGCGGCGCACTTCGGGGTCGTCCAGCAGCGGGCGCACCACGCGCTGGACGACGCGCGGGTGTTGGCGGAGGCGTTCCGGCCGAGTCTGCGGGCGGCGGCGGCGAGCGGTGTACGGCTGCCGCTGCACGAGTGCCTTCCGTTGACGGAGTGGACGGACCGCGCCACGCCCCGGATCGGGCAGCAAGCGGGGCACGGCGGTGGCTACGGCGGTTATCGGCAGACCAGTTGGCGGCCGTCGCGGAAGCGGCCCGCGTGTCCCTATCCCAACCCCGGGCGGTACGAGGACGGCAAACCGCTCAAGCAGGGCATGCGCGTCGCCTTCTCCGGGGACACGTCGATCGAGCGCGACCTGCTGGAGGACCGCGCGATCGAGGCCGGGCTGCATGTCGCGACGAGCCTGTCCCGGGTGACCAGCCTGCTCGTGACCAACGACCCGGACTCCGGCACGTCGAAGGTCGTCAAGGCCCGGCAGTACGGAACGCCGGTCGTGGACGAGGCGGCGTTCGGGCAACTGCTCCGCGATGTCGAGCCCGCGGACGAGTGACCCTCTCACGCCCCGTACGGACCGGTGGGCGAGTGACCCGTGCGGACGGGTGATTGCCGGGCGACTCGCCCGGCGCCCGCTCGCCCGCGCGACGGTCACGGCTCACCCTGTGGCGCATGGCGAGATGCGAAGTTTGCGGCAATGACTATGGAATGACCTTCGAGATCCACGCCCAGGGCGCGGTGCACGTCTTCGACTGCTTCTCCTGCGCGATCCACCGCATGGCCCCGATCTGCGAGCACTGCCGGGTGCAGATCATCGGCCAGGGCGTCGAGGTCGAGGGCCACTGGTACTGCGGCGCCCACTGCGCGCGGGCCGAGGGGAAGGCGGGGATCGTCGACAAGGTCTGATCTGTCTCCCGCGAGACGTCCTCCCCGTGACGGCCCCCAGCAGGTCGGAGCGCACACCCGCCCGCACACACCCCACGGCCGAGTTGTACGGTCGTGGGGTGTACCGCTTCCTGTTGTCCCGGCAGTGGGTGATCCTCACTCTGCTCGCGCTCGTCCTGATCCCGACGATGGTCAGGCTGGGCTTCTGGCAGATGCATCGCTACGAGGAGCGCAGCGCGCGCAACCAGCTCGTCGCCGAGGCGCTGGCCGCGAAGCCGGTGCCCGTGGAGCGGCTGACCTCCCCCGGTCACACCGTCACCAGCGCGGAGCGCTACCACTCGGTGACCGCGAAGGGGCGCTTCGACACCGATGACGAGGTCGTCGTCCGCCGCCGTACCAACGCCGACGACGAGGTCGGCTTCCATGTGCTCACGCCGTTCGTGCTCGACGACGGCAAGGTGCTGCTCGTCAATCGGGGCTGGATCCCCGCGGACGGGCCGAGCCAGACCGCGTTCCCTGAGATCCCCGCGCCGCCCGGCGGCGAGGTCACCGTCACCGGGCGGTTGATGCCGGACGAGACGACCGAGGCGAGCGGGATCAAGGACCTCAAGGGCCTGCCGGACCGGCAGATCATGCTGATCAACAGTGTGCGGGAGGCCGAGCGCCTCGATGCGCAGGTGCTCGGCGGTTATCTCGCGCTGACGGCGCCCGAGCCGAAGGGCGACTCGCCGGAACCGCTCGGCAACCCCGGCGACGAGAACGCGGCGCTGAACTACGCGTACGCCCTGCAGTGGTGGCTCTTCGCCGCGGGCGTCCCCATCGGTTACGTCACCCTCGTCCGCCGCGAGCGCCGCGACCGCGAGGAGGCCGCGGCGGCCGCGGCGGCCGCGGCGGCGGAGAAGGAAACGGCACCCTCTCCGGCATAACACCCTCCGGCGCGACGCCTTCCCGTGGGGCGCCTCCTCCGTGGGGCGCCTTGCCCCTCGGGGGCGCGCCCGGCATGGCGGCGCCTGGCCGTGGTGTCCGGTTATCGGTCCGTCGACCTCTCTCGCCAGTACACGAACGTCCGTTTCGGCTCGGGGAGCAGGTCCCACGGGTGGCGGGTCATGTGGCGGCCGAGGCGCTGGAAGACGGGGGCCGCCTCGGCCGGGCGGTGGGCGCGGGTCAGGGCGAAGGCGAGGGTGTTGAGGTCGGTGACGGCTTCGGCGTGGGGTGCGGCGCCGACGTCGAACCAGCCGGTGAGGGCCAGGTCGATCTCGTGGACGGACCGGGGCTCGTTCCAGTTGCCGCCGCCCGAACCGAGGGCGTCGACGGGTGTCGATCCCTGGCGGTGGGCCATGAGTTCGACGCGGGCCGCCACCGGGAGCAGGGCCAGCGGTGAGCCGTGGGGTGCGCGGGCGGCGGCCTGCCAGGCGAAGTCCATCATGTCGGGGACCGTGCCGTGTCCGCGCGGGGACAGATAGCGCAGCAGCCGGTGGTAGGACGTCCGGAGCCAGGGGGCCCGGTTGACGGCTTCCGTCCATACGGGCACGGCGTCCTTGACCGGTACGGCGCAGGTGTCCATCAGGGACAGCAGCGCCAGCCAGGGGGTGGGGTCCTCGGGGCAGGCCTCGGCGGCGCGGAGGCAGGAGTGTTCGGCGCGGCGGACGGCGGCCTGGTCGTTGGCGGGAGTGCGGTGCGACTCGACGAAGGCGCGCAGGGTGAGGGCGTCGCCGTCCTGCGGGCGGTCGGCCGTCCAGCGTTGGGGGACGGCGGCGGGGAGGCGCTGGGCCAGTACGGCGAGGCGGTGGGCTCGGCGGTCCCAGTCGCGGCCGGTGGCTCGGATGAGGTCGGCCACGGGTTCCCATGGAGGGCGGGTGCGGCCGGCGCCGAGCCCGTGGAGCTGGGGGGTGGGGCGGAGTTCGGTCAGGGTCCTGTGCAGGAGGTCGTCGTCGAGTTCGGGACGGATCAGCAGGGAGGGTCGGCGTCTCAGCATCTCTGGATCCGGGGTCGGAGACGGGGTGGTTCGGGTGCGGGCCCGGTGGCGCTTCTCGCGCAGTTCCCCGCGGGCCCGGGCTTCAGGGGCGCGGGGAACTGCGCGACCAGCCCCCACACACCCGCACCCGACAACGAGCCCCGGGCTGGAACGACTACCCGCAGCCGAAGCCGGGGGCAGGGGGAGGAGGCCGTACCCGGCCGCGGGGCTGCCCGCGGCCGGGTACGGCTCAGGGGGTGGCCGTGGCCGGGTACGGCTCAGGGGGTGGCCGTGGCCGGGGCCGGCTCGGAGGGTGGCCGCGGCTCTCAGCAGCAGCGGCCTGCCGGGTGTTCCTCTCTCTGCCGGGTCCGCAGGGCGTCGTACTCCCTGCGGGTCGGGAGCGGGGCCTTCGGGTGGTGTCGGCGGTGGCGGTCGCAGTAGCGGTCGTACTCGGCCTCGCCGGTGAGTTCCCGGAGGTACCAGCGGATCCCCCGCACCCAGTGCCGGGCGGTCACCGGCGAGCCCCCGCCAGTTGCTTCTCCGACTCGTCCGCGTCGATACGGGACTCGACGTACGGGGCCTCGGTCGACGGCAGGGGAACCGGGGACCGTACGGCGCGGACACAGACCACGGCGCAGTTGACCAGGACGGTGAGGACCAGGAGGAGGAAGATCGCCATGATCACGCCGTCGACCGTGTTGTTGGTGACGATCGTGTGCATGTCGTCCATGTTCGTGGCGCCCGGCAGGAGTTCACCCTTGTCGATGGCGGCCGCGTACTTGTCGCGGAGGGCGAAGAAGCCGATGGCCGGGTTGTCGGAGAAGATCTTCTGCCAGCCGGCGGTGAAGGTGACGGCCACGTCCCAGGCCAGCGGGATGCCGGTGACCCAGGCCCAGCGCAGCTTGCCCGACTTGATCAGGACGGTCGTGGTCACAGCCAGCGCGACCGCGGCGAGGAGTTGGTTGGCGATGCCGAAGAGGGGGAAGAGCTGCTTGATTCCGCCGAGGGGGTCGGTGACACCGGCGTAGAGGAAGTACCCCCAGGCGCCGACGACGAGGGCGCTGGTGATCCAGATGCCGGGCTTCCAGGTGACGCGGCCGATCGGCTTCCAGACGTTGCCCAGCATGTCCTGGAGCATGAAGCGGCCCACGCGGGTGCCGGCGTCGACCGTGGTGAGGATGAACAGCGCCTCGAACATGATCGCGAAGTGGTACCAGAAGGCCTTCATCCCGGCGCCGCCGAACACTCCGGCGAAGATCTCCGACATGCCCACGGCCAGGGTGGGCGCGCCACCGGAGCGGCCGACCAGGGTCTCCTCCTCGACGGCCTTGGCCGCCGCGGTCAACTGCTCGGGCGTGATGGTGAAGCCGAGGTTCCTGACCGCCTCGGCGGCGGTGTCGACGGTCGGGCCGAGCAGCGCGGCCGGGGAGTTCATGGCGTAGAAGAGACCCGGTTCGAGGACGCAGGCGGCGATCAGGGCCATGACGGCGACGAAGGACTCCGTGAGCATGGAGCCGTAGCCGATCAGCCGGACCTGGGACTCCTTCTGGATCAGCTTCGGGGTCGTACCGGACGAGACCAGGGCGTGGAAGCCGGAGAGGGCGCCGCAGGCGATGGTGATGAAGAGGAAGGGGAAGAGGGAGCCGGCGAAGACCGGCCCGGCACCGGTGTGCGCGAACTCGGTGACGGACTCGGCGCGGAGGTTCGGGGCGGCGACCACGACACCGACGGCCATCAGGGCGATGGTGCCGACCTTCATGAAGGTGGAGAGGTAGTCGCGGGGGGCCAGCAGCATCCACACGGGGAGCACGGAGGCGACGAAGCCGTAGCCGACCAGGCAGAAGACCAGGGTCTCGGGGCTCCAGACGAAGTACTCGGCGAGCGAGGAGTCCTGGATCCAGCCGCCGCCGAGGATGGCGAGCAGCAGCAGGGCCACCCCGATGAAGCTGGTCTCCACGACCCGGCCGGGGCGCAGGTAGCGCAGGTAGAAGCCCATGAAGAGGGCGATGGGGATGGTCATGCTGACCGAGAAGGTGCCCCACGCCGACTCCGCCAGCGCGTTGACGACGACCATCGCGAGGACCGCCAGCAGGATGATCATGATGGCGAAGACGCCTATCAGGGCGGCGGCACCGCCCACCTTGCCGATCTCGTCGCGGGCCATCTGGCCGAGGCTCTTGCCGTCCCGGCGCATGGAGAGGAAGAGCACGATCATGTCCTGGACGGCACCGGCGAAGATCACGCCCGCGATGATCCAGATCGTGCCGGGGAGGTAGCCCATCTGGGCGGCGAGAACGGGGCCGACCAGCGGGCCGGCGCCGGCGATGGCCGCGAAGTGGTGGCCGAACAGCACCCGCTTGTCGGTGGGGTGGTAGTCGACGCCGTCCTCCAGCCGTTCGGCCGGGGTGGCCCGGCTGTCGTCGACCTGGAGGACCCGGCGGGCGATGAACCGCGAGTAGAAGCGGTAGCCGATCGCGTACGAGCCGAGGGCCGCCATGAGCAGCCAGACGGCGGAGATCTCCTCGCCCCGGGAGAGGGCCAGCACGGCCCAGCCGATGGCGCCCACGAGGGCGACCGCGATCCAGAGCGCGATCGATTTCGGCGACATGTTTCTGGACGTACGGGACTTCTCCGGCGCCTCGCGACCGGATTCGGGCATGGCTGATGTAGGCATGGCGGCTCCAGACCTCAACGGGTGTGGGACAAAAGGCAGGCAGAAGGAACGAGCGGCTCAGCGGTTTCGATGTCGGTCGGTCAGCGCGTACGCGGCGAGCAGGCAGAGGCCGCATCCCGGCACCCAGGCGAGCTGGTACCAGTAGAAGAACGGCGTGCCCGCGAGCCGTGGCTCGGCACCGACGTACCAGGGGACCCACAGCAGGCCCGCTGCGGGGGCGAGGAGCAGTACGGCGATCGCGACGCGCCGTAGCCGGCGCCGACCGGTCCGTGGCATGACCTGCGCTCCTCTCCCGCTTCCTGTGGGTCTGTGCAAGAGTTGCCCACTCGCCGGGATCGGTTGACAGCGGATTCCCAGAAGATTTTCCGCCGGTTCCCTGTCCTCCGGTCCGGCCCTCCACGCAACCAACAGGCAAGGGCCCGGGCACACCGAGACGTCGACAGGCGAGGCCCAGGCACACCAAGGACGGTGACCCATGGCAAACGCTGCCATGACCGCGACGTTCCTCGCCGTGATCGGCGGAGCGTCGCTGCTCGCCGTCACCGCGCGCCGGCTGCGCCCCGCCGACCGGCTGCCCTCCCTGGAGGGCTGGGCGCTGGCCGACCGGAGCCTTGGCCCGGTGTGGACCTGGCTGCTGCTCGGCGGCACGATCTTCACCGCGTACACCTTCACCGCCGTTCCCGGTCTGGCGTACGGCAACGGGGCGCCCGCCTTCTTCGCGGTGCCGTACACGGTGATCGTCTGCCCGCTGGCCTTCGTGCTGCTGACCCGGCTGTGGGAGGTGGCCCGGCGGCACGGCTATGTGACGGCCGGGGACTTCGTGCGCGGACGGTACGGTTCGGCGCCGCTGGCGCTGGTGGTCGCGCTGACCGGGATCCTCGCGACGATGCCGTATCTGGCGCTGCAACTGCTCGGCATAAGGGCGGTGCTGACGGCCGGGGGCGTGTACCCGAAGGGCGCGGCCGGTGATCTGGTGATGGTCGCGCTGTTCGCGGGGCTCGCGGTGGCGACGTACCGGCACGGGCTGCGGGCGCCCGCCGTGATCTCGGCGTTGAAGGCGGTGGCCGTCTTCGTGTCGCTGACCGCCGTGTGCTGGCTGGTCCTGAAGCGGTTCGGCGGCCCGGGAGCGGTCTTCGAGGGGGCCGCCGCCCGGCTGAGCGGAACGGGCGTCGAGGGATCCGCGCTCCTCCTGGCCCCCGAGCAGCAGCCCGCCTACGCCACCCTTGCGCTCGGCTCCGCGCTGGCCCTGTTGATGTACCCGCATGTGCTCACCGCCGGGTTCGCCGCCGACGGGCCGCGCACGGTCCGCAAGGTCGCGGTGGCCCTGCCCGCATGGACGGGCCTGCTCGCCCTCTTCGGCTTCCTCGGAATCGCCGCGCTCGCGTCCGGGGTACGGGCGCCGGAGGGCGGTGCGGAGGCGGCCGTACCGATGCTGGTGGACCGGCTGATGCCGGGGCCGCTGGCCGGACTGGTGTTCGGCGCGATCACCGTCGGCGCGCTGGTCCCGGCGGCGGTGATGTCGATCGCGGCCGCCACCGGCTTCGTCCGCAACGTCTACGTCGAGTACTTCCAGCCCACGGCCACGCCCAAGCGTCAGGTGCGGATCGCCAAGGTGGTCTCGCTGACGGCGAAGGTGGGGGCGGTGGCGTTCGTGTTCGGGCTGCGCGACCAGGACGCCATCAACCTGCAACTGCTCGGCGGGGTGTGGATCCTGCAGATCTTCCCGGCGGTGGCGGTCGGCCTGTTCACCGGGCGACTGCATCCGCGGGCGCTGCTCGCCGGGTGGGCCGTCGGCATGGTGACCGGCACCTTCCTGGTGGTGCGCGAGGGGTTCTCGTCCATCGTGCTCCTGGGCGGCGGCTCGCTGGAGATCTACGCCGGTCTGCTCGCCCTCCTGCTGAACCTGACCGTGGCCGTACTAGGCACCACGGTCCTCGAACGGCTCGGCGTCCCGCGCGGCGCCGACGCGACCGACCTACCGTCCCGCCTGACCGTCAGGCGGGGCCCCGAGACGGGAGCGAGCAACCCGTGAGACGCAGACACCCGATGCGCGTACCGGTCCAGCAGACGGCTGCGGTTCCGGCCCCCGCCGAGGCACCGGGCCGGCATGCCGCCGCCGAGAGCCTGGGCCACCGGGCCGCACCGGCCGCCGCCGAGCCCATGGATCACCGGGCCGCCCCGGTCGGCGCCGAGCCGCTGGTGCCGAACCCCGCGCTGCCGCCGGGTGCGCTCAGCGACCCGGCGGACCTGGAGCGCGAGGCCGGTGTCGCCCGGCTGTTCGAGCTGCACTACTCCTCGATGCTGCGGCTCGCGGTGCTGCTGGGCGCCGACGACCCCGAGAACGTGGTGGCCGAGGCGTACTACCAGATCTACCGCAAGTGGCGGCGCCTGAGGGACGCCGAGGCGGCGGAGGCGTATCTGCGCTCGACGGTCTGCAATCTGACCCGGATGCGGATACGGCATCTCCAGGTCGCCCGCAGGCACGTGGAGACGCCACCGGAGGAGCTGGTCGCGTCCGCCGAGAGCACGGCCCTGCTCCACGACGACCAGCGGGTGCTGATCGGGGCACTCCAGCAGTTGCCCGCCCGGCAGCGGGAGGCGCTGGTGCTGCGCCACTGGCTCGGGCTGAAGGAGAGCGAGATCGCCGCCGCGATGGGCATCTCCCCCGGCTCGGTCAAGACCCACACCGCACGCGGCCTCGCCGCCCTGACCCAGGCGATGGAGGCCCGGCGATGAACGACACCACCGGCAACGACACCACCGGCAACGACACCGGCCGGGAGCGCACCGAGCGGGAGCTGGCCGAGGCGCTCGCCGCGCTGGCCGGCGGCGTCCACGCCGCGCCCGACGCCTACCGCACGGCCCGGGGTGACTGGCTCCGCCGGGAGCGCCGGCGCCGGTTGGTGCTGGCCGTCCTCGTCCTCCTCGTGTTCGCCCTCGCCACGCTGATGGGTCTGTGGGTGCTCAACCAGGCCCCCTCCGGATCCGGGGTGATCTTCTCCGGGGTGGGAGGGACCACGGCCGGGACGGGACCCGGCTGAGAAGTGGGGGTGAAGGGCTGCGCCCCTTCAGCGCCCCCGCCCTGCCCCGCCTTGAGTACGCCCGTGATCCCCTGACTTATCACCCCGGGCTCCGGGAACCCGTCTTCCGTGCACCCCCCTATAGAGGACTACGCGCTGATAGGCGATCACCAGACAGCCGCGCTGGTGAGCCGCCATGGTTCCATCGACTGGCTCTGCCTGCCCCGGTTCGACTCGGCCGCGTGCTTCGCCGCGCTGCTCGGCGACGAGGAGAACGGGCACTGGAGGATCGCGCCGAGAGGGGCGGGAGCCTGCACGCGGCGGGCCTACCGGCAGGACTCGCTCGTGCTGGACACCGAGTGGGAGACGGACGAGGGCACGGTGCGGGTGACCGACCTGATGCCGCAGCGCGACCGTGCTCCCGATGTCGTACGCGTCGTCGAAGGCCTCAGCGGTCGCGTCACCCTGCGCAGCACGATCCGCCTCCGCTTCGACTACGGCTCGGTCGTGCCGTGGATGCGCAGGTCGGACGGTCAGCGGGTGGCGGTCGCGGGCCCGGACGCGGTCTGGCTGCGCAGCGAACCCGCGGTGCGGTCGTGGAGCGAGGACCGGGCCACGTACGCGGAGTTCACGGTGGGGCCGGGCGAGCGGGTCGCGTTCGTGCTGACCTGGCATCCCTCGCACGAACCCCCGCCCCGCCTCATCGACCCCCACGAGGCGCTGCGGTCGAGCCTCGACGACTGGCGGGCGTGGGCCGGGCACTGCCGGTACGACGGCCCCTACCGGGACGCCGTGGTCCGCTCGCTGATCACCCTGAAGGCCCTCACCTACGAGCCGACCGGCGGCATCGTCGCCGCCGCCACCACCTCCCTGCCCGAGGAGATCGGCGGTGTCCGCAACTGGGACTACCGCCACTGCTGGCTGCGCGACTCCACCCTCACCCTCGGCGCGCTGCTGTCCTGCGGTTACCAGGAGGAGGCCGAGGCCTGGCGTGACTGGCTGCTGCGCGCCGCGGCGGGCGACCCGGCGGACCTGCAGATCATGTACGGGCTGGCCGGTGAACGCCGCATCCCCGAGTACGAGCTGCCCTGGCTGTCCGGCTACGCGGGCTCGCGTCCCGTCAGGGTCGGCAACGACGCCGTACACCAGTTGCAGCTCGACGTGTACGGCGAGGTCATCGACTCCGTGTTCGTGGCCCGGCGCTCGGGCCTGCCCGGCAAACCGGACATGTGGCGGATGCAGTGTGCGCTGATGGAGTATCTGCGGTCGGCCTGGCGGAAGCCTGACGAGGGGCTGTGGGAGGTGCGCGGACCGCGCCGGCACTTCACCCACTCCAAGGTGATGGCCTGGGTGGCCGCCGACCGGGCCGTCCGCACGCTGGAGGACGACCCGACGCTGACCGGCGGCGACCTCGACGGCTGGCGCGCCCTGCGGGACGAGATCCATCGCGAGGTCTGCGCCCGTGGCTACGACGCCGAGCGCAACACCTTCACCCAGTCCTTCGGCTCCCGCGAACTCGACGCCGCGCTGCTGCTCATCCCCCGCATGGGCTTCCTGCCTCCGGACGACCCCCGGGTCGTCGGCACCGTCGACGCGATCCAGAAGGAGCTGAGTCACAAGGGGTTCGTCCGCCGCTACAGCGCCGACCACCTCACGGCCGCCACCGGCTCCGTCGACGGGCTGCCGGGTGGCGAGGGCACGTTCCTCGTCTGCTCGTTCTGGCTGGCGGACGCCCTGCACCTGACGGGCCGGACGGCGGAGGCGCGCGAGCTGTTCGAACGGCTGTTGGGGCTGGTCAACGACGTGGGACTGCTCGCGGAGGAGTACGACCCAGTGGCGGGCCGGCAGCTCGGGAACTTCCCGCAGGCGTTCAGCCATGTCGGTCTGGTCGGTACCGCCCTCGCCCTCCACGACGGGGACGCGGCAGGATAGGGCCATGGATCTTGGGCTGAAGGACCGTGTCTACATCGTCACCGGGGCGACCCGTGGGCTGGGCCACGCGGTCGCGCGGGAACTCGTCGCCGACGGCGCGAAGGTGGTCGTCACGGGACGCGAGGAGGAGAGCGTGGGCGCGGCGGCCACCGCGCTCGGGGAGAACGCGGTCGGGGTCGCCGCGGACAACGCCGACCCCGGGACGGCCGGTCGGCTGATCGCCGCCGCCCGTGAGCGCTTCGGGCGGTTCGACGGCGTTCTGATCAGTGTGGGCGGGCCGGCGCCGGGTTTTGTCGCCGACAACACGGACGAGCAGTGGACCGCCGCGTTCGAGTCGGTGTTCCTGGGCGCGGTCCGCCTGGCGCGGGCCTCGGCGGAAGAGCTGGGTGAGGGTGGTGTCATCGGGTTCGTGCTGTCCGGGTCCGTGCACGAGCCGATTCCTGGGCTGACCATCTCGAACGGGCTTCGGCCGGGGCTGGCCGGCTTCGCCAAGTCGCTGTCGGACGAGTTGGGGCCCAGGGGCATCCGCGTGGTCGGTCTTCTCCCGGCCCGGATCGACACGGACCGGGTGCGTGAGCTGGACGGGATGTCGGCGGATCCGGAGGCGACCCGGGCCGCGCACGAGTCGCGGATTCCGTTGCGGCGGTACGGGCGGCCGGAGGAGTTCGGGCGTACGGGGGCGTTCCTGCTGTCTCCGGCCGCGTCCTATCTGACCGGGATCATGCTGCCGGTCGACGGCGGGATGCGGCACGGGTTCTGAACGTCGCTGCGTGGGCGCGGGCGCCTGAGGGCCGCTCGCGCGGTTCCCGAGTGGGTGGCACCGTCAACGCACCCGTTCCGCACGGTGTCCGGCCCCTCGCAGCCGGACCTCCGCCGGAAGCGCGGCCAGCCCCGCCGAGTCCTCGGCGTGGGCCAGTGCCTGCGTCGTCAGGGTGTTCAGGGCGTCACCCGGGTTCACATGGGGCTGGAGGAGGAGGCGGATCCGCGCCTCGGGGGCGCTGCGGCGGCCGGTCAGCCGGGCGTGGGCGCGTTCGATGCCGTTCGACCGGGCCGCCTCGGTGGTCAGGACGCCCTCCAGGGCACTCCCCCGGAGCAGGGCACCCTCGCCGTCGCCGGTGTCGACCAGCACCTCGGCGAGCCGGTGGCGGCGCAGGACGGCGGTCAGCCACCACAGGGCGAGCAGGACGAGGACGGCGAGCACGGCGATGACGGTGGGCCACCACCAGTCGGCATCGCGCCAGCGGGTCCGCTCGGCGTCGCTGAGCAGCACGTCGTGCGTGCCGTCGTGCGGCCACCACGAGGGCGGGTCCACACCGAGTCCGACGGCGAGGACGGAGCCGCCGGCCACGACCAGGACGAGCCCCACGAGGCCGATCAGCACCCGGTTGACGATCCTCAGCATGGCGTCTCACCCCTTGCGGCCGGGTCGGCGTACCTGCACGGACAGGGCGGGCGGCCGGGACAGGCCCAGCCCCCGGATGCCGTCGGCGAGCGTGGCGTCCAGATCCGCCCGTACGGCGTCGAGTTCCCGGAAGTGGGACACCGCGCGCACGTCGACCCTCCGGCGTCCCGCCCGGACCCGTACGGACTGGACGCCGGAGATCTCCATGGCCCGGTCGCGCAGGGCCAGCGCGGCGGCGTCCCGGTGCAGTCCGGCCCGTACCCGGGGGTGGACGCGCCGCATCGGCAGGACGCCGCGCAGTCCGGGGGTGGCGGCGAGCACGAGCAGCCAGAGCCCGAGGAGCACGGCGACCGCGGCGCCCACGAGCACCCAGACGTCGTCGAGGGGACGCTCGGCGAGCTGCCGGGCCAGCGAGCGGCGCCACGCCATGACGGGCCGGTCGGCGCGCACGGCGGCGACGTCGTAGAGGAAGAGACCCGCGCCCGTGAGGAACAGGACCGCGAGGATGCCCGCCGGGACTCTGCGCGCGGACCAGAAGCGCCGTTCCGCTCCGTCCTCGCCGTCGAGGGCGGGCGGCGGGTCGTAGGCGGCGGCCGAGGCCGACTGGTCCGGTTCACGGTCGGTGGTCCTCCCGCCGGCCGGGCCGTCCGTCGGCTCATCGGTTCTGTCGTGGGCCTTCTCGATGACGGGTAGTCGTTGCGTGGCGCCTTCGCGCTGGGGTTCGCTCATCGCGTCCTGCCCTGTGCCGCGTCGTGTGCGTGCGCCAGGTGCAGCCGCTCCACGTGGACGGCCACCTCCGACACACGTATTCCCGCCAACTTCCCTACCCGCTCGGTGACATGGCGACGCACTGCAGCGCATTGGCCACCGATGTCCGAGGGGTAAGGGAGTTCGAGACTGACGCGGACGCGCGTCGTCTCGTGCGAAACGAGGACACCGGCGTGCGGGGGCGTGGAATCCGGCACACCTGCTTCCAACGCCTCGCGCGCCGCCTGCGAGGCGATCTTCGCGACGACTCGGTCGGCGATGCGGATCGCGCCGCGTTCACCGGACGCGACGGCCCTCGCTTCCGCGGGACGGCCGCTGTCCACCGGGTTCATCGGCGCCGGTCGTCACGCGGGCGGAAGAACTCGCCCAGCTCCAGGTCACCCGTCAGCAACCGGCCGACGACGAAACCGACGGCGCCCAGCGCGGCGATCAGCAGAAAGGCTCCGAATCCGCCGAAGTACCCGGCGAAACCCAGCGCCATTCCGGCGATCATGCCGACCACGGCCAAGCTCATGCTGTGCTCCTAGGGGCTCGGACACTCCCGTCATGTTCCCCGGGGCCGGGAGTTGCGCTCACTGCAGCCGGGACTCCGGTTCCTCGTCCTCCTCGTCCGGCAGTTTCACATCGCTGACGGCGATGTTGACCTCGACGACCTCCAGGCCGGTCATCCGCTCGACGGCCGCGATGACGTTCTCGCGCACATCGTCGGCCACGTCGCTGATGGACACGCCGTAGTCGACGACGATCTCCAGGTCCAGCGCGGTCTGCACCTCGCCGACCTCGACCTTCACGCCGCGGGTCACCGCTCGCGACCCGCCGGGGACCCGGTCGCGCACGGCCCCGAGGGTCCGTGACAGGCCGCCGCCCATGGCATGCACACCCACCACTTCGCGTGCGGCGAGCCCGGCGATCTTCTCCACGACTCCGTCGGCGATGGCCGTACGCCCACGGGTGGCGGGATCACCACCTCCGCGCAGGGTGGCCTTCCGCCCGACCTGCGACGACTCCTTGGTCGTGTCGGGGCCTTCCGTCCGGTTCCGCTCCGTCATGTCAGTCATGCCGTACGCCCTTCCGGTTGTCCTCCTTTGCCCACAGTAAGCGGGTTTGCGGTACCTCGCGTCGGGGATGCGGCAGGCTGGAGGAACGTCGGCGGACGGTTGGGCGCAGGCGGTACGACGGCAGCTCCGACTCGGCCGCCTTCTGCCCCCGGGTGGCCCGCACGACGGTGCGTGGATCGCCGGGAGCGCGGCGGAAGCGACCGTGCGCCGGGCGGCCGCGCCCCTGACTCTCGTGCGTCCCTACCGGACCACTTGTCGGTGGCGGTGCTCATCACGGTGGTGACGGCGGCCGTGCCCCACCCCAGCCAGTGACGACCTGCCGGGAGGCCGGTCGAACCCGCTTCGAGCACGCGTACGATCGAGCGGCGAGAATGGCTCAGCCGGTGAGGGGCCCACCACCGACAGCCGACGGCGTTTCGCCGTCCTGCAGCACGGGCCCCGTCACCAGCCCAAATCCTTTTCCAGGGGGCACGTAGCTAGTCCCCGATTCCCGCCAGGTCCCGCAGGCGTCGGGCCTGGGCCGCCCGCTCGGCTGCCCGCTGCTCCTCGTAAGAGTGGTCCTGCGCACCTCGCAGCAGGGCCTTGGTCGCGATCACCGCGTCCCGCGGCGCGGACACCAACGCGGCTGCCAGGTCCCGCACCGCGTCGTCGAGTTGACCGGCGGGCACCGCGAGGTTCGCGAGGCCGATCCGCTGGGCCTCCTCGGCTTGGACGAAACGGCCGGTGAGGCAGATCTCCAGCGCGCGGCCGTATCCGACGAGGCTCATCAGCGGATGCGTACCCGTGAGGTCGGGCACGAGTCCGAGGCTGGTTTCAAGCATGGCGAACTGCACGTCGTCGGCGACGACGCGCAGATCACAGGCGAGGGCAAGCTGGAAGCCCGCCCCGACGGCGTGCCCCTGCACGGCGGCGACAGACACGATGTCGTTGCGTCGCCACCAGGTGAACGCCTCCTGGTACTCGGCGATGGTCGAGTCGAGCTCGGCGTCGTCACGGCGCGCGAGATCGATGAACGACGGCTCCCCTTCGATGCCTTCGGGCGTGAACATCTGCCGGTTGAGCCCGGCGGAGAACGACTTGCCCTCGGCACGCAGCACGACCACACGGACGGAGCCCGGCACCGACCGCCCGGCCTCGGTGAGCGCCCGCCACAGAGCGGGGCTCTGCGCGTTGCGCTTGGCCGGGTTGGCCAGCGTCACCGTGGCGATCGCGTCGTCGACGGTGAGCCGTACGCCGTCCTTGTCGAGCAGCGGTTCGAGCGAAGCCATGGGTGCCTCCGATGGGTGCGGTCACAGAGCGATGAAGCGATGCTAAGTGACTGCACAGTAACCACCCGGTCGATCAGCCGATCGACCGGGTGGCCACCATCGAAGCCGATGGGCCGCCCGGCGTCAGGCCGACGCGGCCTTCTTGCCCCGCGTCGCTCCGCCACGCCCTCGGAGCGTGACGCCCGACTCGCTGAGCATCCGGTGTACGAAGCCATACGAGCGACCGGTTTCCTCGGCCAGCGCCCGAATGCTCGCACCGGAGTCGTACTTCTTCTTCAGGTCTGCCGCGAGCTTGTCGCGCGCGGCGCCGGTAACCCGGCTGCCCTTCTTCAGAGTCTCGGCCACCCGGTCCTCCTCATGGGAAGTGCGCTCTGGTCTCCTCATGATCACCCCTCCGGGGCGTGATGGCCACCCATTCGGCAAGGTCCGTGCGACAAGGTTGTGACGACGGGAGCACGTCCCCACAAGAGGAATCTGTGATTCCGCCGTGGGGCGTCCGTAGGGCCGAACGGGTTGTCCCGTGAAGTACCAGGTCAGAGACGCATGACGGCCGAGCCCTTCGCGTGGAAGGACTCGGCCGTGAAATCCGTGTAGGACACACCTCGGTACGAGGAGATCTCACACAGATGATGGATCACGGATGGGCCGAATGATCCATAGGCAGTTGATCAAGCGTGGAGCGGCCCGTCAGGCGAGCGCGACGAGGTCCGCGTAGTCCGCGCCCCACAGATCCTCCACGCCGTCCGGCAGCAGGATGATCCGCTCCGGCTGCAGCGCCTCGACGGCGCCCTCGTCGTGGGTGACGAGGACGACCGCGCCCTTGTAGGTGCGCAGCGCGCCGAGGATCTCCTCACGGCTGGCCGGGTCGAGGTTGTTCGTCGGCTCGTCGAGCAGGAGGACGTTCGCGGACGACACCACGAGGGTCGCGAGGGCGAGACGGGTCTTCTCGCCGCCGGAGAGGACACCGGCCGGTTTGTCGACGTCGTCGCCGGAGAACAGGAACGAGCCGAGCGTCTTGCGGATCTCGACCAGGTCCAGGTCGGGCGAGGCGGAGCGCATGTTCTCCAGGACCGTGCGCTCCGGGTCGAGGGTCTCGTGCTCCTGCGCGTAGTACCCCAGCTTGAGGCCGTGGCCCTCGATCACCTCGCCGGTGTCGGGCTTCTCGACGCCGCCGAGGAGGCGCAGGAGGGTGGTCTTGCCGGCGCCGTTGAGGCCGAGGATGACGACCCGGGAGCCCTTGTCGATGGCCAGGTCGACGTCGGTGAAGATCTCCAGCGAGCCGTACGACTTCGACAGGCCCTCGGCGGTCAGCGGGGTCTTGCCGCAGGGCGCGGGCTCGGGGAAGCGCAGCTTGGCGACCTTGTCGGAGACGCGGACGGCCTCCAGGCCGGCGAGCAGCCGGTCGGCGCGCTTGGCCATGTTCTGCGCGGCGACGGTCTTGGTGGCCTTGGCGCGCATCTTGTCGGCCTGCGAGTGCAGGGCGGCGGCCTTCTTCTCGGCGTTCTGCCGCTCGCGCTTGCGGCGCTTCTCGTCGGCCTCGCGCTGCTGCTGGTAGAGCTTCCAGCCCATGTTGTAGACGTCGATCTGGGCGCGGTTGGCGTCCAGGTAGAACACCTTGTTGACGACCGTCTCTACCAGGTCGACGTCGTGGGAGATCACGATGAAGCCGCCGCGATAGGTCTTGAGGTAGTCGCGCAGCCAGATGATCGAGTCGGCGTCGAGGTGGTTCGTCGGCTCGTCGAGGAGCAGGGTGTCCGCGTCGGAGAAGAGGATCCGGGCCAGCTCGATACGGCGGCGCTGACCGCCGGAGAGGGTGTGCAGCGGCTGTCCGAGCACCCGGTCGGGCAGGTTGAGCGCGGCGGCGATGGTGGCGGCCTCGGCCTCGGCGGCGTACCCGCCCTTGGTGAGGAACTCCGTCTCCTGGCGCTCGTACTGCTTGAGCGCCTTCTCCTGGGTGGAGCCCTTGCCGTTGGCGATGCGCTGCTCGTTCTCGCGCATCTTGCGGATCAGGACGTCCAGGCCCCGCGCGGAGAGGATGCGGTCGCGGGCGAGGACGTCGAGGTCACCGGTGCGGGGGTCCTGCGGGAGGTAGCCGACCTCGCCGGAGCGGGTGATGGTGCCACCGGCCGGGATGCCCTCGCCGGCCAGGCACTTGGTGAGGGTGGTCTTGCCGGCGCCGTTGCGGCCGACCAGGCCGATGCGGTCACCCTTGGCGATGCGGAAGGTGGCGGACTCGATGAGGACGCGGGCACCGGCGCGCAGCTCGACGGCGGAGGCGGAGATCACGGACAGACTCCAGGGCGGATCGGGGGTGGCGGGTGGGCGGCTGAGGACGTTCCCGCCGTCTAATGCGCGAGGAGAATGGCCATGGGCCAATTCTAACGGGGGGCGGCAAGCGGTTTTCCGCCCGTATGACAAGGGATCACGTGGTCTCGGTCACCGGCCCCGCCCGCTCGTCCGCCCGGCGGCGCGTTGTCGGTGGTGGGTGCCAGACTGGACAGCGGCTCGTGTTCCGGACGACGGAGAGGTCGTGATCGGGATGACAGGCAGGACCGACGGGCGCCCGAGCATCTGTCCGACGCTGCTGTACGCGGACGCCAAGGCGGCCATCAGACAGCTCACGCAGGCGCTGGGCTTCAGCGAACTCTCGGTGTACGAGAGCGAGGACGGGGTCGTGCGGCACGCCGAGCTCGCCCAGGGCAACGGCGCGGTGATGATCGGCTCCAAGGGCAGCGGCAGCGTCTTCGACGGGGCGATGAAGGGCGCGGGGCCCGCCGGGGTGTACGTCGTCGTCGACGACGTGGACGCCCACCACCGGCGGGCCGTGGAGCACGGCGTGGAGATCCTGATGCCCCCGACGAACCAGGACTACGGCTCGCGGGACTACATGGCCCGGGACGCCGAGGGCAATGTGTGGAGCTTCGGCACGTACGCCCCCGAGGTGGGCGGCTGACGCCCGGGCATCCGGTTGCCGCGTCAGCTTCCTCCGGTGTGCACCTGGAAGGCGGCGCGGCGGACGGCCTTGGCGAGGGCCGGGTCCGGGTGGGCTGCGGCGAGGGCGACCAGGACCTGGACGGTGCGGGGGTGGCCGACCGCGCGGACCTCGTCGAGCAGAGCGGGGACCGTGGCCTGCACCGCGGACTCCAGATGCCGTACGAGGAGCGGCGCCTCACCGTGGTCGGCGACGGCGGCGGCGGTGTCCACCCAGAGCCAGGTGGCTTCCTCACGAGTGAGGACCTCGTGGGCGTCCTCGGGGTCCGCGCCGTCGTGCTCGGCGAGCCAGAGCAGGGCGTAGGGGCGTAGCGGGGTCTCCTCGACGACGGTGCGCACATCCGGCTCGGCGGGGGCGCCGACGACGCGCAGCGCCTCGAAGGCGAGGCCCCGGATGAGGGCGTCCTCGCCGCGGGCGGCGTCGATGAGTTGGGTGACGGCGGCACCGACGGTGCGGGCCGCGAGCCAGGCGCGGTACTCGGCGCGGGCCGC
Organism: Streptomyces sp. NPDC012510; assembly: GCF_042955065.1. Classification (NCBI taxonomy): domain Bacteria; kingdom Bacillati; phylum Actinomycetota; class Actinomycetes; order Kitasatosporales; family Streptomycetaceae; genus Streptomyces; species Streptomyces sp. NPDC012510. The sequence goes on from NZ_JBIBEN010000014.1 coordinate 57,197, forward strand.
GTTCGGGCGGAGCTGGGCGCAGCCTCGGAGCATGTCCTCGGCGGAGACCTCGATGTTCCCGGCGGGGCTCTGTGCGGCGACGCAGATCTGCTCCAGCTTCACCCACACCGCCCAGCTTCCGAGCGGGGTGAGGGTGGCCTGGCCGGCCCCGTAGGTGAGGGCGCCGACGGAGGCGATGGCGTTCAGGGACCAGTCGAGGAGGGGGGCGAGCGGGGTGTCCTCGGTGCTGGGCTCCGCGCTCGGCTCGGGCTGCGGGACGTAGGCCACCTCGCAGCGCTCGGTGCGCAGTTCGGTGACCCGCTGCTCCAGGAGGTCGAGGAGCTGTTCCACGGGGACGGGCCCTGCGGAGAGCTGGAGGAACGAGAGCACCTGCGGCATGGCCGAGACGACCTCGGCGACGGCGGCGGGCTCCCGGTCCTCGGGCTCGGGGTGGGCGATGGACCAGGCGTCGAAGAACGCGACCCAGCCGCGCAGCACGGCGCTGTCGTCGCGGTGCCAGGCGCGCAGTCGCCAGCCGGGGCGCGCGCTGTCGCCGTGCACCTCGACGAGGCCGGCCAGACGTGCGGTGTCCCAGTCGTGGTGCACCTGATCCGGTGTCAGCCCCAGCTCGGCGGCCGCCCGTTCGGCGGCGGCGGCGGAGAGAGTGCCCTTGCCCCCGGAGCTCGCGCCCTCGCGGCCGGGGCGCAGGGCCGTGTCGGCCCAGTGGGCGACGCGGGCCGCGTCCGCCAGGACGGCGCGGGCCATGCGGGCGAGTTCCGCGGGCGGCGGTGTGCCCTCCGGGGGCCGGGGAGCCGGTCGGCGGCGCTGGGTCACTGCTGCTCGGGGAGCGGCGGCCAGGGTTCGCGGGCTGACGAGTCGGAGCCTGGAGTCGCGCGGATTACGGGACGTCACGGGGGCAGTCTTCCGGTTGACGGTCCGAAAACCCAAACGGAATGTCACAGCGGGCGACAGGGGTGGCCAACGCACGGGTTCCCCAAGGGGTCGACACCGGGGCGGATCGCCCTGGCGCGACACTAAACGGAATGTGGCGTACCTCTCTGTGGTGCAGCGGTTCGCGACGCGTCCGGCGGTCTGTCGGGTTTCGGCGGCGGCTGCTACGTGAGCGGCGTGAGGAAGCGGCGCAGGGCCTCCTCGTAGGCCGGGGGGTCGGCGTTCCACATGGCGGCGTGCGGGGCGTGGCGGACCGCGCGAAGGGTGACGAGGTCCGGATGGCGGGCGGCCAGACGGCGGGAGGGGTCCCAGGGGGCGACGACGTCGTCGGGACCGTGGAGGATCAGGGTCGGGGTCCTGACCTCCGGCGCGACGGCGGCCTGGCCGGCGGGGGCGGCGCGCAGCCCCGTGCGGCCCTGGGCGGCGCGGACCGCGAGGGGCAGCAGGGCGCCGGGGGTGCGGCGGGCGGCGGCGAGGGCCCGCAGGGTGGCCGTCCAGTCCAGGACCGGGGAGTCCAGGACGAGCCCGGCGACACGGTCGCGCAGGGGCGAGTGCGCGGCGGCGCGCAGGGCCATGGTGGCGCCGGTGGACCAGCCGTGCAGGACGACCTGGCGGGCTCCGGAGCGGACGGCGTAGCGGATGGCCGCGTCCACGTCGCGCCACTCGGTCTCGCCGAGGTGGTTCAGGCCGTCCGGGGAGCGGGGTGCGCCCGGATCGCCCCGGTAGGCGAGGGCGAGGACCGGGAAGTGGTGGCGGTGCAGGAACTCCATGATGTTCATGGGGTGTTCGCGTGTGGCCCCCAGACCGTGCACCGCGATCACCCAGGTGTCCCGGGCCGCGGGGACCAGCCATGCGGGCAGGGTGCCCAGTTCGCCGGGGACGTCGATGTCGTCGTGGTCGAGGCCGAGGGCGGTGCGGGGGTCGCCGATGTGGATGTTCGGGGTGAGCCACACCCGGTCGCCGGGCTCCAGGGTGCCCTGGGTGACGCGCTCCAGACGGCGTACGACCGCGTCGGGGGCGTGGGGGGCGCCGTCGAGGACGTTGCCGACGACCGCGTGGGAGCGGGGGCCGGTGAGGCCGTAGGTGCCGGGGCGCTGGGAGGCGAAGGCGCGCGTCAGGGCGATGCGGCCCGCCGCGGTGGAGTGCACCGTCAGCCGGGGCTCCGTGGGCAGGGGCCCGCCCGGCGGAGCCTTCAACGCGGCGTCACTGGCCAACCGGCCGACGGCGACACTGGCCGCGCCGACCGCGAACGCGAACCCGACCGCCGCGACTGCTGCTTTGACTGCACCCACCCGTCCAGTGTCCCGGCGGACCTCGCGCCGGGCCAGTGGGCGTGGGATCCGGGGTGACCGGGGGGGGTGACATCGTGCGGCGCCCCGGGGGTGGTCGGGCGGGCCCTCTACTTCGGCTGGCCGTACCCCCGCAGACGCTCCCCCACCTCCGCCACCTGGTCGTGGGTGAGGAGGGTCGGGGTGCGGGCCGGGACGGAGGAGGCGGTCAGCCAGAGGTGGGACATCCATTCGAGTTGGGCCGTGCGGTCGTAGGCCTCGGAGAGGGTGTCGCCGTAGGTGATCGTGCCGTGGTTCTGGAGGAGGCAGGCGCTGCGCCCCGTCAGTGCGCGGAGCATGTTCTCGGCCAACCGCGGTGTTCCGTAGGTCGCGTAGGGGGCGACGCGGACGGATCCGCCGAGGGCGGCGGCCATGTAGTGGATCAACGGCAGCTCCTCCACGAGGGTGGAGACGGCCGTCGCGTGGACCGCGTGGGTGTGGACGACGGCACGGGCGTCGGTGGTGGTGTGGATCGCCAGATGCATGGGGAGCTCGCTCGTCGGACGGAGGGTGCCGAGGACCTGTCGCCCGGAGAGGTCGACCCCCGTCACGTCGTCCGGCGTCAGGCGGTCGTAGGGCACGCCCGTCGGTGTGACCAGGACGGTGTCCCCGACGCGTACGGAGACGTTGCCGGAGGTACCGACGACCAGACCGTCGGCCACCGTCCGGCGGGCCGTCGCGACGAGCTCGTCCCACGCGTGTGCCACCTCGTCCGGCGCACCCCGCCGCGGTGCGTCTCGTGAACCCCGTGCGTCCGCACGCTCGCCCCGCTCGTCGCGGGCGTTCCCCTGCTGATCAGCCATGCCGCGATCCTGCCAGGCGGTCCGTGGGCACGGGCCCCGGGCACGGGCACCGCGAAGCAGGCGCCGGACCTCCGGAAGAGGCCATACGTCCCCGCATCACCCCGAGTTGGCGAGCGACCGGCGATCGATCGGACCGGGCTGCGGGGATCTTCCAGTAGCCTCCGGATGCTTTCTCGCCGCCTCGCCCGTACTGCGGCCGGTACGACGGCGCGCGGACCGACGGACGCTGCCGCGGAGCCTGCCGGGTGACCGAAATCTCTCCAACGGCTCCGTGAGCCGACTGAGGGAGTTCACCAGGGGCTGGGGCCCAGCCGCGGAGCCCAGTATTCCGCTTCAGTTCGAGAACGCGCCCCGCTTCCGACGGCCCGACTCAGCCGTCGGGGGACAAGCGGAACGGCGGCACCCCTATTGCTACACCCACAGGTCCGCCTCAGTTCATCTCCCGTTCACCCAGGTTGCCTACGGTCCATATGCCACTGACGTCCGAAAGAAGCCCGGGTAAATGGAAAACTTCTCGCTGATCCTCGCGATAGTGGTGATCACCGCGCTCGCGTTCGATTTTACGAACGGTTTCCACGACACCGCCAACGCGATGGCCACCACCATCTCGACCGGCGCCATGAAGCCCAAGGTCGCGGTTGCCATGTCCGCCGTGCTCAACCTTGTCGGCGCGTTCCTGTCCATAGAGGTCGCCAACACCATCTCCAAGGGACTCGTCGACGAGTCCGGGATACAGCCAGAGGTCATATTCGCGGCGCTCGTGGGCGCCATCCTCTGGAACCTGCTGACCTGGCTCGTCGGGCTGCCGTCCAGCTCCTCGCACGCCCTGATGGGCGGCCTCATCGGCGCCACGATCGCCTCGGTCGGCGTGGGCGCGGTCCACGGCGACGTGCTCGTCACCAAGGTGCTGATCCCGGCCGTCGCGGCCCCGCTGGTCGCCGGTGTCGCGGCGATGTTCGCCACCCGGCTCACCTACAAGCTCGGGCGGCACACCAACGAGAAGGCCTCCGGCAAGGGCTACCGCGCCGGTCAGATCGCCTCCGCGGGCCTGGTCTCACTGGCCCACGGCACGAACGACGCCCAGAAGACCATGGGCATCATCACCCTGGCCCTGGTCGCCGGCGGTGCCCTCGCGCCCGACTCCGACCCGCCGGTCTGGGTCATCGTCTCCGCCGGTCTGGCCATCGCGCTCGGCACCTACCTGGGCGGCTGGCGCATCATCCGCACGATGGGCAAGGGCCTGACCGACCTCCAGCCGCAGCAGGGCTTCGCCGCCCAGACCAGCGCGGCCACGGTCATCCTGGCCTCCTCGCACCTCGGCTTCTCCCTCTCCACCACGCACTCGGTCTCCGGTGCCGTGATGGGCGCGGGCCTCGGCCGCAAGGGCGGTGTGGTCCGCTGGTCCACCGCCACCCGCATGTTCGTCGCCTGGGGTCTGACCCTGCCGGCCGCGGCGCTGGTCGCCGCGCTCGCCGAGTGGGTGACGGCCCTCGGTACCTGGGGCACGGCCGCCGTCGCAGTCTTCCTCGTCGCCTCCAGCGCCGCGATCTGGCTGATCTCGCGCCGTGAGGTGGTCGACCACACCAATGTGAACGACCACGCCGAGGAGCCCCCGGGTGTGGTGACCACGGCCATCGCCGCGGTGACCCCGCCGCCGGTCGGCCCCGTGACCGAGCAGCCGGCGGCTACCGTCCCGGCCCCCGTGGCCGCGACCGCCGTCGAGACCACGGCCGCGGCGAACTCGTCCACGCCCACGCCCGCCGTCTGAGCTCCGCGACCTCCTGAGGAAGATCACCACCATGCACATCGACTGGGCAGCTCTCGGCTCCGTCTTCGGAGTCAGCCTCGTGGTCACCGTGGCCCTCGTCGGCCTCTTCACCCTGGGCATCGTCGGCCTCTCCAAGCGGGAGGAGGCGTCAACCCGGGGTGACTCGGTGGCGGCGGCGACCACAGGGGCGTACGTCTGCTTCGCGCTGTGCGCGGGGGCAGTGGCGTACGGCATTTCCCTCATCATGACCTGACATCGAGAACCCACGGCCCTCCGGGGCCGACATGGGCGGCTTCGCAACGACCCCCGTAGACGTCTTGTGGCGCCTACGGGGGTCTCGTTCGTGTGGGACAGCCGGACGGGGCGTTCCGCCCGGCGGCGCGTCCCCCTCGGCTCGGCGCTGATCGGCGCCGTGGGCGCGGCCTCCTCAGGCTGAGCGGCACCGAGAACGGTCACCACCAGCCAGACCTGAGCACGCGCCTCACCGCTCGCCACGAGAAGAGCGGCCAGGGCAGACGCCGGGCTGCCGCGGGAGCGCCGAGGCGGTCTCCCTCGCCCGGTCTTCGATGTGCGACCTCCCGTCCCGAGCGGATCTTCACGATCCACCCGCTCCCGGGTCCACAAGTACGGCCGGAAGACCCCACCGCACCGGGTAGCGGAAGACGAGCAGTGCGTCACTGATCCCGTTCGCGTCACGGGCCAGGGCACGCCTGCCCTCGGCGGCCACTTCCACCGGGCCGGCCCCGTCGCCGGAGTGGCTCCTCCTGATCCACACCGTCGTCTGACGACAAGTCAGCGGTGTGGGGCTCAGCACACCGCTGCTGTGCAGGTCAACAGCAAGTTGACTGCTCTCGAAGGGGCGTGGTGGACTGCCGGGGCCATCTACGACGGCAGGAGAGGAAGCCGGTGCGAGTCCGGCGCGGTCCCGCCACTGTCACCGGGGAAGAACCTTCCCGGGAGCCAGGAACTCTCGCCGTCGGTCTCGTCGAACCAGGGCGTGGACACCCTGAGTGAGGACATATCGCCATGCGCGGCCGCCCGTCGAGTCTTGCCCTCCGGTCCCTGCCCGACCCTGTGATCGGCTGAGCCGATGCGTGCCGATCGCGTTTTCGCGTACGGCGCCACCGCCGGCCTCCTCGGTGACCTGCTGCTCGGTGATCCTCGCCGGGGGCATCCGGTCGCCTTGTTCGGGCGGGCGGCCGGGGCCGTGGAGCGGGTGCTGTGGCGGGACCACCGGGGGTGGGGCGCACTGCACACCGCCGTGTGCGCGGGTGGTGCCGTGGCGCTCGGGGCCGTGGCCTCGTCCGTCGTACGGCCCTCGCGTGCGGCCTCTGTCGCGTTGACCGCCGCCGCCACCTGGGCCGTCGTCGGGGGGACTTCACTCGGGCGCGAGGCTCGGGCCGTGGGGCGGTTCCTGGAGGCCGGGGACATCGAGGGGGCACGGGCCCGGCTGCCTCATCTGTGTGGGCGTGATCCCCAGGCACTCGACAGGGACGGGATCGCACGGGCCGTGGTCGAGTCCGTCGCCGAGAACACGTCGGACGCGGTGGTGGGAGCGCTCGTGTGGGGGGCCGTGGGCGGAGTGCCCGGGCTGGTGGGGTTCCGGGCCGTCAACACGCTGGACGCCATGGTGGGACACAGGTCGCGGCGGTATCGCCGCTACGGGTGGGCCTCGGCGCGGCTGGACGACGTGGCGGGGTGGCCGGGGGCTCGGCTGACGGCGGTGCTGGCGGCTGCCGCCGGCCGGAACGCTCGGGGGGCCGTGCGGGCCTGGCGGGCCGATGCGGGGAAGCATCCCAGTCCCAACGCGGGAGTGGTGGAGGCGTCGTTCGCGGGGGCGCTCGGAGTGCGGTTGGGGGGCACGTTGTCCTATGCGGGGCGGGTGGAGCATCGGCCTGTGCTGAACGGGGAGGGGCGAGCGGTGGTGGTCGCGGACATCGAGCGGGCTGTGCGGTTGTCCCGGCGGGTGAGCTGGCTGGCGTTGGGGGTCGGTGCGGGGGCGTCCGTGTTGCGGGCCAGGGTCGGAGGGCGCCCGGCGCCGGGGGCCGTGCCGGCTCTCCCCCACTCGCGCGTCCAGCGGTCGGAGCGGCATTCGTGAGCGGTGGGGAAGGAAGCCTCGTGAGCGGTGGGGGAGGAAGCCTCGTGCGTGGTGGTCGGGCCCTGGGCGGTGGGTTGCTCGTCGCCGGGACCACCTCCGACGCCGGGAAGAGTGTCGTGACCGCCGGGATCTGCCGGTGGTTGGTGCGGCAGGGTGTGAAGGTCGCGCCGTTCAAGGCGCAGAACATGTCGCTGAACTCGTTCGTGACGAGTGAGGGCGCCGAGATCGGGCGGGCCCAGGCCATGCAGGCCCAGGCCTGTCGGGTCGAGCCGAGCGCGCTCATGAACCCGGTGCTGCTCAAACCCGGTGGGGAGCGCAGCAGTCAGGTGGTGCTGCTGGGGAAGCCCGTGGGGGAGATGAGCGCGCGGGGGTATCACGGAGGGCGGCAGCAGAAGCTTCTCGGGACCGTGCTCGACTGCCTCGCGGAGTTGCGGGGCACGTATGACGCGGTGATCTGTGAGGGGGCCGGCAGTCCTGCCGAGATCAATCTTCGGCGGACCGACATCGTCAACATGGGAATCGCCCGCAACGCCCAGCTTCCCGTGCTCGTCGTCGGGGACATCGACCGAGGGGGCGTCTTCGCGTCGTTCTTCGGGACGGTCGCGCTGCTCTCCGCCGAGGATCAGGCACAGGTCGCCGGATTCCTCGTCAACAAGTTCCGTGGGGACGTCTCCCTGCTGGAGCCGGGGCTCGACATGCTGCACGGGCTCACCAGGCGCCACACGTACGGGGTGCTGCCCTTCCGGCACGGGCTCGGGATCGACGAGGAGGACGGACTGCGGGTGTCCCTGCGGGGGACGGTCCGGGAGTCGAACGCCGCGCCGCCCGTCGGGGAGGACGTGCTGCGGGTCGCCGTGTGCGCGGTTCCGCTGATGTCCAACTTCACGGATGTGGACGCGCTCGCCGCCGAGCCGGGTGTCGTCGTGCGGTTCGTGGACCGGGCCGAGGAGTTGGCCGACGCCGACCTCGTCGTCATACCCGGGACCCGGGGCACGGTCCGGGCGCTGGAGTGGCTGCGGGAGCGGGGCCTCGCCGACGCCCTCCTGCGCAGGGCCGCCGAGGGGCGGCCGATCCTCGGCGTCTGCGGTGGGTTCCAGGCCCTCGGCGAGCACATCGAGGACGAGGTCGAGAGCCGGCGCGGGCATGTCGAGGGGCTCGGAATCCTGCCCGTCCGCGTGCGGTTCGCGCGGGAGAAGACGCTCACCCGGCCCGTCGGGGAAGCCCTCGGGGAACGGGTCGAGGGGTACGAAATCCATCACGGGGTCGCCGAAGTCGTCGGCGGTGAAGCGTTCATCTCCGATGACGACGGACACAGCCTGGACGGGTGCCGCGTCGGGCAGACCTGGGGTACGCACTGGCACGGGTCGTTGGAGTCGGACGGGTTCCGGCGGGCGTTTCTGCGGGAGGTGGCGGCCGCCGCCGGGCGCCGTTTCGTGCCGGCGGCCGACACCTCGTTCGCGGCGCTGCGCGAGGAGCAGTTGGACCGGCTCGGCGATCTGATCGAGGAACACGCGGACACCGACGCGCTCTGGCGGCTCATCGAGTCGGGCGCGCCGGCGGGACTGCCCTTCGTTCCACCGGGAGCGCCCGCATGAGCCGGGTGCCGCCGTCGGCCACAGCCGACACGGATCCGCCGTCGGCCAGGGCCGCTTGTGGCGCCTCGTACCGGCGCGGGGATCCGACCCGGGTGGATGTCGAGCGGGAGCCGCCCGGTCCGACCGAGGGCGCGGACGGCGCCGTCGGACGGCTGCCGGGTGGCGTGCGGGCCCGCGAGGACGGGCGCGCGCGGTCGAAGACCCGGGGCGTGCCCACGGTCCCGCTGGGGGACGAGGCCGAGAGACCACGACGCCTCGACCACCGCACCGGCGGGCAGGGACGACTCGGCCGGCGACTCCGCCTCCGGCGTCCCGGGCTCCACGAGACCCTCGCGAGGGCGGACGCTCCAGTCGCCCCACACGCCCCACATGCCCCACACGACGCACACGAAGGAGTGATCGCCGCATGACCACCCCGTTTCCGTTCACGGCCGTCGTCGGTCAGGACGACCTGCGGCTGGCGCTGTTGCTGAACGCGGTGTCGCCCGCGGTCGGCGGGGTGTTGGTGCGCGGTGAGAAGGGGACCGCGAAGAGCACCGCCGTGCGTGCGCTGTCGGCGCTGCTGCCGGAGGTGGAGGTCGTCGTCGGATGCCGTTTCTCGTGCGACCCGGCGAAGCCCGATCCGGCGTGCCCGGACGGGCCGCACGAGCCGGCGTTCGAGACGCGTGCGTCACGCATGGTCGAGCTGCCCGTCGGCGCCTCCGAGGACCGACTCGTCGGCGCGCTCGACATCGAGCGGGCACTCTCGGAGGGCGTGAAGGCGTTCGAGCCGGGCCTGCTCGCGGACGCGCACCGGGGAATCCTCTACGTCGACGAGGTGAACCTGCTCCACGACCACCTCGTCGACCTGCTGCTGGACGCGGCCGCGATGGGTGCCTCGTATGTCGAGCGTGAGGGCGTCTCCGTACGGCATGCCTCGCGGTTCCTGCTCGTCGGGACGATGAACCCGGAGGAGGGCGAGCTGCGGCCGCAGCTCCTCGACCGGTTCGGGCTGACCGTCGAGGTCGCGGCCTCGCGGGAGCCGGACCAGCGGGTGGAGGTCGTACGGCGGCGCCTCGCCCACGACGACGACCCGGCCGGGTTCGCGGCGCGCTGGGCCGACGAGGAGGCCGCCGTACGGGCCCGGATCGTGGCGGCGCGGGAGCTGCTGCCGTCGGTGGAGCTCGGTGACGCGGCGCTGCGGCAGATCGCGGCGACCTGTGCGGCCTTCGAGGTGGACGGGATGCGGGCCGACATCGTGATGGCCCGGACGGCGACCGCGCTGGCCGCGTGGGCCGGACGGACCGAGGTGCTCGCGGAGGACGTGCGCCGGGCGGCGCTGCTGGCGCTGCCGCACCGACGGCGGCGCAACCCGTTCGACGCCCCGGGGCTGGACGAGGACAAGCTCGACGAGACGCTGGAGGAGTTCGGGCCGCCGTCGCAGGACTCCGGGGACGAGGACCCCGATCCGGGTCCGGACGGACCCGGCGGTGGCGGGCAGCCGCCCTCGTCCGAGCCCGACGGGCCGCAGGGCGGTGACACGGGCGCACGGTCCGAGGGCGGGGAGGGCGGGGAGCCGCAGACCTCCGGCGCCGGGGCCGGCGAGCAGTCCGCCGTACGGGCCGCCGAGCCCTTTCGTACGAAGGTGCTGAGTGTGCCGGGACTCGGTGAGGGCGCTGCCGGGCGGCGGTCCCGGGCACGGACCGAGCACGGGCGCACCACCGGGGCGCGCAGGCCGCGCGGCACGCTGACGAAGCTTCACCTGGCCGCGACCGTCCAGGCCGCCGCGCCGCACCAGCGGACGCGGGGGCGGTCCGGGCCGGGTCTGGTCGTGCGCCGTGACGATCTGCGGCAGGCGACGCGGGAGGGGCGCGAGGGCAACCTCGTGCTGTTCGTGGTCGACGCCTCCGGGTCGATGGCGGCCCGGCAGCGGATGAGCGCCGTGAAGGGGGCCGTGCTGTCCCTGCTGCTCGACGCCTACCAGCGGCGGGACAAGGTGGGGCTGGTGACCTTCCGGGGATCGGCCGCCGAGCTGGCCTTGCCGCCGACCTCGTCCGTGGACGCGGCGGCGGCCCGGCTGGAGTCGCTGCCGACGGGTGGGCGGACGCCGCTGGCCGCCGGGCTGCTGCGCGCCCATGAGGTGCTGCGGGTGGAGCGGCTACGGGACCCCGCGCGGCGGCCACTGGTCGTGGTGGTGACCGACGGGCGGGCCACGGGTGGCCCCGAACCGGTCGCGCTCGCCGGGCGGGCGGCCGGACTGTTCTCGGCCGAGGGCGTCGCCTCCGTGGTCGTGGACTGTGAGTCGGGCCATGTCCGGCTGGGGCTGGCCGGGCGGCTCGCGGGTGAACTGGGCGGTACGGCGGTGACGTTGGACGAGCTTCGGGCGGACTCCATCGCCGGGCTGGTACGGGATGTGCAGGGGGCTTCGCCCAAGACTTCCAGGAGGGTCGCGTAATGCCGCAGGGACAACCGAGTGTGGTGCCGGACGACGGACTGACGACTCGTCAGCGCCGTAATCGGCCGCTGGTGATGGTGCACACGGGGGTGGGCAAGGGCAAGTCCACCGCCGCGTTCGGCATGGCGCTGCGCGCCTGGAACCAGGGGTGGCCGATCGGGGTGTTCCAGTTCGTCAAGTCGGCGAAGTGGAAGGTCGGCGAGGAGAACGCGCTGCGGGTGCTCGGGGCGTCCGGTGAGGGCGGGTCCGTGGACTGGCACAAGATGGGCGAGGGCTGGTCGTGGGTGCAGCGCGGCATCCAGGGTGACAACTCGACCAACGAGGAGAAGGCCCGGGAAGGCTGGGAGCAGGTCAAGCGGGACCTGGCCGCCGAGACGTACAAGCTGTACGTCCTCGACGAGTTCGCGTACCCCCTGCACTGGGGGTGGGTCGACACCGACGAGGTCGTGGAAGTGCTGAGGAATCGGCCGGGCACCCAGCATGTGGTCGTCACCGGGCGGAACGCGCCCGGGAAGCTCGTCGACTTCGCGGACCTCGTGACCGACATGTCCAAGGTCAAGCACCCGATGGACGCGGGCCAGAAGGGCCAACGGGGCATCGAGTGGTGATGTCGTGACCTCCTTCCCGTCCTCCTCCACGGCCTCCTCCACGGCCTCCTCCCCGTCCCCCTCCCCGGCCTTCGCCGCTTCCTCCGTTCCCCGGCTGGTGGTCGCCGCGCCCTCCTCGGGCAGCGGCAAGACGACCGTGGCCACGGGGTTGATGGCCGCGCTCACCGAGCGGGGGTTCGTCGTGTCCCCGCACAAGGTGGGGCCGGACTACATCGACCCCGGGTACCACGCGCTCGCCAGTGGGCGGGTGGGGCGCAACCTCGACGCGTATCTGTGCGGGCCGGAGTTGGTCGCGCCGCTGTTCGCCCATGGGGCGCGCGGGTGTGACATCGCCGTCGTCGAGGGTGTGATGGGGATGTACGACGGGGCCGCGGGCGAAGGGGAGTTGGCGTCCACCGCGCATGTGGCGAAGCTGCTGCGGGCGCCGGTGGTGCTCGTGGTGGACGCGTCGTCGCAGTCGCGGTCCGTGGCGGCGCTGGTGCACGGGTTCGTGTCCTGGGATCCCGAGGTGCGGGTCGGGGGTGTGATCCTCAACAAGGTCGCGTCGGACCGGCACGAGGAGTTGTTGCGGGAGGCGATGGAGTCGGCGGGGGTGCCGGTGCTGGGGGTCCTGCGGAGGGCTCCGCAGGTGGACACGCCGTCCAGGCATCTGGGGCTGGTGCCGGTCGCCGAGCGGCGGGCGGCGGCGGTGGAGGCGGTTGCCGCGATGGCCGCGCAGGTGCGGGCGGGGTGTGATCTGGAGGGGCTGGTCGCGCTGGCGCGGAGTGCGGGGGCGTTGTCGGGAGTGGCCTGGGACGCGGCTGCGGCCCTGGCCTCCTCGCCCCCGCCGCCCCTACCCGTCCCGTCCCCGCGGGCCGCGCCCCCGGACCCCCGCTTTCGGCCAGCGGCCTCGTCCTCGGACAGCGGGCGGGCTGGAGGGTGCGGGACCGCGTCCTCAGACACCCACCATTCGCCTCCGGCCTCGCCCCCGGCCTCGTCCCTCGACACCGGACGGGCCGGAGGAGGCCGGACCGGATCCCCGAGCCACCGCACGGCTGAGGCGCAGGCGCGGCCCACTCGGGTCGCCGTTGCCGGTGGGCCCGCCTTCACCTTCTCCTATGCCGAGCACGGGGAGCTGTTGGCTGCCGCCGGGGCCGAGGTCGTCGTGTTCGACCCGCTTCGGGACGAGGAACTGCCCGAGGGAACTCGGGGGTTGGTGATCGGGGGTGGGTTTCCGGAGGTGTACGCCGCCGAGTTGTCGGCCAATGAGCCGTTGCGGAAGGTCGTCGCGGAGTTCGCGCTGAGCGGGGCTCCGGTGGCCGCCGAGTGTGCGGGGCTGCTGTACCTGTGCCGGGAGCTGGACGGGCGGCCCATGTGCGGGGTGCTCGACGCGACGGCCCGGATGGACGCCCGGCTCACCCTGGGGTATCGGGACGCGGTGGCCGTCGGCGACAGTGTGCTGGCGGTGGCCGGGACACGGATGCGGGGGCACGAGTTCCATCGGACGGTCGTCGAGCCGGGGGCCGGGCCGTCTCCCGCCTGGGGGATACGGACACCTCTGCGCCGGGTCGAGGGCTTTGTGCGGGGCGGTGTGCACGCCAGCTATCTGCACACCCACTGGGCGTCCGAGCCCGGTGTCGCCCGTCGGTTCGTGGAGAGGTGCCGGACGTCGTGAGCGGCAGGCCGATCGGGGCGTACGAGTGCGGGCGGCAGGCGCGGGCGGAAACCGTGTCGACCGGTCCCGGGGGCGTCCTTTCACTCCGCCACCCCCACCACCAGCCAGATGAAGCCGGCTCCGGCGATCGTGCACAGCAGGGTGGAGCGGGCCGGGTGCTCGTGGTGGGCCTCGGGCAGGATCTCGGCGGCGGCGAGGTAGAGCAACGCCCCGCCGAAGAAGCCGAGGTAGCAGCCGAGGGGCCCCTCCGGGATCGTGAACAGCAGGGTCGAGGCGGCTCCCGCCACCGGGGCCGCCGCGTCCGCGAACAGCATCGCGAGCGCGCGGCGGCGGGCGTTGCCGTACACGCTCGTCAGGGTGTACGTGTTGAAGCCGTCCGCGAAGTCATGGGCGATCACCGCGAGCGCGACCGCGATGCCCATGCCCTCGCCGACCTGGAAGGCCGCGCCGATCGCGACGCCGTCCATGGCGCTGTGCCCGACCATCGCGGCGGCGGCCGTCAGACCCACCTGGGGCGTACGGCCGTCGTGCTCCTCGGCGCCGTGCGCGGCCTGCCGTGCCGCCAGCAGGCGTTCCACCAGGTGGGCCAGGAGGAAGCCGGCGACGAACAGCAGCAGTGCGGCGGGGACGCCGAAGACCTCGTCGCCGGCGGCCTCCAGGGCCTCCGGCAGCAGGTCGAGGCCGACCACGCCCAGCATCAGGCCGCCGGCCAGGCCCAGCACGAGGTGACGGCGGTCCGTCACGCGTTGTGCCGTCCAGCCGCCGACCAGCGTCATGAGGAACGCGCCGAGCGCTACGAAGACCGCCATGGTCCCTTGCTACCGGATGGGCCGGGCCTCCTGTCCGCGGCGCGCGAACGTCCCGCTCGGGAGGCCGTTCATCGTCTGCGGGTCCGTCGGCGGCCGGTCGCTCCCCCACTCCCGGCCGAACCGTGTGCGTCACGGCCCGCGCCCCTGGGGCGCGACGCCCCTCGGAAGGGGTCGATCCCCGATGGCCGCTGATACCGGCGAAGTCGCCTTCGCCGGCGCCGGGCCCGGGGCCGCTGATCCGCCGACGGTCTCGGGGACGCGGGCGGTCGGCGAGGCGGATGCGTCCCTCGTCGTGGGGGTGGGCGCCTCCAGGGGCGCGCCGGTGGAGGAGATCCTCGTCCTGATCGAGGGCGCCCTGCGGGACGCCGGCCTCTCCCCCGGTTCCCTCGCCGAACTCGCCACCGTCGACGCCAAGTCCGACGAACCCGGCATCGTGGGGGCGGCCGTGCGTCTCGGTGTCCCCCTGGTCGCCTATTCCGCCGAGGAGTTGGCGGCGGTACGGGTGCCGAACCCCTCCGACGCGCCCCTCGCGGCCCTGGGCACCCCCTCCGTCGCCGAAGCGGCCGCCCTCGCGGGCGGCGGTGCCCTTCTCGTCCCCAAGCGGAAGTCGGAGCGGTCGGACGGGCGACCGGCGATGGCGACGTGCGCGGTCGCGCGGCGGGCGGGGCGGGGGCGGCCCGCGGTGCTCGGGAAGGCCATGGCGTCGGCCACGTCTATGTCGTCGGAGGCCTCCGACGACATAGACGTGGCCGGTGCGCCCGGTGCGCCTGGTGCGCCCGGTGCGCCCCGTGTCACGGCCGCGTCGGCCGCCGTCGTGGTCCTCGGGGCGTCACTCGGGCGCGACCGGGTACGGAACGCCTCACGGCCGGGCGGGTCGGGCCGGCTGACGCCCCTGGCCTCGGCGGGCCCGGCGACGGTCGGCATGAGGACCGCCGTGAGCGTCGGCGGGCACGGCGGCACGTGGGACCGCTGGGCGCGTGGCGACGCGGCCACCCACGGGACCGCCGCACCCATGACAACCCAGCCACCCACGGGACCGCCGCACCACATGACAACCCGGCGGCCTGTGGGACCGCGAGGCGCGTGGTGACGCGGCGCGGCCGCCGTCGGCAGGAGACGCGGAAGGGTCCTGTGGACATCCGGTGAACCATGTGGCCCTCCCACGCACCTGTGGTGCCGACCGGGGAGGATGGGGACTCGCCGGCCGCAGCTCCGCCCGGCGTCCTGCCGCAGCCCTTTGTTCCGTGATCCGAGGAGACATCGTGACCACCCCGCCGCCCGCCCTGCTCATCGCCGGTCATGGCACCCGGGACGACGTCGGGGCCGAGGCGTTCCGCGATTTCGTGCGGGAGCTGGGGCGCCGCGACCCCGAGCTGCCCGTCGCGGGCGGCTTCGTCGAGCTGTCCCCGCCGCCGCTGGGCGAGGCCGTGACCGAACTGGTGGAGCGGGGGGCGCGGCGGTTCGCCGTCGTCCCGCTGACACTGGTGTCCTCCGGGCACGCCGAGGGGGACATCCCGGCGGCTCTGACCCGGGAGAAGGAGCGGCACCCGGGGATCTCGTACACCTGCGCCCGTCCGCTGGGTCCGCACCCCGCGCTGCTGCGTGTGCTGGAGCGGCGCCTGGACGAGGCGTTGGGGGCGACCGGCGGACGTACGCCGAACGACCGTGCCGATGTGACCGTGCTGCTGGTCGGGCGCGGGTCCACCGACCCCGATGCCAACGCCGAGGTACACAGGGCGGCCCGGCTGCTGTGGGAGGGGCGCGGGTACGCGGGCGTGGAGACGGCGTTCGTGTCGCTGGCGGCGCCGGACGTCGCGAGCGGTCTCGACCGGTGTGTGAAGCTGGGTGCCCGACGGATCGTCGTGCTGCCGTACTTCCTGTTCCCCGGCGCCTTGCCGGACCGGGTGCGGATGCAGAGCGAGGGCTGGGCTGCCGCGCGTCCGGAGATCAAGGTACGGTCTGCCGATGTCATCGGACCGGCACCGCAGTTGCTGGATCTGGTGATGGAGCGGTACCGGGAGGCGGTGGCGGGCGATCCGCGCTTGACCGGCGGCTCCTGTGTCTGTCGCGTCGCCCTGCCGGGCTTCGAGGACGGGGTCGGGTCGCCGCGGCAGCCGCACTTCCACCCGGACGACGACGGGCACCATCACGACCACCACCATCACCACGGGGGACACGCGCACTCCCATGCACACTGAACGGGACACCGCGAACGGCCATGACCTGCGGCATCACGGCGATGCCGAGGTACGGGACGACGGGGCGAGGCTCATCGACCTCGCCGTCAACGTCCGGGCCGACACACCGCCCGCCTGGCTGCGGGAGCGGATAGCCGGGTCGCTGTCCGGGCTGGCCGCCTACCCCGACGGCCGGGCCGCACGGGCGGCGGTCGCCGCCCGTCACGGGCTGCCGGTGGACCGCGTTCTGCTCACCGCGGGGGCCGCCGAGGCCTTCGTACTGCTCGCGCGCGCCCTGAAGGTCCGGCAGGCGGTGGTCGTGCACCCGCAGTTCACGGAACCGGAGGCCGCGCTGCGGGACGCCGGGCACACCGTGGAGCGGGTGCTGCTGCGGGAGGCGGACGGCTTCCGGCTGGACCCTGCGGACGTGCCGGAGGACGCCGACCTGGTCGTCGTCGGCAACCCGACCAACCCCACGTCCGTCCTGCACCCGGCGTCGTCCCTGGCTCGACTCGCCCGGCCGGGGCGGACGGTGGTCGTCGACGAGGCGTTCATGGACGCGGTGCCGGGTGAGCGCGAGGCGCTGGCCGGACGGACCGATGTGCCCGGTCTCGTCGTCCTGCGCAGTCTCACCAAGACCTGGGGGCTGGCCGGTCTGCGGATCGGCTATGTCCTCGCCGCCCCCGACACGATCGCCGAGCTGGAACGTGCCCAGCCGCTGTGGCCGGTGTCCACGCCCGCCCTCGCGGCGGCCGAGGCGTGTGTCTCCGAGCGGGCCCTGGCGGAGGCGTCCGCCGCGGCCGGCCGGATCGCCGCCGACCGTGCCCATCTGGTCGCCGGACTGCGCGAGTTCGGTCCCGACGGCCTGGTCGTGGCCGAACCCGCCGAGGGCCCGTTCGTGCTGGTCCGGCTGCCCCGCGCGGCGGCCGTACGACGCCACCTGCGCACCCTCGGCTTCGCCGTGCGACGCGGTGACACCTTCCCCGGGCTGGACGGTGAATGGCTGCGCCTGGCGGTCCGCGACCGCGTCACGGTCAACGGGTTCCTCCAGGCACTTGACCGTGCGATGACGCTGGCGGACCGCTGAGCGAAGGGGGACGGCGGGTGCGGCGCGCAACCAGGCCGGGGAGTCGACGGGTTCCTCGGAGCGCCCCCTTCCGTCACTGCCCCTGAGGGGGCGTCGGCGTCCGTGGCACTTCAGGGTGTTTCCTCGCGCCGCACCCGCTCCCGGGTGCCGTCGGGGAAGCAGATGTCCACAGTCCCGTCGTCATCGATCGTGGCGCTCGCGCCGGCGTGCGAGGCACACGGATCACCGCTGAGCATGACGAGGGTGACCAGGACGGGGGCGGCGCTCCCTTCGAGCACGGGCGTCGCCGAGTGGAGTCCGTATGCGTTGGTGTCGCGAGCGGATACGACGGCGCCGTCCCCACTCCAGCCGTGCAGGCCCACGATCGCGCTGGTCAGGCCGTCCACGCGGCGGGCCAGCGCCCGGGACCCCGGCCCGGACTCCCCCACGGGCGGAGCCGCGTCGTCGGCCACCGCCCAGCCTCCTTCCCGTACAACTGTTCCAGGCGGTGCGTCGAGTCGGTGCACCCGTACCTCCCACGGACCGCGCACCACGCTCACCGTCTCCACACGGTGCCCCAGGGGCTCGTGCCAGGAGGCGGCACGGCGGCCGTCGACGCCGAGCGGGTGGATACGGCCGCGCGGGGAGGGGGTGCCGTCGGGAGCGAGGAGCGCCAGGTGGTTGTCGGGGCCGGCCGGGGTCTCGGGCGCGGTGCCGCTGGAGTAGCCGAACCTGGCGTAGTGCGGGCTGTCCTCGGCCGTGGCGGGCGGCGGCGGCAACCGGTCGCTGCCGTGGTTGACGAGCCGTACGAGTCCGTCGGCGGCGGTGGAGTGCAGCAGCCAACCGGGGCCGGGCAGGGCCAGTACGGTGTCGGCCGTGTCGATGGGCGCGGGCTCCTCCGGCGCGGTCCACACGGGGTGGCTCTCGGGCAGGAGAAGCCCGAGGAAGGCCTTGCTCGCCCAGTAGGGGGACGCGGGGCCCGAGTAGCGCTGGGTGACGGGGAGGAAGGGCCGGTACCAGCCCAGGGTGAGCAGGCCCCGCTCGTCGGGAACGCCCCGCCTGGCGAAGTGCCGCACCGCACCGGAGGCGAGCCGGCGGGTGCGGCCCGGCGGCAGCGGCGTGGCGTCGGCGAGGGCACCCGCCCACAGCGGGGCGGTGGTCGCGAAACGGTAGGTGAGCGACCGTCCTTGGTGCACCGGTGCCCCGTCGGCGCCGAAGAAGTGCTGGTGGACGGAGAGGAACTCGCGCAGCCGCGACCGGTGCCTGGCCACCAGATCCGTATCCGCCCTCGGTCCCGCGATCCGCGCCCACAGCACCGGATACAGATGCAGCGCCCAGCCGTTGTAGTAGTCGAACTTCCGCCCGTCGCCGTCGGTGTACCAGCCGCCGCCCCGGTACCAGTCCTCCAGCCGCGCGAGCCCCGCGTCGATCTCCGCGCGGCGGTGCGGGGCGCCGACCGACGCCAGGAACTCCTCCGCGATCACCTGGAAGAGCCGCCAGTTGGAGTCGTTGACTTCCGCCCCGACGAAGCCGCCCAGCCAGGTGGTCACACGGTCGCGTACGGCGTCGTTCAGGTGGACCCACAGCCAGGGACGGGTCTCGTGCAGCGCGATCGCCACGGACGCGGCCTCCACCATGGGCTGTGCCCGGTCGGTGACGGGCGGCCAGCGTTCCTCGCCGTACGGATCGGTCCCGGCGGCGAGCCCGGCCGCGTACCGCTCGATCAGGGCCGGCCCGACCCGCCCGCCCGACCCCGCGATACGAAAGGCGGCCAGCAGGAACGACCGGGCGAACCCTTCGAGGCCGTCCGACCATTCGCCGGAGTGGCTGGCCCGACCGGGCAGTCTGTACTGGGCGAACCCTGGGGAGGCGTACGGCGACAGCCCGTCGAGCAGCCGATCGGCAACGGCTTCCCAGTGTGCGCGGGTCCAGCCGGTGAGGGGCGAGAGGGAGTGGTCGGGCGGGGGCAGATCGGGGAGGTTCGGCAGGAAGGTCGCGTCATCGGGGAGCGACACGTGGGGCGCGGTCATACGGGGGTGGGTCCTCCGTCCGGTTGTGGTCAAGGGCAGGACCGCGCCCCCGGCGGGGGCGCGGGGAACCGCGCGACCGGCCACCGATCACCTGCGGCTGCCCTACGGCCCTGCCGGCAGAGCGCCTGGTGGGGCGACGCTGCGGCGCACCACGATGTGCGTGCCCAACAGGTGGTGGCTCCCCGCGGCATGCTCCGGGTCGCGCAACGCCATCCGTACGGCCGCCCGCCCGAGCTCTTCTGCCGGCGTGTGAACCGTGGTCAGCGGCGGGTTGAAGTCCTCGGCCAGGGGGATGTCGTTGTATCCGACGACCGACACGTCCTCGGGGACACGCAACCCCGCGTCGGCGATCGCGCGGAGCGCCCCCGCCGCGACCATGTCGTCCCCCGCGAACACGGCCGTGAACTCCCGGGTCCGCTCGAGCAGTTCGGTCATCGCACGCAGCCCGGCAGGGCGGCCGAGCCCGCAGTCGACGACGTGCGCGGCCTCGGGCGGCAGCCCATGCTCGGCCAGCGCGGCCCGGTACCCCGCGACGCGGGCGTCGAGCGCGGTGTTGCCGGGCAACCCGCCGAGGAAGACGATGCGGCGGTGCCCGACGGACAGCAGATGCCCGGTGATGGCGCGGGCCCCGGCCTCGTTGTCGAACTCGACGACGAGTGCGGGCACCCCGGGGCCCGGAGACGGCCGGCCGCACAGCACCAGCCGGGCGCCGGACGAGTCCAGGGCATGCGCGTAGTGGGCGACCCGCTCCCGGTACGCGTCGTCCTCGACGACCCCTCCGACCAGGATCACCAGGCGTGCGCCCTCCTCCCGCATCAGCCGCACGAAGTCCATCTCCCGCTGGGGATCACCGCCGGTGGCGCCGACCACGCAGAGCCAGCCCCGGTCGGCGGCCTCCGCCTCCACGCCCTCGGCGACCTGGGCGTAGAAGGGGCTGGTGACCTGGCGGACGACGACGGCGGCCATCTTGCGGCCGCCGCCGACCAGAGCGCGGGCGTGCGCGTTGGCGACGTAGTCGAGGTCGCGGGCGGCGCGCAGGACGCGGGCCCTGGTGGCGGCGGGCACCGGATGGTTCCCGCTGAGCGCGCGGGAGGCCGTGGCCATCGACACCCCGGCCCGCTCGGCCACCTCCCGGATCGTGACCCGCCCCTTGGCAGCCGCCCCCTTGGACCCCGCCCCTGTGGACCCCGTCCCCTTGGACGCCATCTCGCTCCCCATCCCCCGCGTCTCCTTCTCCACCGTGCCCGTGCGGGCACCGACCCGTGCGCTGCCGCGCGGACGTCCGTCGACAGGCCGGCCGCGAGCCTCCGCCCGGCCCGGCGGCCTCACCTGTTGGCCGCGTAGTCCTTCGCGAACTCGTCGGCCATTCTGTCGCCGCCCCGCTGCCGCCACTTCTTCACGGTCGCGTCCCACTCGGAGAGCGGGAGCCGCCCGGCGACGATGCCGGTGACCGTGTCGTCGACGAGGGCCTTCAGGGTGGCGCCCCGGGCGTTCTTCGTGGCGGACTGAAGCCCGAAGGAGGCGTTGCGGACGGCGTGCGGCACGACCTCGCGCTGCCAGGCGTGCAGGGCCCGTACGGCGTCCGGCATGCCCGGCACGAACAGCACCTGCGGACCCTCGGCGAGGTACTTCCACGGCAGATTGGTGTTGTTCTCGACCTCGCCCAGCTTGGTGGCCTGCGGGGAGCCGTCCGCGCCCCGGGTGAAGTGGATGCCCTCCACGCCGTGGTGGACGAGTTCCCACTCCTGGCTGCCGAAGGGGGCGGCAAGGTAGTCGAGGATGCGCAGCAGCAGTTCGATCCGTTCCTTCTTCGCCTTCTTCAGCACGGTGTGGCCGAAGGAGCGCCGGGCAGCGACGATTCCGCCGGGCTCGCCGCCGACGCTGTACGGCAGGGCCGCCGCAGGGGTCAACTTGCCTTTGCTCTCTCGGTACTTGGGGAGGTACGCGCCGAAGCCGTCCTGCATGGAGCCGACCGTGCCGTTGTAGTAGAGGGTGGTGAGGTCGATCTGGGAGACGGAGGTCGCGTCGGGGTGGTACGAGCCGTCCTTGCGCAGTCGTGCCTGGAAGGCGATGGCCGCCTTGAAGCGCTCGTCCGCCCAGCCGGGTTCGAAGGTGCCGTCCCCGGTGACGGCCCACTCCAGGGGCGCGTTGTGCGCGGCCGCGTGGACGGCGTTGCCGAAGAGGGAGCCGGCGGCGGCGCCGAGGGCGTAGGCGCGGCCGGCGGTGGCCTTCCTGGCGACGGCGGCGAAGTCGTCGGCGGTCCAGCCCTCCGTCATGCCCGCGTCGGTGAACATGCCCTGGTTGAGCCAGAGCGTGGAGCCGGGCAGCGGGCGCTCCAGGGGGATGCCGTGGATCCGTCCGCCGATGCGGCCCATGTCGCGCCAGGCGTGAGTGGGAATGTTCGCGAGGTTCGGATAGTCGGCGATCGCGTCCCCGGAGAGGAACGGGGTCAGGTCCTCGGACCGGCGCCGTACGAACTCGGCCTCGCGGGGCAGGACGAAGCCGGAGAAGACGTTCATGATGTCCGGCAGGGTGTCGGCGTCGCCGGCCATGACCGTCGCCATCTTCTTCTGGTAGTCGGCCTGGGAGATGATCGTGTACTCGATCTTCACCCCGAGGGCCTTCTCGACGGCCGCCCAGAACCGGTTCGCGGAGACCGGCTTGGGCGGGGTGCCGAACGACACCGACATGACCTTGACGGTCGAACCGTCACCGGGGGTGCGGGAGACGGACCGGGTCAGGTCGGCGGGGTAGGCGGTGTAGCCGGCCTGGACACCGGCCTCGGTGGGCGCGAGGTCCGGCTCGGGCCCCCGGGCGGGCTTGTGAGTGGGCCAGGGGGCGAGATCCTTGCCGGCGTTGGAGACGTCGCTGTCGCCGGAACTCGTGGAGCAGGCGGTCAGCAGGGCGGGGGCGGAGACGGCGGCGCCGCCGACGGCCATGGAGCGCAGCAGGGTACGACGGGACATGCGGGACATGGGCAGGTCACCTTTCCACACACGGCTGTTGACGGGGCTCAGCTCTTGACGGCGCCGGTGAGCACGCCCTTCGTGAAGTACTTCTGCAGGAACGGGTAGACGAGCAGGATCGGGACGGTGGCGATCACCAGGACCGCCATCTGCACGGTCTGCGGTGCGGTGACGGTGGCCTCGCCGGTCGTCGCGTCCGTGAGGCCGGAGCCGGCCACCACATAGGTGCGCAGGACCTGTTGGAGGGGCCAGTGGTCGCTCTCCAGGTACAGCGAGGCGTAGAACCAGGAGTTCCAGTAGGTGACCGCGTAGAAGAGGCCGACGACGGCGAGCGCGGCCTTCGACAGCGGCAGCACGATCGAGACGAGCACCCGCCAGTCCCCCGCCCCGTCGAGTCGCGCTGCCTCGTACAGCTCCTCGGGGATGCCCTGGAAGAAGCCGCGCAGGACGACCAGGTTGAAGACGTTCACGAGAACCGGCAGGACCAGTGAGGCGTAGCTGTCCAACAGGCCCAGCTCCTTGACCAGCAGGAAGCTGGGGATCATGCCGGGCGGGAAGAGGAACGTGAAGAGGATCAGCAGGAGGACCGGTCTGCCGCCGAGGACTCCGGGGCGGGAGAGCGCATAGGCCAGGGTGACCGTGCAGGCGAGGCTGAGCAGGGTGCCGACGAGGGTGACTCCGGCGCTGACGCCGAGGGCGTGGGTGACGATGCCGCCGTCGAGGATGTCGCGGTACGCGTCGAACGACGGCTCGGTCGGCCACAGCACCCAGCCGCCGCCCGCGACCACCTCGTCCGTCGAGGCCAGGGACGTGGACACGATCACCAGGAACGGTACGCAGACCAGCAGGACGACGGCGACGAGGGCGACGGCCTTGGCGGCCTGGGTGACGGGCTTGGGTTTCTCCAGCCATCCGGGGCGGGCGGACCGGTTCTCCCGGACGCGACGGGCGGGGCGGGTGGATCCGGGGTGGGCGCTCACTTGTAGACCCCCTGTTCGCCGAGGCGGTGGGCGACCTTGTTGGCGGCGTACACGAGCAGCGCGCCGATGACGCCCTTGAACAGGCCCGCCGCGGCGGCGAATCCGTAGTCGCCGCCGACGATGCCCTGGTGGTAGACGAAGGTGTCGATGATCTCGGCGGTCTCGGGGCCGACCGCGTCGCGCTGGAGCAGCATCTGCTCGAAGCCGACGGAGAGGATGTCGCCGAGCCGCATGATCAGCAGCAGCACGATCACCGGGCGGAGGGCGGGCAGGGTGACGTGCCAGAAGCGCCGCCAGGGCCCGGCGCCGTCGATCGCGGCGGCCTCGTACTGCTGCTCGTCGACCTGGGCGAGGGCGGCGAGGAAGATGATCGTGCCCCAGCCGGCGTCCTTCCAGATGACCTGGGCGACGGTGAGCGGCCGGAAGGCGCCGGGGTTGCCGATGATGTCGACGGTGCTCAACCCCATGCCCTGCAGCGAGGAGTTGAGCAGTCCGGTGTCGCCGAGCACCTGCTGGAACAGGGCGACGACGATCACCCAGGAGATGAAGTGCGGCAGGTATGCCACCGACTGCACGAAACGGCGGACGCTGCTCCGGGTGAGGCTGTGCAGCAGCAGGGCGAGGGCGAGCGGTACGGGGAAGTAGAAGACGAGCTGGAGGACCGCGATCCAGAGCGTGTTGAGGACGGCCGCCCAGAACGCCCCGTCGTCGAACATACGCCGGAAGTTGCCGGTGCCGACCCAGGGGCTGCCCCAGACGCCGTCGAACGGGACGTACTCCTTGAACGCGATGAGATTGCCGGCCAGCGCGCCGTAGTGGAACAGGAGGAAGTAGACGAGGCCGGGGAGCATGAGCAGGACGAGGGCAGATGACTGGAAGCGTTTTCGTCTCGGTCGCGCGGCGTCCGCTCGATGGGAAGTAGCGCTGTCCTCCTCTTTACCTACATGTTCCCGCAGTGCTGAGCCCACGGGTCCCCCTCACATCTCGAAATCGGAGTGAGGGGAAGTTAAAACGTTTTCATGAGTCGGTCAACAGTCCTGACACCCAAGGGCAGTTGAGGCGATGACCGGTTCCGGACGTTCCGCTTCTACGGGCTTCACGGCGCCACCCGCACCCCTCCAGAACTCCTCCGCATCATTCGCAGTCCGAAATTCGCCGCATCCTTTTGACATGCCATTGACACGTCTTTGGGGGGCCTTGGTACACAGTGGGGCCCGGCGAGTCCTGTGCGGTCCCTGTGCCCATGGGGAGCGCCCATGGGAACAAGGAGCCCTTCATGGCAGTCCTGGACCACGCCCGTATCCGCCTACGCCGCATCCGTCCGAGCCGTCACCGTCTGCGTGCCGCACTGGTCAGTGGCGTGGCGACGGCGCTGATCATGAGTACCGCGCCCGCCACGTTCGCCAGACCGAGCGAGGCGAGACCCGTGGCCGCGGTCGAACCCGACAGCAGTGACCCGCGCGAGGGCTGGCGTCCCGCCGGTGAACTCGCCGGGGACAAGGACGAACCGGGCCTCCTGGACCGCCTCTTCGGCAATGACGACGAGGACGAGGCGGAGAGCGGCGGTGACCATGATCCGCCCCGCATCTCGCTCGACCGCGCCCGTGGCTCCTCCTCCCTGACCCACCGGGGTGTCTCGGGCGACGCCGCCGGCGTCCGTATCGCGGCCCCCCGCACCACCCACGCCACCGGGGCCGACCTCTCCTGGAGCGCGTACCGGGGCAAGGGGCTGCGGGAGTACGAGGTCCACCGTTCCACGAAGAAGGACTTCACCCCCACCGACGAGACCCTGGTCGCACCCGTCGACCGCGACACCCGGACCTTCGCCGACCGCACCGCGCCCCCGAAGCTCGACCGTGGCGGTGACGGTGAGGGCAAGAGCGGCGGCGAGGGTCGCGCCCACCACTACCGGATCGTCGTCCGCACCCAGGAGGGCAAGCTCCTGGCCGGTCCGGCGCGCTCGGTCGAACTGCCCACCATCGGCAAGGTGTTCAAGGGCGGGAGGCTGCTCGCCGCCCCCGAGGGTGAGACGTACTTCCTGCCGTACACGCCGGCGCGGATGATCCCCGGTGAGAAGGCCACCGTCGAGGCGACGCTCACCAACACCACGGACACGGTGTGGAAGAAGGGCGAGCGCGTCCTGTCGTACCGCTGGACGCTGGACGGCAAGGACGTCACCAACCTGCTCAACAAGGACGCGACCGGGCTGCCGAAGGATGTGGCGCCGGGTGAGACGGTCACCTTCGACGCGGAACTGAAGGCCCCCGTCCTGGTCGACCCGCTCGACAAGCGGCTCACCTTCGGTCTGGAGTGGGACCTGCGGGAGAAGGCCGGCGGCGACTGGCTGTCCGAGACGGACGGGGTGCCGCCCTCGAAGCACCAGGTCACCGCCGAGTACCCGACCTCCGACCAGCTCGGCCTGGAGGACTTCCACTCGTACGCCGGCAAGAACACCGGCGCGGGCTCGGCGCTGATGAGCAACCTTCACGCGGGCAACGCGGTGTGGTCGTACAACGCCTTCTCGAACCCTTCGCTCGGCTTCTCGACCTTCCTGCGGCTGGCCTACAACTCGCAGGACGCGTCCAGCACTCCGGCCGGTTTCGGCTGGTCGCTGCAGGCCTCCTCGCCGGTCCGGCTGGGCACTCCGCTGGACTTCCATCCGGCCGCGCTGCTGCCCAAGCAGATCACGCTGACCGACGGCGACGGCACCAGCCATGTCTTCAGCAAGAACAAGAAGGGCGAGTGGGACGCCCCAGCCGGCGTCCACTTCCGCGTCAGGCAGGTGGAGAAGGACTGTCTGCTCCACCCCCACCAGCGCGAGGCCTGGGAGTTCCTGCGCCCGGACCGCACCCGGTTCCTCTTCGACTGCCAGGGCTATCCGAGCGCCCAGGTGGACAAGAACGGCAACCGGATGGAGTTCACGTACGAGGAGCGGCTGCTCGGGCACCCGTCGAAGCTGCTGAGGTACGTCACCGACGCCGAGGGCCGGCGCACGCTCACCGTCGATTACTGGGAGAAGGGCGAGGCGTACTCGTACGTCGACAAGGACGGTGAGGTCAAGGAGGGCAGGCGCCTCCTCAACCCGTTCATCGTCGACAAGGTCCGCTCCGTCACCGACGTCTCGGGACGGCGCGTCGACTTCACGTTCACCGAGAAGGGCCTGCTGGCGCGGCTGACGGACGGCGCGAACTCGACGGACGACAGGCTGCGCAAGGTCTTCAGGTTCGACTACGGCAAGGAGTTCGACCACCCCGGCGTGAAGCTCGTCGAGGTCACCGACCCGCGCGGCAACGCCTCGAAGGTCGACTACGTCGGCCCGCACGACAAGGACCAACTGCACTACCTGGGGTACACCAAGGCGGTCACGGACCGGCTCGGCGGTGTGACCGAGTACCGCTACAAGGACCCCGACGGCCATGACGGCAAGGGGACCGAGACGGTCGTCACCGACGCCGAGGGCAACCCCGCCACCCAGCGGATGGACGGCTACGGCCGTCCCGTGAAACTCACCGACGCCAAGAAGCGGACCACGAAACTGGGTTGGGACGCGGACAACAACGTCACGCGCCTGGAAGAGAACAACGGCGCCGCCCGCACCTGGACGTACGACCCGAAGACGGGCTATCCGCTGGAGAGCCGGGACGCGGAGTCGGTGAAGAACGACCGGCCCGCCGCCACGCTCGCCTACGCGACCGGCGAGAACGGCTACATCGCCGACCTGGTGCGCCGGGTTTCCCCTGAGGGCCGTACCTGGCAGTTCGGCTACGACGCGCGCGGCAACATGACCTCGGTCACCGACCCGAAGGGCGTGGCGAGCGAGCCCGCGGACGACTACACCTCCACCAACGCCTACGACACACGTGGCCGGCTCGTCTCCGCGACCGACGCCAACGAGCACACCACGAAGTTCGAGGACTACGACCCGTCCGGCTACCCGCGGGTGATCGTCGACGCCCTCGGCAACCGCACGACGACGGTGTACGACGTGCGCGGCAACGTCACCGAGGTCGAGGAGGCCGACGGGGCGACGACCACGCAGACGTACGACCTGTTCGGGCGTCCGCTGGAGAACCGCAGGCCGAAGGACCAGCAGGCAGGCGAGTTCATCGTCACGCCCGCGCCGCGGTACGACAGGAACGACAACACCCTCGTCTTCACCGCCCCCAACGGGGTGTCGAGCACCAGCGAGTTCGATGCCGCGGACCAGCTCCTGCAGTCCAGTCAGCCGGGCGACGAGGAGGGCGCGCCCGCACGCGTGTCGACCTTCACGTACGACAAGGTCGGCAACCAGCTCACCTCCACGGAGCCGAAGGGCAACCTGACCCGGGCACCGGGCGACTTCACCTCCACGACGAAGTACGACGAGGTCTACCAGCCGATCGAGGCGGTCAACGCGGCGGGCAAGCGTGCCTCGGCCGTCTACAACGACGTCGGTGACCTGGTGAAGGTCGTCGACGCCCGCAAGAACGAGACCGACGACCCCGACGACTACACCAGCAAGTTCCGCTACGACCTCGACCACCGGCTGCTGGAGACCACCGACGCGGCCGGGAAGTCCACGACGAGCACCTACGACTGGGACGGTCTCACCACTGCCACCACCGACGCGGACGGCAACCGCACCGAACTGGTCCTGGACGCCCGCGGCGCCCTGGTCGAGGCGCACGTCCCGCACGACGGGGACGGCGACGACGCGGTGGTCCGCAGGACCCGCTTCGAGTACGACGAGGTCGGCAACCAGACCCGGGTCGTCACCCCGCGCGGCATGGAGACCGGTGACGACCCGAAGGACTTCGCCGCCGAGACCGTCTACGACGAGCTGAACCGCGTCAAGGAGACCCTGAGCCCCTTCGACCCGGACGACGACCGCTACGACACCCCGGACCGTACGACGTACGAGTACGACGCGCTGAGCCGGGTGAAGAAGGTCAGCGCTCCGCCGTCCGAGGGCCAGAGCGTCCGCAACGAGACCCAGTACACCTACTTCGACACCGGCTGGATCAGGACGTCGGTCGACGCCTTCGACATCAGGAACACCTACCGGTACAACGACCTCGGCCAGCAGATCCAGAACACCCTGAGCAGCGCGGGCGATTCGGTCTCCCGCACCCTCAACTCCTCCTTCTACCCCAGCGGTGCCCTCAAGTCCCGCTCGGACGACGGAGTGCCGGTGGGCCTCCAGGTCGCCCTGGTCGACAACAGCGACATCAACAACACGGCGCAGCAGGGCACGTGGGCCTCGGTCGACGCCGAGGGCTCGTACGGCTACAACGCGCAGACGCACGCGCCCGGTGCCGGCGAGGACCGCTTCGTCTGGCAGCTGACGATCCCGCAGGCCGGCGACTACACGGTCTACGTCCGGTACCCGAAGGTCGACGGGGCGGCGAAGGACGCCGCCTACGAGATCAAGCACAAGGACGGCACCGAGACCAGGACGCTCGACCAGAGCGAACTCCCCGGTGAGTGGCGCTCCCTGGGCAAGTACGCCTTCGCCGAGGACACCGGTCAGGCGGTCACGCTCACCGACGAGGCGACCGGCACGGTGGTCGCGGACGCGGTCCGGCTGGTCCGCGACTACGAGGGCGACACCGACAACGAGAAGAAGGACTTCTCCTACCGCTACGACGCCAACGGCAACCAGACCGAGATCATCGACAACAGCCCCGGCGTCGAGACCGACCGCTACACCCTGGCCTACGACGAACTCAACCAGCTCACCGAGGTGATGGAGCACGACGGGGACCGTGTCCGCGACACGACGGCCCTGACGTACGACGCCAACGGCAACACGCTGACGACGACCCACGACCTGACCTGGAGCAAGCTGGAGTACGACGCGCTGGACCGGGTCGAGCGCATCACCAACGCCGCCTCACCGACGGCCGGCGACCAGCAGATCACCTCACTGAAGTACACGGCCCGTGGAGAACTGGCCGAACAGACCAAGCCGAACGGCAACGTTTTGACCGTCGGCTACTACCTCGACGGCGCGACGAAGAAGACCACGGAGCGGCAGTCCGACGACACGCTCGTCGCCGAGCACGCCCTGAAGTACAACGCCAACGGCCACAAGGTCGAGGACGTCCTGAAGCTGATGGACGCCGACGACCACGGCTCCACGATCGACAACACGTACGCGTACACGTACGACCCGCGGGACCGGATCGTGAAGGTCGGGAAGACCGGTGACGACGAGAAGACGGAGGAGTACCGGCACGACGCGGCCGGCAACGTGGTCTGGCAGACGGTCGACGACACGACGACGACCCATCGCTACGACCGCAACCGCCTCCTGACGTCGACGGCGGACGGCGCGTCGTCCACCTACAACTACGACCCGCTCGGGCGCCTCGACACCGTCTCCTTCGGCGGCGAGACGATCCAGAAGTACCGCTACGACGGCTTCGACCGGCCGGAGTCGATCACGTCGGGCACCGGCGACGCGGCGCGGACGACCCGTATGACGTACGACGCGTTCGACCGCACGGTGAAGGAGGCGGTCGGCAGCGGCGACGACGCGAAGACCACCCTCTTCACCTACCTGGGCATCACCTCGAACTCCCTCAGGGAGGAGGTGACGGGCGAGGGTGTCACCTCCTTCCAGTACGCGTCCTGGGGCCAGAAGCTGACCCAGATCAAGGACGAGGAGGACAAGGCCCCGGAGACCACGCAGTACCTCTACCACCCGCACGGCGACGTGGAGGGGCTGACGGACTCCGACGGCGACACGAAGACGACGTACGGCTACACGGCGTACGGCAAGAACGACACGGCCCAGTTCACGGGCGCGGACAAGCCGGGGGCGGGCGGTGAGGCCGCTGAGCCGTACAACGCGTACCGCTTCAACGCCAAACGCTACGACACGGCCTCCGGCACGTACGACATGGGCTTCCGCACGTACGACCCGGGCCTGAACCGCTTCCTGACCCGCGACATGTACGGCGGCGCCCTGGCGGACATGAGCCTGTCGACGGACCCCTTCACGGGCAACCGTTACGCCTTCGCCGGCGGCAACCCGATCTCCTTCATCGAGATCGACGGCCACCTGTTCGGCCTCTCCTGGTCCGACATCGGCCACGCCGCCCTGGACGTGGTCGGCCTGATCCCGGTGGTCGGCGAGGTCGCGGACCTGGCCAACTGCGGCTGGTACGCGGCCGAGGGCGAGTACGTCGACGCGGCCCTGTCCTGCGCCTCGGCGATCCCGTTCGCGGGGTACGGGGCGACGGCGGCGAAGGTGGCCAAGTACGGCGACGAGGCCCTGGAGGCGCTGGACACGGCGAGCGATGTCAGCCGCAACGTCCCGTCGGGCGCGGCGACACCGCCGACGAGCAGCGCGAATCCGCCGTCGACGGGCGGAGCCAACCCGCCGCCTGCCGGCGCTGCCGACCCGCCCCCCACGGGGACGACCAACCCCCCGGCGGCCGACGCCCCGGCACCGGCCGCTCCGAAACCGCCGGACGCCCCGCCGACGTGCACGAACAGCTTCGTCCCCGGCACCGAGGTCCTGATGGCCGACGGTTCCACGAAGGCGATCGAGGACGTCGAGGTCGGTGACAAGGTCGCGGCGTCGGACGTGGAGACGGACGACACCCAGACCCGCACGGTGACCCGCACGATCAAGGGTGAGGGCAAGAAGCGCCTGGTGACGATCACGGTCGACACGGACGGCCGGTCAGGCGACGCCACCTCCACGATCACGGCCACCGACGGCCATCCGTTCTGGCTGCCGGACTTGGCGCAGTGGGTGGACGCCGGCGACCTGAAGCGCGGGCAGTGGCTGAGCACGGGCAGCGGCAGCTGGATCCAGATCACTGCGGTCAAGGCACACAGGGCACAGGCGACGGTCCACAACCTGAGTGTCGAGGGCCTGCACACGTTCTACGTGCTGGCAGGGGCCGCACCGACCCTGGTTCACAACTGCACCACGTCGTACCAGATGTCTCTCGAAACGCGCCCTGCCGTCGGCGCCGGGAACTCGCAGGCCTACCAGGTCGCTCAGACCGGGGCCACCGAGTACCGGGCGGTCGGTGGCGGTCAGCGGGTGTGGGCGGACGGGATGGACAGGAACACAGGCGAGCTCCTCGACGCCAAGTTCATCGACAATCCCGGCCGTAGTCCGTTCATCCCCGGCTCCGGCATTCCGGACTTCATCCGGAACAAGATCGGAGCCAAGATCGACGACGAGTTCAGCCGGTACGCGTCCGTGATCAATGATCCGTCGAACCCCCTGACGGGGCTACGCGTGATCACGAATCACCAGGGCGCGGTGCCATACTTCCAGGGTTTGATGCAGCAACACGGCATCCCCGGCTCCGTTGTCGTGAGATAGGAGAAGGTCAGTGACGTATCTCGCCGTCTTCGAGAGCGACGCCTGGCGCCTCGACAGGGATGTTCTGGTGCGGGCCCTCGCCCAGGACTGGCCCGAAGCCGAGGTGACGCTCGCGACGCCGGGGGCTGCCGGCTCCGAGGTGCGGGATGTGGAGTGGCGTTACCCCTCCGGACCGGGAGACCTGGAGGGATACGCCCACGCGGACGGCCGGGGCGTCTACCTGGAGGGCCCACTAGACATCGTGGCCGACTTCGTCGTCTGGTACCGAGGTCTCGTACCGGCTGGCCATCAGGTCGTCTTCTGCGACGACTCCTACAGCTTCGACGGAATCGTTCCGCTGAACGCACGGAGGGAGGACGTCATGGCGATTCCGGAGCAAACGACCTAGCTCACGCTTCTCGCGGACGGGTTCTCAATCGACGACCCATCCGTTCAGCACCACCCTCGACGGGGCCCCCAGCACGCGTACGTCCGTGCGGGGGTCCCGTTCGTACACCACCAGGTCCGCCGGGGCGCCCTCGTCCAGGCCGGGGCGGCCCAGCCACTCGCGGGCGGTCCAGGTGGTCGCCGAGAGGGCCTCGACCGGGGGGATTCCGGCCGTCACCAGTTCCGCGACCTCGGCGGCGACCAGGCCGTGGGGAAGGGAACTGCCCGCGTCGGTGCCGACGTAGACCGGGATGCCCGCGTCGTAGGCGTTGCGGACGGTGTCGTAGCGGCGTTCGTGAAGGCGGCGCATGTGGGCGGACCAACGGGGGAACTTGGTCTCGCCGCCGGCCGCCATGGACGGGAAGGTGGCGATGTTGACCAGGGTCGGGACGATGGCGACGCCGCGCGAGGCGAACAGGGGGATCAGGTCGTCCGTCAGGCCCGTCGCGTGTTCGACGCAGTCGATGCCCGCCTCGACGAGGTCGCGGAGGGACGACTCGGCGAAGCAGTGGGCGGTCACGCGGACGCCCAGTCGGTGGGCCTCCGCGATCGCCGCCTCGACCGCCTCGCGCGGCCAGCACGGCGCCAGGTCGCCCACCTCACGGTCGATCCAGTCCCCCACCAGCTTCACCCAGCCGTCACCGCGCCGGGCCTCCTGGGCGACGTACGCGACCAGTTCGTCCGGCTCGATCTCGTGGGCGAAACCGCGGATGTAGCGGCGGGTGCGGGCGATGTGGCGGCCGGCCCGGATGATGTCCGGGAGGTCGTCGCGGTCGTCGATCCAGCGTGTGTCGGAGGGGGAGCCCGCGTCGCGGATCAGGAGGGTGCCGGCGTCGCGGTCCGTCAGGGCCTGTTTCTCCGCCACGTCGACGTCGACCGGGCCCTCCACGCCCAGGCCGACGTGGCAGTGCGCGTCCACCAGCCCGGGCAGGGCCCATCCCGACACCGTGCGGATGTCACTGGCGTTCACGGGACGGTCGTAGGTGATACGGCCGTCCACGACCCACAGCTCGTCGCGGACGTCCTCGGGCCCGACCAGCACCCGGCCCTTCACATGCAGCACCGGCTCATCGTTCATGCACCGCAGACTAGTCACCCGGCTGGTCGGCCTTGCCCTCCCGGTCCGACGTCCCCTCCTCCACCTCCGCCATCGCCGGGTCCAGCAGACGGGACAGGAAGTGGCGGGTGCGCTCGTGCCGGGGGCTGCCGATGACCTGGGAGGGGGCGCCGTCCTCGACGATCACGCCGTCGTCCATGAAGACGACACGGTCGGCGACCTCGCGGGCGAAGGTCATCTCGTGGGTCACCACCATCATGGTCATGCCGTCCTGAGCGAGCATGCGCATGACCGCCAGGACGTCACCCACCAGTTCCGGGTCGAGGGCCGAGGTCGGCTCGTCGAAGAGCATCACCTCGGGGCCCATCGACAGGGCGCGGGCGATCGCCACACGCTGCTGCTGGCCGCCGGAGAGGGAGGCGGGGTAGGCGTTCGCCTTCTCCGACAGGCCCACCCGGGACAGGTTCTCCGCCGCGACCCTCGCCGCCGTCGCCTTGTCCCGCCTCAGCACCCGGCGCTGCGGCAGCGTGAGGTTCTCGGTCACCGTGAGGTGGGGGAAGAGGTTGAACTGCTGGAAGACCATGCCGATACGGCGGCGTACGGCGTCGATGTCGACGTCGGGGTCCGTCAGCTCGGTGCCGCCGACGAAGACCCGGCCCTTCGTGGGCTCCTCAAGGAGGTTCACGCACCGCAGGAGGGTCGACTTGCCCGAGCCGGACGGGCCGATGACACAGACCACCTCGCCCCGCCGGATCTCCAGGTCGATGCCCTTCAGCACCTCGTTGGCGCCGAACGACTTGTGCAGACCTCGGACCTGGATCTCTGCCCCGGTGGCGCTGGTGGCGCTGGTGGTCCCGGTACTCATTTCACGGCCTCCTGGGCCTTCGCCTCCATACGTCGTACGACGAAGCCGAGCGGAATGGTCACCAGCAGGTAGCACAGGCCGGCGACGAGGATCGGCGTCGAGTTGGCCGTGGTGCTGGCCAGGTCGCGTCCGTACTTGGACAGTTCGCGCTCCTCCAGGGTGACGCCGAGGAACAGGACGAGGGAGGAGTCCTTGAAGAGCAGGACCAACTCGTTGGTGAGCGGCGGGAGGATGATCCGGAACGCCTGCGGGATGATGATCGACACCATGGCGCGCGCGGGTGAGAACCCGAGCGAACGGGCCGCCTCCATCTGCCCCTTGGGGACCGCCTGGATGCCCGCGCGGATCGTCTCCGCCATGTACGCCGCCGCCACCAGGCCCAGTGCGAGCGCGACCTTGCCGTACGTGCCGCCGGGGATCTCCGTGCCGGGGAAGGCGAGCGGCACGGCGACGCCGATGAAGATGAAGATCAACAGGGCGGGCAGACCCCGGAAGATCTCGATGTACACGCCGGCGAACCAGCGGTACGGGCCCACCGACGACAGCCGCATCAGCGCGATGACCATGCCGAGGACGAGTCCGAAGACGAAGCCGGACAGCGTGTAGAGCACGGTGTTCTTCAGCGCGAGCGTGATGACGTCGGGGAACATCTGCTCGGCGATGTCCCACTGGGCGAACTGGTTCTTCAGCCGGTCCCAGTCGGCGGACAGCGCGAAGGCGATGACGGCCGCGACGAACACCACGTACTGCGCGCCCCGGGAGAGGGTGCGTTTGCGGCTCCGGCTCAGGCCCTTTCTGCGCGGCGTGCCCGGTGCGTCCGTGTCGGTCACGCTCATGACGCCGACGGGGATGCCGAGGCGGCGCTCTCGTCGTACGGGCCGATCCACTGCTCGTACAGCTTCTTGTACGTGCCGTCGGCCCTCGCGTCCGTGAGCGCCTTGTTGACGGCCGCGAGGAGCTTGGTGTTGCCCTTCCTCACCGTGAAGCCGTACTGCTCGCCGGTGTTGATCTGCTCGGCGACCTCGAAGGCGTCGGCGTTGGCCTTGTCCTTCAGCCAGCCCTGGACGACCGGGTAGTCGATGATCACGGCGTCGACCTGCCGGGTGCGCAGGCCGTTGAGGACGGCGTCGGAGGACTCGAAGGAGACGGGGTCGAGGCCCTGGCTCTTGGCGTAGTCCTCGCCGGTGGTCTGCGCCTGGGTGCCGACCTTCTTGCCCTTGAGGTCCGCGAAGGAGCCGACGCCGGCCTTCCTGTCGGCGAGGACGGCCTGGGTGGCCTCGAAGTACGGGTCGGAGAAGTCGACGTTCTTCTTGCGCTCGTCGGTGATCGTCATGCCGGCCGCGGCGAGGTCGCACTCGCCGGAGTTCAGGAAGGCGCCCGTCTTGAAGTTCTCGAACGGGGTGTCGCGGATCTCCTGCTTCACGCCGAGGTCCTCGGCGACGAGGTCGATCAGGGAGACGTCGAAGCCCTGCACCTTGCCGTCGATCTCCGACTGGAACGGCGGGTACGGGAGGTGGGTGCAGGTCGTGAGCCGACCGGCCTTCACCAACTCCACCCCGCCGGCCGCGGTCTTGGTGCCGCCGCCGCCGTCACCGTCCGAGGAACAGCCGGACACGAGCAGCAGTCCGGCCGCGGCGGTGGTGGCGGCCAGGATGCGGGTCCGGCGTCCGGGGACCGAGTTCACGGGGAGACCTCCTGTGGGAGCTGGAAGAACGCTGACATCAGATTATAAGGAATTGTTTGACTTGCTCAAACCAATCCAATGGCTACTGGGCCGTCTGACCTCAGATGTCGCCGGTGAAGGGTGCACAAGAGGCCCACAGGGCCGTCGGTACCCTCGACACCATCTACCCCGTGAGCGAAAAGAGCATCCTGTGACGCACCCGTTTCTGGATCTGGCCCCGTTGAGCGCGGCGCGCTTCGCGTCGATCGAGGACCGGGTGGCCCGGCTGCTCTCCACCGACCAGGACGTGGTGATCACACAGGGCGAGGCGCTGCTGCCACTGGAAGGGGCGATCCGCGGGGCCGCCGGTCCGGGGACGACCGCGCTGAACGTGATCACCGGCCCGTACGGGCAGACCTTCGGCGACTGGCTGCGGGACTGCGGCGCGACCGTGATCGATCTGGCGGTGCCGTTCCACACGGCGGCCACGGCCGAGCGGATCGGGGAGGCCTTCGCCGCGCACCCGGCGATCGACTTCGTGTCGCTGGTCCACGCGGAGGCGGCGACCGGCAACACCAACCCCGTCGCGGAGATCGGCGCGGTCGTCCGCGAGCACGGCGCCCTCTTCTACCTGGACGCCGTCGCCTCCGTCGGCGCCGAGCCGGTGCTGCCCGACGCCTGGGGCGTCGACCTGTGCGTCATCGGGGCACAGAAGGCGATGGGCGGTCCGGCCGGGGTGTCGGCGATCTCCGTGAGCGAGCGGGCATGGGCACGCATGGCGGCCAACCCGCGGGCCCCGCGCCACTCGTACCTCTCCCTCCTGGACTGGAAGGAGCGCTGGATCGACGGCGGCCGCCGCACTCTCCTCCACGCACCCGCCCAACTGGAGATGCTCGCCCTGGAGGCCTGTCTGGAGCGCGTCGAGGCGGAGGGGCTCGACGTGGTGATGGCCCGGCACGCGTCCGCCGCCGCGGCGACCCGGGCGGGGGCGCTCGCCCTGGGCGGCGGCCTGGAGCCGTACGTCCACGAGGCCGCCCACGCCGCGCCGGTCGCCACGACCCTCCGGACCCCCGCCGGCGTGAACGCGTCGGAGCTGGTCGCCAAGGCGCTGGCCACGGACCCCGCCCTGCCGCTGGCCGCCGGTGGTGGCGCCCTGGCCCGCGAGATGATCCGCGTGAACCACTACGGGCCCCACGCGACCCCGGGGGCCGTGCACTCCGGCCTCGCCGGGCTCGGGGCCGCGCTGGCGGAGTTCGGGACGGCGGTCGACCCGGAAGGGGCTCGCCGCGCGGCGGCGGAGGCCTGGGCCCGGGGAACGATCCATGCCGAGAAAAGTGCGGGTCGCTTTGACGACGGAAATGCAGTGGAATTCACAGAATAGAATCCCGTATTCTTCTGCCCGCTTATCTCTCGCCTAAACGCAAAGGTTTCGCGAACGACGACGGGGCCGATTCGGGCAGATCCCGTGAGGGTTGCACATGTGTGACCGACTCCACAACGCGTCCTTTTTGTGCGGTAATTTACGGGCAGAACGTCTCAGATCAACCCGGTTCCCTCAGGTCGCTCACGCCCGCGTGATAACACGTGAAGCGCCCATACGTAACCCCACGCGGCGATGCAATCCGAAATTCCCATGGGTAAATTCAAGCCCTATGACTGCCGCACAAGCAGAACCACAGACGGAAATCGCGGAAGGGATTCGGATCGATCGCCCGGACGTGGCGGACGGCGCTGCGCTGTGGCGCATCGCGCGGGACTCCGGAGCGCTGGACCTCAACTCCTCGTACAGCTATCTGCTGTGGGTCCGGGACTTCGCGGACACCTCGGCGGTGGCGCGGGACGAGACCGGTGAACCGGTCGGGTTCGTGACCGGGTACGTGCGGCCGCAGCGGCCGGACACCCTGCTCGTGTGGCAGGTGGCCGTCGACGAGTCGCACCGGGGACGCGGACTCGCGGCCGCCCTCCTGGACGGACTGACCGAACGGGTCACGCGGGTGCACCCCGTGACCACCGTCGAGACCACCATCACGCCGGGCAACACCGCCTCCGAGCGACTGTTCGCCGCGTACGCCGACCGTCATGGCGCGTGTGTCGAGCGCACGGTCCTGTTCGAGGCCGCGGACTTCCCGGACGGCCCGCACCAGCCCGAGGTGCTCCACCGCATCGGCCCGCTGTCCCCCTGAGGCTCCCCCAGCACACGCACCCCCTCCCCCTCCCGCCCCCACGTACCGAGGAGCGATTCGACGTGACCATGACCCAGCCCGACCTGAGCGTCTTCGAGACCCTGGAGTCCGAGGTGCGCAGCTACTGCCGCGGCTGGCCCACCGTCTTCGACCGCGCGCAGGGCAGCCGGATGTTCGACGAGGACGGCCACGCGTACCTGGACTTCTTCGCAGGGGCCGGCTCACTCAACTACGGCCACAACAACCCGGTACTCAAACGCGCCCTGATCGACTATCTGGAACGGGACGGCGTCACCCACGCGCTCGACATGTCGACGACCGCCAAGCGGGCGTTCCTCGAGTCCTTCCAGAACCTGGTGCTGCGCCCGCGCGATCTGCCGTACAAGGTCATGTTCCCTGGGCCGACCGGCACCAACGCGGTGGAGTCGGCGCTGAAGCTGGCCCGGAAGGTGAAGGGGCGCGAGGCCATCGTGTCGTTCACCAACGCCTTCCACGGCATGTCGCTCGGTTCGCTCGCCGTCACCGGCAACGCGTTCAAGCGGGCCGGGGCGGGGATCCCGCTGGTGCACGGCACCCCGATGCCGTTCGACAACTACTTCGACGGCACGGTCGAGGACTTCCTGTGGTTCGAGCGGCTCCTGGAGGACCAGGGGTCCGGGCTCAACAAGCCCGCCGCGGTGATCGTGGAGACCGTGCAGGGCGAGGGCGGCATCAACGTCGCCCGCCCGGAGTGGCTGCGCGCGCTCGCCGAGCTGTGCGAGCGGCAGGACATGCTGCTGATCGTCGACGACATCCAGATGGGCTGCGGTCGTACGGGCGCCTTCTTCTCGTTCGAGGAGGCGGGCATCACGCCCGACATCGTCACCGTCTCCAAGTCCATCAGCGGCTACGGCCTGCCGATGTCGCTCTGCCTGTTCAAGCCGGAGCTGGACATCTGGGAGCCGGGCGAGCACAACGGCACCTTCCGCGGCAACAACCCGGCGTTCGTGACGGCGACGGCCGCCCTGGAGGCGTACTGGGCGGACGGCTCCGCCATGGAGAAGCAGACGCGGAAGCGCGGTGAGCAGGTCGAGCAGGCCCTGATCTCCCTCACGGAGGAGAACCTCGCCGATGTGAAGGAGTACCGGGGCCGCGGCCTGGTGTGGGGCATCGAGTTCCACGAGAAGGAGCGCGCGGGACGGGTGGCCAAACGGGCCTTCGAGCTCGGGCTGCTGATCGAGACGTCCGGCCCGGAGAGCGAGGTCGTCAAACTGCTGCCCGCCCTCACCATCACCCCCGACGAGTTGGACGAAGGCCTGCGCGTCCTCGCACGGGCCGTGCGGGAGACCGTCTGACACCACTGCCGACCGGCAGCGGCACCGAGCAGACAAGCGCCGGACAGACAAGCGCCGGACAGAGGAACACCGGACAGAGAAACAGCGCCGGACAGAGAAACACCGATCGAGGAGGCATCGCTACACCGTGATCGTCCGTTCGTTCAAGGACATCGAAGGCACCGACCGGCATGTGAAGGCCGCGTCGGGCACCTGGGAGAGCAAACGCATCGTCCTCGCCAGGGAGCGAGTCGGCTTCTCACTGCACGAGACGATCCTGTACGCGGGTACGGAGACGTCGATGTGGTACGCGAACCACGTCGAGGCCGTCGTGTGCGTCGAGGGCGAGGCCGAACTCACCGACCAGGAGACCGGGCGGAGTTACACGATCACGCCCGGAACCATGTACCTCCTTGACGGCCACGAGCGGCACACGCTGCGGGTCAAGGAGGACTTCCGCTGCCTCTGCGTCTTCAACCCGCCCGTCACGGGACGGGAGGACCACGACGAGAACGGCGTCTATCCGCTGCTCACCGAGCCGGAGGAGGTTTGACATCACCATGACCACGACCACCACCATGCACACCGCCACCACCGTTCCCGACCTCTACCCGAGCCGTGGGGCGACCGAGGTGTCGGTCCCGCGCCAGGACCCGGTCGTCTGGGGCTCCCCCGGCACCCCCGGCCCCGTCTCCCTCGCCGAACTCCAGGCGTACGAGCGCGACGGCTTCCTTCCCGTCGAGCAGCTGATCGCGCCGGACGAGGTCGCCGTGTACCGGCAGGAGCTGGAGCGGCTCGTGACCGATCCGGCGATCCGCGCCGACGAGCGCTCGATCGTCGAGCCGACGTCGCAGGAGATCCGGTCGGTCTTCGAGGTGCACCGGATCAGCGAGGTGTTCGCGCGGCTGGTGCGCGACGAGCGGGTCGTCGGGCGGGCCCGGCAGATCCTCGGCTCGGACGTCTACGTCCACCAGTCGCGGATCAATGTGAAGCCGGGCTTCGGCGCGTCCGGTTTCTACTGGCACTCCGACTTCGAGACCTGGCACGCCGAGGACGGGCTGCCGAACATGCGGACGGTGTCCGTCTCGATCGCCCTGACCGAGAACTACGACACCAACGGCGGTCTGATGATCATGCCGGGGTCGCACCGGACGTTCCTCGGCTGTGCGGGGGCCACCCCCAAGGACAACTACAAGAAGTCGCTGCAGATGCAGGACGCCGGCACGCCCTCCGACGAGGCCCTCACCACCATGGCCTCGGAGTACGGCATCAAGCTGTTCACGGGCAAGGCCGGTTCGGCGACCTGGTTCGACTGCAACTGCATGCACGGCTCCGGCGACAACATCACGCCGTTCCCGCGCAGCAACGTCTTCATCGTCTTCAACAGCGTGGAGAACGCGGCGGTTGAGCCGTTCGCGGCGCCGGTACGGCGGCCGGAATTCATCGGGGCGCGGGACTTCACCCCGGTGAGGTGAACCGTCGCCGGCCGGGGGTCCGGGGGTCGCCCCCCGGAGTACGCAGCATCGGGGCGCGGGACTTCACCCCGGTGAGGTGAACACGGGAACGCCCCGTGCGGTGACCTCGACGTCACTCCGACCGGGCCGGGCGGTGACCTGGCCGTCACTCCGACCGGGCCGGGCGGCCGCTGACCCCTGAGCGGCCGCCCGGCCCTTTTCCCTCTCTCCGGCCGCCGAGGGGCGCCCCCTCACAGCCACGCCAGTGATGCCGCTCTCTCCAGTACGTTGCGTGCCGCGGCCTCGTCGCCCGTGACCCCCCTCGGTACGTCCTGCGGGGCGTGGCGGCCGCCCACCAGGAGGCAGAAGTCGACCGGGTCCAGGGTGAGTTCGGCGCGTACGGGCGCGGCGTCGGAGCCCAGGAGCCAGCGGGCCCCGGTGGGGCCGGTGACCTCCAGGAAGACGGGCGGCGCGTCGTGGAGGGCCAGACCGAGGAGGCGGACGGCGAGGCGGACCAGGGTCCAGAGGTGCTCGTCGGGGGGCGGGGGGACGGCGAGGCCGACGGCCCGCCCGATGTCGTCGGTGTGGATCCATGCCTCGAAGGCCCGGATCACGAAGTGGTCGGCGACCGGCAGCCTCAGGCCCATCACCGAGACGGCGCGGGCGGCCGGTTCGGGGTCGCGGGCCTCGGGCGTGGCCAGCAGCGCGGCGGCCTGCGCGGCCCAGGTGGCGACCGTCTGCGCCGGTGTGCGCCCGTGCTCGTGGGCGATGGCGTCGGCGGTGCGCCTGGCCCAGGCGTCCCCCGCGGAGATTCCCTCGGGGATGTGCGAGGCGGGCAGGCACGCGTCGATGCCGAGGCGTACGGCCAGGTGTTCGTCGGCGGCGACGAGGTGCGCGACGGTGGCGTGCGCGTCCCAGTCGTGGACGACCGGCGTACCCCAGCGGCCCTCCAGTTCCGGGACCAGCGCGTGGAGTCCGGCCACGGCTGCGGCGTAGGGGGCCGCGTGATGGGCGACCTCGGCGGCACGGGGGCGGCGGGAGCGGAGAGCCGGGGCGAGGATCCGGTCCACGCCGCCGTTCACCGCGCCGGACGGGACGGCGGACGTACCGCCCGGAGTGCCGTCCAGCAGACGCACCGCGGCCCGGAGCTCCTCCGCCTCCGTCGCGCACTCCTCGCACACGGCCAGGTGCAGGGGCACCGTTCTGGCGTCGCCGAGGGGGAGCGCGCCGACCGCCCAGGCGGCCAGCAACTCCCGTACGCCGTCGTGGTCGTTGGTCATCGCGCGCCGCCCTTTCGCCCTGCCAGGTCCACGATACGCAGGACCCCTACGGTCCGGACGGTCGCGTGCGCCCCCATCACGCGCCCCTCGCCGTCGCGGGGTCCGACGGGTCCGCGAGGGACCGGGCCAGCTTGCGCAGGGCCGAGCGGAGCCGGGTCTTCGCGGTGCCCTCGGGTATGCCCAGTTCGTCGGCGGCCTGGCGGTAGGTGCGGCCGGCGAAGTAGGCGAGGTGCACCACTTCCCGCTGGGGGCGCGGGAGTTCGGCTAGCGCGGTGTGCAGCAGGAGGGAACGCTCACGGTCGACGACCGCCTCGTCCGGACCGGGCCCGGTGTCGGGGATGGCGTGCAGCGCCGCGTCATCCGCGCGGACGTCCTTGCGGTGCCGGGCCTCGCCGCGCACCCAGTCCACGGCCCTCCGGTGGGCGATCATGGACAGCCAGGTGCGCAGCGAGGCCCGGCGCGCGTCGAAGCCGTACGGTCTGCTCCACAGCTGGGCGAAGACCTCCTGCGCCACGTCCTCTGCGGCCGCCGGACTGTGGGTGACCCGTACGGCCACCCGCCGGACGAGTCCCCCGTACGCCGCGTACGCCTCACGCAGCGCGGACTCGTCCCCGTACACCAGCCGCCGATGCAAGTCCGCATCGGTGGACGGCTGTTCGAGCGTCGGCTCCACCGGCACCACCACCTCGTGGTGCCTTCCTAGCGTCCCCGCCCGGTCCCGCGCCAGTGGGTCTTCGGAAGTCAGCCGGACAGAACGTCCAGCAGCCGGTCGACGTCCGTCGGCGTGTTGTACAGATGGAAGGCGGCCCGCAGATGGCCCGCCCGGTCGGAGACCTCCACGCCCGCTCGGCTCAACTCCGCCTGGCGGTGGCCTAGCCGGGGCACCGACACGATCGCCGAGCCGGGCGCGGGCACCGGTTCGTGGCCGAGTCGGGCAAGTCCCGCGCGGAAGCGGTCGGCCAGCGCCAGGTCGTGGTCCCGGACGTTGGCCACGCCCAACTCCTCGATCAGCGCCAGGGACCGGCGGGCGCCGGCGTACGAGAACAGGCTGGGGCTCTCGTCGAACCGGCGGGCGGTGCGGGCGAGTTGCTCGACGGGGCCGTAGCAGCTGTCCCACGGCTCCTCCCCGGCGACCCAGCCAGCAAAGAGGGGGCTGAGTCCGCCGAGGTCCTCCGGGACGACGAGGAAGGTCACTCCGCGCGGGCACACGAGCCACTTGAAGGCGACGGAGACCACGTAGTCGTAGGCGTCCGCCTCGATCGGCAGCCATCCGGCGGACTGCGAGGCGTCGACGTACGTCCGGGCCCCGCACTCCCGCGCGGCCCCCCGGATCGCGTCCAGTTCGGCGACGCGGCCGTCGGCGGACTGCACGGCGCTCACCGCGACGAGCGCCGTGCCGGGGCGCACCGACTCGGCGACGCGCTCCAGCGGCACCTGGCGCACCTTGAGGTCGCCGCGCACGTGGAAGGGGTTCACCAGGGACGTGAAATCGCCCTCGGCGGTCAGCACCTCGGCGCCCTCGGGCAGCGAGGCGGCGACGAGCCCGCTGTAGACGGCGACCGAGGCCCCGGCCGCCACGCGGCGGTCCGGCACCCCGACGATCCGCCCGAAGGCCGCCCGCGCGGCCTCCACATCGGCGAACATGTCCTGCGGCTGCCCGGCCGCCACGGACTCCACTCCGGCCTTGATGGCGTCGACCGCGCGGGCGGGCAACAGCCCGGTGCTGGCGGTGTTCAGA
The DNA here is from genome assembly GCF_042955065.1 of Streptomyces sp. NPDC012510. Classification (NCBI taxonomy): domain Bacteria; kingdom Bacillati; phylum Actinomycetota; class Actinomycetes; order Kitasatosporales; family Streptomycetaceae; genus Streptomyces; species Streptomyces sp. NPDC012510. The sequence continues at coordinate 100,751 of NZ_JBIBEN010000014.1, forward strand.
TAGGTGTTCTTCGGGGCGAACTCGGCACGAACGAGGCTCTCGAAGGTCTCCATGGTTCCACTGTGGGGGCCGGGCCCATCCCACGTCTATTGAGACATTCTGACCGTATTCCCCAAGCGTTGCTTATACATAGCGGTTGACCTGCACCGCCGCGCCCCGTCAGGTGCGCCCGGAAACCGTCACCGCTCCTGCGGCACGGCACAACCGTCCGGCCCGCAGGCCTCCGCCCCTTCCGCGCCCTCCGCCACCACCAGCTTCAGCGGCGGCCGCTCCCCCCACGCCTGCGCCAACGCCTTCTCGAACACCTCCGAGGGCTGCGCCCCGGAGACCCCGTACTTCCGGTCCAGTACGAAGAACGGCACCCCGTTCGCGCCGAGCTCCGCCGCCTCCCGCTCGTCGGCCCGGACGGCGTCGGCGTACGCGTCCGAGTCGGCCAGCACCTTGCGCGCGGCCTCCCCGTCGAGCCCCGCCTCGACGGCCAGCTCGACCAGATACCCGTCGGCGTCCGCGTACACGGACCGCTCCTCGGCGAAGTTCGCCCGGTAGAAGGCCTGGAGCAGCTCGCTCTGCAGCCCCTGCTCCTTGGCGAAGTGCAGCAGCCGGTGCATGTCGAACGTGTTGCCGTGGTCGCGCCCCTCGGCCCGGTATGCGAGTCCCTCGGCGGCGGCCTGCTCGCGGAGGTTGTGCTCACCGGCCTGGGCCTGGGCCTCGCTCATCCCGTACTTCTTGCTCAGCATGGTGAGCACCGGCTGGATGTCGTCCTTGGCCCGGCCCGGGTCGAGTTCGAAGGAACGGTGCACCACCTCGACGCCGTCACGGTGCGGGAAGGCCGCGAGCGCCTTCTCGAAGCGGGCCTTGCCCACGTAGCACCAGGGGCAGGCGATGTCGCTCCAGATCTCGACGCGCATGGTCACAGCTCTCTCCAGGTCGTACGGGTGTCGTGCGGGTACGGAGACGCCCTCCGCCTCCACGGTCGGTGAACGTTCAAGTAGCCCGGCTCATTCCCCGGCTCAGTGCCCTGCTCAGTGCCCGGTCACCGCGAAGGTCAGGAGAAGGTGATGGTCGCCCGGGGCGGGCGGATTCTGCGGATCGGGGGTCCAGCCCAGATCCGCGTAGAAGGCGCGGGCCCGGCGGTTGTCCACGTGGACGGAGAGGCCGGCCGTGCGCTTGCCGTCGGCCCGCCATTCCTCCACGCAGGCCGCGTGCAGGGCCCGGCCGGTGCCCCGGCGCCACCGGTCGGGGTCGACGTGGAACTGCGCGAGGTACACGGTGTCGGCGGGCACGCCGTCCGGCGTACGGAAGGAGGCGATGGCGGTGATGCGGCCGTCCTCCACGGCGCACAGGACGTGGCCGTCCGGGCGTTCGATGGCGTGGCGCCAGGAGGCGAGCCAGTCCGTGCCGTCCTGGGGGACGCCGTCCGGGTAGTACGTCGCGCGGGCACGGGCGTGAAGGGCGCTGATGGCTGGGGACTCGGCGGGGAGCGCGGTTCTGATCACGCGCGCTCCGGTGAGGCGGGTCACACGGTCCTTGATCATGCCGAGGAGGACGTGGAGGGGGGCGGCGCGGTTCCGGGGAGTTTTTTCGCCCCCGCCGCCCCTACCCGTCCCACCCCAGGGGGTGCGCCCCTTCGCCCCCTTGCCAGTGCGCCTTTCGTCTGCGGCTGGTGGGGGCTGTTCGCGCAGTTCCCCGCGCCCCTTCGAGGGGCCGGGTGTCAGCTGCCGTTCCTCAGGTCCTTCGGCCAGTTCGGGCGGAACTCGAGCTCGTCGTAGGTCACCACGCAGCCCTCTCCCATCGGGGACTGGGTCATGAAGCCGACCAGGGCGGCGCCGCTCTCGCGCTCGCCGGCGAGGGTGAAGAGGCGGACGAAAGTCCACCTCTTGCCGTCGCGGGAGGCGTGGAAGGCGAAGGCCCGGCCGGTGCGGCTGACCCGCAGCCACACCGAACTTCCCTCCACGGTGAAGGCGTTGGCGTCGTCGGAGTGCCCCCGGGTCACGACGGTGCACACGGTCGGCACATCCGGCGCGTACTCCAGGCAGAGCTTCGCCCAGGCCCGCTCCCCCACCTGGACATAGAGAACGCCCGCGTCGAACCCGGCGGCGAAGCCGACAGTCACACGGGCGATCAGCTGGAAGTCCCCCTCCGGCGCGCCCAGCAGCCTGGGCGCGTCCGAAGCGGGGTCCAGCCCCTCACCGGTGGGCGACACGAACCGGTCCTGCCGAGCCCCGGCCCACCCCGTGAGCACCCCGTCCTCGTAGGACCAGTGCCCATCGGGGCCATACGTACGCAGCGGAAACGGGAGTTCCGGTATGTCGAGGTCCATCGGGGGATTCTCGCAGCTCCCGGCCCACGACAGCGGGCCTTTCGGGGGCGCGGGGAACCGCACCCCCTACGGCGCCCCGCGCGGAGCGCTAGCGCTCCAGAACGCCGTTGAACCGACGCGGCAGCCCCAGCGGATTGTCGTCCTTCAGCTCCGGCGGAAGCAGCGCCTCGGGCGCCCCCTGGTAGGCGACCGGCCGCAGCCACCGCTCGATGGCCGTACCGCCCACCGACGTGGACGTCGACGTCGTCGCCGGGTAGGGACCACCGTGGTGCTGGGCCGCCGCCACGGCGACACCCGTCGGCCAGCCGTTCACGAGCACACGCCCGGCCAGCGGCGTCAGCTCGGCCAGCAGCTCCGGTCCGCGCCCTTCTCCGGCCGCCTCCTCGCCGGACACGTGCACCGTCGCGGTCAGGTTGCCCGGCAGCCGGGACAGCACCGACTTGGCCTCGTCCTCGTCCGCGTAGCGCGCCACGATCGTGAGCGGCCCGAAGCACTCCTCCAGGAGCAGGTCGTGCCGGCCCTCGACCGCCAGCTTGTCCGCGGGCACGGTCAGGAAACCGGGGCTCACGGTGTGCTCGCCGCCCGCGCCGGCGGTCACCGGGGACTCCACGTCGGGCAGCTCGGCGCGCTCGGCGACACCCGCGAGGAAGTTGTCGCGCATCCGGTGGTCCAGCAGGACCCCGGAGCCGACGTCGCTGACCGCGTCGGTGAGCGACTTGACCAGACGGTCGCCCGCGTCACCCGACGGGGCCAGCACCAGTCCGGGCTTCACACAGAACTGGCCCACACCCAGGGTCATGGAACCGGCGAGACCCGCGCCGATCGCCTCGGCGCGCTCGGCGGCGGCGGCCTCCGTGATCAGGACGGGGTTGAGGGAGCCCAGCTCGCCGTGGAACGGGATCGGCACCGGACGGGCGGCCGCCGCGTCGAAGAGGGCGCGACCGCCGCGTACCGAACCGGTGAAGCCGGCGGCGGTGACGAGCGGGTGCTTGACAAGTGCGACGCCCGCCTCGAAGCCGTGCACGAGGCCGAGGACGCCCTCGGGGATGCCGTGCTCGGCTGCGGCCCGGCGCAGCACGATCGCGACCAGCTCGGACAGGGCCGGGTGGTCGGGGTGGGCCTTGACGACGACCGGGCAGCCGGCGGCAAGGGCGCTCGCCGTGTCGCCGCCGGGGACGGAGAAGGCGAAGGGGAAGTTGGAGGCCGAGTAGACGGCGACGACGCCGAGGGGGACCTTGTAGCGGCGCAGGTCCGGGATGGGCGGGGTCGCGGTGTCGTCGGGGTGGTTGATCACCACGTCGAGGAACGCGCCCTCGTCCACGATGTCGGCGAAGGCCCGCAGCTGGTAGCAGGTGCGGGCGAGCTCGCCGGTCAGCCGGACCGGGCCGAGCGCGGTCTCTGCGTCGGCGACCTCGACAAGCTGGTCCTTGGCCGCCTGGAGCTGGTCGGCGGCCGTGCGCAGGAAGGCCGAACGGATCGTGCGGTCGGCCAGGGAGGCTCGGGCGGCGTGCGCGGCGCGGACGGCGGCGTCCACCTCCTGGGCTGTGGCCTCCACCGCAACCTGCTCGCGCTGCTTCCCGGTTCGGGGGTCGACACTCCAGACTGGTGCTGCTGCCACCGCGGTCCCTCCACGTATTTCTGGTGTCATTCACCAGGGTATATCTGGGTCATTCACCAGGGTCGTTCGATATGCTGAACGCTGTCTCTGATGATGAATATGCTGTCGGAGACTATTTCCCGTCGAACGAAGGGGTCAAGGGCGATGTCGGCAGTCGAGACGGGCGGCGGAGCACAGGTCAAGTCGGCGGTACGGACCGTTGAGCTGCTCGAATACTTCGCCGGACGCCCCGGTATGCACTCCCTGGCAGTGGTCCAGGAGGCCGTCGGTTACCCCAAGTCCAGCCTGTACATGCTGCTCCGCACCCTGGTGGAGCTGGGCTGGGTGGAGACGGACGCGACGGGCACACGGTACGGCATCGGTGTCCGGGCCCTGCTCGTGGGCACGTCGTACATCGACGGCGACGAGGTGGTGACGTTGGCCCGGCCGACGCTGGACCGGCTGTCGGACGACACGACGGAGACGATCCACCTGGCCCGCCTCGACGGCACCAACGTGGTGTACCTGGCGACGCGGCAGTCGCAGCACTATCTGAGACCCTTCACCCGCGTCGGCCGACGGCTGCCCGCCCACTCCACCTCGCTCGGCAAGGCGCTGCTGGCCACCCACACCGACGAGCAGGTCCGCAAGATGCTCCCGGAGACCCTGCCGGCGCTGACGGAGCACACGATCACCGACCGGGAGCAGCTCATCGAGGAACTGCGCCAGATCCGCGAGCAGGGGTTCTCCGTCGACCGCGAGGAGAACACGCTCGGGCTGCGCTGCTTCGGGGTGGCGATCCCGTACCGCACTCCGGCCCGTGACGCCATCAGCTGCTCGGTCCCGGTGGCCCGGCTGACCCCCGCCCATGAGCAACTCGTCAAGGACGCCCTCTTCGACGCCCGTGACCGGCTGACGCTGGCGACGCGGCGACTGTGAACCGGCCCGGAGGGCAACCCCGGTTTCATGAGGACCCGATGAGAAAACCGGGCGAAGGGAACGACTGATCGCATCCGGATCGTCCTTCCGGGTGCGATGAACACAACGATCAGGCGCTCCGCCGTCTTCACTCTGCTGCTTGTGCTCGCCCTGCTGGTGAGGGCGACATGGGTGCAGTTCTACGAGGGCACGGCGCTCGCGGACGACCAGCACAACCGACGCAACGCGATCAAGACCTACGCGGACCCGCTCGGCAACATCATCGTGGCCGGCGACGCGATCACCGGCTCGGCGCGGACGAAGAGCAGCGACCTCGCGTTCAAGCGCACGTACACGGACGGCGAGCTGTACGCGGCCGTCACGGGCTATGCCTCGCAGGCGTACGCGCCGACCCAGTTGGAGGGCATCTACCAGGACCTGCTCGACGGGACGGACCTGCGGCTGAAGACCGTGATGGACACGGTCACCGGCGAGCGGGCGAAGCCCGGCAATGTGATCACCACGATCGATCCGGCCGTACAGAAGGCGGCGTTCGAGGCGCTCGGCGACAAGAAGGGCGCGGCCGTCGCGGTCGATCCGGCGACGGGGAAGATCCTCGCGGTGGTGTCGACGCCGTCGTACGACCCGTCCTCGCTCACCGACGCCAACACCGCCGGTGCGAGCTGGAAGAAGCTCAACGCGGACCCGGACAAGCCGTTGACCAACCGGGCGCTGCGCCAGCCGCTGCCGCCGGGGTCGACGTTCAAGCTGGTCGTGGCGGCGGCCGCGCTGGAGGACGGACTGTACTCGTCGGTGGACGAGAGGACGGACAGCCCCGACCCGTACACCCTGCCGGGCACGACCACGGAGCTGTCGAACGAGAACCCGAGCGCGCCCTGCGAGAACGCCACGATCCGTACGGCTCTGCAGTACTCGTGCAACAACGTCTTCGCGAGGATGGCGGTCGCCCTCGGCCAGGACAAGGTGAAGGCGATGGCCGAGAAGTTCGGCTTCAACGACAAGGCGCAGGACGTACCGGTGCGGGCGTACGAGAGCGTGTACCCGTCCGGCATGGACGAGTCGTCGACCGCCCTGACCGGTATCGGCCAGTACGACGTGACCGCGACGCCGCTGCAGATGGCGATGGTGTCGGCGGCCATCGCCAACGACGGCAAGCTGGTCTCGCCGCACATGGTGTCGCAGCTCACCGACGGTGGGGGCGATGTGCTGGAGGACTACGACTCCGAGGCGGGCACGAAGGAGATCCTCAGCTCCGGCACCGCCGAGCAGTTGCGGTCGGCGATGCAGACCGTCGTCGAGGACGGCACCGGCACGAACGCGCGGATCGGCGGGGCGACCGTGGGCGGCAAGACCGGTACGGCCCAGCACGGCGAGAACAACAGCAAGACGCCGTACGCCTGGTTCACCTCGTACGCGAAGGCCGACGGCAAGGAGGTCGCCGTCGCGGTCGTCGTCGAGCAGTCGAACGCGGCGCGGTCGGAGGTCAGCGGCAACGGGTTGGCGGCGCCGGTGGCCAAGGCGGCCATGGAGGCCGCGCTGAAGAGCTGAAGGTCCAGGAGGTCCGCCTGGGACCTCCTGGACCCCCTGGAACCACCTGAATAGGAGGGCCGCCCTCACTCCCCCCGGAGGGCGGCCCTCCGTCTTCGGCCGCGGGTCGTTCGTGGCTTGTCGCGCAGTTCCCCGCGCCCCTTGCGGGGCCCGTGGCTACCTGACGCCGAAGAGCTGCTGGATCGGGTTGATGGCGAAGTAGATCAGGAACAGCGCCGAAGTGGCCCACAGCAGCCAGTGGATCTCCTTGGCCTTGCCCAGGACCGTCTTGATCAGGACGAAGGCGAGGAAGCCGGCGCCTATGCCGTTGGTGATGGAGTAGGTGAACGGCATGACGGCGATGGTGAGGAACGCCGGGATGGCGATCTCGTACCTGTCCCAGTCGATGTGCTTGACCTGGGTCATCATCAGGAAACCGACCGCGACGAGCGCGGGCGCGGCGGCCTGCATGGGCACGATGGTCAGCAGCGGGGTCAGGAAGAGGGCGATCGCGAACAGGCCACCGGTGATCAGGTTGGAGAAGCCGGTGCGCGCGCCCTCTCCGACGCCCGCCGCGGACTCGATGTAGGAGGTCGCGGAGGACGAGGAGGCGGCGCCGCCCGCGACCGCCGCCGTACCGTCGATGAGGAGGACACGGCCGAGGTTCGGGACCTTGCCCTCCTCGTCGAGGAGGCCCGCCTCGGCGGTGATGCCGACGACCGTGCCCATGGTGTCGAAGAAGTCCGAGAGCAGCAGGGTGAAGATCAGCAGGACGACCGTGATGACGGTGGTCTCGCCGAACGAGCCGAAGAGGCTGAAGTCGCCGATCAGTCCGAACTCGGGGGCGGCTACGAGGTCGTCGGGGACCTTCGGGGTGGTCAGGCCCCAGCTCTTGACGTCGGCCACCGAGTTGATCACGATCGCAACGACCGTCATCGTCAGGATGCTGATGAGGATCGCACCCCTCACCTTGCGGGCGAGCAGCGCGATGGTCAGCAGAACGCCGAGGCAGAAGACCAGGACGGGCCAGCCGGACAGCGAACCGGTGGCGCCGAGCTGTACCGGGACCGTGGTGTTCGCGATGTCCGGTATGCGGCTGACGAACCCGGCGTCGACGAAGCCGATGAAGGCGATGAACAGTCCGATGCCGACGCTGATCGCCTGCTTGAGGGGCTGCGGGATGGCGTGCATCACGGCCTCGCGCAGGCCCGTGACCACCAGGACGCAGATCAGCAGGCCTTCGAGGACGACCAGGCCCATCGCGTCGGACCAGCTCATCAGCGGGGCTATCTGGAAGGCGACGACCGCGTTGAGTCCGAGGCCGGCGGCGAGGGCCAGCGGCAGGTTGCCGCCGACGCCCATGATGATCGTCATCACGGCGGCCACGAGGGCGGTGGCGGTGACGAGTTCGGCGCCGTCGAGGGTGTGGCCGTACTTGTCCTTCGCGTTCCCGAGGATGATGGGATTCAGGACAAGGATGTACGCCATCGTGAAGAACGTGGCGAAGCCGCCGCGTATCTCGCGGGCGAAGCTGGATCCCCGTGCGGTGATCTTGAAGAAGCGATCGACGCTGTTCGCCCCTGGTGGCTCGGCTGCGGGGCGGTCGGCCACCTTCTGTGCGTCGGACATGAACGGTGCTCCTAGTGACATGCGTGGACTACGCGCGGATGCTGGCTGGATTGTCTCCCCCGTTGAACCCGATTCAGGTTTTCCCCGTGTTACGGAATCGGAGTTCTCCCTGCAAGACGGCGTTCGAAGCCGCGTACGAACACCTTTCACGATCACTGCTACTCTTCCGGATCTCGCCCGTGGTCGACCCCGGACGAGCACATGTCATTCACATGACACGCACAGACAGCCGGCTCGGCCGTCTGTGGCCGCAGCGAGAAGAGAGGTCCCCGTGGGCACTGTCGTCGACGACGCAGCCTCCGTGGAGTTCCACGCCTTCTTCGAACGTCACTACGCCGAACTTTCCCGTCTGGCCCATCTGTTGACCGGTGAGGCCGACGCCGCCGACGACCTGGCCGCGGACGCGCTGCTCGCGATGTGGCACCGTTGGGACCGGGTCCGCGCGGCGGACCACCCGGTGGCGTACGCCCGTGGCGTCGTCGCCAACCTCGCCCGTACCCGGATCCGCAGTGCGGTCCGCGAGCGCCGCAGGATCACGTTGTTCTGGTCGCAGCGCGAGGAGAAGACCGAGAATCCGGATGTGCCCGGTGCGGTCGACGTCCAGTCGGCGCTGCGCCGGCTGCCGTTCCGCAAGAGGGCATGTGTGGTCCTGCGGCACGCCTTCGACCTCTCGGAGAAGGACACGGCGCTCGCCCTCGGCGTCTCGGTCGGTACCGTGAAGAGCCAGACGTCCAAGGGGATGGCCGAGTTGCAGAAGCTGCTCGGCACCGAGGACACGCCGCGCCGGATGCCTGCCGGCGTCACGGGCGCGGGCGTGCGGGGCTCAGGCGGGACCGGTACGCGTGTGCCGGGAGCGAGGGTGAGCGGCGCGAGTGCGCCGGGCAGCGGAGGAAGGGACCGATGAGGGACGTGCACGAGGAGCTGCGTGCCCGGCTGCGCGAGTCGGCCGAGGCGCACGAGCCCGACCGCGCCCGCATCCTGGCCCGCATCGAGCGCGGTATGGCCGCCCCCGAGGAGCGTCGCGTCCGCGAGGCGACGCGGCCGCCACTGTGGGGCTGGGTACGGGTGGTCACCGCCACCGCGGGTGTCGCGGGTGTGCTCGCGGTCGGCGGGTACGCGGTCGCCTCCGCGGTGAAGGGCGACGAGGCGCCGCCGGCCGACCGGGGCCGCGTCGTGGTCTCCCCGACGCCGGTCGACTCCCCGGCGGCGACGAGCCGGGCGCCCATCTCCCCCGAGCGTCCCAGCCCGGGCACCGGCGACGAGAAGGACGACAAGCCCAGGTCCAATCCGTCGAGCTCCCCGTCGGGGCAGGACAGGACCGTGCCGGAGCTGCCCACCTCGGGCAACGAGGCGGACGGTCCGCTCTGGTCGGACGGCTCGGTCGACCCGCACAGCAACGACTTCTGGGCGCAGAGCAATCTGACGCTGAAGACGAGCGAGCAGCTCACCGAGCTGACCGTGCAGCTGCGGGTCGCCCAGACCGGCGGGGTCTCCTCGGCCGGGGCCTGGCGCTCGCTGCCGGAGCAGGACTTCGACCTGACGGTCGAGGAGGACGACGGTTTCCTGGTCTACACCTGGGTGCTCAAGGACGGCCGTACGGTTCCGAAGGGCGAGTTCGTCTTCGCCGGGCAGTACAACCACGAGCGCGGGGGCCGGGACGCGGGCGGCGACGGTTACGCGATGACGGCGAGGGCGGGCGGCGAAAACCTCACGGTGGCGGGCGACTTCGAGGCCCACGGCGACAACGGCTCCTCGGACGCGGGCGATTCGTAAAAAGAAGATGTAGTCGCGGCAACCCTTTCTCCACCGGTGGCGACCAGAAGACGCAAGCGTCACCACCACCAAGGAACGGGTACATGACCGCACCTGCGGAACAGCGTGTCCGGCACCGCCGTCGGGTCACCGGCCGGGCGGGCCGTGACCGGCTCGGTGGCCGCCCTCGCCCTCACCGGCGGCGCACTCGTCACGACGTCGCTGCTGTCCCCCGCCGGCGCCGCCGCCACCTGGCCGACGGCCAAGGGCAGCAAGGCCGTCTCCTACGCATCCGTCTGACGGCCGGGCGGTGAAGTGGACCGGCGTCGTCACCCTGGGCGGCGCGATGCGGCGGCGTCCTTCCCCGCGTACATCTGGCAGGAAGTCGACGACGGCATCCGGATCCGCTTCGAGCTCACGCCCGCGCAGGCCGCCGTCGCGCACACCCTGCGGATCGGGGTCACGGACGCGTTCGCGGGCGGGCGACCGCGGGTATCCATCAATGACCGGCTTCCTCGGTCCGGGCACCTCGTTCGACTGCGTGGACCTGCTGGCCCGAGCCCCCCTCGGCCGGCAGCAGGTGCCGACCGGAGCCCCCCTCGGGGTCGGCACGGAAAACGCCCCCCGCCGGTGACGACCGGCGGGGGGCGCCTTCCTCTCGCCCCGCGTGTTCTCACCTCACGCGCTCTTACCCCGCGCGTCGCGCCTTGCGCGGCAGGTCAGTTCATCGTCGCGCCGATGGCCTGGGAGCCCGTGGTGAGGAACGTCGTGACCGGCAGGGAGCCGTCCGTCCGCCGGGCGGCGTACGCGGTGGCCGCGTCCGTGGACCGGAAGGCCGGCACGGTGATGCCGCTGTCCCAGTTGTTGGCGGCCGATACCGTGGCGGAGCCCAGCTTCGCCTTCCCCGTCCCGTTGCCCACCGCGAGGTTCCGCGCCAGCCGGGCTTTGCCGGTGGCGAAGTAGAACCCGTTCTCCTTGTTGGCGTAGGCCGTGTTGCGGTTCAGCAGGATCGCGCCGGTGTTGGAGTTCTCGGTGAACCCGTGCAACGTGTTGTCCCAGGCCGCGTTGTTGTTGACGGAGTGCGCGACCGAGGCTCCGCCGCCGCCCAGCTTGAACCCGTTGCCGTTGCCCTCGAACGCGGGGTCGTCCCAGCGGTTCCTGCCGTTGCCGAAGGCCCAGGAGTGGTCGACGGTGACGGGCGAGGAGAACTGCCAGAGGTCGAGCCCGTCATCCGCGTTGTCGTGAAGACGAACGCCGGTGATCCTGTTGCCGGTGCCGGAGCCGAACTTCACGGCGATGCCGTCGGCGTTCTGGCCGTGGGTCGCGGCGTCGTAGTTGCCGTGGCTGTCGAGGTTCCGCACGAGGTTGTCCGTCGTGCCGTCACCGCGCAGGGTGAAACCCGAGTCGCCGTTGTTCGCGGTGACGAGGTTCTGGAAGACACCGCCGACCGAGGACGTGGCGACGAAGCCCTGGGCCGGGGAGTTCTGGAAGGTCAGCCCGGAGACCGTCCAGTAGTCGCCGTAGATCCCTGCGAGCCAGGAGCCGGCGGGCAGGGCGGACCCGTCGACCTTGACCTTCTCCCTGCCGTACGCGGTGAGCGTGATCCGGGCGGAGGGGGTGCCGTTCGCCGTGGACTTCAATGTCCGTGTGGGCCGGTAGGTGCCGCCTCGTACCTGGATGGTCGTACCGGCGACGGCGTTCGCGACGGCCGACTCCAGCGCAGCGCTGCTGGAGACGGTGACGGTGGTGGCGGCGGCCTGGGCTCCGTCGTGCGCGAGGCCCAGGTAGACGCCGCCCGCCCCCGCGGCGACGGACACGGCGGCGGCGATCGACAGGGTCCGGGTTCTTCGATGGCGTCCGTAGATCTGACGCACGGGTGTTCCTTTCGCAGGGGACGCGTTTTCGGGAGACGGGGAACGAAGCGGGCCGGAGGGGCCGCCCCGGCCCGCTTCTGCTCACTGGTCGCCGCCCGTCGGGAAAGGGTTGCCGCGCCCCCGTGAAATCGCTCGAAAGTTTCGCTCGGAGTCTTCACACGCACACCGATTGACGCCCTGAACCGCACTGATGAGACTCCGAGAGCGACTCGCCAAACAGAATCCATCAGACTCTCACAGGATGTGTCATGCGCCCCACCGCCCGTACGCTCCTGCTCCCCCTCCTGGCCCTCGTCCTCGGCCTTCTGGCCGCCCCACCGGGCGCGGCCCAACCGGCACCCGACCCCACGCACCAGTCCGCGCGGAAGGCCGGGAAGAAGCCGGAGTACGCCGGCTATCTCTTCGCCTACTTCACCGGCGAGGGCACCGCCGACGGCGAGCAGATCCGCTACGCCCTCAGCCGTGGCAACGACGCCCTGCACTGGCGGGAGCTGAACGCGGGGAAGCCGGTCCTCACGTCCACCATCGGCGAGAAGGGCCTGCGCGACCCGTTCGTGATCCGCTCCCCCGAGGGCGACAAGTTCTACATGATCGCGACCGACCTGCGGATGTACCGCAACAGCAGCGGCAGTTGGGACCAGGTCCAGAGACACGGCAGCAAGTCGATCATGGTGTGGGAGTCCACGGACCTGGTGAACTGGACCGACCAGCGCCTGGTGAAGGTCTCCCCCGACAACGCGGGCAACACCTGGGCACCGGAGGCCTACTGGGACGACAGCCTCGGTGAGTTCGTCGTCTTCTGGGCGTCGAAGCTGTACGCCGACGACGACCCGGACCACACCGGCTCGACGTACAACAAGATGCTGTACGCGACGACGAAGGACTTCCGCACGTTCAGCGCGCCGAAGGTCTGGAACGACCCGGGCTACTCGGTCATCGACTCCACGGTCGTGCAGCACGACGGCACGTACTACCGCTACACCAAGGACGAGCGGGACCCCACCTCCTCCAGCCCCTGCGCCAAGTTCATCACCGGTGAGAAGTCGACCTCGCTGACCTCGACGGAGTACGGCTTCGTCGCGGACTGCATCGGCAACGGCGCCATGGACCGGGGCGAGGGCCCGACGGTGTTCAAGTCGAACACCGAGGAGAAGTGGTACCTGTTCATCGACGAGTACGGCGGCCGGGGCTACCTCCCCTTCGAGACGACCGACCTCGACTCCGGCAGGTGGACCCCGTCGACGGACTACCAACTCCCGGCCAGCCCGCGCCACGGCACGGTCATCCCGGTGACCGGGCAGGAGTACGACCGACTGCTGGCCGCGTACCCGGAGAGCCCCACCTCCGTGGTGGACGTGACGGCGAAGGACCAGGAGGGGTACGCCGTCGTCACGGAGGCGTCCTCGAAGGTCGTGCTGCCGATGGAACCGGACGCCGACCTCCGGCGCCTCGCGCCGAGGCTGTGGCTGGGTGAGGGTGCGACGGTGAGCCCGCGGTCGGGCACGCGCCGCGACTTCCGCAAGCCGCGGAAGTACACGGTCACAGCAGCGGACGGGACGAAGCGCGTCTGGACGGTCGAGGCGGTGCCCACCCGCAGTCCGGTCCTGCCGGGCCTCTACGCCGATCCCGACGTGAAGTACATGAACGGCCGCTACTGGATCTACCCGACTACGGACGGCTTCCCCGGTTGGAGTGGCACCCGGTTCAAGGCCTTCTCGTCCAAGGACCTGGTCCACTGGAAGGACCACGGCCAGATCCTCGACCTGGGCCCCGACGTCACCTGGGCCGACAAGAACGCCTGGGCCCCGGCGATCGCCGAGCGCGACGGTAAGTACTACTTCTACTTCTGCGCCGAGGGGAACATCGGCGTCACGGTCGCGGACTCCCCCACCGGCCCGTTCAGGGACGCCCTCGGCGAACCCCTGGTCGCCAAGGGCCGGTACAGCGGACAGGCCATCGACCCGTCGGTCTTCGTCGACGACGACGGGCAGGCGTACCTCTACTGGGGCAACGGGCACGGGTACGTCGTACCGCTGAACGACGACATGGTGTCGTTCGACGCGACGACGGTGAAGGACATCACCCCGGACAACTTCCGGGAGGGCTCCTTCGTGGTCAAGCGCAGGGGCACGTACTACTTCATGTGGTCCGAGGACGACACCCGCAGCGAGAACTACCACGTCGCGTACGCGACCGGACCGTCCCCGCTCGGCCCGTGGACCAAGCGGGGCACGATCCTGTCGAAGCGACCCGAGTACGGCATCAAGGCGACCGGCCACCACTCCGTGGTGAACGTGCCGGGGACCGACGACTGGTACATGGTCTACCACCGGTTCGCCCTCAACGGTCCCGGCAAGTCCGGCGGGGACGGCACGCACCGGGAGACCACCGTCGACCGCATGGAGTTCGCGGCCGACGGGACGATTGTGCCGGTGGTGCCGACCCTGGAGTCGATCAAGCCGGTGCGGCGCCGGTAGGACTCCTTGCCGGGCCCCTGATTGACCCATGATTCCGGCGCCGAAATGACCCTGCACGCAGGTCATTTCGGCGCCGTAGAGTCTTGCTCATGACTGAGGGAACATCCGCGACATCCATGACCTCCACGCCCGACCGGGCGCTGCTGACCCGCTGCGCGGAGGCCGAGACCTGCGCCGATCCGAGCAGTGTGATGACCCTGCTGGGCGAGTCGGCCGACGCCGGCGGTGGTTTCACCAGCTACCGGTCGACCTTCGCCGAGGGCGCGGTCGGCGCACCGGCCCACTTCCACACCAAGGCGACGGAGCTGTTCTTCGTGATCAGCGGATCCCTGCGGGTGCTGGTGGGCGAGGAGGTCACCGTCCTCGACGCGGGGGACTTCCTGGCGGTTCCGCCGCACACCCCGCACGCCTTCGCCGCGGCCCCCGGCTCCGCGGCGGACGTCCTGTTCGTGTTCACGCCGGGCATGGGCCGGTTCGACTACCTGCGACTGCTGAGCCGGGTGATGCGGGGCGAGGCCGACCCCCGGGAGATCGCCGAGTCCTCGGAACGCTTCGACAACCACTACGTCGACAGCCCCGTCTGGCGCGCCGCCCTGGAGGGCTCGGCGTGATCGACTCCACGACCCATGTCCGCGTGGCCCGGCCTTCCCGGGACCTGGCCGCCGCCGAGCGCTTCTACGTGGACGGCCTCGGCCTGGACGTACTGTGGGGGACCACCGAACGGGTCCCGGGCGAGCACGATCTGCTGATGGTCGGCCCGCCCGGCGCGTCCTGGCACTTCGAACTGACCCACGATCCCGAGCAGCCGCTGGACCCCACCCCGACCGTGGACGACCTGTTCGTGCTCTACCTGGGCGCCCCCGTGGACGAGACGCTGACCGACCGTCTGGTCGCCGCCGGGGGGCGCCGGGTCCCCGCGCACAACCCGTACTGGGACGAGCACGGGGTCACGGTCGCCGACCCGGACGGCTACCGCCTCGTCCTGTGCTCCCGCACCTGGGGCTAGGAACCGTCCGGCACGGGGCCGGCTCAGTTCATGGTGGCGCCGATCGTCGTGCTGCCCGTGGTCAGGAACGTGGTCGCGGGCAGGGTGCCGTTCGACGAACGGGCGTTGTACGTGGTCGAGGCGTTGGTGGAACGGAAGGCCGGGGTCGCGATGCCGGAGTCCCAGTTGTTGCCCGACGAGGCGACCGAGGAGCCCTTGGTCACCGAGCCGGAGCCGTTGCCGACCGCCAGGTTCCTGCCGAGCCTGGCGGCGCCGGTGGCGAAGTAGTAGCCCCACTTGGCGTTGGCGTAGGCGGTGGTGCGGTTGATGACGATGGCACCCCTGTTGCTGTTCTCGGTGATGCCGTTGCCCGCGTTGTCCCAGGCGGCCGAGTTGTTGATGACGTGGGCCACGGTCTCGCCGTCGCCGCCCAGCTTGTAGCCGTTGCCGTCGCCCGCGAAGGCGGAGTCGGACCAGCGGTTCTTGCCGTTGCCCATCGCCCAGGTGTGCTCGACGGTGACGGGCGAGGAGAAGGACCAGAAGTCCAGGCCGTCGTCCGAGTTGTTGTAGAGACGGGCGCCGGTGATGAGGTTGCCGGAGCCGGAGCCGAACTTCACGGCGATGCCGTCGGCGTTCTCCCCGTGGTTGGCCGGGTCGTAGTGGCCGTAGGAGTCGATGTTCCGGACGGTGTTGTTGGTGGTGCTGTCGCCGGTGAGGGTGAAGCCGGAGTCACCGCCGTTGATGGTCTTGATGTTGTCCCAGACCGTGGAGGCGCAGGACTGGCAGACGACCGCACTGTCCGGGGAGTTCTGGAAGGTGATCCCGGAGACGGTCCAGTAGTCGGCGGTCAGCTTGAAGATCCAGCCGCCGTCGGGGAGGTTCGAGCCGTCGATCTTCACGGACTCCGAGCCGTACGGCTGGAGGTGTATCCGGTTGGACGACGTGCCGTTCGCCGTCGACTGGAGGGTCGCCGTCGGGTAGTACGTGCCGCCGCGCACCTGGATGACCGTGCCGGCGGTGGCGTTCTTGATGGCGTTGGACAGGTCGGTGGAGTTGCTGACCACCACGGTGGCGGCCTGGGCGGGGGTCGCCAGGACGCCGACGCCGGCGGCGGTCGCGGCGGCCGTGGCGAGAGCGGTGAGAGAGATCCTCGTACGACGCATCACGTGCGGGTCCTTTCGGTCGTGACGCAGAAGGGGGACGGAGAACCGGTGGTGCCGGAGAACCGGTGGTGCCGGAGAACCGGTGGTGCCGGAGAACCGGTGGTGCCGGGGAACCGGTGGTGCTACAGGACGGCGTCCAGCCATGTGAAGGCGTCGTCCTGCTGGGGTGCGGTGAACACATGGCCGAGGTCCGGCCGGACGCGGATGTCCAACCGCTCCCCGGCGTGACGTGAGCGCCAGACGGCGCGCAGCTTCTCGTGGGCGACCCGGAGCCCCTCGCCGGTGAAGAGGGGGTCCTGGCCGCCGTGGAGGAAGAGCATCGGCTTGGGAGCGCCGATGCTCGCCACGTCGGGGAAGTCCAGGTGCCGGGCGAGCCCGGGGTGGAGCATGTAGTAGGAGGACTGGCCGCGCAGGATGTTGTTGCCGGGGACCATGACCTCCTTCAGGCCGGTCATCCAGCAGACGCTCACGGCGGCCGCGATGTCGTCGCTGAGCGCGGCCGTCTGCCAGGCCCGGAACGCGCCCATCGAGAAACCGAGCGCCCCGACCCGTCGCCGGTCCACCCGGTCGAGGCCGGCCAGGAAGGCCGCCGCGCGGACGTCCTCCCTGGCCATGAGCCCGGCGAGGGAAGAGCCCAGGTTGTAGAAGTTGCTCGCGAGGGCCTGCTGCTGGTCGTAGGTGGTCGGCCCCCGGTCGCCCCAGCCGAGCGCGTCGACGGCGAGGACGACATAGCCGCGCCGGGCCAGTTCGTCGCCCACGAACCGCCCGCTGAAGTACCGGTCGGCCCATTCCCGCGCCGAGGTCAGCCGGGTGTCGTCGTACCAGGGGCGGACCAGTTTCTCCTTGCCGATGTCGAACCTGGCGCCGTGGTCGTGCAGGAGGAGCACGGCCGGGAACGGTCCGGTGCCGTGCGGGGTGAGCAGGACGGCACGGGTGCGGCCGTACCGGGTGAGGGAGAGGGTGACCAACTCCCGCGTGAAGCCGTCTCCTTCCTCGCGCTGCTCGCCGAGGACCGGGTCGTACGGGGTGTCGTCCCGGGCGACTAAGAGATGCTCCTCGACCTTCGACCGCGCCACCCGTCGCCAGGTGCGGAAGTCCCGGATCGGTGAGGTGCCCCAGGCGAGCGGGAAGCGGAGCTCGTCCTTGAGCAGGGGATGGAAGCCGGGGAGGGCACCCTCCAGACCTGCCGCCTCGGCGGCTGCCACGGGCTCCGCCCCGGCGACCGTCCCCGTGCCCGGCCCGGCGAACAGCGCCGCCGTCCCCGCACCCACCACGAACGCGCGGCGCCCCACGGGATCACGGTCGGCCGCCGGCTCAGGGGTGGCCACAGGGCCTCCAGTCCCCCAGATACGTCCGCCGGGTGTGCTCCCTGCTCTCGGCAGCCGTCAGCCGGGGCCGGTTCTCCGGCACCGAGATGACCGCTCCTGGACCGGAGTTGGCGTACTCCCGGAAGCGCATGGTCTGCCACGGGTAGGCGTCACGCATGTTGGTGTAGGGGGTGACGGCGTCGATGCCGGGGCCGATCCAGGTGTCCCGCACGACCAGCGAGGGCCAGGCGGTCGTCTCGTACGAGGGCACCCAGGGCCGGGCGATCTTGTACGCGGCGTCCTCGGCGCCGGAGGTGATCCGGGAGCGGATCGCCAGGAAGCCGTACGGGTTGGCGCGGGCCGTGGACGGCGCGAAGACCATGCCCTTGGGTGTGAAGGACACGTCCCGCTGGAGGGTGTGGAAGCGGCACGAGTCGAAGACGGCCCTGGCCCGCCCGAAGACGAAGTCGACGTCGCCCTCGATGTGGCAGTTCCGGTAGTACTGCCGGTCGAAGGCGTCCAGCGCGGTGGTGTCCGCGAAGAGGGTGTCCTGGTGGGCGAGGAACCGGACGTTCTCGAAGTGCGACCGGTCCCCGGTGACGTACGCGGCGACCGCCTGGGTGCCCGTGATGTCGGGGTGGTCGGCGCGCAGCCAGTCGTTGGCGAGGGTCAGGTCGCGGACGGTCAGGCCGGGCGCCGCCGAGGTGAAGGTGGCGGAGCCCGCGGTGCCGTAGGTGCCGCCCTCGGGGCGGGGTGTGCCGTTGGCGCGGTCGAAGACGATGACGGCCGCGCGGGGGTCGCGGGACGCGCCGCGCAGGGTCAACTCCTCCTTGCCGGATGGGATGTCGACGACCTCGCGGTACGTCCCCGGGTGGACGACGATCGTCCACCCGGGGCCGGTGACGGCGTCCACGGCGGCCTGGACGGAACCGCCGGGCCGGACGTGCAGCACCCGGCGGCCGTGGGCGAGGGCGGGGGCAGCGCCGGCGGCCACCAGGCCGCCGGCGATCCCGGTGAGCAGTGTGCGCCGGCGCATCTCAGCACCTCTCCCACGGGGCCCAGTCGCCGAGGTAGGTCTCACGGGTGGCCGACGCGGCTTGTGCCGCCGTGAGTTGGGGCCGGTTGGCGGGGACGGAGACGACGGCGCCCGGTCCGGTGTTCCGGTACTCGGCGAACCGCTGGTCCTGCCAGGGGAAGCCCGACGACATGTTCGTGTAGGGCGCGACCGCGTCGATCCCGGCACCGAGGCGGGTCTCGCGCACGGTGAGCATGGGCCGGGCGGTGGTGTCGGAGCTGGGCACCCAGGGGCGGGCCAGCTTGTAGTAGGCGTCCGGGGCCTCGCTGGTGATCCGGCTGCGGGTCACCAGGTAGCCGCGTGGGTTGGCGCCCGCGGTGGAGGGCGCGAAGACGAACCCGTAGGGCGCGGAGGCCAGGTCGGTCCTGGTCAGCGTGTGGAAGTGGCAGCGTTCGAAGACGGCGGTGGCCCGTCCGAAGACGAAGTCCACGTCGCCCTCGGCGTAGCAGTCGCGGAAGTACTGCCGGGCGAAGGTGCCGAGCGCCATCGAGTCGGCGTACAGCGTGTCCTGGTGCCCCAGGAACCGGCACCGCAGGAACGCGGCCCGGTCCCCCTGCACCTTGATGGCCACGGCCTGGGTGCCGCTGATGTCGGGGTGGTCGGCGCGCAGCCAGTCGTTGGCGAAGGTGATGTCCCGCGCGGTGAACCCGTCGGCCTGCACCAGGGTCGTGGCGGAGCCGGTGGTGCCGTAGGTGCCACCGCCGGGCTTGGGGGTGCCGGCGGCGTTGTCGTAGACGACCACGACGTCCCGGGCGTTGCCGGAGGCACCGATCCAGGTCATCTCCGTACGGGCGACACTGACGGCGACGGTCCCCCGGTAGACACCCGGCGCCACGACCAGCGTGTACCCGCTGCCGCTCGCCGCGGTCACGGCGGCCTGGACGGTGGTGAAGTCACCGGCGCCGCGGGCGTCCACGTACAGGGTCCGCTCGGTGAGCCGGGCGGACGGCGATCCGTACCGCCCGAAGGGCGAGCGCCTTCGGGCGGCGGGGGCGGCATGGGCCTGGGGGGCGAGGCCCAGTCCCGCCGCGAGCGCCGCACCGGCGCTCGCGGCGACGAAGGACCGTCTGCTCGGGCCCGAGCGACGTTCCGTCATCAGCACACCTTCCCGGCGCCTGCCTGCGCCTTGAGGATGGCGGGCACGGCGCGCGGTGAGTCGACCTTCGTCCGCAGGGTCGGCTTCCAGCCGGCGCCGGACTGCAGGAACTCTTCGGGGATCTCGGCGTTGTGGACGGCGATCAGGTCCGTCCGCTTCCCGTTGACGTAGTTGTTCTCGGCGGTGAGCGGGGACTCCATCCACTTCTTCAGCACCTTGCCGACACTGGCGCCGGCCGGCAGCGAGATGGCGTTGTCGGTGGCGTAGAGCTGCGAGGAGATGCCGATGCCGAAGATGTAGTAGTCGGCCTTCTGCTCCTCGGTCACCACGTAGTGGTTGTTGTAGACGTCGACCTGCCCAAACCGCACGCGCGGGGAGCGCTGGAGGATGCCCTCGAAGCGGTTGTGGTGCATGGTGACCTTGAGCTTGCCGGCGTCGACGGCGGCGAGGCCGTCTCCGTTGCCGATCAGCATGTTCTTGTCGTGGTCCTGATAGCGGTTCCAGGACACGGTCACGTAGTTGGAGCCGCGCACGATGTCCGTGAGCCCGTCGTGCTGCTGGAACACCTTGTTGAAGTAGACGGGCCGCTCGCTGTCGGGGTAGCGCCCGTCGGTGAACGTGTTGTGGTCGAGCCACACGTGGTCGGTGCCGTAGACGACCACGGCGTCGTACTCGGAGTTCCAGGCGCCGGTGGCGTTGTCGTCGGTCGGGTCCCACTTCGGGAAGCAGTCGAGCGGGGCCTCGATGGTGAGGTTGCGCATGATGACGTTCGAGACGCCCTTGATCTGGAGGCTGCCGCCGAGGATGCCGGAGTTCTTGCCGACACCGACGATGGTGGTGTTGCTCGGGATGTTGGCCTTGATCTCCGTGTCCTGCTTGGCGGCGGACGCGACCCGCGCGTCCTCCTGCGGGCCCATGGCGACCTTGTCGTTGCCGTAGACGGCGGGGTCGTAGTCCTTGAGGTACTGCTGGAGGTCGTAGCCGTCGGTCACGAAGGCCTCGCAGCCCTGCGAGACGGCGTCGATCATCCCCTTCACCCTGATGATCTTCGGTGCGTCGCCGCCGTCCTTCAGGGCCGCCTTGAACTGCGCCCAGTCGGTGACGGTGTAGACGTGCTCGGCATCGGCCGCCGAGCCGCCGGTGGTACCCCCCTCCGCCGACCCCCAGCCGTCACCGGCACCGAGAACCTGGCGACCGAGGTCGCGCCCGTGGGACTGGGCGACGCCCGTCCCGGTGACTCCGAGCACGAGAGCGGTGCAACCGACGATGGCCGTGGTGGCATGAACCTGCCAGATACGAGAACGCATGAGTGCGCATTCCTTTCGACGCAAAGGGGGGTGGCGCCCCTGTCAGGGGCGCGGGGACCGCGCGCCCGCCGCAACGGGCGCGCGGTCGGAACCGGTCTGTGAGCGGAGCGCTACGCGGCGGGCCAGGTGATCCAGGACTCCGGGATCTCGCTGTCGAGGCGACGCGTGTCCTGGGGCGTCAGCACCCGGTGACGGAGCAACTCCTTCGCCACCATCCGGGCTACGGCGATCGCCCCCGGAGGGTTGAAGTGCGTGTTGTCCTGCTCGGTCGCGGTCCAGTTGAAGTACGTCTTGGTCTGCTCGACGCCCAGTCGCTGCCACAGGGCGATGGACAGGGCCTGGATGTCGAGCAGGGTCACCCCCTCCTGCGTGGCGAGGGCGCGCATGGCGGCCGGGTAGTCGCCGTGGGTGGACACAGCCTTGCCGGCCGAGTCGAACTTCCTGCGCTCGACGGAGGTCGCCAGGACCGGCCGGGCACCGCGGGCCCGCGCGCCGCTGATGTACCGGCGCAGGTAGCTCTGGTACGTCGACCAGGGCTCGGTGTAGCGGGTGGGGTCGTCCACCTTGGCGTCGTTGTGGCCGAACTGGATCAGGAGGAAGTCGCCGGGCCGGATCACGCGCAGGATGGCGTCGAGACGGCCCTCGTCGATGAAGCTCTTCGAACTCCGGCCGTTCTGCGCGTGGTTGGAGACCGTCAGGCCGTTGTTGAGGAAGAACGGCAGGGCCATGCCCCAGCCGGTCTCGGGGGCGGCGTTGGTGTACTTCTGGGCGGCGGTGGAGTCACCGGCGATGTAGATCTTCCTTGCCTGGCGGACGGCCGAGGCAGCCGCGGCGGGCGCGGCCGCGGCGGACGTGGCCGCGGCGGCGAGGGGGACGGCGGCCAGGGCCGCGGTGGTGACCTGTCTGCGGGAGAGAGACATGAGAGGGGGAGCCTTTCTCAACAGGGTGCCGAACACGGATTGCAGGGGGAGCGTTCGGCCGTGCTTCTCACAGTGGGGGTGACCCCGCGCTTCGGGGGCGCGGGGGCCGTGCTTGATCGTGGCTCGGCCGCGGGCGGCCGAGCCACGTACGGAGGGCAGCCGACACCGACCTCCGCCGACTACGAGGCGGCCTTCTGCTTGGTCCACTCCTTCTGGGCCTCGTTCAGCTGGTCCGCCAGCGTGTCCAGGAAGTCCTTCGCGCTCATCGACCCGCTCAGCACCTTCTGGAAGGCGGGCTCGTTGTCGGACTTGGAGATGGTGTTCCAGTCCGGCAGGTAGTACGGCAGCTGGACGATCGTCGTGGAGCCGTCGGACAGCGCCTCGGCGGCCAGCTTGGTCGGCTCGGCCTTGGAGATCCAGGCGTCCTTGGCGGCATCCGTGTTCGCCGGCACCGCGCCCGCGGACTCGTTCCACTTGGAGTTCTCCGCGGCCGAGACGGCGAACTCGATGAACTTCCAGGCCGCTTCCTTGTTCTTGGAGCTCTTGAACAGGCCGAGGCCGTCGACCGGGTTGGAGACCTGGACGCGCTTGCCCCCGGGGCCGGTCGGCTGCGGGATTCCCCGGAACTTGTCGACGCCGAGCGCCTTCACGTGGTCCTGGTAGGAGCCGAGATTGTGGTTGAGCATGCCGATGGTGCCCGAGTCCCACTGGGCGACCATCTTGGTGAAGTCGTTGTTGAGGTCGGCGGCCGGGGTGGTCTTCTTGAAGAGAGCCGCGTACTTCTCCAGCGCCGCCACGTTCTTCGGGTCGTTGACGGTGGTCTTCTCACCGCTCGCGTCCCAGAACGAGGTGATCCCGGACTGTCCGTACATCGCGTCCAGCGCCTGGGCGATGGAGCCGGCGCCACCGCGGATGGTGTAGCCGAACTTGTTCTCGTCCTTGTCGGTGAGCTTCTCGGCCGCCTCGTAGAACTTGTCCCAGTCCGTCGGCTCCGCCAGGCCCGCCGCCTTGAACAGGTCGGTGCGGTAGTACAGGACGCCGTTGTTGGCGGAGGTCGGGATCGAGTACAGGGCGTCGCCGCCGCCGGCGGACTTCAGCGACTCGATCATCGCCTCGTTGAGCTTGCCGTTGAGCGAGGACTTGGAGAGCCGGTCCTCGAGCGGTTCCAGCGCGCCCTGCGCGGCGAACCCGGCGGCCATGGCCGCGCCGACACCGCCGACGTCGGGCAGCCCGCCGCCCTGAAGGGCGGTGTCGACCTTGGACTGGTACTCGGTGGAGGCGATCCCGACGTACTCGACGTCGATGTCCGGGTTGGCCTTCTCGAAGTCGGCGATGATCTCCTTCCAGATGTCGGTGCGGACACCGCCGTTGTTGTCCCAGAAGACGATCTCGCCCTTGCCGCTGCCCTCGGAGCCCTTGTCGCCGCCCGCGCCGCTGCCGTCGTCACCGCAGGCGGTGGCGGTCAGCGCGAGCACGGATCCCAGGGCGATGGCCGCGGCGGCCCGCCTGCTTCTGCGATTGCTGATCTTCATTGAACGGCTCTCTTCTTCTGGATACGAGGGTTATGAAGTTGTGGGGGGTCTGTTCCGTCCAGGGAGCGGACTCAGCGGGCGGCGCGCACCCGATGCGGCGCCCAACCGTCCGTGCCCGCGAGGTACTTGGCGACCGTGTGATTCGGAAGTTCGGCGGCCGGGAGCTGCGGCCGGTCGGCGGTCACCCCGGCGCCCGGGCCGTAGGTGCCGTACTCCGCGAACCTCGCGTCCTTCCACGAGAAGCCGCTCATGTCGGTCCACGGCGACGACTTGATCGCGGCGGGCAGGTAGGTGTCGTGGAACAGCACCTGGGCGATGGCGTCCGGCTGGCCGCCCGGGTGCCAGGGCCGACCGAGGTGGAACGACCCGGCGGGCGCGTCACTGACCACCTTCGACCTGGTGATCAGGAAGCCGTACGGGTTGTCCTTCCAGGTCGACGCGGCCGTGATCCAGCCGTTGTTGGTGGTCGAGCCCCGGTTCAGCGCCCTGATCACGGAGCGCTCGATGACCGTGGTCGCGCGACCGTAGATGAAGTCGACGTCGCCCTCGATGTACGAGTCGCGGATGTAGACCCGGCTCTGGACCTCAAGCTTGGGGCTCTCGGTCATCAGGGTGTCCTGGTTGCCCAGGAAGCCCGTGTTCTCGAAGACGATCCGGTCACCGGTCGTCTTCATCGCCAGCGCCTGCTCGCCCTTCAGTTCGTGCGCGGCCTCGTCGAAGTCGTTGTTGAAGGTGATGTTGCGGACGGTCACGTCACTGGCGGCGATCCGGACGGTGGCGCTGCCGGTGGAACCGCCGTACTCGGCGGGCGTGTCGTAGACGATGACGGTGTCCGAGCGGTGCCGTCCAGTCCCCTGCAGCACCAGATTCGGCTTGTTCGCGGGGACGAAGACCTTCTCGCGGTAGGTACCGGGCGCTACGCGCAGGGTGACCGTGCCGTCGTTGCCGGCGGGCACGGCGTCCACAGCGGCCTGCACGGTCGGGTAGTCGGCGGGGACGTTCAGCACGGTGTTCGTGCCGAGGTTCTTCTGCGGGCCGGAGAACCGGGTGACCAGCGCGGGGACGGCCGCGGCCGGGTCCAGCCGGTAGTGGTAGAAGTCCTTCGGCCTGAAGGCCTTGCCCCAGGCGTCCTTGCGCCCGCTGACGTTCTTCAGGATCGAGCCGCGCTGCACCAGTTCGGCGGTGGCGTCGGCCTGGTAGGGGTGCTGGACACCGGAGTAGTAGCTGTTCTCGATGACCATCTTGGTCTTGCCGCGCGCCCAGTTCCCGTACGTCCACACGGGGTCGCCGTCGGCCACCTGCGCCGACAGGTAGTTGTTGTAGAGGTGCGCGTAGGCGCAGTTGTCGGCGGAGGGGTTGCGCTGTTTGGTGCCGGTGAACCAGTTGTGGTCGATGGTGATCTCGGTCTGGACGTTGGTCGTCCAGCCGATCCCGATGGCCTTGTTGTGGTCCTTGAACTGGTTGTAGGAGACGGTGACGTACCGGCTGTCCTTGCGGATGTCGAGGAGGCCGTCGCCCATGTGCTCGAAGCGGTTGTGGTCGATCCAGACGTGGTCGACGGTGTCCATCTGGATCGCGTCGAAGTCGTTCGTCTTGCCGTCCCAGTCGCCCTCGACGTAGCTGTCGCGGATCGTCAGGTTACGGATGATCACATTGCTGGTGCCGGGGTTCAGGTGCAGTTCGCCGTGGACGATCTCACCGGTGCTCCCGACGCCGATCAGCGTCTTGTTCGAGGCCACGACGATGTCAGAGCCGAAGGGGTCGACGTCGATCGCCCCCTTGACCCGGATCACGAACGGTTCCTCGGCGGAGGCGTACTTCTTCAGCGAGGCGTGGTCGGTGACCGTCACCACCTTGCCGCCCGCGCCGCCGGTGGTACCGCCGGCGAGAGAGGCGAAGCCATGGGGTTCGTCACTCCAGCGGCCGGGCGCCCCGGCACCGGCGGTACCGGCGGTGCCGGCGGTTCCGGCCGAGTCGGCGGCGGGCGCGGTTCTCGGGGAAGCCTCGGCAGGGGCGATGGTTCCGAGGCCCAGCCCGGCCACCAGGACGGCGGCCGTGACCAGGGCCCGGCCGGGTCGGGGTCGTGACCCCGGCGGCTCGGGCAAGCGCTTGCTACGGAGGGGGTGCGTCATTGCGGCTCCCAACAGACGTACAGGTACATGAGTCGAGCTACGAACGGACGATCCGGAACTGTGTGAACGTGGCCGCCCCGGCGTGCCCCCCGCCGGTGGGCGCGACCGCGAAGAGGCCGAGCAGGGCACCGACCCAGCGCCAGGGGGTCGCGGCGAAGACCTGCCCCGAGGACTCCCACCCCTCCCCGACGTCGTAGGAGAACCGGCAGCGGGCCCCGGCCGAGGTCTCGATCCGCAGCCGGACCCGTCCCTCGGGCGCCGAGCGCGGATGGTCGGCGTCCCGTTCCCGTTCGGCCACGGTCTCGGCGAACCGGTGCACCAGGTGCACGGCCCCGTCGGCGCCCCGCTGGAGTCCGATCCAGCGGAACGCGTCCCCCAGCACGGCCAGCCCGGCCCGTGCCCCCGGCTCCTCGCTGTCGAGCCTCAGCCCGACCTCGATGACCGCCGGGATCCCCGGCAGCCGCTGTGTGAGCACATTCGCCAGTTTCCGCAGGTCGTGCGTGTGCACAGAGCGCACGCACGTGAGCCGCAGCCCGTCCCCGGAGTGCTGGGTGGCCCAGCCGTCCTGGGGGTTCGCGGTCCACTGCCACTGGCGTCCGAAGCGGCCGCCGGGGAAGTCGTCGTCGGTGGCGGGCGCGGCCGCCGGCTGCGGGGGCAGCTCCGGCTTGCGGTGCTCGGCGACGGGAGCGCCCTCGTCGCCGAGCACCGGCCAGCCGTCCTGCCCCCAGCGCATCGGCTGGAGATGGACGACCCTGCCGTACGCGCCCCGCTGCTGGAAGTGCAGGAACCAGTCCTCGCCGGCCGCCGTGCGCACCCAGCCGCCCTGGTGCGGCCCGTTGACCTCGGTGTCCTTCTGCTCCAGGGCGACCCGCTCCTCGTACGGGCCGAAGAACTCGCGGGAGCGGAAGACGCCCTGCCAGCCGGTCTCCACTCCCCCGGCGGGGGCGAAGATCCAGTACCAGCCGTCGTGGTGGTAGAGCTTGGGCCCTTCGAGGGTGAACCAGCCGGGGAGCCGGTCCGCGTCGACGACGACCTTGCCCTCGTCGAGCAGCCCGGTGCCGTCGGGTCGCATCCGGTGCCCGGTGAGCCGGTTCTTGATCCCGGAGCGGGACTTGGCCCACGCGTGCACGAGGTACGCCTCGCCGGTCTCCTCGTCCCACAGCGGGCAGGGGTCGATGAGTCCCTTGCCTTCCTTGACCAGGTGCGGGCGGGTCCAAGGGCCCCTGATTCCCGGGGCGTTCACCTGATAGATGCCGTGGTCGGGGTCGCCCCAGAAGATCCAGAACCGGTCGTCGAAGTGGCGCAGCGAGGGCGCCCACACCCCGCAGTCGTGACGCGGAACCTTGAACTCGGCGGCCGGTTCGAGGAGTGGGAGCGCGTGGCCGACGAGCGTCCAGTTGACCAGGTCCCGGGAGTGGAGCAGGGGAAGGCCCGGGGCCCGGCCGAAGCTGGAGGCCGTCATGTAGAAGTCGTCGGCCACGCGCAGGACATCGGGGTCGGACCAGTCGGCGTCGAGGATCGGATTGCGGTACGTCCCGTCGCCCCGGTCGGCGGAGAAGGCGGGGGCGACGGCGGTGGCGGGGGTCGCGCCGACGGAGGTGGCGGCGGCGGCTCCCACAGCGGTCGCGGCGAGCGTCTCGCTCACGGGCTCACCGCCTTGCGGACGAGGGCCGCCGCCTCGCCCCGGTCGAGGGTGCCGTCGGCGACGACGGTGACGACCCGGCGTACCACCGTCTCCCCCGGCTCGACCGGGAGCCGCTCGGTGTGGGCGAGGGAGGAGCCGACGCCCGGGTACTCGTCGGCGCGCACGAACCAGGGGTCGCGGCGGGTGGTGTCGGTGGCCCCCGCGAAGACGAGCGTCCAGTGGCCGCCGGCCAGGGCGAGCCAGTCGGCGCGGGCGCCGTGCACCCCGGACTCGCCCTCGGCGTCGGCGGTGAAGACACGGGGTGCCCGGTCCTCCTTGCGGGCCCGCCAGAAGAAGCCGCCGTACGCGGCGCCGGGGCGGCCGTTGGTGGCGGGGCTGCCGATCGACACCGGCGCGCCGGTGGTGTTGGTGAGGGAGAAGGTGAAGTCCAACGCCCAGGCGGTGTCGGTTAGTTCGGTGGCCGCGACGGTACGGCGCTCACGCAGCAGTTCCCGGCCGGAGGCCACCCAGCGCAGTTCCTCGACGAAGCCGTCGGGGTCGCGCAGTTGGAAGGCGGTGTGGCGCTGGGCGCCGTGGTTGTCGAGCTCGGTCGGGCCCTGGTCTCGGACGTAGGTGCGTCCGCCCCAGAAGTTGTGCCCCTCGACGTCGGGAACGGCGACACCGACGCCGAGGTGGTGGAGGTGGTCGGCGGGGCTCAGTTCGGTGACCGCCGTACCGGACAGGGTGGTGACAGGGTGCAGGAAGGGACGCGGGGAGAGCCGGTCCGGCAGCTCGGGCCGGGTGAGGTAACGGCCCACCGGCCGGCCCGCCACACGCAGGACCAGGGACTCGTCGGTCGTCATCATGTGCTCACCTCTTTCGCTGGAGCTTCGGGGAGCGCCCAGGGGGCGCCCAGCTCGGAGTAGAGGGCGAGGTTGTCGGCGGCGGCCGTGACGAGGGCGTCGATGCCGTCGACGACCCGCCGGTCCTCGTCGGGCAGCTTGTGCCAGGCTTCGGCCGGGAGCGCGATCGGATCCGGGGCGACCCGGATCGCCTCGACGACCTTCATGAAAGCGCCGGTCGTGTCCGGTGGGACCAGCAGATCGGTGCCGTCGACGAGATGGTCGACGAGGTTCTCCAGCAGGTCCGTGCGGCCGTACTCGATCTCCTCCGGGCCGTGCCCGGCCCGCTGGACGAGGACGCGGTCCTGCTTGTACCAGAAGGTGATCCGGCCGCTGGTGCCGTGGACGACGTTGTAGGGGTCGCCCGGGTTCTCGGCGCACAGCGTGGCGGCGACGGTGATCCGGCCGCCGTCGGCGGTGGTGACCCGTACGCACGAGGTGTCGTCGGACTCGATGTCGTTGGCCCGCAGCAGTTCGGTTTCGATGGCGGTGACGTCCTCGGCGCGGCCCGCGCCGCCGAGCGCGAGCCCGGTGGCGACGGCGTGCGCGAGGGGGTTGGTCAGTGCCCCGTCGATCACGTCGACGCCGTTCAGGCGACGCTTGCCGGCCCAGGGGGCCCGCCGGTAGTAGGCCTCGGCGCGGGCCCAGGCCCCGGCGCCGCCGATGCCGACGACCTCACCGATCAAGCCGTCGGCGACCATCCGCCGGATCGCGGGCACGGCGTGCGAGCCCAGCGACTGGAAGCCGATCTGGCAGACCACTCCGGCGGCGGCCACCCCGTCGGCCATCCGGCGGAACTCGGCGTAGGAGGGGGCCGGCGGCTTCTCCAGCAGGATGTGGACGCCCCGCTCGGCCGCCGTGAGGGCCAGGTCGGTGTGGGTGGGGATGGGCGTGCAGATCACCGCGATCGCGGCGCCCGTGGAGTCGAGGAGCGCCCCGAAGTCGGCGGACTGCTCGGGGGTGCCGAGGCCGTCCGGGATCTCGTCCGCGCCCAGCGGCGTCAGCTCGCAGATGCCCGCGAGCCGGACGATCCCCTTGTCCGCCAGACGCCGGATGTTCTCCAGGTGCCAGCGGCCGTGGCCCCGGGCGCCCGCGAGGACGAGCGGAAGCGGGTTCTCGTACGTCTTGGTGGTCATCGGATCCTCCCTGCGCCCGCGCCGCGTGCCACCTCTCGGTCGGCCTTGACGGCGCTGTCGATCTTCTGGTGCAGGGTAGGTGTCCAGCCCACGTCGGCCGTGAGATCACGCTCGCTGCCGGAGTTGTAGGCGTTGTGGATGGCCAGGAGATCCACCGGATAGCCGTTGAAGAGGGTGCCCGTCTGGTGGAGGGCGGTGCCGTTCCAGTTCTTCACCAGGTCGGCGACCTCGACGTGGCCGGGTGTGGTGAAGGCGTTGTTCTCGGCGTACACGGCGGACTCGGTGGAGACTCCCAGGGAGTAGCGGTAGTCGTGGGCGTCGGCCGGGACGACGTACCGGTTGTTGTAGACGTGCACCTGTCCGAAGCGGACGCGCGGGGCGCGCTGCACGACGTTCTCGAACTGGTTGTGGTGCAGCGTCACCCGGAGCTTGCCCCGGTCGCCGGTGGCCGTGTCCCCGCTGCCGATGAGCATCCCCTTGTCATGGTCGACGAAGCGGCTCCAGGAGACGGTGACCAGGTCGGAGGCGTTGGTGATGTCGAGCAGGCCGTCGTGGCGGAGGTAGTTGCGGCCGAAGTAGGTGGGCTCGTCCTCGTCGGGGTGCCCCTTGTCGGAGACGGTGACGTGGTCGACCCAGACGTGGCTGGAGCCGCTCACCCAGATGTTGTCGTACGCGGTCTTCCAGTCGCCGAGGCCGCCGGTGTTGGGCTGCCAGACGGGGAAGCAGTCGTAGGCGTCGCGGAGTTCGAGGTTGCGGACGATGACGTTGTCCACGCCCTTGAGCTGGAGGCTCGCGCCTTTGAGCACCGCGCCCCTGAGGCCGACGATCGTGGTGTTGGAGCCGACGGCCAGTTCGACCCGCTCGCGCTGCTTCGCCGCCGACGCCCGGCGGGCCTCCTCCTGGGGGCCGCTGGGCTTGGCGGCGCCCCAGACGCGCGGGTCGTACGCGGCCAGGTACTTCTTCAGGTCGTAGCCGTCGGTCGCGTAGTCGGCGCAGTCGAGCCGGCGGCCGTCGTCCCCGGTGTTGGCGTCGATGGTCCCGGCGATGCGGATGATCTTCGGGGTGGCGCTGCCGCCGTCCAGCGCGCGGACCAGCTCGCCGCGGGTGCGTACGGTGAAGACGTGGGCGTCGTCGGCGGTGGAACCCCCCGTGGTTCCACCGTCGGCCGCGGCCCAGCCGTCGTCCGCCGCGAGCGTGTCCCGGCTGATGTCCCGGGACTCCGCCCCGGCCGGGGTGGTGAGCGTGAGGCCCAACACCCCTGCCAGAGCGACCAGTTGCACGGCTCTGCGCGTGGCGAGCCCCCGTGGCCTCATCCCTTCACCGCCCCGGCGCTGAAGCCCGTGATGAGCCACTTCTGGATGAAGGCGAAGACGATGACCACCGGGACGGCGGCGATGATGCCGCCGGCCGCCAGCGCGCCCAGGTCGACGCTGTCGGCGCTGAGCAGGGTGTTCAGGCCGACCGGAATGGTCTGCTTCTCCTGGTTGCTGAGGAACATCAGGGCGAACAGGAAGTGGTTCCAGGAGTGCACGAAGGCGAAGGAGCCGACGGCGATCAGACCGGGCCGTAGCAGCGGCAGTACGACCACCCGGAACGCGGTGAACCGGTTGCAGCCGTCCACCCAGGCCGCCTCCTCCAGGGAGTACGGCACGTTCTTGATGAAGTTGCTGATCAGGATGATCGACAGCGGCAGCTGGAAGACCGTCTCGGCGAGGATGACGCTGCCGAGCGAGTTGATCATCCGCAGCTCGGCGAAGATCTGGAACAGCGGCACCAGGAGCAGCGCGCCCGGCACGAACTGGGAGCAGAGCAGCGCCAGCATGAACCCGCGCTTGATCTTGAAGTCGAAGCGGGCGAGGGCGTAACCGCCGGCCAGGGCGACCAGGGTGGTCATCAGCAGGGTGACGACACCGACCAGGATGCTGTTCTGGAAGTAGGTGCCGAAGGACCGCTCGTTCCACACCTTCTCGAAGTGCTCGAAGGTGATCGGCCAGGGCACGAGCGAGGTCGAGCCGGGCTTGCGCAGCGCGAAGAGCAGGATCCAGTAGAAGGGGACGAGGGTGAAGACCAGATAGATCCCCAGCGGCAGGTAGATCTGCCAGCGCGGCACCTCGTCCCAGGCCCGGCGGACCTTGCCGGGCCGCTGCGGGGGCTCCTCGGCCGCGGGCGCGGACGTCACCGGTACGGTCCTCTCGGCGTCCTTGGTGATCACTTGGACTCGCCTCCGAACTTGCTCAGCCGCAGATAGACCATCGAGCAGAAGAGCAGGATCACGAACGCGACCGTGGTGAGGGCGGACGCGTAACCGAAGTTGTGGGCGTCGACGGAGGTGTTGGCGATGTACAGCGGGAGGGTCGTGGTCACTCCGGCCGGTCCGCCACCCGTCAACGTGTAGAGCAGGTCGACGTTGTTGAACTCCCACACCGCGCGCAGCAGCGTGGAGAGGATGATCGCGTCCTTGAGGTGCGGCAGCGTGATGTGGATGAACTGCCGGACGCGGCTGGCGCCGTCGACCTCGGCGGCCTCGTAGAGGTCCTTCGAGATGGACTGGAGGTCGGCGAGGATGAGGATCGCGAAGAAGGGGACACCGCGCCACAGGTCGGCGACGATCGCCGCCGAGAAGACGGTGGAGGTGTCGGAGAGCCAGCTGGTGCCGTACTCGCCGATGCCCATGTCCGCGAGGTAACGGCTGATGCCGGTCTGGGAGTTGTAGAGGAGCACCCAGATCGCGGAGGTCAGCACCCCGGAGACGGCCCAGGGCGAGAAGACCAGCGCGCGGCCGACGGCGCGGCCGACGAACGTCTGGTTGACGATCAGCGCGAGGGCGAGACCGAACAGCAGCTGCAGCGAGACCTCGACGATCACCCACTTGGCGCTGAAGACCAGGGTGTCCCAGAACAGCGGGTCCTCGGTGAAGGCGTGGACGAAGTTGTCGAAGCCGGCGAAGCCGTTCCGCCAGGGCTTGGTGGGGTTGTAGTGCTGCAGGCTGTAGTAGAAGACGCTGATGACCGGGTAGGCGATGAAGCCCAGCATGAGCAGGGCGGCCGGGGCGATCAGCAGGTAGGGCAGCCTGCGCGGGGTCGCGGAGGCACGGCGCGCACGGCTCCGCCGGGGTGGCGTGGGGGGTTTCGCCACGGCTGCGGCTTGGGCCATGACTGGGGCTCCGTTTCTGGGTACGTCGTGGTGCGTTGTCGTGCAGGAAGCGCTTTCTCGATCTGCATGGGTGTGCTGGATCGCGCGGTACGGGGTGCCACCTGCGGTTGGGTGGCGGGTGCGGGTGCGTCGGGGTTGTTCGCGCAGTTCCCCGCGCCCCCTTGTTGGCACCCGGCGTCACATCGTTCAGCCCGCGTACGGGTCCGGGACCTTGCCCGGTCTGGCGAGGAACTCGAAGTCGCAGCCGGTGTCGGCCTGGGTGATCTGGTCGTTGTAGAGGGCGCCGTAGCCGCGTTCGTAGCGGGTGGGCGGTGGGGTCCACTCGGCTCGTCGGCGTTCCAGCTCCTCGTCGTCCAGGTTGACCTGGAGGGTGCGGGCCTCGACGTCGAGGGTGATCGAGTCGCCGGTCCGCACGAGGGCGAGGGGTCCGCCGACGTACGACTCCGGTGCCACGTGCAGGGCGCAGGCGCCGTAGCTCGTGCCGCTCATCCGGGCGTCGGAGATCCGCACCATGTCCCGTACGCCCTGCTTCAGCAGGTGGTCGGGGATGGGCAGCATCCCGTACTCGGGCATGCCGGGACCGCCCTTGGGGCCGGCGTTGCGCAGCACCAGCACGCTGTCGGCGGTGATGCCGAGCGAGGGGTCGTTGATGGTTCGCTGCATCGTCCGGTAGTCGTCGAAGACGACGGCCGGACCGGTGTGCTTGAGCAGGTGCGGCTCGGCGGAGATGTGCTTGATGACCGCGCCGTCCGGGCAGAGGTTGCCGCGCAGGACGGCGACGCCACCCTCGGTGGCGACCGGGTTGTCCCGGGTGCGGATCACGTCGTCGTTGTGGACGAGCGCGCCGTCGAGCTGCTCGCGCATCGTGTCGTACGAGACGGTCGGCCGGTCCAGGTGGAGCAGGTCGGTGATCCGGGACAGGAAGCCTGGCAGGCCGCCCGCGAAGTGGAAGTCCTCCATCAGGTACGTCCGGCCGCCGGGCCGGACGTTGGCGAGCACCGGGACCGTACGGGCGATGCGGTCGAAGTCGTCGAGGGTGAGCTTGACGCCCGCACGCCCGGCCATGGCGATCAGATGGATGACCGCGTTGGTGGAGCCGCCGAGTCCCAGGACGGTGGTGACCGCGTCCTCGAAGGCGTCGGCGGTGAGGATGTCGCTCAGCTTCCGGTCCTTGTGGACCAGTTCGACGATCCGGAGTCCGGCGGCGGCGGCCATGCGGTCATGGCCCGAGTCGACGGCCGGGATGCTGGACGCTCCCGGAACCGTGACCCCGAGGGCCTCGGCGGCGGCGGTGAGCGTGGAAGCCGTCCCCATGGTCATGCAGTGGCCCGGTGAGCGCGCCAGACCGGACTCCAGCTCGGTCATCTCGCAGTCGCCGATGAGCCCGGCGCGCTTGTCGTCCCAGTACTTCCACATGTCGGTGCCGGAGCCGAGCACCTCGTTGCGCCAGTGGCCCGGCAGCATCGGGCCGGCCGGCACGAAGACGGCGGGGAGGTCGACGCTCGCCGCGCCCATCAACAGCGCCGGGGTCGACTTGTCGCAGCCGCCCATCAGCACGGCCCCGTCGACCGGGTACGAGCGCAGCAGCTCCTCGGTCTCCATCGCGAGCATGTTGCGGTAGAGCATGGGGGTCGGCTTCTGGAAGGTCTCGGAGAGGGTGGAGACCGGGAACTCCAGCGGGAAGCCACCCGCCTGCCAGACGCCCCGCTTGACCGCCTGAGCGCGGTCACGGAGGTGCACATGACAGGGGTTGATGTCGGACCAGGTGTTGAGGATCGCGATGACCGGCTTGCCCAGGTGCTCCTCGGGGAGATAGCCGAGCTGGCGGGTGCGGGCCCGGTGGCTGAAGGAGCGCAGCCCGTCCGTGCCGTACCACTGGTGGCTCCTCAGTTCTTCCGGCTTCTTCATATCGACCACCCGGCGGCTATGGCGGAGACCTCCGCGCGCTCGGCCTCGGGCAGCTCCCTGCTGGGCGCCCGGACGTCGCGGCGGCAGAGGCCGAGGGAGGCGAGGGCCTCCTTGACGACGGTCACGTTGTTGGCTGAGCCGTGGGCGGCGCGCAGCTCCTCGAAGCGGCGGATCTGCTCCCAAACCTTCATCGCGGCCGGGAAGTCGCCCGATCGAAGCGCTTCGATCATGTTCAGCGAAACGGCCGGGGCGACGTTCACCAGACCCGAGGTGAAGCCGGTGGCGCCGGCCGAGAAGTAGGAGGGCGCGTACGGCTCGGCGAGCCCGGCCACCCAGACGAAGCGCTCCAGGCCGGCGTCGCGTGCGAAGGCGGCGAAGCGGGCGGCGTCCGGGACGGCGTACTTCACTCCGACCACGTTCGGGCAGGCGTCGGCGAGTTCGGTGAGGCGGGCGCCGGTGAGCTGGGCGTTGCGGATGTAGGGCACCACGCCCAGCTCGGGCACGGCCTCGGCGATCGCCCGGTGGTAGTCGACCCAGCCGCCCTGCGAGACATAGGGGTGCACCGGCTGATGGACCATCACCATCTGTGCGCCGACCTCGCGGGCGTGCTCGGCGGAGGCGATCGCGGTCGGCACGTCGTGTCCGACGCCGACCAGGATCACCGCCCGGTCGCCGACCTCGTCCATGGTCAGCTCCGTGACCAGACGGCGCTCCTCGGGGGTGAGGGCGTAGAACTCACCGGTGTTGCCGTTCGGGGTGAGGGTGGTGATCCCTCCGTCGAGCAGCCGACGCAGCAGGGCCCGGTGGGCGCCCTGGTCGACGGTGCCGTCCTCGGCGAACGGAGTCACCGGGATGGCCACCACGTCGGCCAGGGCCGTCCGTTGGGTCTCGAACGTCACGCTGCTCATGGATGACCTTCCTCTTCGAGGACTGCGGAGGCTGTGCGGCTTCGCCGCTCACTGACCTCGTGGACTCGGTGGCTTGCTTGGTTTCGCGGGCTGTGCGGGGCGGGGCTCGCGGTCCCTAGGTCTGGTGCGGGTGCCGGGCCCCGTCGGCGTCACGGGCCTCGGGGAAGGCCCGCTCCACGAAGGAGGCGATGTGCGCGTGCAGGGCGGCGGCGGCGCCGTCGGCGTCGCCGTCGAGGGCGAGCCGCAGGATCTCCCGGTGCTCGGCGGCCTCCCGCTCCCAGGAGGGGTCGGCCGCCCAGGCCACGGCCGAGACGAGCGCTGCCTGGTCACGCACCTCGTCGAGCATTCGGCCGAGCAGGGGGTTGCCGCACGGTACGTACAGCGCGCGGTGGAACTCCCGGTTGGCCAGCGACCGTTCGGCGGTGTCCGTGGCCTCGTCGGCCCTGGCCAGCGCGTCGCTCGCCGCGTCCCAGGGGGCACCGCGGCGCACCGAGCGCCGCAGGGCCTCCGGCTCCAGGAGCAGCCGTACGTCGTAGACCTCGCGCGCCATGTCCGCGTCCACCATGCGCACCGTGACGCCCTTGTACTGGCTCATCACGACGAGGCCGGTGCCGGCCAGCGTCTTCAGCGCCTCGCGCACGGGCGTCTTGGACACCCCGAACTGCGCGGCCAGCTCGGTCTCGACCAGGGCCTGACCGGGCGTCAACTGACCGGTCAGGATGCGGTGTTTGATCCCCTCCAGCACGAACTGCGTGCGGGACGGGATCGGCGTGGGCACAGAGGTCATGCGCGCCTCTCGAATGTTACGTACGGGATCCCACGTATGAGATCTCCCGTATCGCGTCTCATATATGACGTACGAAGTACGACGCGTTGAAGGTAGGGAGGGAGCCGTCGTTTCGTCAATGCCTCTGACAGAAGAAGATGTGCACGCGGTCACACGATCTTGGTGTCGCCCTCACGCGCGCTCTCGGTGGGACCCCCGAAGACCGCGGCTGCCCGCCCGGTCGCCGCCTCGGTGGTCAGCGTGGGCCCCACATGCGTGACGAGCAGCCGGCTCGCGCCCTCGGCGTACGTCCCGGCCTCCTCCGGCGTGAGATGCACCCGGGGTTCGCCATCGCGATGTGTGTCGAGGTCCGCCTCGCACAGGAAGAGGTCGGCGCCGCCCGCCAGGAGGTGCAGCGCCTCGCACGGCCCGCTGTCTCCCGAGTAGGCGAACACCCGCCCCTGGCACTCGGCCCGCAGCCCGTACGACTCCACGTCGTGGACCACGGCGCGGGCGGTGAGGGTGAGGTTCCAGTGCCGTACGGTGTGGCCGTCGTACAGGGGGCGGAAGTCGAAGACCGCGTCCAGGAACTCCGTGTCCGACCGCCCGAAGAACCCCGCGAGCCGCCGCGCGCAGTCGCCGGGCGCGTAGACCGGCAGGGGCGCGGGCAGGGTCAGGCCGCCGTACGCGAACCCGTACACCGCGGCCACCAGGTCGGCGCTGTGGTCCGCGTGCAGGTGGGAGATCCAGATCGCCGTGAGCCGGGTGGGGTCCGTGTGCCGTTGCAACTCTGCGAAGGTACCGAATCCCGCGTCCACCCATATCTCGGCGCCCCCACCGCGCAGCAGATAGCCGGAGGCGGGCCGGTCCGGGCCGGGATGCGGTGAGGCGGTGCCGAGGACGGTGAGGCTCAGGGGCATGTGGGGGAGCGTACGGAGGCGGGTGGGGGCCCGTGCCGCGTTCTG
Source organism: Streptomyces sp. NPDC012510 (assembly GCF_042955065.1). NCBI lineage: Bacteria > Bacillati > Actinomycetota > Actinomycetes > Kitasatosporales > Streptomycetaceae > Streptomyces > Streptomyces sp. NPDC012510. The sequence goes on from NZ_JBIBEN010000014.1 coordinate 137,745, forward strand.
CGCGTTCTTTCGTGGGTTGCTCGCGCCGTTGCCCTATGGCTTCCACATCGGATCGCGTCCGCTCAACCCGATCACACGGTCGAGCAGCGGCGCGTCGTCCGGCACGGGCACCACGGGGCCGAAGATCTCGCCGCGCCCCGGGTCGTCGATCGCGGCATCGAGGAAGGAGTGTGTGGCGGCGAGGGCGGCCGGATCGGGGTCGTAGGCCTGACCGGTCGCCCGCGCGAGGTCCCAGCCGTGCACGACGAGTTCGTCGACGGCCACGGCACCGGCGACGGCGCCCGGCAGCGACACCCCGCCGGCCCTGGTGTCACCGGTCCAGGCGGCCGGGTCGCGCCAGGCCTCGGCGAGCTCGTCGAGCACCACGGGCAGGGCCTCCCGCCAGTCGGGGCCGACGTCCGGCAGGGCCGCCTGTGGGTCGGTGTCCGTCGTGGGACCGAGGTCCTTCCGGCCCGCGTCACGGAAGGCGACGGCGAGGCCGAGCAGATGCCCCAGCAGATGGCGCACCGCGTAGTCCGGGCACGGTGTCGGGTCCATGAGCTGCCCATCCCTGACGCCCCGAACGAGCCGGGCGACGACGCGGGTCTGGGGGCCCAGGTCGAGGGTCGTGGTGTCGTTGGTGTCGTTGGTGTCGGTGGTGTCGGTGGTGTCGGTGGTGCCAGTGGTGTCGCTGGTGCCGCTGGTGTCGTGGTCGGTCATCCGCTGCTCCTCACAGACGTGCCCCCCTTGCCCATGTAGACCCCCGGTCCGCCCGGAACTCATCGCTCGCCGCGCGACGGCCTCTACGGACGCGATCAGCCTCGGTCTCCCCTGCGTCCTGGTCGCCACGCTCACCACGGTCCAGCGCCGGACCCGCCGCACCTGCTGGGCCGCACCACCGCCACCGCCCACACCCTGCTCTTCGCCCCGACGGCGGTGGGCTCGGCGATCGGCGCGGGCCTGGTGCAACTGATCGACCTCCAGGTGCTGTCGGCGGGGGTGAGGGCGCTGTGCCTGGGGACGGCGGCCGGGCTGAGACGCCGTTCCGGATGAGCAACGGCGGCGGCCCGGGGTGCCGGCGCGCATGTCCGCCGGGAGGGCGGGTACGCACCGGCCCGTACGGGCGCCGCGCGAGCGGCCGGAGAGGGAGGACGTCGGAAGTGATTCGAAAGCTGCAGGCGGTCGCGCTGGACTGCGCTGATCCGGTTCTGCTCGCGCGGTTCTACGCGGACCTGCTCGGCGGCCGGGTGGTCGCGAAGCCGGAGGAACCCGACTGGGTCGAGGTGCACGGGTTCGAGGGGACACCGCTGGCCTGCCAGCGGGTGGACGGCTACCGACCGCCCGAATGGCCCGGTCAGGAGCGCCCGCAACAAGTCCACCTGGACTTCGACGTGGACGACCTCGACGGGGAGGAGAGGCGCGCGCTCGCCCTCGGCGCGACCGTCCTGGAGCGGACGGACCAGCTCCGTCCGGGGGCCAACTGGCGGGTCTACGCGGACCCGGCCGGCCATCCGTTCTGCCTCTGCTTCCACTGAGCCCGCCGGGCCCGCCGTCCTGGCCCGTGACCGGCGCGGCCGACTGCCAATCGGTTTGCCGCAGGTCGGCCCCGTCGGATAGGAAGCCGACATGCTGAAGGGCGACAAGGTCGGGCTGAGGGCCCGTCACGACGACGACATACCGGTTCTGCGGGCCGAGCTCTACGACGACGTGGTAAACGCCGCGCGCGCCGAAGCCGCGCCGTGGCGGCCGATCACGCCCGGCTCGAAGGATCCGCGGCTCGTGGTGGACGACAAGGAGCAGGGGCGCGTCCCGTTCTCCGTGGTCGAGCTGGAGGGCGGCACGCTGGTCGGCACCGCCACGTTGTGGGGCATCGACACTCACCACCGGTCCGCGCACGTCGGGTTGGGGCTGCTGCCGTCCTCGCGCGGCAAGGGCTACGGCACCGACGTGGTCGCGGTGCTGTGCCACTACGGTTTCGTCGTGCGCGGTCTGCACCGGCTGCAGATCGAGACCCTGTCGGACAACACCGCGATGCTGCGCTCCGCCGAGCGCAACGGCTTCGTCCGCGAGGGCGTGCTGCGCTCCTCGGCCTGGGTGATGGGCGAGTTCCTGGACGAGGTGGTGCTCGGGCTCCTCGCCCAGGACTGGAAGCCCGGCACGAAGGGCTAGCCGCGTCCGACGGTCGGTGGCGGTGCGGTGCGCGGTTCCCCGCGCCCCCGGAGGGGCGCGGGCCGTACGAGGCCCCGGGTCACCCCACCGCCGTCAACGCCTCCCGCACCGCCGCCAGGTCCTGGTCCGAAGCCAACCCGGCGTGGTAGAGCCGCAGTTCCGTCGCTCCCAGTTCCGCCGCCCGCCCCGCGTCCTCGGCCAGGGTCACCGGACTGCCGCCCATACCCGACACCACACCGAAGTTGGCGGCCAGCACGGCCCCCTCCGCACCGACCTCCGCGAACGCGGGCAGCAGCCCCGGCCCGCCCGCGCACGGGACGACGACGCCGTCGGCGACGCCGAGGACGTGCTTCGGGTCCACCCCGGGGTTCGCCCCGCAGTGGTACGTCACCGGGTCCGCGTGCAGCAGGATCTGGAAACCCTCCGGCGCGGCGGCCCGCACCGCCGTGACGGCCTCCTCCTGGAGCGAGCGGGCGATCGCGTCGCGCCACACGCGCGTGCCCGCGGCCCGCTCCGCACCGAGGAGCTTCTCGACGGCCGGCCAGCCCTCGTCGACGGCCTCGCCCCGCCACAGCGGCTCCAGCCCGTCGCGGACGGCCGCCGCCAGTTCGTCGGGGTCCTGGCCGATCCCGGCGTACCCGTCGCGGCAGGTCACGCAGAAACACAGCGACATCAGGTACTGCCCGGCGTCCCCCAGCCCGACCCCCGCCGTCTTGTCGTGGGCGTGCAGGTGGGAGATCCCGTACCAGCCGAGCGACTCCAGCTCCGTGCCCAGGGCTCCCGGCCGGACCGCCGCCTCCACCGCCAGATCGACGAGGTACTCGCGGGTCGCCGGCTGCGCGACGCACGGCGCCCAGGGATACCGGTCCCCGTACGCGTTGACCACGGAGGTCGAGGGATGCTCGGCGCCCATGCGGGAGTTGTGGGCCAGGACGACCCAGGTGTGCACCTCCAGACCGGCGGCGGCCAGGGCCCCGGCCGCCTTCCCGAACGCGTCGCCCGGCGCCCACTCCCCCGCCGGGTACGGCCGCAGCGTACGGCCCTCCCAGCGCTCGCCCGGCGGGTACAGCACGGCCGCGTGCTCGGCGGTGACGATGCGCTGCCGGGGGTGGCGGGGGGTGAGCGCGCGCGTGGAGTGGTACGCGGAGGCGAGCGTCACCTGCCGCACGCCCAGTCCGGCGACGCGCTCCGCGGCGGCCGGGTCCCCGTTGACGTCCCACGGGTAGACGAACGTCGACGCCTTCACTTGCCCTCCAAGTGCTCCTCGTGCCTCGCGGGGTCCGTCTACTGTCCGGACTCCGCCAGCGCGTACCCGCGCTCGATCAACTGGCCCAGTTGCTTGACGTCTTCCTCGGCCGGCTCGTGCAGCGGCGGCCGTACCTCTCCCACGTCCAGCCCCCGTAGCCGTACCCCGGCCTTGACCAGTGACACGGCATAGCCGCGTCCGCGGGCACGGAGTTCGACGAAGGGCCGGTAGAACCCGTCGAGCAGCCGTTCCACGATCGTACGGTCGCCGGTCTCCAGCGCCTGGTGGAAGGCGAGGGCGATCTCCGGGACGAAGCAGAAGACGGCCGAGGAGTACAGGGGGACCCCGACGGCCCGGTACGCCGGCTGGGTCAGCTCGGCGGTCGGCAGACCGTTGAAGTACAGGAACCCCTCAGGTACCTCGGCGCGCACCGCGCTCACGATCCGCGTCATCAGGTCGAGGTCGCCGAGGCCGTCCTTGAGGCCCACGATGCCTTCGGTGCGGGCCAGCTCGACGACGGTCTCCGGGGTGAAGACCGCGTTGTCGCGCTGGTAGACGACGACCGGCAGGGAGGTCGCCGCGGCGAGTGCGCGGTAGTGGCGCAGCAGGCCCTCCTGGGCGGCCACGACGAGGTACGGCGGCATGGCCAGCAGACCGTCGGCGCCGGCCTCCTCGGCGAGGCGGGCGTAGCGCACGGCCAGGGCGGTGCCGTAGCCCGCGCCGGCCACGACGGGCACCCGTCCGGCCGTCTCGGTGACGGCCGCCCGTACGCACTCCTGGAACTCCTCGGGAGTGAGCGCGTGGAACTCGCCGGTGCCGCAGCAGGCGAAGACCGCCGCGGCCCCGGCCTCCACACCCTGCCGGACGTGCGCGCGATAGGCGTCGAGGTCGACCGTGCCGTCCGGCCCGTACGCCGTGACGGGGAAGAACAGCGGTCCGCTGGGGACCCTGAGCCGGGCGGCGAGAGGGGCTGACGTCACGCGCTCTCCCAAGTCCATGTCGCTGATCAGTGTTTACATTTCTGAACAAGAGCACGCTAAGGCGCCCTCCTGGCACCGGTCAAGCCGGACAACCCGCGCCGCACCAGCGATTTCACGCCTTCGGCCCACCGCCGCGCGCCCCACTTGACGCAGGCGACCCGCACTCCCTAGCGTGTCCACGAATGTGAATGTCGGACGCCCATGTGCACAGATGGCGATGCAAGGAGTTCCCCGGATGCCCGCTCCCCGCACCGTTCTGCTCACCGGCGCCGCCGGTGGACTCGGCACCCTGATGCGGGAGCTGCTCCCGGCCCACGGCTACGAGCTGCGCCTTCTGGACCTGGTGCCGATCGAGGGCGAGCCGGACGCGATCACGGCCGACCTCGCCGACAAGGCGGCCCTGCGCGAGGCCGTACGGGGCCTCGACGCGATCATCCACCTCGCGGGCATCTCCCTGGAAGCCTCCTTCGAGAAGATCCTCAAGGCGAACATCGAGGGGACGTACAACCTGTACGAGGCCGCCCGCGAGGAGGGCGTGGGCCGGATCGTCTTCGCCTCCTCCAATCACGCGGTGGGCTACACACCCCGTCCGCAGGGCCGGGACCCGCTGGTCCCGGTCGACACCCCGCACCGCCCCGACACCTTCTACGGCCTGTCCAAGTCCTTCGGCGAGGACATGGCCCAGCTCTACTGGGACAAGCACGGACTGGAGACCGTCTCCGTGCGCATCGGCTCCTGCTTCCCCGAGCCCACCAGCGTCCGCATGCTCTCACTCTGGATGAGCCCGGCCGACGGTGCCCGCCTCTTCCACGCGGCCCTGACCGCCGAGCACGTCGGTCACACCGTGGTCTACGGCTCCTCCGCCAACACCCGCCTGTGGTGGGACCTCTCCACCGCCCGCGCCCTCGGCTACGACCCGCGGGACGACTCCGAGCCGTACGCCGAGAAGCTGATCGCCGAGCAGGGCGACCTGGACCCCGAGAACGAGGCGCACGCCAACCTGGGCGGCCACTTCGTGACCGACCCGCCGATCTGGCCGTACTGAGCGCGCACAGGTTCGTACGCCGTACGGGAAACGAGGGCCGTACGTCGTACGGAAGGAGCGGGCGGGCACCGAACGGGCCCGCCCGCTCCCGTGTCCGGACACGCCTGGTACCCGGTTCCACTCGACAGAACTGGTCGGCGCCGCAGAACTGGTCGGCGCCGCGCACCCGTTGTAGAACTGCCTCCGGGCCCCGGGCCCAGCGGCGCACCGCGGGGAGAACCGACGACCGCCGTGATCATCCTGTCGAGGAGGGGCGGCATGACCGAAGTGCGGGGTGTCGATGCTCGCGGTACGCACCACTGCGAGACCACGGTGCTGGGCGTGCTGCTGCGGCACCAGGGGCTCGATCTGTCCGAGCCCATGCTGTTCGGGCTCGGCTCCGGGCTGTCCTTCATCTACTGGGACAGCAAGAACATGGACTTTCCCTTCCTCGGAGGGCGCGTCAAGCCGTTCGAACTCACCAGGAACCTCGCCGACCGGCTCGGGCTGGAGCTCCAGGTGCGCGAGACCGGTTCACCCCGCCGGGCCTGGGAGAACGTGACGGCCCTCGTCGACGCCGGTACGCCGGTCGGGCTGCAGCTCGACAGCTACCACCTGGACTACTTCACATCGAAGGTCCACTTCGCCGGCCATGTCGTCGCCCTGTACGGCTACGACGACCGCAACGCCCTGCTGGTGGACACCGAGCAGCAGGGCGGAGCGGTGTCCACCAGCCTGACCGGTCTCGCCAGGGCCAGGGCCGCACGGGGCCCGATGAGCGCCAGGCACCGCTCCTTCACCCTCACCGCTCCGCGTGACGCGCCCTCCCCACGGGACCGGATCGTCCCCGCCGTCACCGCCTGCGCCGACGCCTTCCTCGACCCGCCCATCGCCAACCTGGGCCATCGAGGCATCGAGACGGCGGGCAAGCGGGTACGGACCTGGCTCCGGCGCACCGACCACCCGGAGCGGGACCTGCCTCAGGCCGCCCTCCTGATGGAGAAGGCGGGCACCGGCGGCGCCCTCTTCCGCAACCTGTACCGCGACTTCCTCGCCGAGAGCGCCGACCTGCTCGGTGACGGCCGTCTGCGCACCGGGCACACCCTGTACACCGAGGCGGCCATCCTGTGGACGCACGTGGCGGCACTGATCGAGAAGGCCGGTGAGTCAGGTGAGGAGCGGCACCTCGACGAGGCCGGCACGGTCCTCGGCGATCTCGCCCGCCTCGAACGCGAGGCCATGCGGGCGCTGAGCCGCCTGGAGGCGTGACCGGGCCGGCCCCCGCCTCCAGGCCTCGACGAGGTGGGCGAAAAGCCGAGGCGGCTGATCGGCCGTCCGGGCTAGCATCCGCGCATGCCACGCCCCCAGGGATTCACCTACGAGCAGCACTCCGACGGCATCGCCACCATCACCCACCACGGCCGGGGGGCCACCACCCTGCGCGGACCGCGAGCCGCCCAGTTCCTCGCCGAGGTGGAGACGGCCCCCGACCCCCAACTGGTCATGGCCCGCTGGACAGGCAACTACCGCCGGGGCAACGAACGCACCGCCCGCGACCACCCCCGCAACCGCCCCGGCGCCACCCCACGCGATCGCCGCTGACGCCCGCGAACACAGCGGCCTGCCGCACCGCACGGCGCACCGCCACGGGCCACCGCCCACCGACACCGGCCGCCTCGGGCACCGCCCACCGACACCGGCCGCCCCGGGCGCCACCCACCAACACGGGCTTGCCTCGGCCACCGCCCGCCGACACCGGCCGCCACCGGCACACCGCCCACCGCCCACCGCCACGGGCCGCATCGGGCCGAGACGGGCCGCCTCGGGGAGACGGGCCGCCTCCGGTCCGTGCCCCGGGCTCCTAGGAGGACCCGGCAGCCCCCGAACGGCCCTCATCGGCGCTCGGTAAGGGAACGGTAAAGCGGCCTGAATCGTTCACCACGCATGACCGCTATGACCCCCGGCTCGAACATCCCGCTGCCTGTCACCCGCGTCGCGGTGGACGTCGCCGCCCCGGTGCGGCTCGACGTATCGGGCCTGCTGCTCACCGCCGACGGCAAGGTGCGCTCGGACGACGACTTCATCTTCTACAACCAGCCGACCGGCCCGGGCGTGACCTACCGCTCCGGCGGCGGCACGACGCCCGACTCGATCACGGTGGACACGACGGCCGTCCCCCCGGGCATCGAGAAGATCGTCGTCACGGCGAGCCCGGACGCGGCGGGCCAGTCGTTCCAGGGCATCGAACCGACGGCGACGATCCGCGACGCCGCGACCGGCTCCGTGATCGCCACGTTCACCCCGCCGCAACTGGGCACGGAGACGGCCCTGGTGGTGGTGGAGATCTATCTGCGCAACGGCGCCTGGAAGGCACGCGCGGTCGGCCAGGGATATGCGAACGGCCTCGCGGGCATCGCGACGGACTTCGGTGTCACGGTGGAGGAACCCGCCCCGGCCCCGGCCCAGCCAGCCCCCGTAGCCCCGCCCGTACCCACCATGCAGCCCCCGGTGGTCCCCCCGGCCCCGGACCCCCGTCTCACCGCGCCCCCGGCCCCGCCCGCCCCTCCGGCCGCGCCCCCCGCGCCCGCCCCCGGCGCCGGGAAGATCAACCTGGACAAGGGCCGCGTCAGCCTCCAGAAGAACCAGACGGTCTCCCTGGTCAAGGGCGGCAGCCCGCTGCTCTCCCAGGTCAAGATGGGGCTCGGCTGGGAGCCCGCGTACCGGGGCAAGGACATCGACCTGGACGCGTCGGTCATCGCGTACGGCCCCCAGCGCAACCACATCGACAGTTGCTACTTCGGCAAGCTGTCCATCGTCAACGGCGCGATCAAGCACTCCGGCGACAACCTCACGGGTGAGGGCGGGGGCGACGACGAGGTGATCGTGGTGGACCTCGGACGGATTCCCCAGGAGGTCACCGGGCTGGTCTTCACCGTGAACTCCTTCTCCGGTCAGAAGTTCACCGAGGTCGCCAAGGCCTACTGCCGCCTGCTCGACGCCGCCACGGGCGAGGAGCTCGTCCGCTTCGACCTCACCAACGCCGAGGCGCAGACGGGCGTGATGATGGCCAAGCTGATCAAGCAGTTCTCCGGCGAGTGGGAGATGACCGCGATGGGCGACTTCGTGAAGTCCCGTACGGTCCGGGGCATGGTGAAGCCGGCGGCCCAGGCGCTCTGAGGGCACATGCGCGACGACGCCGGGCACCCCGGGCGGGGGCGCCCGGCGCGTGCGCCGGGCAGAGGCGGTTCACTGCCCGGCGCATCCCCGCCAGGTGTCGGCTCCGACAGGAGCCGGCGAGCGGGTTCAGCCAGGCAGCGGCGCGCCCGGCGTCACTGGATCACCCCGCTGTACGCGTTCAGCGCGGGCTGTCCGCCGAGGTGGGCGTAGAGCACGGTGGACTCCGGCCCGATCTCGCCACGCTCAATCAGGTCGACCAGCCCGGCCATCGACTTCCCCTCGTAGACGGGGTCGGTGATCATGCCCTCGGTACGGGCGGCGAGCTGCATCGCCACGAGGGTGGCGTCGTCGGGAACTCCGTAGATCCCGGCGTGGTAGCGCTCGTCAAGTTCGATGTCGGCCACGCCCAACTCACGCTTGACGCCGATCAGTCGGCCGGTGTTGTGGGCGATGCGGGCGATCTGCTCGCGGGTGCTGAGGGGCTTGGCGGAGGCGTCGATGCCGAGGACACGTCGGGGGCGTCCGCCCGCCTCCTCCAGCGCGGCGAAGCCCGCGACCATGCCCGCCTGGGTGGAACCGGTCACCGAGCACACGATCACGGTGTCGAAGAAAACGCCCAACTCCCGTTCCTGCTCCGCGACTTCGTAGGCCCAGCCGGCGAAGCCGAGGCCGCCGAGGGGGTGGTCGGAGGCGCCCGCCGGGATGGCGTACGGCTTGCCGCCGCTCTCCTCGACCTCACTGAGCGCCAGTTCCCAGCTCTCCTTGAAGCCGATGCCGAATCCGGCTTGGACCAGCCGTACGTCGGCTCCTGCCAGCCGGCTGATCAGGATGTTGCCCACCCTGTCGTACACCGCGTCCGGCCAGTCGACCCAACTCTCCTGTACCAGAACGCACTTGAGCCCGGCGTGGGCGGCCACGGCGGCGACCTGGCGGGTGTGGTTGGACTGCACTCCGCCGATGGAGACGAGGGTGTCGCAGCCCTGGGAGATCGCGTCGGCGACCAGGTACTCCAGCTTGCGGGTCTTGTTGCCGCCGTAAGCGATGCCGGAGTTGCAGTCCTCGCGCTTGGCCCAGACGGAGGTGCCGCCGAGGTGGGCGGTCAGACGCTCCAGCGGGTGGACCGGTGAGGGCCCGAAGAGCAGCGGGTAGCGCTCGAACGAAGCAAGGGACACGGGTCCTCCCGGGGTGGGGTTGGCGGGTGGGGTGGGGTGGAGTGGAAAACGGGTGCGTCAGTGGCCCGCCGCGAGGACGAGCGCGTCAGGGAAACCCTCGGGTCGCCTCGACGCGGACACCCAGGCCACCTTCACCGAGTGCCTCCTGGGGTCAGGGTCACCTCGACGGAGTGTCCTCGGGCCGCCTCGACGAGACCGGGCCGCGAACCACGACGACCGGCTCGCCTCGGGCCATCTCGGCAGGCTCGCCTCAAGTCGCCTCAGGTCGCCCCGGCGGGCTCGCCGTCCGGTTGTTCGTCGAGTGCGCCGGGGGGTCGCCGGAGAAGTTCGCCGCCAGGTTCACCCGGTGCGCCGACTGCGCCGGGTGCGTTCTCGGGTTCGTCGGCGAGGGCGGCCAGGCCCCGCCAGATCTCCGCCGTGACACGGACCGCCTCGGCCGTGTCCCCGGCCGCGCAGGCCTCGATCAACCGCTGGTGCAGACCCGCCGAGCGGCAGTTGCCGCCCTCGCCGAAGCGGCGTCGCTCCAGCCGGCGGATGAGCGGGGTGTAACGGGCGATGGTCGCGGCGGCCGCGCGGTTGCCGCTCACCCGGACGAGGACGTCGTGCAGTTCGTCGTCGGCGACCAGGGCGGCGTCGACGTCGCCCGCCTGCACGGCCGCCGAGAACCGCTCGTTGGCCGAGCGCATCGTCTCGACGTCCGCCGCGAACAGCCGGGGCACGGCGACCCGGGTGGCCAGTTCGTGCATCGCGCCGACCACGGCCGCCGCGTCCCGCACCTCGGCGGCGACGACGGCCGTCACCCGCGTGTAGCTCTGCGGCTTGCTCTCCAGCAGCCCCTCGTCCACCAGCCGCGAGAACGCCTCCCGCACCGGCGCCCGGGACAGCCCCAGCAACTCCGCGAGCTCGGCGTCCCGCACCACCGCGCCGGGCTCGATCTCCCCGGCCACGATGGCGTCGCGAATGGCTCGGTAGGCACGGTCCCTCAGCAGGGTGCGGCCGACCGGTCGTATGGCCTCCATGAACTGAAATGTTAGATGTCAGCGTGAGTTCGGACAAGGGGTCCAGTCGCCTCGTGATCCCCGGCCGTGAGCAGCCCCAGAGTCAGGAGGCGGCCGCAGGAAGGTGCGCAAGGCGCTCGGGCGACATGCTGTCTCCTGCGTGGCGTGGATGGCCGCGGCGCCAAACCCGAGTTGGCTCGGCCTCACGGTTCCGCGTGCGGCAGAACGCCGGCCGAACGGGGGACAAGGGCACCCCGTGCCTTCGGTGAATCCCCAAGGGGCTGCGCCCCTTCGACCTCCTGGCGCAGAGAACCCGGGGTGCATGGGCGAGTGCGGGCGAGTGGGACTTCTCGCGCAGTTCCCCGCGCCCCCGAAAAAAGAACCAGGCCCCACGGGCCCACAAGCCCAGGCCCAGCGCCCGAGAGACCACGCCCGGCGAGCCTGAGAGACAGGGCCCCGCGCCCCTGACGGACCGGGCCCTCAGGACTGAAGCCCAGGCCCGCGAGGCCCTGGGAGACCGGGCCCTGCGGGCCTCAAAGACACGGCCCTAGGCCGGAGAGCGCGGGGCGCAGCCCCTGCTGGTCATGGGCGTGGAACTACGCGAGACGCCCCACCGGACCCGCACCCGCCGACGAACCCACACCCCCGAGCTATTGGGCGCCCCCGCCCCCTGGAAGGCCGGTCTGCGAGCGCGCCTTGAACGCCGCCTTCCGAGCCTCCTTCGCCACCTTCTTGTCGGGGTGGATACGCCCCATCGCCTCCAGGACATCGGGCGTGGCGGGATGCTCCACCCGCCACGCCGCGTCGAAGAACGCACCGTGCTGCTGGGCAAGCCCCTCCACCAGCGCCCGCAGCTCCGCGGAGTTCCCCTCGGCAGCGAGCTGCGCGGCCACCGTGTCGATGGTGAGCCAGAAGACCATGGCCTCGGACGGCGCGGGCACGTCGGCCGCGCCGCGCTCGGTCAGCCAGACCCGCGCGAGCCCGCCCAGCTCGGCATCGTCCAGCACCTCCCGCAGGGCGGGCTCGGCGACGACGCCCACCAGGGACAGCGCCTGTTGGCAACGCAGCCGCCGCAGCGGAGCACCCGCGTCGGACCCTCGGGCGGCGGCCAGCAACTCCCGGGCCGCGTCCAGGGCTTCACGGCGCGCGAGCCACTGCTCGGTCTCGGCCTGCGCCGCCGCGGGCGGGAACGTGGCGGTGCCGTCCAGCAGCGCGTCCGCGCCCTTGTCGACGAGGTCCCCGACGGCGGGCGCGGGCACTCCCGCCTCCTGGAGCCGCGCCCGCATCCCGTACAGCCCGAGCGGGGTGAGCCGGACCATGCCGTACCGGGTGACGTCGGTCTCGTCGACGACCGGCGCACCGGGCTCCTCGGCGGCGACGGCCTCCTCCTCCGTGTCCGTCATCAGCCCCTCGTCCACGGGCTGGTACCGCACCAGACCGACCGGCTCCAGCACCCGGAACTGGTCGTCGAGCCGCATCATCGCGTCCGAGACCTGCTCCAGCACGTCATTGGTGGGCTCTCCCATGTCGTCGGGGACGAGCATCGACGCGGCGAGGGCGGGCAGCGGCACCGGGCCGTCGCCGGGGCCGTCCTCGCTGACGGTGAGGAGGTAGAGGTTGCCGAGCACCCCGTCGAGGAACTCCGCCTCGGCGTCAGGGTCCCAGTCCAGCTCGGAGAAGTCGATCGTGCCACCGGAGTCCATGGCGTCGACGAGCCCGTCGAGGTCGGGCACGCTCGCGTCGGCGAGGGCGGTCTCCAGGGCGGTGAGCCAGACGCCGAGCACGTCCTGCGGGCCGCCGGAGGTGAGCAGCGCCAGTTCCGTGCCGGCGGAGACCGTGCCCCGCTCCTCGTCGACGATCTCGACGAGGCCGGTGTCCACGGCCACCCTCCAGGCCTCGCTGGCGGAGGCCGCCGCGTCGTCGTCCTCGACGCCCTCGCCGGTGAGTCCGAGCGCCTCGGCGGCGGCGGGCAGTTGCTCGTCGACGAGTTCGCCCCCCGGGCCCACCCGCGTGTCCGGCCCGGCCCAGCGGGCTAGCCGTACGGCGCGCGAGAGCAGCGGTGTCGCGAGCGCCTCGCGCGCCAGCTCCGCTTCGGAGAGAAGCCGCACCGGCGGCAGTGGCGAGCTGTCTGACATCGGTGGGATCTCCTCGGAACGAGCGGTGACGACGATGCGGGCCGTACTGACGGTGTCCGTACAGGACAGGCCTACGCGCACGAGTACACCTGCACGATTACACCCGTACGACTGCACCCACATGTACGGGCGGAAAGCGCCGTCCGATCACGCGCGGCACCCGTACGAGTACGGCAGCCGCTCAGCCTAGACGGATTTCCGCCCATGCCGCCCGGTTCATGTACCTGCCAGAAGCTGGACGTGGCTGAAACCTTGACAAGTGCCCTGACCAGGCAGGAGATTGACGCGCGTAGAAACTCATGGGTAGCTCTGGGTCGACTCCGGGACCACCCACGGACGCGACCTCCTGAGGTCGTCGGATCCGTCGGAGTTCTACGCGCGTCGCACCGCCCCACCGGTCGCAGGCCACCCCCCGTCCACCCTCGTCCCGGCGCTCATGTACGTCCCCGGAGGGATCCCCTTGTCGAGCAAGAGAACCGCGCGCATAGGCGCGCTGACCGTCGCCGCCATCTGCTCCACGGTGTCCACCGTGGTCCTGACCTCGCCCGCCGAGGCGGAGTCCCTGCGTATCCACGACATCCAGGGCACCACCCGGACGTCACCGCTCGCCGGTCAGCAGGTGACCGGGGTGGAGGGTGTCGTCACGGGCGTACGCACCTACGGCGCGCGCGGCTTCTGGATCCAGGACACCCGGGCGGACGCCGACCCGGCCACGAGCGAGGGCGTCTTCGTCTTCACCAACTCCCGGCCGACGGTCGCGGTGGGCGACGCGGTGACGGTCGCGGGCACGGTCTCCGAGTTCGTGCCGGGCGGCACTTCGTCCGGAAACCAGTCCGTGACGCAGATCACCCGGCCCACGATCACGGTGATCTCCTCGGGCAACGCCGTCCCGGCGCCGACGGTCATCGACGCCAGGTCGGTGCCGAGCCGGTACGCCCCGGCCGGCGACCCCGCCGCCGGCGGCTCGATCGACGACCTGACGCTCGCCCCCTCCGCCTACGCCCTGGACCGCTACGAGTCCCTGGAGGGCATGAACGTCCAGGTCGCCGACACCCGTGTGGTGGGTGCCACCGACCCGCACACCGAACTGTGGGTCACGGTGAAGCCCCGGGAGAACGCCAACCGGCGCGGGGGTACGGTGTACGGCTCCTACACCTCGCAGAACACCGGCCGGCTGCAGATCCAGTCGCTGGGCGCGGTCGCCGACTTCCCGAAGGCGAACGTCGGTGATGTGCTGAAGGGCACCACGGCCGGCCCGCTGGACTACAACCAGTTCGGCGGCTACACACTCGTCGCCAACCAGCTCGGCACCCTGCGGCAGAGCGGTCCGGAGCGCGAGACGACCCGTAGGCAGGCGCGCGGCGAGCTGGCGGTGGCGACGTACAACGTCGAGAACCTCGACCCGTCCGACGCGAGCTTCGCGGACCACGCGGCCGCCATCGTGCACAACCTCCAGTCGCCCGACATCGTGGCCCTGGAGGAGATCCAGGACAACAACGGCGCCACCAACGACGGTACGGTCGCCGCCGACCAGACGGTGAAGAAGCTGGTCGACGCGATCGCGGCGGCCGGCGGCCCGACGTACGACTGGCGGTCGGTCGACCCGGTCGACCTCGCGGACGGCGGTGAGCCCGGCGGCAACATCCGCCAGGTGTTCCTCTTCAACCCCGGCCGGGTCTCCTTCACCGACCGCGCGGGCGGCGACGCCACGACCGCCGTCGGTGTCACGAAGTCCCAGGGCAGGGCACGGCTGACGGTCTCCCCCGGCCGTATCGACCCGGCGAACGCCGCCTGGACGAACAGCCGCAAGCCGCTCGTGGGCGAGTTCTCCTTCCGGGGCAAGTCCGTCTTCGTGATCGCGAACCACTTCGCCTCCAAGGGCGGGGACCAGTCGCTGCACTCGGAGTTCCAGCCGCCGGCGCGTGTCTCGGAGACCCAGCGTCACCTCCAGGCGACCGCCGTGAACTCCTTCGTCAAGGAGATCCTGGCGAAGGAGCGGAACGCGGACGTCATCGCCCTCGGCGACATCAACGACTTCGAGTTCTCCGGCACCGCCGAGCGCCTGGAGGACGGCGGCGCCCTGTGGTCGGCGTTCAAGTCGCTGCCCAAGAGCGAGCGTTACTCCTACGTCTTCCAGGGCAACGCCCAGGTCCTCGACCAGATCCTGATCAGCCCCTCGATCCGGCGCTCCTGCGAGTTCACCTACGACAGCGTGCACATCAACGCGGAGTTCAACGACCAGATCAGCGACCACGACCCACAGGTGCTGCGGTTCAGGCCGTAACACCGTCCGGGGTGCCTCAGGGCTGGCTGAACGCCTCGTTCAGCCAGCCTTTCCCTGTCCTGACAAGGTGAGTTCTCGGAGAGCCCACGGGCGGCGGGTCAGTGCGGGACCAGACCGAGGGCGTACTCGTAGCGCATCACCGATCCGTTCTTCGTCAGCCCGGGCCAGGTCTGTACGCGCTGCCAGAGCTCCGAGGGCGAGCCGACGCCGTCGCCGGGCGCGGCGAGGGCGTCGATGTGCTGCTGAGCGCTCTCCCACTCGGCGTAGTTGAGGACGCGGGTGCCGTCGGTACTGAGATGGAAATGGGCGGAGAGACCTCCGGGGCGCGGGTGCGGCTCCGCAGCCAACGCCTCTTCGACGGCGTCCACCCAGCCGCGCTGCCGGTCCGGGTCCGGCCCGTCGAACTCGATGTCGACGATCACGACGCATCCCGGCACTCGTCCCGCGCGTTCGCCGCTCTCGAGGCTGCGGTAGTGCCGGTAGCGCCCGAGCCACTGCCGCTCGATCCCCTGCACGGCCGTGTCGACGGCGTCGTTGCGCTCCGACCGACGCGTCCGCACATACGCCTCGTACGCCTGCTCGTCGGCCCATTGGGAGTAGTGCAGCAGGCCGGAGCCGTCCTCCGCCGTGTAGACGTAGTACCCCAACAGCCCTTCCGGGGGCCAGGGCCGCCGCTCCCAGGTGTCGGCGATGGCCTCGACGGTCCGGCGCTGCCGCTCGGGGGTGCCCACCTGCCAGGTGCTGAAGAAGGGTGCCCCGACTTCAGGTCGGTCGAGAACGGGGTGGTGGTGCGTACGACTGGTCATGCCGCTCTCCCGGGTTTCGGTACTCGGTGTCCTTGCACCCACCACCTTTCAACCTCAACCAAGATTCAGGTCAAGTCCGCGATTCGGGGCCGGGTTTCGGGACACCCGCCGCTCATGGACGAGAAGCGGCCCGAGGCCGAGCGGGCGGAGACCGAGCGGCGGGCCGGGGCGGACAGCCCCGTCGGACTGCCCAGGCGTTCGTGGTGGGCGGTGGTGCGGCGCACGATCAAGGAGTTCCAGGACGACGAACTGTCCGACCGGGCGGCGGCGTTGACGTACTACGGCGTACTGTCACTGTTCCCGGCGCTGCTGGTGCTGGTGTCGATGCTCGGGGTCGTCGGACAGCGTGCGACCGACAGACTCCTGGACAACATAGGGGGCCTGGCACCGGGCCCCGCACGGGACGTCCTGCGTGACGCCGTCGTCCAACTGGGTGATAGCGGGGGCGCGGGCGGGGTGCTGGCCATCGTCGGTCTGCTGGCGGCGGTGTGGTCGGCGTCGGGGTACGTGGCCGCGTTCATCCGGACGTCCAACGCGGTGTACGACCTGCCGGAGGGCCGCCCGGTGTGGAAGCTGACGCCACTGCGGATCGTCCTGACCCTGGTGCTGATGCTGATGCTGGCGGTGAGCGCGATGATCGTGGTGTTCACCGGTCCGCTGGCCGAGCGCGCCGGCACGACGATCGGGCTGGGCGGCGCGGCCATCGCGATCTGGGACATCGCCAAGTGGCCGGTTCTGCTGGTGCTGGTGACCGTGATGATCGCGCTGCTCTACTGGGCCGCCCCCAACGTCCGGGGCCGGGGCTTCCGCTGGGTCAGCCCCGGTGGTGTCGTCGCCACGCTCATCTGGCTCGCCGCGTCCGCCGGTTTCGCCGTCTACGCCGCCAACTTCGGCTCGTACAACAAGACCTACGGCACCCTCGCGGGTGCCGTGGTCTTCCTCGTCTGGCTCTGGCTCACCAACCTGGCGATCCTCCTGGGCCTGGAGTTCGACGCGGAACTCTCCCGGGAACGCGCTATCGCCGAGGGCCGGTGCGCCACCGACGAGCCCTATGTCGAACCCCGCGACACCCGTACGTGGCCGCCCCGGCTGCGTGCCCTGCGCGAGGCCCACAAGCGGACGACGGGGCCGACCGGGCCGGTCGGGCCGGTCGGCTGAGGTGCGGCGCGGACCACCGGCCGGCCGACGCACCGACCGGCCCGGCAGTCCCGACCGGCGGTCCCGAGCGGCAGTCCCGACCGGCGGTCAGTCGAAGTACGACCGCAGCGTTCCACGGCGGCGGATGTCCAATGTCGCGCAGTGGAACGAGCCGCCGAACGGGGCGTAGTGCAGCAGGTCGCACGGGATCGGCTCGAACCCCCACTTCTCCAGGGCGCGCAGCATTCCGGTGTGGTGGCGCTCCGCGACCACCCGCTTCTCGTCGATCATGAGCACGTTCATGCTGAGCCACTTGCCGCACATCGAGGTGATACCGAGCAGACGCTCGTCGATCGGGTCGGGCTCGGGGGCGACCAGCACGTCCCAGGAGTCCAGGACGTGGGGCAGCCGGTCCACGTCGATGTACTCGGGGTTGACGAGCACCTTGCCGGGGGCCAGCAGCACGAACGTGGTGTCGATGTGCATCGGCGTACGGCAGCGGCTCTCGATCTCATGGATGCGGTAGTCCGGGCCGAGGTGGCGCCGCAGCCACTCGATGCCCATCCGGTTGGTGACATTGCTCCGCGTCACGAACAGGTCGCGTCCCGCGCGCACGAAGTCCGCCGCGTCGAACACCGGCTCGAACTCGGTGAGGATGTAGCGCGGGGGCTCGCCGGGCCGCGGGATTCGGAAGTCCGCGTCGAACAGCTCGTCGGTGAGCTGGGGCTTGGGGGCCGCCGTCCAGCGGGCACCGCGCCGGAAGTAGTCCTTGAGGATGCCGCGATAGGAGTGGGCCTCGAAGTAACGGCACGGCCAGGCCATCGGCGTCTCGATGATCTCGTCGCCGATCACGAGCATGCTGTCGCGGGGGCAGGTGTTGCAGAAACCGCGGGACGACCAGTCGGGGGTGCTGAAGCGGCGCCGGTGGTCGACCGCGTCCGGGCGCCGGACCGTGATCCCGAGCGACCGCAGCAGGGCGACGAACTCGTCGAGTTCGTGCCGCGCCCGCTCGATCAGCACCCGGGGATACCTGAAGCCCGCCGCCAGCCCCTGCAACCGCGCCGCCCACGGCGGGACGTTGCAGGTCACGACCGGGTGGCCGGAGGGGATCGTCGCGCCTTCGAGCCGGCCGACGACGATCTCCTCCAGCGGGTCCCACTCGTTGTGCGAGCAGACCGGCGAGACACGGGGTTCCGAGACGGTGACGGCCGGGGCCGGGGCGTCGGCACGCGCGGGCGCGATACCGACGGCCGAGGGCGCCGGCTTCACATGACTCACCATGGCCGATGCGTCTCCTCAGGCCCGGCTAGTGGTAGTGCCGCCACACGAAGACCCCGGCGGCCACGACCGCCACCCCCGCGCCGCCCACGACCAACGCCTCGCGGGGGACCCGGTCCCACGCGGAGTGCGCCCTGGCCTTCACATCGGCCTTGGCGGCCAGTTCCTCGACCGTGTCACCGAGCTGGGAGCGGGTCGTCTCGATCTGCCGGCGGAGTTCGTCGGGCCCCTTGGCGCCCACGGAACCACTGGTGTACTTGGAGGCACCGGACGTGCCGGATGTGTGCGTCATCGCCGAGCCCTTCCCTTGATCTCGTCCATGTCCGCCTTGACGCTGTCGAGCGCCCGCTCCGGCTTGGCGGGAGTGGCCCGCCGTAGCTGCGCGCGCCCGACCGCGGCCAGCACGGCGGCGATCACGAACAGCACACCCATGACGATGAGCGCCGCCGCCCACACGTCGAGCACCAGGGACAGCGCCCCGATGCCGGCGGCGGCGAGGGCCATGAAGCCCACATAGGCGACGGCACCGGCCGCGCCGAGCAGCCCGCCGCCCCGCCCCGCGCGCCGCCCCTTCTCGGCCAGCTCCTCCTTGGCAAGCGCCAGTTCCTGGCGGACGAGCAGGGAGAGCTGTTCGGTGGCCTGCCCGACCAGCTCACCCACGGAGTGGTGGTCGTGGTCACTGGGCCCCGAACGCTCGGACCGCATGAATCGCGGGGGCCTGGTTTCGGTGGTACCGGTCACGGTGTCCCGCCTCCTCACATATCGGGACACCCCGGGTACCCTGCCGGGCGCGCGCTACCCCTGCGGTAACTCGGCGGCCGCCCTGCGGTGCTCCTCCCTGTCCCTGCCCCTGCCCCCGTCCCTGTCCCCGTCCTCGTCCTCGTCCCCGTCCCCGCTCTCACTCTCATCCTCGTAGGAAATCTTCCAGATATCTCTTAGAGAAATTAAGTGGAGCTTCATAATGGTGGCCGCCGAGACTACCCCCATGACCCTCACCCACCGCCCCGCCCCGTTCGGCCGCGCGCTCTGCGCGATGATCACGCCCTTCACCGCGTCCGGCGCGCTCGATCTCGACGGCGCCCAGCGGCTCGCCGGCCGGCTGGTGGCCGAGGGCTGCGACGGGCTGGTGCTGTCCGGGACGACGGGTGAGTCGCCGACGACGACGGACGCGGAGAAGACGGAGCTGATCCGTGCCGTGCGCGCGGCGGTCGGCGACCGCGCCACAATCGTGGCGGGGGTCGGCACCGCCGACACCCGGCACACCGTGGAGCTGGCGCTGGCGGCCGAGAAGGCGGGCGCGGACGGCCTGTTGGCGGTGACGCCGTACTACAGCAGACCCCCGCAGGACGCGGTCGAGATGCACTTCCGCACACTCGCCGACGCCTGCGGACTGCCCGTCGCCCTGTACGACATCCCCGGCCGCACCGGCACCCGCATCGAACCGGAGACCATGATCCGGCTCGCGGCCCACCCCCGGATCGTGGCGGTGAAGGACTGCGCGTACGACCTCCTCGGCACCCAGAAGGTGCTGGCCGAGACGGAGCTGGCGTACTACACCGGCTGCGACGAGTACGTGCTGGCGCTGTACGCGATCGGCGGCGCGGGCTACATCAGCACGGTCGCGAACGTGGCGCCCTGGCCCTTCCGGGCGGTCATCGACGCGTTCGACGCCGGTGACACCGCCGAGGCGGCGCGGCTGCAGCGGGCGACCGTCCGGCTCACCGAGCTGATGATGGGCTCCGGCCTGCCCGGCACGGTCACGGCGAAGGCTCTGCTCGGGCGGCTGGGGCTGCCCGGCGGACCGGTGCGCGCACCCCTGCGGCCCGCCGACCGCGAGACGGCCGACGGGCTGCTGAGGGCGTACGAGCGACTGGTCTCGACCTGAGGTCCGAACGAGCGACTGGTCTCGGCCTGAGGTCCGACGGGGCGGTCAGCGGGTGGCGAAGACCGGGGTCCAGCGCCCGGCCGCGCCGTCGTTGCCCTTGCGGGCGCCGCTGAGCGGGAGCGTCCTGTCGCTGCCGATGGTGACGAGCACCAGGGCGTTGTGGAACTCGTTGTCGCCTGGCGTGATGTCCCAGGCGATGAGCCGCTTGTTGTCGACCCATGCGAGCAGCTGCTGTCCGCGGATCTTGTGGAGCCGCTTGCCGGTGCGCGGGTCGAGGATCTCCGAGGCGGTGGTTCTGGCGCCGCCCGCGAAGCCGCCCGCCGCGAGCTTGCCGTTCGGTGAGAGCCCCGCCTCCACCGACCAGGTCAGGTACTTCTCGGCGGCCGGCTTGTCGACCTTGGCGCCCTTCAGGTCGTAGTACTGGTCGTACGGTTCCATGGTCAGCCCGGAGCGGACCAGCTTTCCGTCACCGCTGAAGGAGAAGTCCTGGCGGGCGTTGAGGATTCCCATCTCGTTGCCCTCGTCGAGAGTGACCCCGCTCCATTGGCTCTTCCCGGAGTCGACGTCGACAACGTAGAAGCCGGTCCGGTAGGAGGTGGACCAGTCCGACTCGAAGTCGTTCTTCTTGCCGTCACCGTCCGAGTCGTAGTCCGCCCTGTTCAGCAGGTCGGGGTGCTTGCTGTAGGTAGTGGCCACCAGCTTGCCGCCGTCGGACGAGAACTCGACGCTCGCGACACCCCGGTCGACCGGGATCCAGCGCTCGACCTCGCCGGTGAGCAGGTCGAGGAGCCCGATCCGCTTGGCCGGCAGCTCCTTCTCCAGGACGGCCGCGGTCCGCATGCCGGGGGCGACGGCGACCATGGACCAGCGGGTGTCCTTGACGTACTTGCCCGTCTCCTGGTCGAGGATCCGGTAGGTGCGCTGGCGGACGGCGGTGTCCTTCGACGTCTTGACGTTGTCGGAGGTGTACCACGCGGCCAGTGCCACGTCCCCCGCCGCGATCACGTCGCGCGGCGGCGACTGGTCGGGGTGGGCGATGATGTCGCTCTGGTTCTTCTCGGTCGCGAGTCGGACCTCGTGCCTGCCGGAGTCCAGCAGCGGCACGGCCACCGCGACCGCGACCACGGCGGCGGTGGCCGCGGCGACGGTCGCGATCGTACGGGTCCGGCGCCGGCGCCGGGCGGTCAGCACCCGGTCGGCGAAGCCCGCCGCCAGGGGCGGCTCCGCCGCGGCCTGCTCCCTCAGGGAGTCGCGCACCAGTTCATCGACGTTCACGGACGCACCTCCACGGGCGAGAAGTCACGGGACGGCTGCTGCTCGGCGGCGGGACCGAGCGAGGCCAGCTCGGGCGCGAGCGTGCGCAGCCGGGCGAGCGACCGGTGGGTGGTGGACCGGACGGTCCCGACCGAGCACCCCAGGATCCGGGCCACCTCGCGCTCGGGCAGGTCCTCGAAATAGCGGAGCACGAGCACGGTGCGTTGCCGGGCGGTCAGCCGGGCCAGCGCCCCGCGCATCACCAGCCGCAGTTCCACCCCGGCCGCCCCGTCCACGGCGCCGCCGCTCTCCGGCGGTTCGGCGACGGTCAGCTCCCGGCGCCGCCACTTCAGCCGCCAGCGGCTGACCTGCTGCCGGTAGAGGATCTGCCGTACGTACGCCTCCGGCTCGTCGATGCGCTGCCACCGGCCGGCCGCCTTGATCAGCGCGTTCTGCAGCAGGTCCTCGGCGGCGTGCCGGTCCCCGCCGCTCAGCAGTACGGCCGTCTTCAGCAGCGTCGACGACCGCCCGGCCACGAACTCCCGGAAACTCTCCTGCCCCGCGGCATCCATCGTCACCTTCTCTTCCCCGGCGGACCCCGTGTCCCACCCCTGTGTTCCTTGTGACGCGCGGACCGGCGCGCGGCTATGCCATCGCGCGGAGAAAATGTGCCGGGAACGCGTTCGGGGCCCGTACGCGCGCGTGCGCGTACGGGCCCCGAGTCGTCGAACCGCCCTGGATCAGCCCCAGCGGTACCCGTCGCCGAACAGGAGGGTGTGCTCCAACACGTCCTCCATCGGGTCGTCGACCTGTCCGACGTTGATGAGCCCGATCCGGGGGCCGTTGTGCGAGGACTTGTTGGTCTCGTCGGCGTGCGCGGCCCCGGTCGGCAGCCAGCACACCGCCGCCGTGGCCAGCACTCCCGTGACCACTCGCGCCACGGTCCCCGCCCGGTCGTTCCTCATCCCTCGGCCCCTCATCTCGTCGGTTCGGCCACTGATCGGACACTGTGTCCACCAGTTCATCTGCCTGCACCGCGCGAAGGTCACGCCGAGCAACCCTTACGGGTTCAGTTGTGACTGTGCAGGATCTCGTTCAGGCCGCCCCAGACCGCGTTGTTCGGGCGGGCCTCGACCGTGCCGGTGACCGAGTTGCGGCGGAAGAGGATGTTCGAGGCGCCGGAGAGTTCACGTGCCTTGACGACCTGGCCGTCGGGCATGGTGACGCGGGTGCCCGCGGTGACGTACAGGCCGGCCTCGACGACGCACTCGTCGCCCAGGGCGATGCCGACGCCCGCCTCGGCGCCGACCAGGCAGCGCTCACCGATGGAGATGATGACGTTGCCGCCGCCGGACAGCGTGCCCATGGTGGAGGCGCCGCCGCCGATGTCCGAGCCGTCGCCGACGACGACACCGGCGGAGATACGGCCTTCGACCATCGAGGTGCCGAGGGTGCCCGCGTTGAAGTTGACGAAGCCCTCGTGCATGACCGTGGTGCCCTCGGCGAGGTGGGCGCCGAGGCGGACGCGGTCGGCGTCGGCGATCCGGACGCCCTTGGGGGCCACGTAGTCCGTCATGCGGGGGAACTTGTCGACGGAGGTGACCTGGAGGTGCAGGCCCTCGGCGCGCGCGTTGAGACGCACCGTCTCCAGTTCGTCGACGGCGACCGGGCCGAGCGAGGTCCAGGCGACGTTGGGGAGGAGGCCGAAGATGCCGTCCAGGCTCTGGCCGTGCGGCTTGACCAGACGGTGCGAGAGCAGGTGGAGGCGCAGGTAGGCGTCGTGCGTGTCGATCGGCTTCTCGTCGAGCGAGGCGATGACCGTACGGACCGCGACGACCTCGACGCCCCGCCGCGCGTCCCGACCGATCGCGGCGGTCGCGCCGCCGCCCAGCAGCTCGGTGGCCCGCTCGGCGGTCAGCCGCTCGGTGCCGGAGGGGCCCGGCTCGGCGGAGAGCTCGGGTGCAGGGAACCAGGTGTCGAGGACGGTGCCGTCGGCGGCGATCGTGGCGAGGCCGGCGGCCACGGCGCCGGTGGTGCGAGGAGCAGTCATGACGGCAACCTAACCGGCCGGGGGCGGTACGGGCCAACCCGTGGCGGGGGCGTCTCAGGAGCCGGGCACCTCCCGGACATACGGTGCCGAGCAACCGGCCCACCGTGCGATACCGAGCGACCTGAGCCCACTCCGTGCGAAGCCGCGCGATGCCGTGCGATGCCGCGCGATGCCGTGCGACTTGCCCACTCCGCACGGTATCGGGCGGTCATAGGCCACTTTTCGCAGTGCCGAGCGGTCATGGGCCACTTTTCGCAGTGCCGAGCGGTCAGCGCCCACTTCATGACGGTGGCGGGCGACCAAAGCCCACTCCATGCCGGTGCCGGGCGACTGCTGGCCCGATGCCCCGGGAAAGGTTCACGCTGCCCGCACTGTCTTCCGGCCGGTGTCTTCAGGGAATGACGCGCGCCAGCACCTCCCGTGTGTACTCCTCGTCGTAGGGCACTCCCGTCAACAGGACCTGCAGGCAAATCCCGTCGACCAGGGCGACCAGGGCTCGCGCGGTCACCGGGTCGGTGCGGCGGGCGAGGCAGTCGGCGAAGCCGCGCCCCCACTCGTCGGCGACGGGCCGCAGCGCGGGCCGGCGCAGGGCGGCGAGGTAGAGCTCGTACTCCACCTCCAGGCCCGTACGGTCGCCGGTGAACCATTCGCCGGCCAGCGCGGCGAGTTCGGTGGCGAGGTCGGTGTCGGGGTCCCGAAGGGCGCCGCGGGCGACGTAGGTCTTCGCGAAAGCCTCGTTGGCCTGCCGCAGGGCGGCCACCAGCAGATCGTCCAGGGACTTGAAGTGGTAGGTCGTCGAGCCGAGCGGGACGTCCGCCTCGGCGGCCACCGTGCGGTGGCTCAGCCCGGCGATGCCCTTCTCCCCGACGACCCGGATGGCCGCGTCGATGATCCGCTGTCGCCGGTCGGGGTCGTGGCGCCGGGCCATCAGTGGGCGCCTCCCAGGTTCAGCACCACCACTCCCGCGATGATCAGCCCGATCCCGGCGACCTTGGTGAAGCTCAGCCCCTCCCCGAAGAGCACCAGGCCGAGCGCGGCGACGGTCGCGGTGCCGACTCCGGACCAGATCGCGTACGCCGTACCGATCGACATCGACTTCAGCGCCTGGGCGAGCAGCACGAAGGAGATGACGTAGCCCACGCCGGTGACCACCGACGGCCCCACCTTGCTGAAGCCGTCGCTGTACTTCATGGCGGTGGTGGCGGCCACTTCGGCGGCTATGGCCGCGGCGAGCAACAGATATCCCATGTGTACGAGCGTACACACCATAAGTACGGGTGTACACATGATGCGTACGGATGTACACAGCAGGTGTAGACGTACACGCCAGGTGTACAGGCTCGGATATGGGCGGAATTGAGTGCCGTCGACCGCCAAGTGGGCGCCGTTTCGGGGCCGTTCCGTTATGGAAGCGCTCACTGAAAGGGCTCCCCGCACACCCCTTGGTCCACTACTGTTTCAACGGTCAATCTCCCGATTGTGTGACGACCGCCAAGGTTTTCGCACACCGGTGACACGTACCACCTCCCCTGACCCGCATGACGAATTCGCGTCCGCCTGTGCGACGCCGAGGGAACCGCGCATGCCGCCACGAAAGCCCGGACCTGATCCGGACCAGACCACGCCCAACCTTCCGGTGCTCCGATCAGCGAAGGTGTGGGAGACCGGTGTCGCCCCGGACGACACGCGAATACCGGGCACGCGCCGCCTCTGGCTGGCCGGCGCCCTCGCCCTGGCCGTCGTCTCCTCCTGCGTGACCGCGCTCACCCTGCAGGGCTCGGGACCTGACGACTCGTCACAGCGCGAGAGTCACACGACCGCCGCCGACGACCGGGACCTGCCCTCCCTCTCCCTCCCGCCCGAGTCGCCCGCCACGACCGGTGCGCCGGACGGCAAGAGCGGTCTGTCGGAGCCCCAGGGTTCCGAGGACGCGTCGAAGGACAAGGACAAGGACAAGGGTTCTTCCGCCGAGGACACGGAGGACTCCGAATCCTCCGAGAGCCAGCAGGGCGGGGCCAAGCCGACGTCCCAGCCGTCGAAGTCGACCACGGCGCCCAGGAAGCCGCCGTCCACCTCGACCACCAGCAAGTCCGTACGGTCCGTCAACTACCCGGACCGCTACTGGCATCTGCGCAGCGGTGTGATCCAGCTGGACCAGGTGAGCTCCCGCAGCGGAAGCGAGACCAGGGAGGACTCCTCCTTCAAGGTCGTCTCCGGGCTCGCCAACTCCTCCTGCTACTCCTTCCGCATGGCGGACGGCCGCTACGTACGCCACCAGAACTTCGTGCTCCGCGCGGCGGGCCACGACGGCTCCCAGCTCTTCAAGCAGGACGCCACCTTCTGCCCGCGCTCCGGTTACTCGGGCTCGGTCCTGCTGGAATCGGTGAACTACCCCGGCCACTTCGTCCGTCACCGCAACTTCCAGCTCCGCCTGGAGCGCGCCGAACACAGCGGCTACTTCTACGCGGCCGCCACGTTCAACCTGGTGAAGGGCTTCTCCTGACCGCAAGCCCCCACCGCCGACACGGGTGTGGCCCCTGGCGATCTCGCCAGGGGCCACACCCGTGTCCGGTGTCTCAGACGTTGAACCCGAGCGCCCGAAGCTGCTCTCGACCGTCGTCGGTGATCTTGTCGGGGCCCCACGGGGGCATCCAGACCCAGTTGATGCGCAGTTCGTTGACGAGGCCGTCCGTGGCGGACTTGGCCTGGTCCTCGATGACGTCCGTCAGCGGGCAGGCCGCGGAGGTCAGGGTCATGTCGATCGTCGCGATGTTCGCGTCGTCGATGTGGATGCCGTAGATCAGCCCGAGGTTGACGACGTCGATGCCCAGCTCGGGGTCGACGACGTCGTACAGGGCCTCGCGGACCTCCTCCTCGGAGGCCGGCTTCATCTCCAGGGTCTCGCTCATGCCGTCTTCCTTTCGACGTCGGCGCCCAGCGCCTGGGCCGTCGCGTCCTTCCACGCCATCCAGCTCAGGAGGGCGCACTTGACCCGGGCGGGGTACTTGGAGACACCGGCGAACGCGACCGCGTCCTCCAGCACCTCCTCCATCGCGTCGTCCGGCTCGATCTTCCCCTTGGACTGCATCAGCTCCAGGAAGGTCTCCTGGATCTTCCGCGCGTCCGCGAGGTCCTTGCCGACGAGGAGGTCGTTCAGCACGGAGGCCGAGGCCTGGCTGATCGAGCAGCCCTGGCCCTCGTACGACACGTCCTCGATGGTCGTGCCGTCGTACTTCACTCGCAGGGTGATCTCGTCGCCGCACGTCGGGTTCACGTGGTGTACCTCGGCGTCACCGTCCCGCAAGCCCCGCCCGTGCGGGTGCTTGTAGTGGTCCAGGATGACTTCCTGGTACATCGAGTCCAGCTTCATGCGATCGCTCGTCCCCTCAGCCGAAGAAGTTCCGTACGTGCTCCAGGCCTTCGACCAGGGCGTCGATCTCGGCCGGCGTGGAGTACAGATAGAACGACGCTCGGGTGGTCGCGGGAATTCCGTACCTCAGGCAGACAGGGCGGGCGCAGTGGTGACCCACCCGGACCGCGATGCCCTGCTCGTCGAGGACCTGGCCCACGTCGTGCGGGTGGATGTCGCCGAGCGTGAAGGAGATCGCCGCACCCCGGTCCTCGGCCGTGGCCGGCCCGATGATGCGCAGGTCCGGGACCTCCACCAGCCGCTTCACCGCGTACTCGGTGATCGCGTGCTCATGGGCGAGGATCTGGTCCATCCCGATCGAGTTCAGGTAGTCGATCGCCGCGCCCAGCCCGACCGCCTGCGCGATCGGCGGGGTGCCCGCCTCGAACTTGTGCGGGGCGGGAGCGTACGTCGACGAGTGCATCGACACCGTCTCGATCATCTCGCCGCCGCCGAGGAACGGAGGCAGGTCCTCCAGGAGCTCCTGGCGGCCCCAGAGCACGCCGATGCCCGTCGGACCGCACATCTTGTGGCCGGTGAAGGCCACGAAGTCGGCCTGGAGGGCCTGGACGTCCAGCGGCATGTGGGGCGCGGCCTGCGAGGCGTCGACGCAGACCAGGGCGCCGACCTCCTGCGCCCGTCGCACGATCGCCTCGACGGGGTTGACCGTGCCGAGGATGTTGGACACCAGCACGAAGGAGACGATCTTCGTCTTCTCCGTGATGACCTCGTCGATGTTGGAGAGGTCGAGCCGGCCGTCGTCGGTCAGCCCGAACCACTTCAGCTTCGCGCCGGTGCGCTGCGCCAGCAACTGCCACGGCACGATGTTGGAGTGGTGCTCCATCTCCGTGATGACGATCTCGGTCTCGGAGTCCACCCGGTAGGGCTCGTCGGCCCAGCCGAGCATGTTCGCCACGAGGTTCAGCGACTCGGAGGCGTTCTTGGTGAAGATCACCTCGTCGCGGCTGGGCGCGTTGATGAACGACGCGACCTTGTCCCGCGCACCCTCGTACAGCGCCGTGGCCTCCTCGGCGAGCACATGCACACCGCGGTGGACGTTGGCGTTGTAGCGCTCGTAGTACTCGCTCAGGGCGTCCAGCACCTGGCGCGGCTTCTGCGAGGTCGCCGCGTTGTCCAGGTACACGAGCTTCCGGCCGTCGTGGACCTGACGGTCCAGGATGGGGAAGTCCTTACGGATCGCCTCGGTGTCGAGGAGGCCCGGCAGCTGTGTCACTCGGATGCGCCACCCTTCACGTACTTGTCGTAGCCCTCGGACTCGAGCTGGTCCGCGAGCTCCGGGCCGCCGGACTCGGCGATACGGCCGTTCGCGAACACGTGCACGTGGTCGGGCTTGATGTAGCGCAGGATGCGCGTGTAGTGCGTGATCAGCAGGGTGCCGACCTCGCCGGTCTCGCGGACGCGGTTGACGCCTTCGGAGACGATCCGCAGCGCGTCGACGTCCAGACCGGAGTCCGTCTCGTCGAGGATCGCGACCTTCGGCTTGAGCAGCTCCAGCTGAAGGATCTCGTGGCGCTTCTTCTCACCGCCGGAGAAGCCCTCGTTGACGTTGCGCTCGGCGAAGGCGGGGTCCATGTTGAGGCGCTGCATGGCCTCCTTGACCTCCTTCACCCAGGTGCGCAGCTTGGGGGCCTCGCCGCGGATGGCGGTGGCGGAGGTCCGCAGGAAGTTCGACACGGAGACACCGGGGACCTCGACCGGGTACTGCATCGCGAGGAACAGGCCGGCGCGGGCGCGCTCGTCGACGGACATCTCCAGGACGTCCTCGCCGTCGAGCAGCACGGTGCCGCCGGTGATCGTGTACTTCGGGTGACCCGCGAGGGAGTAGGCGAGGGTCGACTTGCCGGAGCCGTTGGGGCCCATGATGGCGTGCGTCTCGCCCTGCTTCACTGTGAGGTCGACGCCCTTGAGGATCTCCTTCGTGGCGTTGTCGGCCTCGACGGTGACGTGCAGGTCTCGGATTTCAAGCGTTGCCATGGGTGCCTCAGGACTCCTGGGTGAGGGAGACGAGCACGTCGTCCCCTTCGATCTTTACGGGGTATACGGGGACGGGGCGCGTCGCGGGTAGGCCGGACGGCTTGCCGGTTCTGAGGTCGAACGCGGAGCCGTGCAGCCAGCACTCGATCTGACAGTCCTCCACCTCGCCCTCGGAGAGCGAGACGTTCGCGTGGGAGCAGATGTCGTGGATGGCGAACACCTCGCCCTCGGTCCGCACGACCGAGACCGGCGTGCCGTCGAGTTCCACCCGCTTCGGGGTGTCCTCCTCCAGCTCGCTCAGCCCACAGGCGCGTACGTAGATGGTCATCGGCCCGATCCAGACACCGTTTCCAGCTCCTCGTCGATCTTCACGAGGAGGCGCTCCTGGATGTCGTCGATGCCGATCTGCTGGACCAGCTCGGCGAAGAAACCGCGGACGACGAGGCGGCGGGCCTCCTCGGCCGGGATGCCGCGCGCCATCAGGTAGAAGAGCTGCTCGTCGTCGAAGCGGCCGGTCGCCGAGGCGTGCCCCGCGCCGACGATCTCGCCGGTCTCGATCTCCAGGTTCGGCACGGAGTCGACCCGGGCGCCGTCCGTGAGGACGAGGTTCCGGTTCATCTCGTAGGTGTCGGTGCCCTCGGCCTTGGCCTCGATGAGCACGTCGCCGATCCACACCGCGTGGGCGCCTTCGCCCTGGAGGGCGCCCTTGTAGACCACGTTGGACCTGCAGTGCGGGGTGTTGTGGTCGACCAGGAGGCGGTGCTCCTGGTGCTGGCCCTTGTCGGTGAAGTAGAGCCCGAACAGTTCGGCCTCGCCGCCGGTGCCGGCGTAGGAGACGCGCGGGTGGAGGCGGACGACGTCGCCGCCGAAGGTGACGACGATCGACTTGAAGGACGCGTCCCGGCCGACCAGGGCGTTGTGCTGGGCCACGTGCACGGCCTTGTCGTCCCAGTCCTGGACGGAGACGACGGTCAGCTTGGCGCCGTCGCCCAGGACGTAGTCGACGTTGGCGGCGAGCACCGCGTCACCGGTGTGGTCGATGACGACGACGGCCTCGGCGAAGGCGCCCAGCTCGATCACCTGGTGGGCGAAGGCGGTGCCGCCCTCGCCGTGCACGGCGATCCGGATCGGCTCGGCGAGCACCGTCTCCCGGGGAACGGTGATCACGCCGGCCTTCTCGAACGCCGAGTACGCCTGGGCGGCGACGCGGTCCACGGGGGTGCCGGCCCTGCCGAGGCGGGCGTCGTCGCGGCCGACGGCCTCGAGGGTGACGCCCTCGGGGGCCTGGACGTCGACCTTCAGGCCGTCGCCGGTGGCGACGGCGGTGCCGTCGTGCAGCCCACGCAGGCGCTCCAGCGGGGTGAACCGCCACTCCTCCTCACGGCCGTGCGGGACCGGGAAGTCCGCCACGTCGAAGGACGGGGGCGCGCTCATGCGCGTGGCGACGGTCGACTCGGCGGCCACCGCGATCTGGCCCGCGGTGGTGGACCCCACGGGGATGTTCTGAGCCTCAGCCATGGCTGTCGGTCTGCTCTCTTCCTACGTTCTTCGATCTTCGGCCCGCCCCGGAGAGGCGGGCCGCCTGCTGCTGGACCGGAGGGCGGTGCTTAGCCGACCGCGCCTTCCATCTGCAGCTCGATCAGCCGGTTGAGCTCCAGCGCGTACTCCATGGGCAGCTCCTTCGCGATCGGCTCGACGAAGCCGCGCACGATCATCGCCATCGCCTCGAACTCGCTCAGACCACGGCTCATCAGGTAGAAGAGCTGGTCCTCGGAGACCTTGGAGACGGTCGCCTCGTGGCCCATGGACACGTCGTCCTCACGGACGTCGACGTACGGGTACGTGTCCGAGCGGGAGATGGTGTCGACGAGCAGCGCGTCGCACAGCACGTTCGACTTGGAGCCCGGGGCGCCCTCGCCGATCTCGATGAGACCGCGGTACGAGGTGCGGCCGCCACCGCGAGCCACCGACTTGGAGACGATGTTCGAGGAGGTGTTCGGGGCCATGTGGACCATCTTGGCGCCGGCGTCCTGGTGCTGTCCCTCGCCCGCGAACGCGATGGAGAGGGTCTCGCCCTTGGCGTGCTCGCCCATCAGGTAGACGGCCGGGTACTTCATCGTCACCTTGGAGCCGATGTTGCCGTCGACCCACTCCATGGTCGCGCCCTCGTAGGCGACGGCGCGCTTGGTGACCAGGTTGTAGACGTTGTTCGACCAGTTCTGGATGGTCGTGTAGCGGCAGCGGGCGCCCTTCTTGACGATGATCTCGACGACCGCGCTGTGCAGGGAGTCGGACTTGTAGATCGGTGCCGTACAACCCTCGACGTAGTGGACGTAGGCGTCCTCGTCGACGATGATCAGCGTCCGCTCGAACTGGCCCATGTTCTCCGTGTTGATACGGAAGTAGGCCTGGAGCGGGATCTCCACGTGCACGCCCTTCGGCACGTAGATGAAGGAGCCGCCGGACCACACGGCCGTGTTCAGCGACGCGAACTTGTTGTCGCCGACCGGGATGACGGTGCCGAAGTACTCCTTGAAGAGCTCCGGGTGCTCCTTCAGGGCGGTGTCGGTGTCGAGGAAGATGACGCCCTGTTCCTCCAGGTCCTCGCGGATCTGGTGGTAGACGACCTCGGACTCGTACTGGGCCGCGACACCGGCGACGAGGCGCTGCTTCTCCGCCTCGGGGATGCCGAGCTTGTCGTAGGTGTTCTTGATGTCCTCGGGCAGGTCCTCCCAGGACTCCGCCTGCTTCTCCGTGGAGCGCACGAAGTACTTGATGTTGTCGAAGTCGATGCCGGAGAGGTCCGAGCCCCAGTTCGGCATGGGCTTCTTCTCGAACAGGCGCAGGCCCTTGAGACGGAGCTTGGTCATCCACTCCGGCTCGTTCTTCTTGGCGGAGATGTCCCGGACGACGTCCTCGTTGATGCCACGCTTGGCAGAGGCGCCGGCCTCGTCGGAGTCCGCCCAGCCGTATTCGTACTTACCCAGGCCCTCGAGCTCGGGGTGGGCTGTCTCCTCGATGGGGAGAGTCATGCGGGGTTCCTCCCGGCCGTGCTTGCGGATGCGTTGGTGGCTGTCTTGGAAACTCTGGGGATGAACGTCGTGCAGACGCCGTCGCCGTGGGCGATGGTCGCCAGCCGCTGGACGTGCGTACCGAGCAGTTCGGCGAAGAGCTCGGTCTCGGCCTCGCAGAGCTGCGGGAACTGCCCGGCCACATGGGCCACCGGACAGTGGTGCTGGCAGAGCTGCTCACCCTGGTGGGGGTGGGGGGCACTGCGTGCCGTAGCAGCGTACCCGTCGGCGCTCAAGGCCTTGGCCAGGGCTTCGGTCCGCTCCCCGGGGGCCGCCGTCTCGACGGCCTTGCGGTAGGCGCCTGCCTGGGCGGCGATCCGGGCGCGGGCGAAGGCGGCGACCGCCTGCTCCCCGCCCTCCTGGTCCGCGATCCAGCGGAGCGCGTCCGCGGCGAGCTTGTCGTACGACTGGTCGAAGGCGTCGCGCCCACAGTCCGTCAGGGCGAACACCTTGGCCGGGCGCCCGCGCGTACGCGTGCCGTAGACGCGCTGCTCACGGGGCTCTACCACATCGTCGGCGACCAGTGCGTCGAGGTGCCGACGGACGGCCGCCTGGGTCAGCCCCAGACGCCCGGCGAGGTCGGCCACTGTGGACGGGCCGTGATCCAGGATGGACCGCGCGACCCGGTTGCGTGTCGACCGCTCCCCGGTCGCGAGTTCCTCCTGCGGAGCCTCGCCAACGTTTTTCACAACGCCATTGTTGCGTAATTCCTCGGAGGCGGGCAAGCCGCGTCCGGCCGGACGGGCGGTGCCGTACATCACTTAGGTGAACCTAAGCTGACCTGCGCAAACGATCACTGATCGATCAAACCGGTGG
The DNA here is from genome assembly GCF_042955065.1 of Streptomyces sp. NPDC012510. Classification (NCBI taxonomy): domain Bacteria; kingdom Bacillati; phylum Actinomycetota; class Actinomycetes; order Kitasatosporales; family Streptomycetaceae; genus Streptomyces; species Streptomyces sp. NPDC012510. The sequence goes on from NZ_JBIBEN010000014.1 coordinate 170,610, forward strand.
CGCCGCGCAGGCCGCTGGGGAAGACTGCCCCACCATGTCGACAACCCCTCACACCGGCCCACTCGTCACTCGAGCCGGCCTGGCGGCGGACCTGCGCGCCATCGGTGTCGAGCCCGGTGAGACCCTCCTCGCGCACTCCTCGCTCAGCGCGCTCGGCTGGGTCTGCGGAGGTGCCGTCGCGGTCGTCCAGGCGCTGCTCGACGCGCTCGGCCCGGACGGCACCCTGGTCGTCCCCAGCCAGACCGGCCAGCTCTCGGACCCGTCGCTCTGGGCGCATCCGCCGGTGCCCGAGGAGTGGTGGGGGCTGATCCGGGCTTCCATGCCCGCCTACGACCCGCGCACCACGCCCACCCGCGGGGTCGGAGTGATCCCCGAGACGGTGCGGACCTGGCCGGGGGCCCTGCGCAGCGCCCACCCCCAGACGTCCTTCGCGGCTATCGGCCCCGGCGCGGCGGCGATCCTCGCGGACCACGCGCCCGACTGCCGCCTCGGCGAGCACAGTCCACTGGCCCGGCTTGAGCGGGCGGGCGCCCGGGTGCTGCTGCTCGGCGCGGGCTACGGGTCCTGCACCAGCTTCCACCTCGCCGAGTACCGGATCCCCTCGCCCCTGGTCGAGGTCGGCCGACCGGGCCCGGACGGCTGGGAGGTGGTGACCGAGGTGTCGATCGACTCGGACCGCTTCGACGAGCTGGGCCGGGACTTCGAGCGCGACCACGAGGTCGTACGGGGAAAGGTGGGTACGGCGGACACACGTCTGTTCCCGGTGGCCGACGCGGTGGCGTACGCCGAGCGCTGGCTCCCGTTGCACCGTCCCCGTGAGGAGGAGATCTCCGGACCCGCCCGTCTCGGCACCCGGCCGCGTACCTAGACTCGGGCCCATGCGATGTGACCCCGTGGTCCAGGTCCGGTCCCTGGTGAAACGGTACGGCGACAAGACCGCGGTGGACGGCCTCGATCTGACGGCCCGAGGGGGCGTCACCGCCGTGCTCGGCCCCAACGGCGCCGGCAAGACGACCACGATCGAAACCTGCGAGGGCTACCGCAAGCCGGACTCCGGCTCGGTCCGCGTCCTCGGCCTCGACCCGGTCCGCGAGGCGGCGGCCCTGCGCCCCCGGATAGGCGTGATGCTCCAGTCCGGCGGCGTCTACTCGGGTGCCCGCGCCGACGAGATGCTCCGCCACGTGGCCAAGCTGCACGCCCACCCCCTCGACGTGGACGCCCTCATCGAGCGCCTGGGTCTCGGCGGTTGCGGCCGTACGACCTACCGACGGCTCTCCGGCGGCCAGCAGCAGCGGCTCGCCCTCGCGATGGCCGTGGTCGGCCGCCCGGAGCTGGTCTTCCTCGACGAGCCGACGGCCGGTCTGGACCCGCAGGCGCGCCGGGCCACCTGGGAGCTGGTCCGGGATCTGCGCGCGGACGGCGCCTCGGTCATCCTGACCACGCACTACATGGACGAGGCCGAGCAGCTCGCGGACGACGTCGCGATCATCGACGCCGGCCGGGTGATCGCCCAGGGCACGCCCGAGGAGCTGTGCCGGGGCGGCGCCGAGAACACCCTGCGCTTCACCGGCCGCCCGGCCCTCGACGTCGGCTCCCTGCTGAAGGCCCTCCCGGCGGACTCCACCGCCGTGGAACTGACGCCCGGCGTCTACCGGGTGACCGGAAAGGTCAACCCGCAACTCCTGGCGACCGTCACCTCCTGGTGCGCCCAGCACGGCGTGATGCCGGACAGGATCTCGGTGGAACGACACACCCTCGAAGACGTTTTTCTGGAGCTGACCGGCAAGGAGCTGCGCTCGTGATCCCGGACGACACACGGCATCTGCCGGGGGTCCGGGGGTTGTCCCCCGGAAAGGCACAGCCTGGAGCTGACCGGCAAGGAGCTGCGCTCGTGATCCCGGACGACACACGCATCTGCCGGGGGTCCGGGGGTTGTCCCCCGGAAAGGCACAGCCTGGAGCTGACCGGCAAGGAGCTGCGTTCATGAGCACCGGTACGACCACCGGCGTGTACGCGCCGAAGCCGGGCGCCGCCCCCCTCCCCCGCATGATCGCGGCGCAGGCGGCCCTGGAGACGAGGATGCTGCTGCGCAACGGTGAGCAGTTGCTCCTGACCGTCGTGATCCCGACCCTGCTGCTCGCGCTCTTCGGCTCGGTGGACATCGTCGACACGGGCGAGGGGAAGGCCGTCGACTTCCTCGCCCCCGGCGTCCTCGCGCTCGCCGTGATGTCGACGGCGTTCACCGGCCAGGCCATCGCCACCGGCTTCGAGCGCCGCTACGGCGTCCTGAAGCGGCTGGCGGTCTCGCCCCTCCCCCGCTGGGGCCTGATGACCGCGAAGACCCTGTCCGTACTGGTCACGGAGGCCCTCCAGGTCGTCCTGGTCACGGTGATCGCCTTCGCGATGGGCTGGAACCCGCACGGCAGTCCCTTCGCCGTGCTCCTGCTGCTGCTCCTCGGTACGGCCGCCTTCTCGGGCCTCGGTCTGCTGATGGCGGGCACGCTGAAGGCGGAGGCGACTCTGGCGGCGGCGAACCTGGTCTTCCTGCTGCTGCTCGTCGGCGGTGGCGTGGTGGTCCCGCTGGACAAGTTCCCGGACGCGGCGCAGGGCGTGCTCGGACTGCTGCCGATCTCGGCCCTGTCGGACGGCCTGCGGGACGTCCTCCAGCACGGCGCCGGGATGCCGTGGGGCGACCTGGGGATCCTCGCCGTGTGGGCGGTGCTCGGGCTGGGCGCGGCGGCACGCTTCTTCCGCTGGGAGTAGCGCAGGTCACGGCCCGGGTGCGCCCCCTCGTGAATACGTGCACAAGCGGGCGGCCTACCATGGTGCGCGTGCCGAAAGTGACCCGCGACGACGTCGTCTCCGCTGCGCGCAACCCGCTCGCCTTCATCGCCGAACGCTGGACCCCGGACCCGAGAACGGTCCGGCGGGCGGCTCTCGCCGCCCTCGTGATGGCGGTGGTCATCGTGGTGACCGGCGGTGCCGTACGGCTCACCGGGTCGGGCCTCGGCTGCCCGACCTGGCCCAAGTGCACGGACGACTCGCTCACCGCCACCCGGGAGATGGGCCTGCACGGGGCCATCGAGTTCGGCAACCGCATGCTGACGTACGTGCTGTGTGCGGCGGTCGGCTGGGCGATCATCGCTGCGCGCGCGCAGAAGCCGATGCGCCGCAGCCTCACCCGGCTGGGCTGGACGCAGTTCTGGGTCGTCATGAGCAACGCGGTGCTCGGCGGCATCGTGGTCCTGGTCGGCCTGAACCCGTACACGGTCGCGGCCCACTTCCTCGCCACCACCGCGCTGATCACGGTCGCCGTGGTCATGTGGCACCGCGTGCCCGAGAGCGACGCCGTCGCCCGGCCGGTGGTCGGCAAGGCCGTGCGGCAGCTGGTGTGGGCCATGATCGCCGCGTGCGCGCTACTGATCCTGGTCGGCACGGTGGTCACCGGAGCCGGCCCGCACGCGGGTGACTCCAGTGACGTTCCCCGTATGCCGGTGGACTGGGAGGCCGTCACCAAGCTGCACGCCGTCCTCGCCTGGATCGTGGTGACGCTCGCCTTCGCCCTGTGGTTCGTCCTGAAGGCGGTGGACGCCCCGCGCGGCCCGCTGAACCGCACCCGCGACCTGTTCCTGGTCCTCCTCGCCCAGGGCGCCATCGGCTACGTCCAGTACTTCACCGACCTCCCCGAGGTCCTGGTCGGCGCCCACATGCTCGGCTCCTGCCTGGTGTGGATCGCCACCCTCCGGGTCCTGCTGTCCCTGCGGGAACGGCCGGCGGACGAGGTGGAGGTGCCCGCTCCGGCGGCGGTGGAGACCCCGGTCGCCGCACGCGGCTGACGCAGCCGTACGTCCGAGGAGGCGCGACGGCCTCAGCCGTACGTCCGCACCAGGTCGTCGATCGCCGGGCCGAGGAACAGCCGGGTCAGCTCACCCCGCCGGGGCACCCGTTCTCCTTGGCCTCCGTAGCGGCGGCCTTGGCCCCCGTACCGGCGCCGCCTGATGTCCTCGACGACCTCGATGGGCGCGCCCAGTGCGGGCAGCAGGTCCAGGGCCTCGCGCTTGGAGATCAGACGGCCCTCGCGCAGGGTGGCGGTGCCCCGGGCGAAGGTGAGCAGGCCCAGGTCGACCCAGACGTCCCTCTCCCAGAGGTGGGCCCTGTCGACCGCCGGGCGCCAGAACTCCTGCTGGTCGCGGACGACGAAGGCGTCCAGCTCGATGTCGGAGACCGGCGGGAGCAGCGTCTCGGGCGGTTCGCCGTGCAGGACTAGGCCGAAGGTGTGCAGCTCGCGCCGGGTGACCGGGGTGACGGTGCGCCGGAACAGGTGTGCGTGTGCCCAGGTGAGGTGGCGCCGCTGGGGGTCGGACGCCGTGCCGGGCGTCAGATAGGTGCAGTGCAGCAGGGCGGCCAGCGGGTCGTGGCGCAGCCGGGCGTGCAGCCGCCCCACCTTCCAGGCCGTCCGGGCGGTGACGGGAGCGTCGAGGACGGCGATCAGATCCAGGTCGCTGCGGCCCTCCTGGTAGTCCCCTCCGCCGAGCGAACCATGGGCCCAGACGGCGCTCGGGGTCAGTTCCCGCAGGCCGTCGAGGAAACGTTCGACCAGAGCCTCGGTGTCGGTGGTGGAGCCGGGTAAGCCGACAATGGCGTCGCTGTGTGTCATGCGCTCAGTCTCCACAGCTCACTCCAGCCCGTACACCCGCCGCGCGTTCCCCGCCGCGATCAGTCCCGCCACACGCTGGGCGTCCGCCAGTGACCAGGCGTCCTCCGCCACCCAGGTGCCCAGCACCCGTGCCAATGCCTCCCGGAACAGCCGCGCACCGACCACATGCAGCTCGGGCAGACCGTGGGCGCCGCTGGAGAAGAGCAGCTTGCCGAAGGGGGCGAGTTCCAGGACCTCGGCGAGTAGGGCGGTGGCGCGGGCCCCGGTGCGGACGAGTTCGGCGCCCAGGTCGGCGTAGACATGGGGGAAGACACCGGCGAGGTGGGCCGCGTGGCGGTGGTAGGGGTAGCCGTGGAGCAGGACCAGGTCGGTGCCGAGGCCCGCCGTGGCGCGGGCGAACTCGGTGAGCAGGGCCGGGTCGGTGGCGTCGATGCGCAGCCCGGCCTCGCCCAGACCCGCGTGGAGTTGGAGGGGGCGGCCGGAGGCGACGGCGATCCACAGCAGATGCCGGAGGAGAACCGGGTCGGTGAGCGCGCCGCCGACCGGCCGGTGCGCCAGCCAGCGGCCCACCGCGCCCCGCACCTCCCCCGGGCCCGGCGGTTCGGGCGCGAGGGCCAGGCCATGGCGGACACCCGCGACCGACGCGAAGGCGACGGCGTTCGCGGCCGCCGCGTGCACCGACTCGGCGAGGTTGGCCAGGAACGACTCGACGGTGCCGGAGGTGTCGGCGACCTGTTCGGCGAGGAGTTCGAGGCGGACGATCTCGTGGGCGACGGCGTCCCCGGTGGAGGCCATCTCCTGCGGGCCGGTGAGGTCGCCGGGCAGGCCGGTGTCGACCAGATAGGTGGTGATGCCGCTGCCCCGCAGCAGTCTGCGGCCCGCCTCCAGGACGCCCAGTTCGCGGCGGCGGGCGAGATAGCGGGCCGGTGGGCAGTGCGGCTCCAGACCCAGCAGGGGCGGACACCAGCGGCGCACGGCGAAGCCCGTCTGGGTGTCGAAGAAGGTGGTGCCGGGCGCCGGCGGGCCCTCACTGCGGGCGAGGTGGGCCTCGAAGGTGCCGAGGCCCAGCTCCGTTCTCAGTACACCGTGGCAGTACTGGTCCACGAGGGACGGCGTTTCGATCATCCGGACTCCCGCGCTTGGACCTGTGTGCTCCCACAGGTCCTAACGGGTCAGCCGGGCTCAGGTGTTGCTGTTGCTCGGACCGCCGACCTGGATTCCGGCCATCCGGGTCCATTCGTACGGGCCGGTCCGGACCTTGGCCGCGAATTCACCGTCGAAGTCCTCGTGGACGGTGACGCCTGCCTTCTGTACGGCTTGGTCGGCGATGGCGTAGCTCGGGGCCACCAGGTCGCCCCAGTTGCCGTCCTCGCCGACGAGGACGATGCGGGCTCCCAGCTGACCGATGTAGGCGACCTGGGCCTCGGCGCCGCCGTGCGCCTTCGCGAACGAGGTGATCTGCTGCGCGAGCTTGGCTGCCTTGCGCTCGGCCTTGGCGGCCGTCTTGGCCGCCTTCGCCTCGTCTACCTGCTTGGTGTCTGCCATGGGCAGGATGCTACCGAGGGGTAGGGCCGGCTGCGATGGCAGGGCGAGTGGGCTTTGCCACTCGTCGTGGTGCGTCGTCCTGAGTGGGCGCGTGCGGGTTGTTCCTGGTTGCTCGCGCCCACGCGGCGGAGGGCGCGCATGGACACGGCCCCGCGCCCTTCACGGGGCCGCCTCAGCGGAGGAAGGGGTCCACCGCCACCGCCACGAACAGGAGGGAGACGTAGGTGATCGACCAGTGGAACAGGCGCATCTCCTTGAGCTTGCCGCCGGTCGCGCCGTTCTTCGCCCGGGTCTGGAGGGCGTGGGCCTCCCAGAGCCACCAGCCGCCCGTCACCAGGGCGACCGAGGTGTAGAACCAGCCCGTGTAGCCGAGCGGGGTGAGCATCAGGGAGACCGCGACCATCACCCAGCTGTAGAGAACGATCTGGCGCGCGACGACCTTGTTGGAGGCGATGACCGGGAGCATCGGGACGCCGACGCGGGCGTAGTCCTCCTTCACCTTCATGGAGAGGGGCCAGTAGTGCGGCGGGGTCCAGAAGAAGATGACGAGGAAGAGGATGACGGCGGCCCAGGACACGGAGTTCGTGACGGCGGACCAGCCGATGAGGACGGGCATACAGCCGGCGATGCCGCCCCAGACGATGTTCTGGGAGGTACGGCGCTTCAGGATCATCGTGTAGACGACGACGTAGAAGAGGAGCGCCCCGAGCGACAGCCAGGCGGACAGCCAGTTGACGAGGACGCCGAACCAGACGGTGGAGACGACCGCGAGGGTGAGGCCGAAGACGAGGCCCTCACGCGGGGTGACCATGCCGGTGACGAGGGGACGCTGCGACGTGCGCTCCATCAGGGCGTCGATGTCGCGGTCGATGTACATGTTGAGCGCGTTGGCGCCGCCCGCCGAGAGGTAACCGCCGACGCAGGTGGCGAGCACCAGCCAGAGGTCCGGGACGCCCTGTTCGGCCAGGAACATCACCGGAACCGTGGTGATCAGCAGAAGCTCGATGATCCGCGGCTTCGTCAGCGCCACGAACGCCTTGACACGGGCCCCGATCGGCCGCCGGCCCCGGCTGCTGCTCGTGCTGCTCGCGCCAAGTACTCCCGGTGGACGGGATTCGACGGCCGTCACGCACACCCCTGACAGAGACTCCCAGCAAGCCTCCGGATGTGAACTCCCCGTGACGGCTCGCGCGTACCACGCCACTGTAGACGTTGCCCAGAGCGAGCCTTTCAAGGGGGTGGGGTCGTGTTGGTGGGCACCCCGGGAGGAGCCGAACACACTTCGGTTGAGCAGTCGGATGAGCGGCTCCGTATTCAGATGTCGAACCGCGGAACCCCCTGGTCTCACCATGCGGAACGCCGGTCGGGAGGCGGATCCGGCACCGCCCCGGCAGTCTGGAATGACTCGAAAAAAGGCGCGTTCCCACGGGGGTAGGCTCGACAACGGCCGGTGCCGTGAAAGACACCGGCACGAGACATGTGGAGAGGAGCCCTGACCCAGGGTGAGCACCAAGCCGACCACTACAGACCTCGCGTGGACCGCATTGGACCAGCGGGCCGTCGACACCGCCCGCGTCCTGGCCGCCGACGCCGTACAGAAGGTCGGCAACGGCCATCCCGGTACGGCGATGAGCCTCGCACCCGCCGCGTACACCCTCTTCCAGAAGGTGATGCGCCACGACCCCGCCGACCCGGACTGGACCGGCCGTGACCGCTTCGTGCTGTCCGCGGGCCACTCCTCCTTGACTCTTTACATCCAGCTTTACCTGGGGGGCTTCGGCCTGGAGCTGGAGGACCTGGAGTCCTTCCGCACCTGGGGCTCGAAGACCCCGGGCCACCCGGAGTACGGGCACACCAAGGGCGTCGAGACGACGACCGGTCCGCTCGGCCAGGGTGTCGCCAACGCCGTGGGCATGGCGATGGCCGCCCGCTACGAGCGTGGCCTGTTCGATCCGGACGCGGCGCCGGGTGAGTCTCCCTTCGACCACCACGTCTTCGCGATCGCCGGTGACGGCTGTCTCCAGGAGGGCATCTCCGCCGAGGCCTCCTCCCTCGCGGGCCACCAGAAGCTCGGCAACCTGATCCTGCTGTGGGACGACAACCACATCTCGATCGAGGGCGACACCGAGACGGCCGTCTCCGAGGACGTCACCCAGCGGTACGAGGCGTACGGCTGGCACGTGCAGCGCGTCGAGCCCAAGGAGAACGGCGACCTCGACCCGGCCGCGCTGTACGCGGCGATCGAGGCCGCCAAGGCGGTCACCGACAGGCCGTCGTTCATCGCGATGCGCTCGATCATCGCCTGGCCCGCCCCCAACGCGCAGAACACCGAGGCCGCGCACGGCTCGGCGCTCGGCGCCGACGAGGTCGCCGCCACCAAGCGGGTCCTCGGCTTCGACCCGGAGAAGGACTTCGAGGTCTCCGACGAGGTCCTCACGCACACGCGCGCGCTGGGCGAGCGGGGCCGTGAGGCGCGTGCCGCCTGGGAGAAGCAGCTCCAGGAGTGGCGCGACGGCCAGCCGGAGCGGGCCGCCGAGTTCGACCGGATCAGCGCGGGCGAGCTGCCCGAGGGCTGGGAGTCGCATCTGCCGGAGTTCGAGCCGGGCAGGGCTGTCGCCACCCGTGCCGCGTCCGGCAAGGTCCTGCAGGCGCTCGGCGCGGTCATCCCGGAATTGTGGGGCGGCTCCGCCGACCTCGCCGGTTCGAACAACACGACGATCGACAAGACGTCGTCCTTCCTGCCGGCGGACAACCCGCTGGCGGAGGCGAACCCCTACGGCCGCACGATCCACTTCGGCATCCGTGAGCACTCCATGGCCGCGGAGATGAACGGCATCGCGCTGCACGGCAACACGCGTATCTACGGCGGCACGTTCCTCGTGTTCTCCGACTACATGCGCAACGCGGTGCGGCTGTCGGCGCTGATGCACCTGCCGGTGACGTACGTGTGGACGCACGACTCGATCGGTCTGGGCGAGGACGGTCCCACGCACCAGCCCGTCGAGCACCTGGCCTCGCTGCGGGCCATCCCGGGCCTGAACATCGTCCGCCCGGCCGACGCCAACGAGACGGCGATCGCCTGGCGCGAGATCCTCAAGCGCTGGACCAAGGAGTTCGGCAAGGGCGCCCCGCACGGCCTGGCGCTGACCCGACAGGGTGTGCCGACGTACGAGGCCAACGAGGGTGCCGCCAAGGGTGGTTACGTCCTCTTCGACGCCGAGGGGCCCGAGGGGCAGAACGCCGACGCTCAGGTCATCCTGATCGCCACCGGTTCCGAGGTGCATGTGGCCGTCGAGGCGCGGGAGCGGCTCCAGGAGCAGGGCGTGCCCACCCGGGTCGTGTCCATGCCGTCCGTGGAGTGGTTCGAGGAGCAGGACCAGGGGTACCGGGACAGCGTTCTGCCGCCGTCCGTCAAGGCGCGTGTCGCGGTCGAGGCCGGTATCGGACTCACCTGGCACAAGTACGTCGGGGACGCCGGCCGCATCGTTTCGCTGGAGCACTTCGGCGCTTCGGCCGACGGCAAGGTCCTCTTCCGCGAGTTCGGCTTCACTGCCGAGAACGTGGCCGCAGTGGCGCGGGAATCCCTCGCAGCGGCTCAGCGCTGACGTCTATACACGACACGTAGGAGATGGAATTTCCATGACAGACGCACTCAAGCGCCTCTCCGAGGAGGGCGTCGCGATCTGGCTGGACGACCTGTCGCGCAAGCGCATCACGTCCGGCAACCTCGCCGAGCTGATGGACCAGCAGCACGTCGTGGGCGTCACCACCAACCCGTCGATCTTCCAGAAGGCGATCTCGCAGGGGGACGGCTACGACCAGCAGCTCTCCGACCTCGCCGCCCGCAAGGTCACGGTCGAAGAGGCCATCCGCATGATCACGACGGCGGATGTCCGTGACGCCGCCGACATCCTGCGGACGGTGTTCGACGCGACCGGTGGCCAGGACGGCCGGGTCTCCATCGAGGTCGACCCCCGCCTGGCGCACGACACCAAGGCCACGGTCGCCGAGGCCAAGCAGCTGGCCTGGCTGGTGGACCGGCCCAACACGCTGATCAAGATCCCGGCCACGATGGGCGGTCTGCCGGCGATCACCGAGGTCATCGGCCTCGGCATCAGCGTCAACGTCACGCTGATCTTCTCCCTGGAGCGCTACCGCGCGGTCATGGACGCCTACCTGGCCGGTCTGGAGAAGGCCAAGGAGCGGGGTCTGGACCTGTCGAAGATCCACTCGGTGGCGTCGTTCTTCGTGTCCCGTGTCGACACCGAGATCGACAAGCGGATCGACGCGCTCGGCACCGACGAGGCCAAGGCCGCCCGCGGCAAGGCCGGTGTCGCCAACGCGCGCCTCGCCTACCAGGCGTACGAGGAGGTCTTCTCGACCGACCGCTGGACCGCCCTGGAGAGCGCGGGCGCCAACAAGCAGCGTCCGCTGTGGGCCTCGACCGGTGTGAAGGACCCGGCGTACAAGAGCACGCTGTACGTCGACGAGCTGGTCGCGCCGAACACGGTGAACACCATGCCGGAGGCCACGCTGGAGGCCACCGCTCAGAGCGGTGAGATCCGCGGGAACGCGGTCGCCGGGACGTACGAGCAGGCGCGTGCCGAGCTGGACGCGGTCGAGAAGCTCGGGATCTCCTACGACGAGGTCGTGCAGCTGCTGGAGGACGAGGGCGTCGAGAAGTTCGAGGCGTCCTGGAACGACCTGCTCAAGTCGACCGAGGCGGAGCTTCAGCGCCTCGCACCCTCGGAGGGCTGAAAACCTTGTCGAGCAGCAATCCGCTGCGTGACGCCGCGGACCGACGGCTCCCGCGTATCGCGGGGCCGTCGGGCCTGGTCATCTTCGGCGTCACAGGCGATCTGTCACGCAAAAAGCTGATGCCTGCCGTGTACGACCTCGCCAACCGCGGACTGCTGCCGCCGGGCTTCTCGCTCGTCGGCTTCGCCCGGCGTGAGTGGGCGAACGAGGACTTCGCGCAGGAGGTGCACGACGCGGTCAAGGAGCACGCCCGTACTCCCTTCCGCGAGGAGGTCTGGCAGCAGCTCATCCAGGGCATGCGGTTCGTCCAGGGCACCTTCGACGACGACGAGTCCTTCGAGCGGCTGCGTGACACCATCGAGGAGCTGGACAAGGCGCAGGGCACGGGCGGCAACTTCGCCTTCTACCTCTCCGTACCGCCGTCCGCGTTCCCGGTCGTCATCCAGCAGCTCAAGAAGCACGGTCTGGCCGACCAGAGCAGCGGCTCGTGGCGCCGGGCGGTCATCGAGAAGCCGTTCGGCCACAACCTGGAGTCGGCCGAGGACCTCAACAAGGTGGTCCACGAGGTCTTCGCCCCGGACCAGGTCTTCCGCATCGACCACTACCTGGGCAAGGAGACCGTCCAGAACATCCTGGCGCTCCGTTTCGCCAACACGATGTTCGAGCCGATCTGGAACCGGTCCTTCGTCGACCACGTCCAGATCACGATGGCCGAGGACATCGGCATCGGCGGTCGCGCCGGGTACTACGACGGCATCGGCGCGGCCCGTGACGTCATCCAGAACCACCTGCTCCAGCTGATGGCGCTGACCGCGATGGAGGAGCCCGCCTCCTTCGACGCGGACGCGCTCGCCGCCGAGAAGACCAAGGTCCTCGGCGCGGTGAGGCTGCCGAAGGACCTGGGCCGGGACACCGTGTTCGCGCAGTACGCGGCCGGCTGGCAGGGCGGTGAGAAGGTCATCGGCTACCTCGAAGAGGACGGCATCGACCGCAAGTCGAAGACCGACACCTACGCTGCCATCAAGGTCGAGGTGGACAACCGCCGTTGGGCCGGGGTCCCGTTCTATCTGCGGACGGGCAAGCGCCTCGGCCGCCGGGTCACCGAGATCGCGGTGGTCTTCCAGCGCGCGCCCCACTCCCCCTTCGACTCCACCGCCACCGAGGAGTTGGGGCAGAACGCGATCGTCATCCGCGTCCAGCCGGACGAGGGTGTCACGGTCCGCTTCGGCTCCAAGGTGCCCGGCACGTCGATGGAGATCCGGGACGTGTCGATGGACTTCGCGTACGGCGAGTCCTTCACCGAGTCGTCGCCCGAGGCGTACGAACGCCTCATCCTGGACGTCCTCCTCGGCGACTCCAACCTCTTCCCGCGCACGGAGGAGGTCGAGTTGTCCTGGAAGATCCTCGACCCGATCGAGGAGTACTGGGACAAGCACGGCAGGCCCGCGCAGTACCAGGCGGGCACGTGGGGTCCCGTCGAGGCGGACGAGATGCTGGAGCGAGACGGACGGAGCTGGCGCCGGCCATGAAGACAGACCTCACGGACACCACGGCCAGCAAGATCAACAAGGCGCTGGTGAAGGCCCGCCGGGCGATAGGCACCCCGGCCGTCGGCATGGTGCTCACGCTGGTCATCGTGACGGACGAGGAGAACGCTTACGACGCTCTCAAGTCCGCCAACGACGCCTCCCGCGAGCACCCCTCGCGCACGATCGTGGTCATCAAGCGCGTCTCGCGCTCCCCCCGCGACCGTACGAAGTCCCGCCTCGACGCCGAGGTACGGGTGGGCGCGGACGCGGGCACCGGCGAGACGGTCGTGGTCCGGCTGTACGGCGAGGTCGCGGACCACGCCCAGTCGGTGGTGCTCCCGCTGTTGCTGCCGGACGCGCCGGTCGTGGTGTGGTGGCCGGTCAACGCGCCGCTCGACCCGGCCCGTGACCCGCTGGGCGCGCTCGCCCAGCGCCGGGTCACCGACAGCTACGCCGCGGAGAAGCCCATCGACGAGCTGCGGGTCCGCGCCGACAACTACGAGCCCGGCGACACGGATCTGGCCTGGACCCGGATCACGCCCTGGCGCTCCATGCTGGCCGCCGCCCTCGACCAGGTGGACTGCGAGGTCATCTCGGCGGAGGTACAGGGCGAGCAGTACAACCCGAGTGTCGAGCTCCTCGCGATGTGGCTGGCGGACCGGCTCCATGTGCACGTACGCCGTGGGGTGTCGGCCGGGCCCGGCCTGAACGAGGTTCGGCTGCTGACCAGCACCGGGCCCATCCGGCTGTACCGGCCCGCCGGAGGGCTCGCCCTTCTCACGCTGGAGGGCCAGCCGGACCGGGCGGTCGCGCTGAAGCGCCGCGAGACGTCCGAGCTGCTGGCGGAGGAGCTGCGCCGGCTGGACCCGGACGACACGTACGCGTCCGCGCTGCGGTTCGGGGTGGATCGGTTGGGGGGTGTGTCGTGGAGCGGGACCGGCACGGGCAGTGGCAGCGGCGCCGCGCTGACGGCGGGTACGTCGGCGGCTGCGGACGCGAGTACGGCTTCGGGGTCGGCTTCCGCGTCGGTTTCGGCGCCGGCGTTGCCGCCCGCCGTACGGTCGGGTCCGGCGGGCTCGGACGGTGACGGTGATGCCGAGCGACCGACCCCCGCGCAGATGCCGCACGTGAAGAAGGCGGCGCCCCAGTGAGTACGCCGCAGTTGGTCGTACACCACGACAAGGAGCTGATGGCGCAGGCCGGGGCGGCCCGTCTGATCACCAAGGTCGTGGATGCGCAGGCCTCGCGCGGTTACGCCTCGGTGGTCCTCACGGGTGGCCGCAACGGCAACGGACTGCTCGCGGCACTGGCGGCGGCCCCCGCCCGGGATGCGATCGACTGGGGCCGGCTGGACCTGTGGTGGGGCGACGAGCGGTTCCTGCCCGAGGGTGACCCGGAGCGCAATGTCACCCAGGCCCGGGAGGCGCTGCTGGACTCGGTGCCGCTGGATCCGAAGCGGGTGCACACCATGCCCGCGTCGGACGGGCCGTGGGGTGTCGATGTGGACGCGGCGGCCGCCGCGTACGCGGAGGAGTTGGCGCGGGCGGCGGGGCCGGAGAACCACGGCTCCGTGCCGACGTTCGACGTGCTGATGCTCGGGGTCGGACCGGACACCCATGTGGCCTCGCTGTTCCCCGAGTTGCCTGCCGTACGGGAGACCGAGCGGACCGTGGTGGGGGTGCGGGGCGCGCCGAAGCCGCCGCCGACCCGGGTGACGTTGACGTTGCCGGCGATCCGCGCGGCGCGGGAGGTGTGGTTGCTCGCGGCCGGGGAGGACAAGGCACGGGCTGCGGCGATCGCGCTCTCCGGTGCGGGTGAGATCCAGGCTCCTGCGGCGGGCGCGTACGGCAGGGCGCGGACTCTGTGGCTGCTGGATTCGGCGGCGGCGTCGCAACTGCCCCGCTCGCTGTACCCACCGGCCTCGCCATGAAAGGTTGACTCCGCCCCCACCACGCCCCGCGCCCCTGGAAGGCAGGGGCGCAGCCCCACCTTCCAGGGGCGCGGGGAACCGCGCGACCAGCCCCCACCCACCCGCACCCGACAACCCAACCCCCTCGGGGTCGAAGGGGCGCAGCCCCACCTTCCAGGGGCGCGGGGAACGGCGCGACCAGCCCCCACCCACCCGCACCCGACAACCCAACCCCCTCGGGGTCGAAGGGGCGCAGCCCCTGGGGACGGGACGGGTAAGGGCGGCGGGGGCGAAATCCTCAGGCGTGGAAGTCGTCCCCTCGGGTCTCCGGCAGAGCCAGCAGGCACACGAGGCTGACCAGGCACAACCCACCCGTGTAGAAGCCCAGGACCAGCGGCGAGGACCACTGGCTGTTCAACCACGTCGCGATGAGCGGAGCGAACCCGCCGCCGAGCGTGTTGGCCAGGATGAACGCCGCCGAGGCCCCGGTGTACCGCAACCTCGCGGGGAACAGCTCCGCGAGAAACGCCGCCACCGGCGAGAACATCACCGCGAGCAGCATCAGCCCGACCGTGTAGGCACCGGTGATGACGAGGGCGTCGCCGGTGCTGAGCGACGCGTACATCGGGACGGCCCAGACGACGGACCCGGCGGCCCCCGTCAGCATGAGGGGCCGTCGTCCGACGCGATCGGCGAGCCTGGCGACGGGCAGGGTGAGGGCGATCCCGGCCGCCGCCCCCACGCTCGCCGCGATGAGCATCGTGTTCTGCGGGATACCGAGCGTCTTCGGCCCGTAGGACAGGCTGTAGACGATCGTCAGGTAGTAGACGGCCGAGCCGCCGATCGCCGCACCGGTACCGAGCAGCAGTCGCCCGGGGTGGCGCGCGACGAGCGTGCCGAGCGGGAAACGCGACGCCGGGGGCGCCGAGGGCGCCGAGGGCGCCGAGGGCGCCGAGGGCGCCGAGGGCGCCGAGGGCACCGTCGCCGCGTCCGAGGCCGCCCCCACCGCGGTACGGCCGGCCTCCGCCTGGAACACCGGCGATTCCGACACCGTCGTACGCACCCACAGCCCGACCACCACCAGCACGGCGCTGAGGAGGAACGGCACCCGCCAGGCCCACTCCGTGAACCCGTCGCGGCCCACGAGGTGCAGGGTGGGCAGGATGACGGCGCTGGAGAGGAGGAAGCCCAGCGAGGGACCCACGTTGGGGACGGCTGCGTACAGCGCGCGGCGCCCCGGCGGAGCGTGCTCGGCGGCCAGGAGTACCGCGCCGCCCCATTCGCCGCCCATGCTGACGCCCTGCAGCAGACGGAGTGTCACCAGGAGGACGGGCGCGAGGAGTCCGGCGGTCTCGTAGGTCGGCAGCAGGCCGACGCCGACCGTCGCCAGGCCCATCAGCAGCAGGGACGCGACCAGGGCTGTCCGGCGCCCGAGCCGGTCACCGATCGTGCCGAAGAGCACGGCACCGAGGGGGCGGGAGAGGAAGGCCGCGGCGAAGGTGAGGAACGCGGCGAGGGAGGAGACCGTGGCGTTGCCGGAGGGGAAGAAGGCCGGTCCCAGGACGAGCGCGGAGGCCGTGCCGTAGACGGCGAAGTCGTAGTACTCGATCGTGGTGCCCACGAGACTGGCGGCGGCGACCTTGGACGCCTTGCTCGTGTCGGCCGGCGACGGCGGTAAGGCGACCGATCTGGGGCCCATGGTCTCGGCGACGGTCTTGGACGGGGATTCGGGCATGGGGGGCTCACTTCCGGTACGCCCGGACACGAATGGTCCGGGCCCCGATGGGGACGGCCACGCATGAAACACGAACCGGAGTGTGGCTGTCACCCTAGGCCGGGAAATTCGATTCCCACAAGGAAGCTTCGGAAAAGGTCGCGCGGACACTTCGTCGAATTGTTTCGAAGGAAGAAGAGGCGTCGATTATGCGGGACAATGTCGGGTAAAGCGGGTGATCTTGTCATGCGTGGGGACAGATCGGCAAAATGTCCTACGCACAGCACCCTCGAGCGCCGTCAAGTCACAGGCCCCTATCAACCCACTGTCAATATTATGCCGCTGTCGGCATAAAAATTCGCCGACGGTCACGCCTTGCCAACACCCGATCACGCACGGAATGCTGACGCCCGGCAGAACTTGAAAGTTCTACGAACATCGTTTTTCGGACATGGAGACCGCGGCGGGCCGTCGTGGATCGACTTTCTGAAATGCGGCCTCGGAGCCAGGAAGGCGCATTAACCATGCTGAAAACTGGCAAGCCATTACGCTTGAGAAGACTTTCGCCGGCCGGTGACGACCGGCACCTGCTCATTCCACTCGACCACAGCGTCTCGGACGGCCCGGTCGCCCCTCCGGGACAGTGGGAAGGGCTGCTGAGGGCGCTGGTGGCCGGCGGGGCCGACGGAATCATCGTCCACAAGGGACGGGCCCGCACGCTCACCCCGGACATCCTCAAGGGCTGCGCGCTGGTGGTGCATCTGAGCGCCAGTACGGTCTGCTCCGCCGACGCCGACGCCAAGGTGCTGGTCGGCGATGTCGAGGAGGCGGTGGCGCTCGGCGCCGACGCGGTCAGCGTCCATGTGAACATCGGCTCGGACACCGAGGGGCGCCAACTGGCCGACCTGGGCGCGGTGGCCCGGTCCTGCGACACCTGGGGCATGCCGTTGATCGCGATGGTCTATCCGCGCGGCCCCCGGATCGACAACCCGCACGATCCCGCCCTCCTCGCGCACATCGTGAACGTCGCCGCCGATCTGGGCGCCGACCTGGTGAAGACGTCGGTCGCCCTGCCGCTCGACCGGATGGCCGAGGTGGTGGCCCACAGCCCCATCCCCGTCCTCGCGGCCGGCGGGCCACCGGACGGCTCCGACCTGATCGAGTACGGCACGGCCGTGATGACCGCCGGCTGCCGGGGGCTGGCCGTCGGCCGCCGGATCTTCTCCGCCCCCTCACCCGCCTCCCTGGTGTCCCGGCTGGCCGCAGTGGTGCACGGCCGCGCGGGCGAAGTCGTGAATGACATGAGCATGAGCACCGAAACCCCTTACTCGACGATCGTGGCAGGTGTCGCATGAGGTTCGCGTGGATCGATCTCCGTGAAGTCCCCCGTCCACAGCTCCAGGCGGTGGTGGACGCCGCCGTCCACGCCCGGATGGCCGGGGTGGTCTCCGCCGACGCCGAGTTGCTGGGGACGTTGCCGCCGACCGTGACCCGGGTGCTGGTACCCGGGACATCCGCGGCGGCACCGCTGCGGCATGCGGCCGAGACCGTCTCCGCGAAGGGGGCGGGAGAGAAGGTCTCCGGGAAGGGTGCTGGGGAGAGCGTCTCCCGCAAGGGCCCGGGTGAGGGCGTCGCCGCCAAGGGGGGCAAGGAGGCGAAGGCCGCGGCCGATGCCGAGACCTCCGCTGCCGCCGGTTCCGGAATCGACCTCCTGCTGCGGACGTTCGGAACCCAGGAGGAGCTGGACTCCCTCGCTTCGGCGAACCGGGCCGCCGCCGGTGGTGCTCCCGTCGCCGGCTTCATCGACGTACGGGACGACCGCACCCTTCAGCTGTCGTGCGCGGGCGCGATGGCGCTGCCGTACACGGTGATCCACTTCGCCGACCCGACCAAGATCCCGCTGGAGATCGTGCTCGCGGCGGCCGAGTCGGCCGAGGGCAAGCTGGTGACGGTCGTCGGGGACCTGGAGGAGGCGGCCATCGTCTTCGATGTGCTCGAACGCGGTTCCGACGGCATCCTGTTCACCCCCCGGAGCGCGGACGACGTGTTCGCGTTGGCCCGGCTGCTGGAGGCGACCACCCCGCAGCTGGAGCTGTCCACGCTCACGGTCGAGAGCATCCGGCACGTCGGGCTCGGCGACCGGGTCTGCGTGGACACCTGCTCGCACTTCGAGGAGGACGAGGGCATCCTCGTCGGCTCGTACTCCTCAGGCTTCGTGCTCTGCTGCAGCGAGACCCACCCGCTGCCGTACATGCCGACCAGGCCGTTCCGGGTCAACGCCGGCGCCCTGCACTCGTACACGCTGGGCCCCGACAACCGCACCAACTACCTCAGCGAGGTCGGCTCCGGGAGCGCCCTGCTGGCGGTCGGCGCCGACGGCCGGACCCGGCGCGTGGTGGTCGGGCGGGCCAAGCTGGAGTCCCGGCCGCTGCTGGAGATCCGCACACACGCGGAGGACGGGCGGCTGGTGAGCCTGACCGTGCAGGACGACTGGCACGTACGGGTGCTCGGGCCGGGCGGCAAGGTCCTCAACGTCACCGAGTTGCAGACCGGCGACGAGCTGCTCGGTTATCTGGCCCAGGACAAGCGTCATGTGGGCCTGCCCATCGGCGAGTTCTGCAAGGAGGTCTGAGACCTCATGGGCGAACTCGTGGCGGCCGCGGCCGGCGAGGACGGGATGGGCGTCCTGGTCCAGCGGCTGTTCGACACGCGGGACGACACCCTGCCGTATCTGACGCATCAGCGGGAGACCGTCACCCGGGGCGAGTTACGGGAGCGGGTGGCCAAGCAGGCCGCCGTATTCGCCGGTTACGACATCGGTCCCGGCAGCACCGTGGGGCTCCGTACGCCGCCCAGCTTCACCCAGGTCGAGGTACTGCTCGCGCTGTGGCGGCTGGGCGCGCAGGTGATGCTCTTCGACTTCCGGCTCAAGCCCGCCGAGGTGGACGCGCTCTGTGCCGGCTGCCGGCCGCAGTTCATGGTCCGGGCCGGCTCCAACGTCCGGGCGGCGTTCGGCTTCCGGCCCGAGTACGAGGTCGCCACCGAGTGCCGCAGGGCGGGGCGGCCCGCCGCCGGCGGGCACCGGCTGGTGCAGTTCAGCTCGGGGTCCACCGGGCGGCCGAAAGTGATCGGCCGGACGACCGCGTCGATCGCCGCCGAGGTCGAGTCGTTCGCCGCCGTCCCCGGTATGCCGGGCGAGGGTGACCGGCTGCTGCTGCTCAGCTCGACGGCGCACAGCTTCGGCCTGCTCGGCGGGCTGCTGCACTCACTTGCGGCCGGTGTCTCCGTCGTCTTCGCACCCCGGGTCTCGGCCCGCGACATCCTGCGGACCGTCGTCGAGCACCGGATCACCACGCTGTTCGGGGTGCCGACACACTACGAACTGCTCGCCGCCGCCCTCGATCCCCCCGGTCTGCCCGAGCTGCGGACCGCCGTGTCCGGAGGCGAGCTGATGCCCCCGGAGGTCGCCGCGCGGTTCGCCGAACGGTACGGCGTCAGGGTCGGCGAGGCCTACGGCACCACCGAGACCGGCATCGTCGCCATCGACGTCGGCGGCACGCTCCGGCCCTCGGTCGGCCGGCCCGCACCGGGCGTGGTCGTCCGGGAGCACAAGGGTGAACTGGACGTGGCGCTCGCCGAGTCGCCGTATCTCTTCGACTCGGGCGGCACCCAGTACACGGACGGCTGGCTGCACACCCGCGACCGGGCCTCGGTGGCCGCCGACGGAACGGTCACCGTGCGCGGCCGCGCCGACTCCCTCGTCGTCGTCGGCGGCCTCAAGGTCGACCTCACCGAGGTCGAGCAGGTGCTCCGCGCGCACCCGGCCGTCGAGCAGGCGGTCCTGGTCCACGAGGACGTGACCGAGGCGTATGTGGCGCTCGCCGCCGGGGCCGGGGGTCCGTCGGCGGAGGAGCTGCTGCGCTGGTGCCGGGAGCGACTGGCCGACTACAAGCTGCCCCGCGTGGTCCGGGTGCTGGACTCCCTGCCCCGCACCTCCAACGGGAAGCTGGTCCGTCAGGCGGCCGCGTTGCGTGAGCGCTGCGTCGGCTGAGCGCGGTTCCCGGCGTCCCTTCGGGGCGGACATCTTGCACTGGAACTTCACCGGAACCTTCTCAGGAGCTTGAATCATGAGCACGTCACTGCTGGAAGACGAGATCCGCGAGTTCGTCCTGACCACGGTCATCGACGAGATGAACATCCTGCTGAGCCGCGACGGCATCACGGACGAGAGCCCCGTCACCGTCGGCGGACTGGAGCTGGACTCCCTGAGCCTGATCGAGCTCACACTCCGGCTGGAGACACGGTTCGGCGTGGAGATCCCGGACACCGACATCGAGCCGCTGGCCTCTCTGACCCTCGGCGGGCTCGTCTCCGAGGTCGTCGGGCGCGGTGCCAAGGCATGAGCACGGAAGCCTCCGCGCCGGCCGAGACGCAAGCGCCCTGTCCGCCTGTCACGGAAGCCGCTCCGCCACCCCTCATCACCACGGACACCGTCCGGGAGATGCTCTCCGACCGCAAGGTCTTCCCCGGGGTCCCCGACGACTTGGGGGACGACGCCGAACTGGTCCTGGACTCCCTGGGGTTGGTGTGGCTGCTGCATGTGGTGGAGGAGCGGTACGGCCTGGTCGTGGAGCCCGGCGACGAGGACATCGCGCGGCTCACCTCGCTCCGGCGGCTCACCGAGTTCCTGAGCGGGGCCGGGGCGGACGCGGCGGAAGGGGGTGGCCGCGATGACCGGTGACGTGACGGTGACGGGGTTCGGCGTACGCACCGCCTTCGGCACCGGCGCGGACGCCCTCCGGCGCGGGGTCTTCGCGGGCGTCCCCTCCTTCGCCCCCACCACCCGCTTCGACACCGCCCCGTACCGTACGCCGATGGCGGGCGCCGCCCCCGACGGCCCCGACATGGTCGAGGGCTGGGCCCTCCGCCCCGCCCTCGCCCGGTGCGGTGCCGAAGCACTCGACATGGCCGGCCTGCCACGGGGCACGGACGCGGCGGTCCTGCTCGGCATCGCGGGCGACTGCACGAGCATCACGGGGTACTGGCGGGAGGCGGCCAAGGCGGCGACGCACCGCGAGCGCGCCGACGCGGGCCGAGGCACCGGCGGGGCGTGGCCCGGCGACACGGACGGACGGCGGGAGAGGACGACCGCCGAGGCAGGACGGTTCGCTCCCTGCCAGGGGGCTGGAGAAGGGTCCGAGCGGTCTGCCGGGGAAGGGACGGGCGACGGCTCCGGGCGCTCCGCCGGAAAGGGGACGGGCGACGGGTCCGAGCGCTCCGCCGAGGCCCTGGCGGGGCCGGTGGTCGGCAGTGGTTCGGCCCTGGCCGGGCGAGCGCTCGGCAGCAGTACGCCGCGGCCGGGTACGGACCTCGCCGGGCAAGCCTTCGGCAGTGGTTCGGCCCTGGCGGAACCGGTGGTCGGCAGTGGTTCGGTTCTCTCCGGGCCGGCCCGGCTCGTCGATGCCGTGCCCGCGTATCTCGCCGAGTCGCTGGCCGGCGGCCTCGGACTGACCGGGCCCCGGCTGACCTTCACCAACGCGTGCGTCGCCTCGGCCGCCGCGATCATCCACGCGTGCCGGCTGATCTCCTCCGGCCGGATCGACGTGGCGGTGTGCGCCGGCGGCTACCTCGTGGAGGAGGAGACGTTCGGGAAGTTCGACTCCGGGCGGGCACTGTCCCGTGACGGGAGGGTGCGGCCGTTCAGCGCGGACCGCAGCGGTCTGTTGCTCGGTGACGGGGTCGCGGCGGTGGTGCTGGAGTCCGCCGAGCACGCGCGGCGGCGCGGGGCCCGGCCCCTGGCGAGCGTGGTCGGCTGGGGCGCGGCCACCGACGCCCACCACATCGCCCAGCCGCACCCGGAGGGCGTCGGCCTTGCCCGCGCCGCCCGGCAGGCACTGCGGCTCGCCGGGGACCCCGACGGGGCGGGCCTCGGCTATGTCAACGCCCACGGAACCGGCACCAGGTACAACGACGGTGCCGAGACCCGGGGGCTGCGCGCGGCCTTCCCGGAGCGGGCCGGGTCGATACCGGTCAGCTCCACCAAGAGCACCACCGGGCACCTGCTGGAGGCGGCCGGTGTCGTGGAGTTCGTGATCACCATGCTGGCCCTGACGGACGGCGTACTGCCGCCGACCGCCGGTTACACCCGGGCGGATCCGGAGTGCGACCTGGACTATGTGCCGAACCAGCCCCGCCAGGCCGACGTCCGCCGAGCCCTCACCGTCAACGCCGCCTTCGGGGGCGCCAACACCGCACTCGTCCTGGAGCGGCCATGACGACGAAGGAGAACAGCGACACGTCCGCGTCGTCGGCCGACAAGGCGCCGCCGCGTTCGCCGCTCGGTGTGCTCGCCGTCGCCACCGCGACCCACGGGACCGGGCGGGACGGTGACATCCCGTTGCCACGGCTGCCGGGGTTCGTGGAGTCGGCGTTCAGCCCGTTGGCGTACGAGGTGGCCGCGCGGTGTCTGACCGAGCGGCCGGGCGACGGTTCCCGTACGGCGGTGGCGCTGGCGTCCCTGATGGGGGACACCACCACGGCCGATCTGGCGAGCCGGCGTGTGGTGGCGGGGCGGGTCCACAACCCGCTGCTGTTCATGCAGGCCACCCCCAACTCCGTGCTGGGACACATCAGCCGGGAGTTCGGGATCACCGGCCAGATGTTCAGCCTCTCCACCCCGGACGACCCGGTGACCGAGTTGCTGGCCATGGCGGACCTGCTCCTGGAGGACCCGGAGCTGGACCGGGTCCTGGTGGTCGGCGTGGAACTGGGCGGCGGCGAACGCCTGGCCGCCGTGCACCGGGAACTCACCGCCGACGGCGCCCACCCGGTCCCCGACCTCCCCGAGTCCGCGGCCCTCGCCGTGGCGTTGCTGCTGGCCCGCCCCGGCACCGAGGCGCCGGTGACGATCCGTTCGACGGAGACCCACGACGAGGGCCGGCCGGCCACCGCCGCACACCCCGGCAGCGTCCAGGGGCTCTTCGACCTGGCCGCCGCGCACCGACGGCTGCTCCGGGATGGCGGTACCCACGTCCTGGTCACCGCACCCCGGACGCCGGCCTTCCTCCTCAGCGCCGAACGGCTTCCGGAAAGCGACGAGACGGAGACCCATGCTCATCACTAGACAGGAGCGGGCCCGGATCTGCTCCGACACCGCACTCGGCGCCGGCAACATCCTCCAGCGACTGCGGGCATACGAACGCCCGCTCACAGAGCCGGTGTTGCGCACCGACGGCACCTGGCAGGCACCCGACGGCAGCCGCCCCGGCGTGCTGACGCTCGGGCAGCTTCACGAGGTGGTCGAGACATACGCCGGCTGGTACGCGTCGCGGGGCGTGCGCCCCCGCGACCCGGTTGCCGTCCACTCCTTCTCGGCGGCGGAGTTCGCGGTGAACTTCCTGGCATTGACCTCGCTCGGCGCCATCCCCTCCTTCGTCAACGGCAATCTGGCCCCGGAGATCGCCCGGGAGTACGTACGCAGACAGGGCGCGGTGGGTGCCTTCACGGACCAGGCGCACCACGAGGTGCCGGCCGGAACCGAGCTCGGGCTCCGCTTCCGGGTGACCGCCGACCAGATCCGGCCGGAGCACCGCGCGTCGCTGCCGCCGTCGTACCCGTACCGGCACGACCCGAGCGACCCGGTGCTCATCTCCCACTCGTCCGGCACCACGGGGCTGCCCAAGGGGGTGCCGCACACACACCGGACGCTGATGTACGCCCAGGTGCACCGGCTGCGGTTCTCCACCGGCGCCGACATGGAGCGCACCCTGGTGGGGCTGCCGGGCGCGCACAACGCGATGGTGGCGACGCTGCTGTACTGCCTGCTGCTGCGCACGGACATCAAGCTGCTCTCCAGCCAGCGCGGCACGGATGTGCTGGACGCCGTGGAGGAGTACCGGCCGACGACCGTACTGGCGTTCGCCGGCACCTTCGGTGAGATGGCGGCGGAGGATCTGGCGGCGCGTGACCTGTCCAGCGTGCAGGTGTGGTTCAACACCGGGGACGCGGCGCACGAGGCGCACATCCGGGCGCTCGTGCGGCACGGGAGCCACCTCGAGGTCCGGCGGGACCTGAGCCGTGTCCGGGTCGACGGCTCGGTGTTCGTGGACGGGCTCGGTTCGTCGGAGGCCGGCTACTCCGTCTTCCACAACCGGCACACCAAGGACACCTCCGCCTACTCCCGCCGCGTCGGCAAGCCCATCAGCTTCGCCGAGGCCGCGGTGCTGGCCGAGGACGGCACCCCGCTGCCGCCGGGACACATCGGCCGGCTGGGCATCAAGTCACCCACGCTCACGCCCGGTTACTGGAACGACTCGCTGACCTGGAACCGGATGCGGCTCGGCGGCTATTGGCTCACCGGTGACCTCGCCCGCCAGGACGAGGACGGCAACTTCTACCACCTCGACCGGGCCCCGGACGCCATCCGCACCCGCGCAGGCATCGTCTTCAGCACCCGTACCGAGGAACTGCTCCTGGCCGAGCTGCCCGGACTCGCCGACTGCACGGTGGTCGCGGTCGCCCCCGACGGCGTCCGCGCGGACTGGGACGGCGACGGCGAGGCGGAGGCGTACGCGCTGCTCCAGCTCGCGGACGAGAGCGAGGGTGAGGGCGAGAGCGAGGGCGAGGGCGAGGGCGAGCGTAAGGGTGAGGGGGAGGGGACTGGCGTCGATGAGGGCGACGAGGCGTGGACCGCGCGGGTCAACGCCGTGCTGACGGCCGCCGGGTTCCCGCCGGTGACCCGTGCCCTGCGGATGAAGCCCGGCGACGTGGCCAAGGGCGCCACCGGCAAGGTTCTCAAACGAGTGATGCGCGACCGTTTCGCCGCCAAGGAGCAGCACATATGAGCACGCACACCGACGCCGACGGCGTCAATCACCGCGCCCGCGCGAGTGAGGCGTACCGGCTGTGGTGGCAGCACGACGCCAACTGGTACCAGGGCGTCGCCGCGAGGTTCGGGCAGGAGGCCGCGAACGAGATCAACGCGGAGGCGATGCGGAAGGTCGCCCTGCACGTGGGACAGCGGGTGGCCCGGCGGTCGGGCCCGCTCCCGGATACCGGCGACAGCCGCAAGGACCTGGAGGAGCTGCGCCGCCGCTACGACGACTGCGGCGACCGGATGTTCCCGCAGGAGCTGCGCAACGCCTCCACCGAGGTCGAGGACGACGACCTGATCGTGCTGACCCTGAAGCGGAACTTCGCCATCACCATGGTCCGGATGGCCGGTTCCCTGGACGGCTACCGGTGCCCCTGCACCGCCGTCCACGACGGCTGGTCCGAGGGGCTGGGCGTCACGTTGACGGAGAACCGCGCCGAGAGCTGTCTGCGCGACGGCGACAAGGCATGCCGACTGCTGCTGCGGGTCGCCACGCCACTCGACACGGACACGGAGGGCTGAGACATGCGCGTACTGGTCGCCGGGGCCACCGGAGTGGTCGGGTATCCGCTGGTGGGCGCACTGCGGGCGCGGGGACACCGGGTGAGCGCGCTGGTACGGCAGGGCGCGCGGGGCCGGGCCCCCGAGGCGGACGAGACCGTGGTCGCCGACGCCCTCGACCGTGACGCCGTGCTGGCGGCGGTGTCGGCCGCCCGGCCCGAGGTGGTCGTCCACCAGATGTCGGCGCTGCGGCTGCTGGCGGACGACCCGCCGGGCGCCTTCGCCCTCACCGCCCGGCTGCGCACCGAGGGCACCGCCCATCTGATCGAGGCGGCCCGAGCGGCCGGTGCGCGCCGGCTGGTCGCCCAGTCCATCGCCTTCGCCGCCGCCCCGGCCGGCGACCCGGTCCTCGACGAGGACGCGCCCCTGTACGTGGACGCCCCCGACCTTGGCTGGGCCTCGACGGTACGGGCCGTGGCCGAGCTGGAACGTCTGGTGTCGAGCAGCGGCCTGGACGGCGTGGTGCTCCGCTACGGCACCCTGTACGGCCCCGGCACCGCTTACGCCCGTACCGGCGCGACCGCCCGCTCCGTCCTGGCCGGGCGGCTCCCCCTGCCGGGCGGTGGCTCGGGGATCATGTCGTTCCTGCACGTCGAGGACGCCGTGGGGGCGGCCGTGGCGGCCGTCGAGTCCGAGGCCACCGGGGTGTTCCATGTGACGGACGACGATCCGGCTCCCGCCGCGCAGTGGCTGCCCCACTTCGCCCTTGCGCTCACCGGCCCGTCGCCGCGCACGGTTCCGGCCGCCCTCGCGCCTCGTCTCCTGGGCTGGTTCATGGCCCACCAGCTCACCTCCGCGCACGGTGCCGCCAACGACCGGGCTCGTACGGCACTGGGCTGGAAGCCCACGCGATCGAGCTGGCGCGACGGGCTGGGTCAGGAATGACCGGTCTGGAACCGGGGCGTGAGAGCGCGGGAGGCGACCGATGAGCAGCACCGTGAGCCGGACGAGCGAAGGACCGGCCGCCGCGCCCACCCGTTCCTGGCCCGTCCTCCTGGTCGTGGTCTGCGCGCAGATGCTGGTCTGGCTGGACACGTCGATCCTCAATGTCGCCGTCACCACGCTCGCCGACCCGGAGGAGGGCCTGGGCGCGACCCCCGGCGAACTGGAGTGGGTGGCGAGCGCCTACACCCTGGTCGTCGCCGGCACCCTCTTCGCGGGCGGGGCGCTGGCCGACCGCTTCGGCCCCCGGAACACGTTGCTCGCCGGGCTGACTCTGATCGGTGTGGCCTCCGGCGCGGGCGCGTTCGTGGAGAGTCCGGCGTGGCTGATCGTGGCGCGGGCCTTCATGGGCGCGGGCAGCGGTCTGCTGATGCCCGCGACGCTGACCGTCATCGTGCAGTGCACCCCCGAGGAGAAGCGCACCCGGGCCATCGCGATCTGGAGTTCGTCGAGCGGGCTGGGCGTGGCCGTCGGCCCGGTGGCGGGCGGGGCTCTGCTCAGCCACTTCTGGTGGGGCTCGGTGTTCCTGGTGAACGTCCCGATCGTCGCGCTGTGTCTGCTGGCGGTCGTGACCGTCGTCCCGAACCTGGGCGGTTCCCGCCGCCGGGTGCTCGACCTGCCCGGTCTCGTCCTGTCGGTGCTCGGCCTGGGCGGGGTCGTCTACGGCATCATCGAGCTCGGCGGCGGCAGCGTCTGGTACGGCCCGCGTGTGCTGCTGCCTCTGGTGCTGGGCGGTGTCGTGCTGGCCGTCTTCGTCGCCGGTCAGCGCCGGTCCGCGACGCCCAGCCTGGATCTGCGGCTCTTCCGGCAGCCCGGCTTCACGGCGGGCAGTGTGGTCCTGCTCATCGCCTTCATGGCGCTGGCCGGTCACCTGTTCTACGCGGCCTTCTATCTGCAGGGCCCTCGTGGCCTCTCCCCCGCCGACGCCGGAACCGTCATGATCGCCGCGGCGGTCGGCATCGTCCTGGGCAGCCAGGCATCCCCCGCGCTGAGCCGTCGGCTCTCGGCCCGCTGGACGGTCGCGTCCGGCGTCCTGGCCACCGCCCTCACCTATGTCGCCTACGCCTGGCTCGACGGGCGGACCCCCCTCTCGGTCGTGGCCGCGCTGCTGTGGATCCAGGGCTTCGGCATGGGCCTGGTCGGCACTCCGGTCACCGCCGTGATGATGCGCGGGGTGCCACCCCGGCTCGCGGGCGCCGGTTCCGCCGTCAACAGCGTCACCCGGCAGGTGGGCGGCACCCTCGGTGTGGCCATGGCCGGCTCGATTCTCTCGGCCGTCTACCGGGACCGGATGGCCGGCGCCGAACTCTCCACCACCGCCCCGGGGTTGTCACCGGCCGCCGAGGAACAGGCCCGCACCTCCGCCGAGGCCGCCCGCTCCCTGGCCGACTCATTGAACCTGCCCGGCCTCGCGACCGCGGCCGACCGCGCCTTCCTCGACGCCATGTACGCCGCCACGCTCTCCGTCGCCGCCCTCGCCCTCATCGGCTGCGTGGTGGCAGCCGCGGGCCTGCGCCCCCGTACCGCGCCCGAACGTGAGGGCTTGTCGCGCAGTTCCCCGAGCTCCTGAAATGCGGCGGCTGAATGCAGGGGCTGCTTGCAGGGGCTGCTTGCAGGGGCTGCGCCCCATGCCTTTCGGACCCACCCGCCCGTCGCCTTCCAGCCCACCGGGGCCGGGGCTTTCTGGGGCGCGGGGAACGGCGCGAGAAGCCCCACCGGAGCCGCACCCGACAACGAACCCTAGCCCCCACGTACGAAGAGGGATCCCCGATGACACAGCCCACCCCCCGCTCAGTCTTCGTCACCGGCGGGAACAGGGGCATCGGACTCGCCATAGCCCGCCGTTTCTCGGCCGCCGGGGACCAGGTCACCGTGACCCACCGCGGCGAGGTACCCCCCGCGTCCGAGGGGTTCCTCGCCGTGCGGTGCGATGTGACGGACAGCCGACAGGTCGATCAGGCCTTCAAGGAGGCCGAGGCGGCCCACGGTCCGGTCACCGTCCTGGTCGCGGGCGCGGGCGTCACCCACGACAGGCTGCTGGTACGGATGACCGAGGAGGACTTCACCTCCGTCATCGACACCAACCTCACCGGCGCCTTCCGTGTCGCCCAGCGCGCGGTGCGCGGCATGCTCCGCGCGGGCCACGGCCGTATCGTCCTGATCTCCTCCACGGCCGCCCTGCACGGCGCCCCCGGACAGACCAACTACGCCGCCGCCAAGGCCGGACTCGTCGGCTTCGCCCGGTCCCTGACTCAGGAACTCGGCCCCCGCGACATCACCTGCAACGTCGTGGCCCCCGGCCTCACCGAGACCGACATGAGCCGCGCCCTCACCCCCGAACAGCGCCGGGACCTGCTGCGCACCACCCCCGCCGGCCGTCTCGGCCGCCCCGAGGAGGTCGCCGACGCGGTGGCGTTCCTCGCCGGCGCCGGTTACGTCCGGGGGGCCGTCATCCCGGTCGACGGGGGCGCCGGTCTGGGCCACTGAATCCCGGGTGGGGAGGGGAACAGCGTGCCTCCCCCTCCCCACCCGATGCCTCTACTCCCGGCCGCGCAACTCCCGGTACTTGGCGACCAGCGCCGTCGTGGACTCGTCCAGCCCCGGCACCTCGGCCCCCTCCGTCAGCGCCGGCTCGACCCGCTTGGCGAGGACCTTGCCCAGCTCGACGCCCCACTGGTCGAAGGAGTCGATGTTCCAGACGGCACCCTGGACGAACACCTTGTGCTCGTACAGCGCGATGAGCTGGCCGAGGACCGACGGGGTCAGTTCCTTCGCCAGGATCGTGGTCGTCGGGTGGTTCCCCTTGAACGTCTTGTGCGGCACCAGTTCCTCGGCCACCCCCTCGGCCCGTACCTCGTCCGGCGTCTTGCCGAAGGCCAGCGCCTGGGTCTGGGCGAAGAAGTTGGCCATCAGCAGGTCGTGCTGGGCCTTGAACCGGTCGCCGAGATCGGCGACCGGCTCGGCGAAACCGATGAAGTCCGCCGGGATCAGCTTCGTGCCCTGGTGGATCAACTGGTAGTACGCGTGCTGCCCGTTGGTCCCCGGCGTGCCCCACACCACCGGCCCGGTCTGCCACTCCACCGGCACGCCGTCCCGGCCCACGTACTTGCCGTTGGACTCCATGTCCAGCTGCTGCAGGTAGGCCGTGAACTTGGACAGGTAGTGGCTGTACGGCAGCACCGCGTGCGACTGGGCGTCGTGGAAGTTGCCGTACCAGATGCCCAACAGGCCCAGCAGCAGCGGCACGTTGGACTCGGCGGGTGCCGTACGGAAGTGCTCGTCGACGAGGTGGAACCCGTCCAGCATCTCCCGGAAGCAGTCGGGGCCGATCGCGATCATCAGCGACAGGCCGATCGCCGAGTCGTAGGAGTACCGCCCGCCGACCCAGTCCCAGAACTCGAACATGTTGGCCGTGTCGATCCCGAAGTCCGACACCTTCTCGGCGTTCGTCGACAGCGCCACGAAGTGCTTGGCCACAGCCTCCGATCCGGCCTTCAGCTCGGTGAGCAGCCAGTCGCGCGCGGAGGTCGCGTTGGTGATCGTCTCGATCGTGGTGAACGTCTTCGAGGCGATGATGAACAGCGTCTCGGCCGCGTCCAGGTCCCGCACCGCCTCGTGCAGGTCCGCGCCGTCCACGTTCGACACGAAACGGACGGTCAGATCACGGTCGGTGTAGGAGCGCAGCACCTCGTACGCCATCGCCGGGCCCAGGTCGGAACCGCCGATACCGACGTTGACGATGTTCTTGATGCGCCTGCCCGTGTGTCCGGTCCACTCGCCGGAGCGGATCCGCTCGGCGAAGCCGGCCATCTTGTCGAGCACCTCGTGGACACCCGGCACCACGTTCTCGCCGTCGACCTCGATCACCGCGTCACGCGGGGCGCGCAGCGCGGTGTGCAGGACGGCGCGGTCCTCGGTGGTGTTGATCTTCTCGCCGCGGAACATGGCGTCCCGCAGCCCGAAGACGTCGGTCGCGGCGGCCAGCTCGCGCAGCAGCCGCAGTGTCTCGTCGGTGACCAGGTGCTTGGAGTAGTCGACGTGCAGATCGCCGACCTCCAGTGTGTACCCGGCGCCGCGCCCCGGTTGGGTCGCGAACAGCTCACGCAGCTGCACATCGCCCAGCTGCTCCCGGTGCTCGGCCAGCGCGGTCCACTCCGGCGTCCGGTTGAGCCTGGTACGGCTTTCTGCGTTCATCTCGGACTTCAGCCTTCTTTCCTACCTGGTCCTGCCTGTACCTTGCCCCGCTGCCGGTCCCAACTTAATCGATCACGACGGAACACGAGCTGTCGCCGTGTCGTCGTCCGGCTCGACAACGGATACGTCTGCCTTGAGCGCCGGTACAGCGCGGCGAAAGACAGAAGGGGAGCCCAGGGGTGCCCCGGCCGCACCAGGACCGGGAAGGCGGAGGAGTCGCGGCGAAGCAGCCCGAACACGAACGCCTCCGGCCGGGCACCCTTCGGTGCCCGGCCGGTGTCAACGTCTAGATCTCGCCCCGCAGTTTGGCGAGCGCCTCGGCGAGGATCGCCTCGCCGTCCGCGTCACTGCGCCGCTCCCGCACATAGGCGAGGTGGGTCTTGTAGGGCTCGGTGCGCGGTGGGTCCGGCGGGTTGTCCCGGTCCTGTCCGGCCGGGAAGCCGCAGCGCGGGCAGTCCCAGGTGTCGGGGACCTGAGCGTCGCTGGCGAAGCTCGGCTGGGTCTCGTGTCCGTTGGAGCACCAGAAGGAGATGCGCAGCCGGGGTGCGGACTCGCCGCGCTCGGCTTCGCCCATCGGCCCCGCCCCGACCCGGCTTCCTCGGATCGCGTTGCCACTTGCCACGGTCGTAACTCCCTGCGTGATGGTGCGGCGAAGCGAGTCGGCGTTTCGCTTCGCTGCGAGCGCCTCAGTCTACGTAAGGCCCAACGCGCGTCCAGTGATTGGAGTTACATCCCGCCCACAGACGCAAGCCCCATGATAGGCCGCGTTCGAAGTCGCGGACCCGGCATGGGGCTTTACGTGCGGAATGGTGCGTCCGTGACGCCGGTCAGTTGTTGACCTTCATCAGGATGCCGAGTACGACAATGCACGCGAACCAGAGCAGACCGACCACCACGGTGATCCGGTCGAGGTTGCGCTCGGCGACCGAGGAGCCACCGACGGACGACTGCATACCGCCACCGAACATGTCGGAGAGGCCGCCGCCCTTGCCCTTGTGCATCAGCACCAGCAGCATCATCAGCAGGCTGAAGACGATCAGGGCGATCGAGAACCCCATAACCACGGCTGGACCAACTTCCTCGGATTCTGATGGACTGCGGGGACCGGCCGCGGCGGCCGGTCCCCGCAAGAGTACGACGTCTCGCTGCTACCGCCTACTCACTGGTCGCGGAAGCGCACGATCTTGACGAACTCGTCGGCGTCGAGCGAGGCGCCGCCGACGAGCGCGCCGTCGATGTCGGCCTGGGCCATGATCTCGGCGACGTTGCCGGCCTTGACCGAGCCGCCGTACTGGATACGGATCCGGTCGGCGGTCTCCTGGGAGTACAGCTCGGCGAGCTTGCCGCGGATGGCCGCGCAGACCTCCTGGGCGTCCTCGGCGCCGCAGACCTTGCCGGTGCCGATGGCCCAGACGGGCTCGTAGGCGACGACGACGGTCTCGGCCTGCTCGGCGGGGACGTCCCTCAGGCCGCCCTCGACCTGGGCGAGGGTGTGGGTGACGTGGTTGCCCGCCTCGCGGACCTCCAGCTCCTCGCCGACGCAGAGGATCGGGGTGAGGCCGTGCTTGAAGGCGGCCTTGACCTTGGCGTTGACGATCTCGTCGGTCTCGTCGTGGTACTGGCGGCGCTCGGAGTGGCCGATCGCCACGAACGTGCACTTCAGCTTGGCCAGCATCGGGCCGGAGATCTCGCCGGTGTAGGCGCCGGAGTCATGCGCCGAGAGGTCCTGGGCGCCGTACTTGATCTTGAGCTTGTCGCCGTCGACCAGGGTCTGGACCGAGCGCAGGTCGGTGAAGGGCGGCAGGACCGCGACCTCACAGGCCTCGTAGTCCTTGTCGGCGAGGGCGAAGGCGAGCTTCTGGACGTGGGCGATGGCCTCGAGGTGGTTGAGGTTCATCTTCCAGTTGCCCGCCATCAGCGGCGTGCGCGTGCTCATAAAGGGTCAGTCCTCCAGTGCGGCGAGGCCGGGGAGCGTCTTGCCCTCGAGGTATTCGAGGGAGGCGCCGCCACCGGTCGAGATGTGGCCGAATGCGTTCTCGTCGAAGCCCAGGATGCGTACGGCCGCGGCGGAGTCGCCACCGCCGACGACCGTGAAGGCCTCCGAGTCGAGGAGTGCCTGGGCGACGGCCTTGGTGCCCTCGGCGAAGTCGGGGTGCTCGAAGACGCCCATGGGGCCGTTCCAGAAGACGGTGGCGGCGTCGGCGATCTTCGAGGCGTACAGCTTGCGGGAGTCCGGACCGATGTCCAGGCCCATCTGGTCGGTCGGCATGGCGTCCGCGGCGACCGCGGTGGCGTCGGCCGGAGCCTTGCTCTTCAGGTCCGGGAACGCGGGCGCGACGACGGCGTCGACGGGGAGGACCAGCTCCACACCGGTCTTCTCCGCGCGCTCCAGGTACTCGGTGACCGCGGCGAGCTGGTCCTCCTGGAGCAGGGAGCCGCCGATCTCGTGGCCCTTGGCCTTGAGGAAGGTGTACGCCATGCCGCCGCCGATGAGGATGCGGTCGGCCTTGCCGAGCAGCTGGTCGATGACGGCAAGCTTGTCGGAGACCTTGGCGCCGCCGAGCGCGACGACGTAGGGGCGCTGGACGTCGTCGGTGAGCTTCTTCAGGACGCCGACCTCGGTGGCGATCAGGTACCCGGCGTAGTGCGGCAGCCGGGCCGGCAGGTCGAAGACCGAGGCGTGCTTGCGGTGGACCGCACCGAAGCCGTCACCGACGTAGACGTCCGCGAGGGCGGCGAGCTGGTCGGCGAAGGCAGCGCGCTCGGCGTCGTCCTTGGACGTCTCGCCGGCGTTGAAGCGGAGGTTCTCGACCACGGCGACCTGGCCGTCGGTCAGGCCCGCGACCGTGGCTGTGGCGGACTCGCCGACCGTGTCCGTCGCGAACGCCACGTCGGCGCCGAGGAGTTCACCGAGGCGGGCGGCGGCCGGGGCGAGGGAGAAGGCCGGGTCCGGGGCACCCTTGGGGCGGCCCAGGTGGGAGGCGACGACGACGCGCGCGCCCGCCTCGGCCAGCGCCTTCACGGTGGGCAGGACGGCGCGGATGCGGCCGTCGTCGGTGATGCGCGTGCCGTCCAGCGGCACGTTGAGGTCGGCGCGGACGAAGACCCGCTTGCCGGCGACTCCGTCGGCGAGGAGTTCGTCGATCGTCTTCATGTGAAGGGGCTCCCGAAGAGGACGTGTGGTGCTCGTGAACGTAGGAGGGGCGCTTTCGTACGTGCGTCAGGGCCCGGGCGGCGCGTCGCTGCGCCGCCCGAGCCCTGCCGTCACATCCAGGTGCCTGCTCTGTGGATCAGAGCTGGTTGCCGACGAAGACCGTCAGGTCGACGAGGCGGTTGGAGTAGCCCCACTCGTTGTCGTACCAGCCGAGGATCTTCACCGAGTTGCCCTCCTGGACCATGGTCAGGGAGGAGTCGAAGGTGCAGGAGGCCGGGTCGCTGACGATGTCAGAGGAGACGATCGCGTCCTCGGTGTAGGCCAGGTAGCCCGCGAGGTCGCCGTCCTCGGAGGCCTTCTTGAACGCGGCGTTGACCTCGTCCTTGGTGACCTCGCGCTGGAGCGTCACGACCAGGTCGGTGGCCGATCCGGTCGGGACCGGGACGCGCATCGCGATGCCGTCGAGCTTGCCCTTGAGCTGCGGGAGGACCAGCGCGGTGGCCTTCGCGGCGCCCGTGGTGGTCGGGATGATGTTCTCGGCGGCGGCGCGGGCGCGACGCAGGTCCGAGTGCGGGAAGTCCAGGATGCGCTGGTCGTTGGTGTAGGCGTGGACCGTCGTCATCAGACCCTTGACGATGCCGAAGTTCTCGTCGAGGACCTTGGCCATCGGTGCCACACAGTTGGTGGTGCAGGACGCGTTGGAGATGACGTGGTGGTTCGCCGGGTCGTACTTGTCCTGGTTGACACCCATCACGATGGTGATGTCCTCGTCCTTGGCCGGAGCCGAGATGAGGACCTTCTTGGCGCCGCCGGCGAGGTGCTTCTCGGCGTCGGCCTTCTTCGTGAAGATGCCGGTGGACTCGATGACGATGTCCACGCCCAGCTCGCCCCACGGGATGTCGGCGGGGTTGCGCTCGGAGAGGACCTTGATGGTGTGGCCGTCCACAGTGATCGTGTCGGCGGTGTTCGACACCTCGGCCTTGAGACGGCCCAGAATGGTGTCGTACTTCAGCAGGTGAGCGGTGGTCGCGGTGTCACCCAGGTCGTTGACAGCCACGATCTCGATGTCTGCACCCTGCTCCAGCAGCGCGCGGAAGTAGTTACGACCGATGCGGCCAAAGCCGTTGATGCCTACGCGGATCGTCACGAACCGATCTCCTCGTTGGTACGCCGGCTCAGTGCCGGCGAGCTGTATGGGATGTCCCCGACCGCCTACGACCCTACCTCCCCAGGGGCCGTCGAGTGACATCGAGATGCCCTATACATGCCGGTGCGGTCCGTACTCGCCAGTAGGGGCACGGACCGCCCGGGTTTTACAAGCTGATTACCTTTTGAGCGGCCCTCCGATCATCTGATTTCAGACGTCCGGAGGGCCGCTCACCAGCCTCTTGTCAGCCGGTCGGCGCAGTCGGCGCTCAGTTCCTCAGCGCCGCCAGCGCCTTGCCCAGCAGTGCCTTGCGGTCTGCCGCCGAGGGGACCTGCTCCAGGCCGAAGCCCAGCAGCACGGTGTCGTCCGTGGTGACCGCTCCGTACGTCTTGAACAGTTCACCCGACAGGCCCCAGTCCTTCACGACCGCCGGGCTGCCCGCGGGCGGGCCGGCGACGCTCCAGGCACCGAGCGACGTCTCGAATCCGTCGACCGTGCCGGGCGTGCCGCCGATGACGAGGCCGGCGTTGTCGGCGAGGACGCCGCGACCGCCGCTGCCGGGGTCGGTGATGTAGCTGAGCGACACCTCGACCTTCTTCCCGGCGTACGCGGACAGATCGAACTCGACCTTCTGCCAGCCGTCGGAGGCCCCGGTGAAGCTGTTCCAGGCACCGCTGGTGCCGGTCGGCACACAGCCCCCGGCGCCCAGGGTCAGGTACCGCTTCAAGGCCGGGTGGCCCTGGATGAAGTACCCGGCCTCGCACTCGACGGGCACGGCGGCGGAGGTGGCGCCACTCGTCTCCGGCAGCGTCGTCCAGTCGTCCGCCCCGGCCGTGTGCGCCTCCAGGACCGCGTGGTCGTAACCCTCCTCGGTGTTCCACAGCATCTGGGTGCGCAGCGTCGGCTTGTCGGCCGCGCTCACCGAGGTGAGGTCGATCGTGCGGGTCAGACGGTTCCAGGCGTAGTCGCTGTGCGTGACGGCCGCCATGGACGCGCCCTCGTACGGACCGTAGGGGTTGACGGTGCCGGGGTACTGGCCCGCGCCGGCGCTCGCGAACTGCGGGTACGTCTCCACCGGCAGGGCGTCCGACGTGATGCCGAACGATCCGGCGGTGTTCAGCGGGTTGCCGGGCGCGTCGCCGAGCGTTCCCGTGAAGCCGTCGAGCCGGGCGAGGCCCGCGAAGGCCTTGGCGTCGGGCAGGGACGTACGGCTGTAGGCGCCCAGGTAGTACTGGCTGAAGTCGTTCGACAGGGTGCCGTCGCCAAGATCGACGGCGCCGCCGGCGCTCTCGCCGGACTCGATCAGCTTGCCGCCCTCGTTGAGGTAGGCGCGCAGCTCGAGCTGGGTGGCGACGCCCGGCCGGACGGCGCCCGTGTAGTGCACGACCTGCTTGAAGTGCTTCAGTACGGCGAGCGCGTCGGGTGCGCCCTGGGTCGCGACATCCCAGACGAGCGCCTTCTTGCCGTTGGCCTTCAGCGCGTCGACATAGGTCTGCGCCTGGGTCGCGGTCGCGCCCTCCTCGGCGACCACCAGGGTGTCGGCCTTGGGCCGCTCGGCGATCGTGTAGGTGAAGCGCTCGCTGCGGGTGGGCTTGCCGCTCTTCGTCTCGCCGGTGAACCAGACCTCGACCTTGTCGCCCGGTTCGCCGTCCTGGACCTTGGCCCGGTACTCGTCGAACCAGAGGTTGTCCTCACCGCCGAACGTCTCGCCGCCCTTCCAGGGCTTGAGCGTCTGGTCGTAGGTGGGGCCCCGGCCGTTGATCCGGTACCTCAGCTCCTTGTCCCGCACGGACTTGCGGGCGACGACGGAGATCGTCTGGTCGGCGCCGCGCGAGTACGACGTGGTGAAGTCGGCCGGGGTGAAGTCGGGGGCGTCGACGCCGACCGAGGACTTCGGCTGGTCCGGCCTGACGGCGGACTCGGCGACGGAGAGCGCGAACGGGATGTTCTTCTCGAACTCCTGCTTGATCAGCTTCTCGTCGTCCGGGAAGGTGAAGACGGAGGCGCAGTCCTCGGGCTTCCACGCGTCGTCCGGGTCGATGGCGGACACGGTCTGGCAGGTCGACATCTCGGGGGTGAACATCGCCGTGCCGTTGACGTTGGCCGCGTGGCCGTCCGCCTCACCGTTGGTGGTGTACAGCTCGGAGGAGAGCTGGGGGTGGTAGCCGGGGATCGCGGGGTTCTCCGGCGTACCGGCCAGGGACTTGTAGAGCACGTCGTCCGGGCTGGGGCTGGCCACCTGCCAGCCGACCCCGTAGAGGATGAGTTCGGCGGCCGAGTGGTAGTTGATGCCGTACTCGAAGCCGATGCGCTTCTCGAAGGCGTCCAGGGCCTTGGTCTCGGGCTCCGAGTTGGGGCCGCCGCCGCGATAGGTCTCGCTGGTGGGGTAGGGGGACGAGCCCTCGTCGTCGTAGCCCCACTTGTAGGCGAAGTTGCGGTTGAGGTCGACGCCGTCGCCGACCGTGATCACCTTGTCGCCGTTGACGTCCCGCAGGTTCTTGCGCCACTGGCGGTTGGCGTCGGCCTGGTGGGTGAAGTCATAGCCGTCCGGGTTGGCGGAGATCACGAACCACAGCTCGGTGGTGTCGATGATCTTCTTGATCCGCTTGTCCGTCTTGTAGTTGTCCAGGTAGTGGTGCATCAGGCGCCGGGTCATCTCCGGCGTGATCCACTCACGCGCGTGCTGGTTGGACATGTACAGGACGGAGGGCTTGGCGCCGTCCTTGGTCTTCTTCGCGTTCTTGGTCAGCTTGAGCGCGAGGATGTCCTGCCCCTGGAGGGACTTCCCGATGGAGACCACCTTGGTCAGCGACGGGTTCTCCTGGCCCGTACGGAGGATCTCCTCCTTGAGGTTGCCCGCGCCGCTGTACGGGCGGTAGACCCCGTCACCGGCGGCGGCCACACGGGCCTCCGCCTTGCTGGTGAGCCTGTGCTCCTTGAGCTCGACGCCCTGCTTCTCCAGGGCGTCCGCCTGCTTGTCGGTGAGGTAGACCTCGACCGACGCGGTGCCCTTCTCCGGCGCCTGCTCGCTGAGTTCGTGCCCGTCCTGCCCGGCCGCGAGCAACAGGGGCACCTGCTTCTTCGTCACCTCGGCGCGGAACACCTTGACTTCGTCCGCGTCGGAACCCTCGTTCTCGGCCGCTTGGGCGAACGGCGCCAGTCCCGCGCCTCCGCCCAGCAGGAGCGCGCCCGCGGCGAGGATCGATCTCGCTCTTCGTCTCATGAGCCCCCCTTGCAGTGGTTCGCCACTGTGGTGAACAGACGCCAGGCTCATGTCAGACATGAGCCACGTCAAGGGGGCCGCACAGGCCATACACGGAATTCACGCAGAAATACGAAAGCCGGTGCCGACACCCCAAGTAGGCATCGACACCCGCTGGTTGAGCTGTCCTGGCGCTCTGTCAGCCCACCAGGTTCTCGGCCATCTCCTCGGTGATGCTGGCCTCGGTGCCGGGGATGCCGAGGTCCGAGGCACGCTTGTCGGCCATGGCCAGCAGCCGACGGATACGGCCCGCGACGGCGTCCTTGGTGAGCGGCGGGTCGGCGAGTGCGCCCAGCTCCTCCAGGGATGCCTGCTTGTGCTCCATGCGCAGCCGTCCGGCGGCGGCGAGGTGCTCGGGAACGTCGTCGCCGAGGATCTCCAGGGCGCGGCCCACCCGGGCGCCGGCGGCGACGGCGGCACGGGCCGAACGGCGCAGGTTGGCGTCGTCAAAGTTGGCGAGCCGGTTGGCCGTGGCGCGGACCTCGCGGCGCATCCTCCGCTCCTCCCACGCCAGCACCGACTCATGGGCGCCGAGACGGGTCAGGAGCGCGCCGATGGCGTCCCCGTCCCGTACGACGACCCGGTCGACGCCCCGGACCTCGCGGGCCTTCGCCCCGATCGACAGCCGGCGGGCGGCGCCGACGAGGGCGAGTGCCGCCTCCGGGCCCGGGCAGGTCACCTCCAGGGAGGACGAGCGGCCGGGCTCGGTGAGCGAGCCATGGGCCAGGAACGCGCCGCGCCAGGCCGCCTCGGCGTCGCAGGTGGCCCCGGAGACGACCTGCGGGGGCAGGCCCCGGATGGGTCGGCCGCGGCCGTCCACCAGGCCCGTCTGCCGGGCGAGCTGGTCACCGCCCGCGACCACACGGACGACGTACCGGGAGCCGCGGCGCAGTCCGCCGGGGGCCATCACGATCAGTTCGGAGCTGTGGCCGAAGATCTCCAGGATGTCCCGCTTGAGGCGGCGGGCCGCCATCGCGGTGTCCAGCTCCGCCTCGATCACGATGCGGCCGCTCACCAGGTGCAGCCCGCCCGCGAACCGCAGGATCGCCGAGACCTCCGCCTTTCTGCAGCAGGTCCGGGTGACGGGTAGCCGGGAGATCTCGTCCTTCACCGCTGCCGTCATCGCCATGGGCCGATCCTTCCATGCATCCGAAAAATACGGTCGTACGCGGCGGCCAACAGCTCCGGATCGTGCCGTGGAGATCCATCGGTCCGGGCCACGGGCGCCAGCTCGACCGCGGCACCGAACCGTTTGGCGGCGTCGGTCAGGGAATCGCGGTCGGGCACGGCGGCCTCGTCGGCCAGCACCACGTCCAGGGCGAGTTTAGGGGCGTGTCGTGCCAAAACCTCCAAATGACGCTGCGGGGAGAAGCCATCGGTTTCTCCGGGCTGCGGAGCGAGGTTCAGCGAGAGCACGAGCCGGGCCTTGGTCTCGGTGAGGGCGTCGAGCAGCTCGGGCACGAGCAGGTGCGGGATCACCGAGGAGAACCAGGAGCCGGGACCGAGGACCACCCAGTCGGCGTCGCGGACCGCCGCCACGGCCTCGGGCACGGCGGGCGGGTCGTGCGGTACGACGTGCACGGACTGCACCTCGCCGGGGGTGAGGGCGACGGTCGCCTGCCCCCGGACGGTGTCGACGTCGTCCGGACGCGCCGGGTCGTGCCCCTTGACCAAGGCCTGGAGTTCCAGCGGTACGGCCGACATGGGCAGCACCCGGCCCTGGGCGCCGAGGAGCCTGCCGACCAGGTCAAGGGCCTGGACATGGTCGCCGAGCTGCTCCCACAGGGCGACGATCAGCAGGTTGCCGACCGCGTGCTCGTGCAGCTCGCCCTGGGACTGGAAGCGGTGCTGGATGACCCGGGCCCAGGTCTGGCCCCAGTCGTCGTCGCCGCACAGCGCGGCCAGCGCCTTGCGCAGGTCGCCGGGCGGCAGCACGCCCAGCTCGTCACGGAGGCGCCCGCTGGAGCCTCCGTCGTCGGCCACGGTGACGACGGCGGTGAGGTCGCCGGTGATCCGACGGAGGGCGGCGAGCGAGGCGGACAGGCCCATGCCGCCGCCGAGCGCGACGACCTTGGGCTGGGCGCCCCGTCGGCGCGGCCTGGCCCCGCGGGCCTCGGCGGGCCGGGCGGCGCCACCCTCGGGGGTGCCCCGGCGCAGCCTGCCCAGCCGCAGCGCGGTACGTCCGGTCACTCGCGCCCCATGTCCCGGTGCACGACCACGGTCTCGACGCCCTGGGACGCGAGGCGGGCGGCGAGCTTCTCGGAGGTGGCGACCGAGCGGTGCTTGCCGCCGGTGCAGCCGACCGCGATGGTCACGTACCGCTTGCCCTCGCGGCGGTAGCCGGCGGCGATCATCTGGAGCAGCTCGGTGTAGCGGTCGAGGAACTCCTTGGCGCCGGGCTGGTTGAAGACGTACGCGGAGACCTCCTCGTTGAGGCCGGTGTACGGGCGCAGCTCGGGGACCCAGTGCGGGTTGGGCAGGAAGCGCATGTCCACGACCAGGTCGGCGTCGACCGGGAGGCCGTACTTGAAGCCGAAGGACATGACGGTGGCCCGGAGCTCGGGCTCCTCCTCACCGGCGAACTGGGCGTCCATCTTGGCGCGCAGCTCGTGCACGTTCAGGCTGGAGGTGTCGATCACCAGGTCGGCGTCGCCGCGCAGCTCGCGCAGCAGTTGGCGCTCGGCGGCGATGCCGTCGGTGATGCGGCCGTCGCCCTGGAGGGGGTGCGGGCGGCGCACGGACTCGAAGCGGCGCACGAGGGCGTCGTCGGAGGACTCCAGGAAGACGATCCGCCGGGTGACGTTCTTCGTCTCCAGGTCGGCGAGGGAGTCGCGCAGGTTGTCGAAGAAGCGGCGGCCTCGGACGTCGACGACGACCGCGATCCGCGCCACGTTCCCCTGGGAGCGGGCGCCGAGCTCCACCATGGTGGGGATCAGCGCGGGCGGCAGGTTGTCGACGACGAACCAGCCGAGGTCTTCCAGACACTTGGCGGCCGTGGACCGTCCGGCGCCGGACATACCGGAGATGATGACCAGCTCGGGGATGGCCGCCTCGGGGACCCCGGCTGTTTCGATGCCCGTACTCACGTGTGCTCCGTCTTCCTGTGGCGCTGGGTGCTGTGAGGCATGCTCGCCCGCCGCGCTGTGGGCCGCCCCGCGCTCCGTTGTGTGCTCGTGGTGCTGTTCTTCCGGACGCTCTGAGCGCTCCGTGGGTGCTGAGCGCTCCGTGGGTGCTGAGCGCTCGTCGTACTCGGTCATGTCTCCTGCCCTCGCCGCCGGTCCGGGGGGGCCCGCGGCCACGGGCTCCCCAGAGGGGTCCGCGGTCGTACCGGGCTCCTCTTCCTCCATGATCTCCCCAGTGGCCGTGTTCACGGCGGGTGCGGCCGGAGCCGCCCGGGCGAGGGCCCCGGCGATGGTCTCGGCCGTCTTGCGTCCTATACCGGGGACCTCGCAGATCTGGTCGATCGTCGCGGCACGGAGCTTCTTCAGTGAGCCGAAGTGCTTGAGCAGCGCCTGCTTGCGGGTGTCGCCGAGTCCGGGCACGTCGTCCAGGGGGCTCGCCCGGAACCTCTTGGACCGCTTGGTGCGCTGGTAGGTGATGGCGAAGCGGTGGGCCTCGTCCCGGACACGCTGGAGCAGGTACAGGCCCTCGCTGGTGCGGGGCAGGATCACCGGGTCGTCCTCGCCGGGGACCCAGACCTCCTCCAGGCGCTTGGCGAGGCCGCACACGGCGATGTCGTCGATGCCCAGCTCGTCCAGGGCCCGCCGCGCGGCGGCCACCTGGGGCTGCCCGCCGTCGACGACGACGAGCTGGGGCGGGTAGGCGAAGCGCTTGGGGCGGCCGTCGTCGTCCTTGAGGCCGTTCGCCGCGGGGCCGCCGAGGCCGTCCCCGGGGCTCTCCGCCCCGTCGGAGTCGTCCGGCCACTCGCCGGTCTTCTCCTTCTCGGCGAGGTAGCGGCGGAAGCGGCGAGCGATCACCTCGTGCATGGACCGGACGTCGTCCTGCCCCTCGCCGTGCCAGACCTGCGTGTCCCCGACCCGCCCCTTGATCTGGAAGCGCCGGTACTCGCTCTTGCGTGCGAGCCCGTCCTCGAAGACGACCATCGACGCCACCACGTCGTCGCCCTGGAGGTGGGAGATGTCGTAGCACTCGATCCGCAGCGGCGCGCTGTCCAGGTCGAGGGCCTCGGCGATCTCCTCCAGGGCGCGGGAGCGGGTGGTGAGGTCGGAGGCGCGCTTGGTCTTGTGCAGGACGAGCGACTGCTGGGCGTTGCGCGCGACGGTCTCCATGAGCGCCTTCTTGTCGCCGCGCTGCGGGATGCGCAACGACACGCCGGAGCCGCGGCGCTCGGTCAGCCACTGCTGCACGGGATCCACGGGGTCGGGCAGGGCGGGAACCAGCACCTCCTTGGGCACCGAGTCCCCGGTCTCCTCCCCGTACAGCTGCTGGAGGGCGTGTTCGACGAGGTCACCGGTGGTGACGGCCTCGACCTTGTCGGTGACCCACCCGCGCTGGCCACGTACGCGTCCGCCGCGGACGTGGAAGATCTGGACGGCCGCCTCCAGCTCGTCCTCGGCGACCGCGATCAGGTCGGCGTCGGTCGCGTCGGCGAGGACGACCGCGTTCTTCTCCATGGCCTTCTTCAGGGCCTCGATGTCGTCACGCAGGCGGGCGGCCCGCTCGTACTCCATCTCCTCGGCCGCGTCCGTCATCTGCTTCTCGAGGCGGCGGAGGTACGTGCCCGTCCGCCCGGCCATGAAGTCGCTGAACTCCTCGGCCAGTTCGCGGTGGTCCTCGGCGGAGATCCGCTCGACGCAGGGGGCCGCGCACTTGCCGATGTAGCCGAGCAGACAGGGCCGGCCCGTGCGGGCCGCGTTCTTGAACACCCCGGCCGAGCAGGTGCGCACGGGAAAGACCCGCAGCAGCAGGTCGACCGTGTCCCGGATCGCCCACGCGTGCGCGTACGGCCCGAAGTACCTCACGCCCTTCTTCTTGTGACCGCGCATCACCTGCACGCGCGGGTACTGCTCGTTCATCGTGACCGCGAGGTACGGATAGCTCTTGTCGTCGCGGTACTTGACGTTGAACCGGGGGTCGAACTCCTTGATCCAGGAGTACTCCAGCTGAAGCGCCTCGACCTCCGTGGACACCACCGTCCACTCCACGGAGGCGGCCGTGGTGACCATGGAGCGGGTGCGCGGGTGGAGGCCCGCCAGGTCCTGGAAGTAGTTCGCCAGGCGCTGGCGCAGGCTCTTCGCCTTCCCGACGTAGATCACCCGGCGGTGCTCGTCACGGAACTTGTACACCCCGGGGGAGTCCGGGATCTGCCCCGGACTGGGGCGGTAGCTGGAGGGATCGGCCATGCTCCACACCCTACTGGCGCCCGCTGACATCACGGGGGCCGGCAGACCCCCGTGCGGAGCGCGGTCTAACGCGTCTCCAGAAACGTCAGAACCGCGAGCACCCTCCGGTGATCATCCGGCTCCTCGGGCAACCGCAGCTTCCCCAGAATACTGCGCACATGCTTTTCGACGGTCCCTTCGGTCACCCACAGCCGCCTCCCGATCCCCGCGTTGGAGCGCCCTTCGGCCATGAGGCCGAGGACCTCACGCTCCCTGTTGCTCAGCATGGACAAGGGGTCGTCGCGTCGCTGCGCGGCGACCAGCTCCCGCACCAGCGACGGGTCGACCACG
Organism: Streptomyces sp. NPDC012510; assembly: GCF_042955065.1. Taxonomy (NCBI): domain Bacteria; kingdom Bacillati; phylum Actinomycetota; class Actinomycetes; order Kitasatosporales; family Streptomycetaceae; genus Streptomyces; species Streptomyces sp. NPDC012510. Next base: position 214,547 of record NZ_JBIBEN010000014.1, read on the forward strand.
GACCCGCCCCGCCGGATGCGGTCGAGGGTCTCCAGGAACTCGTCCACGACCGTGATGCGGCTCTTGAGCAGGTAGCCGATGCTGCGCCCACCGGCCAGCAGCTCCAACGCGTCCTCGACCTCGACGAACGCCGAGAGCACCAGGATCCCGACCGACGGATACCGCTCCCGGATGGCGCCGGCCGCCTTCAGCCCCTCGGTGGACTGCGTCGGTGGCATGCGGATGTCGACGATGGCGATGTCCGGCAGCTCGTTCTCCACGAGGTCCATGAGCCCGGCGGCGTCGCCGGCCTGCCCCACCACCTCGTAGCCGACGCGCTCGCAGAGGCTCGCCAGCCCCTCCCGCAGAAGCACGTCGTCGTCCGCGAGCACCACTCGCCCGCGCACCGGATGCTGATCGGCCTCCATGGTCTCGGTCTCCCCCTTGCCCGACCTGTCCCGTTTGTTCCAACAGCCTGCCTGAACACGGGTCTTACGGCTAGCAGGAAGCCTAGTTGGGGGCGGGCCAGGAAGACACCTGAACGTGCACGCGCCATGCTCGAAAGTGCAGCGCGGGTCGACCGGCCGCCTCGGACGAGGACGGTGGGCGTCCGCCTGCCCCGGAGCGGACGGCCGTCTCCGCCGTCCGACCCGACCGCCCGGAACGTACGTCCGTACCGAGTCCCGGACTCCCCCTTGAATCGGGCCTCACCGCGTACGCTTCGGGCGGTCGCGCACGACGCGTCGTTCCGGGCGGTCACGCGTACGGCAGGTCGTCCGCGGCCTCCTCCGGTGGCGTCACCGGCAGCCGCACCGTCAGCGTCGTACCGGCGCCCGGCGGGCTGGTCACGGTCAACCGGCCGCCGATCGCCTCCACCCGGTCGATGAGCCCGATCAGGCCCGACCCCTTGTCGGGTTCCGCTCCCCCGACACCGTCGTCGGCGATGACCAGCTCCAGGACGCCCGAACGTTCCTCGGCCGCCACCGTGACCACGCTCGCGCGCGCGTGCTTGACGGCGTTGGTGAGGCACTCGGAGGTGACGTAGTACGCGGCCACCTCGACCTGTTCCGGGAAGCGGGCGCCGGCCAAGCCGAGGTCGAGTTCCACGGGGACGGCGGCGCGGCGGGCCAGGGCGCGCAGGGCGGGGCCGAGGCCGCCTCGGGAGAGGACGGCGGGGTGGATGCCCCGGGCCACCCGGAGCAGGTCCTGGAAGACGCTGTCGAGGCCCTTGCCCAGGTGGTCGAGTTGCCGGGCGAGTTCCGAGGAGCGGTCCTCCACCAGGGTCTCCGTCATCCGCAGCTCCAGTTGGAGGGAGACCAGGCGCTGCTGGACACCGTCATGGAGATCTCGTTCGATACGGCGACGGGAGGCGTCCCCGGCGGCCACCACGCGCGCACGGGAGGCGGTGAGCTGGGCACGGCTGTCGGCGTTGGCGATCGCGGTGGCGATCAGTTCGGTGAAGTCGGCGAGCCGGGACTCGGTGCCGTCCGGCAGCGGATCCAGGAGCGAGGCCGCCACGACGACCCCCCACAGCCGGCCGTCGACGACGATGGGGGCGCCCACGGAGGTGCCCGATCGGGCGGCGGACCGGGTCCGGGCCACCTGGTCGATGGTCCTGCGGGCCCCCTCCCGGCGGATCATCCGGGCGGCCTCGGCGGTCGCGTCGGCCCGCGCGTGGGCGGCGCCGAGGACCGTGACGCCGCGGTCGGGTTCGTACCGCAGTACGGCGGCGGCCGTGTCCAGCAGCGCCCCGACCTCCTCCGCCACCGTCGTGAACACCTGGGCCGGCGGCACCCCGCGCGCGACCTCGGTGGCGACCCGGCGCAGCGCGGCCTGCTCCAGCGAGGCCCGGCGGCTCTCGGTGACGTCACGGGCGGCGGCGTAGACGAGGCCTTCCTCGGCGACCGGCCGGGCGCTCCACTGCAGCCAGCACTCGGTGCCGTCGGCGCGGATGTACCGGTTCACGAACTCGGCGACCTCGGCGCCGCTCGCCAGCAGCGCGAGAGCCTCGCGGGTGATGTCCCGGTCCTCCTCGTGGACGAAGTCGATGAGCGGCCGGGAGGTCAGCGTCTCGATCGGATAGCCCAGAGTGCGTTCGAAGGCCGGGTTGACCCGCTTGAAGTAGCCGTCGACGTCGCTGATGCAGAGCAGGTCCAGGGAGAGGTTGAAGATGCCCTCCAGCTCCCGTTCGGCCCTTCTGCGGCGGCCGTGGGCGGCGGCGAAGGAGGACATGGTGCCGTTCATGCCGCGCAGCAGCAGGGCCCAGGTGCCGTCGAAGGAGTCGACGTCGGCCCGGTGTTCGAGCCGGCCCGCGTCGATCGCCGTGTTCATGGCGCGGATCTCGCCGGCCAGCCGCTCGCTGGTCACCCGCAGCTCACGGAACGTGTCGGCGACGTCCCCGAGTTCGTCGCGTCCCGCGTAGCGGATGTCGTAGGAGAGGTCGCCGTCGGACAGGGCGCGGGCTCCCTCGGAGACCTGTCCGAGGGGGCGGGTGATCGATCGGCGCAGGGCCAGTGCGAGGAGGGTGACGAGGCCGAGGACGGCAAGGGAGACGGCCAGTTCGGTGAAGGCCTGGACGCGGGTGGCCCGCAGATCGCGGTGGGCGGTCACGTGGAGTTCGTCGGCGGCCCGCTCCTGGATGCCGCGCAGGGCGTCGACGTACTCCTCGGAGTCGGTGAGCCAGACCTGGTACGCGGGCCACTCGGCGGGCCGGTGCTCGGTGTCGGCGAGCAGGTCGCGGGCCTTGCGGACCCGGCGTCCGGGTTCCTGGAAGATCGCGGTGTGCAGTTCCGCCTCCAGGGCGTCGGAGGCGGTCTGCCTGAATGCCCTCAACTGGGCCTTCTCCAGTTCGGTCCAGCGGCCCGCGGTCGCGTGGACGTGTCCGTCGCCGGGCGTGTGGAACAGGATGGCGAGTTCCGCCCTTTCGCTCTCGGCGGCGGCGACGGCCCGGACCATCGCGATGTGGGCGTCGGCCGCGCGCCCCGAGGCCCGGGTGGGGCGCCCGGATTCGAGTGCGGCGACGACGTCGATCAGTTTGTTCTCGATGACCTCGTACTTCTGGGCCACGGCCCGGGCGTCCAGTGATCCCGTGCCCGTCTGTACCCGGAGGGCGTGCAGTTGGCGGCGTACGGCGTCGAGGACGCCGGCGACGTCGGGCACCGGCCGGCCGACGGATCCCCCGATGGCGCGCCGCAGTGCCTCGTCGGTGGTCCGTTGGGTTTCGGACCGCCCGCGCAGGGACCCCGGTTCGCCGCTCAGCCGGGCCTCGACCGCGGCGATCCGCTCGCGCGCGACGGCCTCCGCGACCTCGCTGGTGGCGAAGGACACCTCGACCGCGTTGTCGAAGTCGCGCAGGGTCCGCGCCTCCTCCCACTGGGTCACGGCGGCGAGGGCCGTGACGGCCAGCAGGACGGTGACCGGCAGCAGGACCAGCAGCATGAGCTTGGGGCCGACGCGCAACCGGGCCAGGAAGGGCACGGTCCCCGCGGTCGCGGCCCGTCCGGGGACGCGCGCCTCGGTAGCCCGTGGGGCGGGGAGTCGTCCGACTCGCGCCGCGGTGGGCGGTGGGGCGGGGAGTCGTCTGCGGGACGAGGGGCGGAGCACGGCCGGTCCTCAGGGTCCCGTCGGCGGGTAGTGGCTGTGGTCCGCGAGGTCCTTGTCGACGGTACGCACCGCCTCGTCCAGGGCGGGCCGCACGGGCGCACCGCGCATGATCTCGGCGAACGCCTCGGCGAAGGCCTCGGTGATCGCCGGGTAGGCGGGGGTCTGCGGCCGGGGGCGGGCGGTCCCGTCGCGCAGTTGGTCTATGTAGAGGCGCGCCGGGCCGCCCTCGGCGAACGCCGCGGTGCGTTCGATCGCGGTGCCGGTCGCGGGTATCGCGCCGTTGACGTCCGTCATGCGCAGAATCTCGTCGGGGCGCAGCAGGAAGGCAAGGAAGCGCCAGACGGCGTCCCCGTCGGCCGTGCCCGCGGGGATGCCCCATTGCCAGGACCCCATCCCGGTGACGGAGCCGGTGCCGAAGTCGGGCAGCGGCACCAGCGCGATGTCGCCCGGGTGGGCCTCGGTGTAGCGCCCGTACCACCAGTGGCCGGTCCAGGACACGGGGCTCCTGCCCTTCTGGAAGGCCCCGGAGTCCTTGTTCGCGTCCACGTATCCCGCCTTCGCCCAGCCCTGCAGCGTCGTCAGCGCCTCGACCGACCGCGGCCCGTTGAGCACTCCCTCGGCCGTTCGATAGGTGGAGCGTTCGATCAGGTCGCCGCCCGCCGACCACACCGCCGGCGCGAACCCGTACGTTCCCCATTCGGTGCCGACCCACGGCAGGTGGAGATCCAGCGGGCTCTCATAGCCCAGCGTGCGCAGCTTCTTCAGGATGCCGGTGAACTCGTCGGCGGTCCAGGCGTCGCCGACGCCCTTCGGGATCCGGACGCCCGCCTTCTTGAGCACCGACGGCCGTACGTACAGGCCGAGTCCGGAGTCGAAGGTGCCGATGCCCCACAACCTGCCTCGGTAGGTGCCCTGTTCGAGGACCGAGGGGAGCAGGTCGGCGCGCAGCTCCTCGGGGACGCAGGAGTCGATCGGCCGGAGGTCGCCCGCCCAGGCGTGGCTGAACAGCTTCGGGGCGTCGAAGTCGAGCAGGTCGGGCAGTTCGCCGTCGGTCGCCGCCGTACGGACCAGGTCGTCGTACTCCCCCTCCGGCAGGCTGACGAGACGGACCTTCACCTCGTCCTGGGAGGTGTTGAACGCCTTCACCTGGGCCCGTACGGCGTCCAGTTCGCCGCGTGCCGCCGGTTCGTGGAACCACATCGTGATCTGCGCGGGCGTGTCGATACGCCCGTCACAGGTCGCGTCGGCGCCGCGTCGGGTGTTCTCGCCGCGGTCCCCGCCCACGTCGCAGCCCCCGAGCAGCAGGGCCATACACAGCGCGAGCGCCCCGACGCAACGGCGGGCGGGTACCGCGACGGAACGGTGGGCGGATACCGCGACGGAACGGTGGGCGGGTGTCCTCGCCCCGCTGGGCCGTCCGGGTGCCCCCGCGGTGCTTCGCCGTGGCCCGGCGGCGCGGGTCACGGACCGCTCTTCGGGTAACCGTCGTGGGCGGCGAGATCCTGGTCGATGGCCGCGACCGCCTCGTCCAGCGTCTTCTGGGCGGGCGCCCCGGAGAAGACGACGTCGGCGACGGCGTGCGAGAAGGCCACGGTGACCGACGGATACGCCGGCGTCTGCGGCCGGGGCCGGGCGACCCCGCTGCGCAACTGCTCGATGAACAGTCGCTCCGCGCCGTCCTCGTCGTACGACGGGGAGCGTTTCACGGCTCGCTCGGTCCCCGGGATGGCGCCGTTGGCCTCGCTCATCCTGACCACCTGCTCCGGCCGCAACAGGTACTCCAGGAACGCCCACACCGCGTCGCCGTCGGCGTCCCCGGAGGGCATGCCCCACTGCCAGGAACCCATGCCGGTGACCGGTCCCGTCCCGAAGTCGGGCAGCGGCACGATCGCCACATCGCCGGGATGGGCCTCGCTGAACTCGCCGTGCCTCCAGTGCCCCATCCAGGAGATGGGGCTGCGCCCCTTCAGGAACCCGCTCTTGTCCTTGCTCCGGTCGACGTATCCCTCGTCGACCCAGCTCTGCATGGTGGTGAGAGCTCCCACGGCCTCGGGGCCGTTGAGGTACCCGTCGGCCGTGCGGAACTCCTCGGGGTCGATGAGGTCGCCACCCGCGGACCACACGGCCGGGGCGAAGGCGTAGGTGTTCCACTCGTCGGCGAGCCTGGAGTCGGCGAAGTTGAGGTCCAGCGGGGTCTCGTAGCCCTCCGCGCGCAGGGTGCGCAGAATCTCCGTCAGCTCCTCGGCTGTCCAGGCGTCGTCGATACCCTTGGGGACGCGGACGCCCGCTTCCCTCAGCACCGACGGCCGTATGTACAGACCGAGTCCGGAATCGAACGTGCCGACGCCCCACAACCGCTTGTCGTACGTGCCCTGCGCCCGGACGGAGGGGAGCAGGTCGTCGCGGATCCTCTCGGGCACGCAGGAGTCGATCGGCTTGAGGGTGCCGGACCAGGCGTAGCTGTAGAGATTGGGGCCGTCGAAGTCGAGCAGGTCCGGCAGGTCGCCGCTGGCCGCCGCGGACAGGACGAGTTCGTTGTACGGGCGCTGCTCAGGCAGGGTGACCAGTTCGACCCGCACCTGCCGCTGGGCCTTGTTGAACTCCTTGACCTGGCTGCGCAGCGTGCTCTGCTCACCGCTCTGTCCCGCGTGGAACCACATCGTGATGTGGGCCGTGCCCTCGATCTTCCCGTCGCAGGTGGTGTCCCCCGCCGCCTTCTCCCCCTCGATCGACCGGCTGTCCTCGTCCCCGGCACTGCATCCGGCCAACAGCAGTGCGGTCGCCGCCAAACCCGACATCAGGGCATGGCGAACACGCCTTCTTCCGAGGTCCCGGCGCGGCATTCTCATGGCACACCCCCAACTCGACCGGACGACACGGCCCCCAGGGCAGCGACATGCTACTCCTGGTGTCGCGTTCGATTCCCTGGGTGAGAGGGAACCCTGGACCCGGCACGGGACTTCAGCACATTCCGGCTAACCGGAATCCGGCGGGGCCGACACTTTCCGGCTAGCCGGGATGTGTGTCCACGCCCGCCTCGGGAGGCTGTGACCATGTCCATGTGCTGTCTCATCGTCGATGACAGTGCCCGGTTCCTGGAGACTGCCCGCGCATTGCTGGAGCGCGACGGGATTCGCGTCGTCGGCGTGGCCTCCACGGGCACGGAGGCGCTGGCACGGGCCGTGGAGCTGGCCCCCGATCTCGTCCTGCTGGACATCGACCTCGACGGCGAGAGCGGACTGGACCTCGCACCGAAGCTCGCGCGCACCGCCTCGTCCGTCATCGTCCTCACCTCCACGCACCCGTTGGACGACATCCACGAACTCGTCGCCGCCAGTCCCGCCCGGGGCTTTCTGCACAAGTCGAAGCTCTCGGGACACGCGTTGCGGGAGCTCCTGGGGCCGGATCACGGGTCCTGGGCGCCTTGAGGGCCTCGAGGGCGATGTCCGGCCATGTCACACATCAGGTGTTGTCGGGACAGGGTCAACACGCTTCAATGCGGGGGAACTCGGGACAAGGAACGCCGTCGTACGCATGTGAAGACGGACGGCCGCCGAGTCCCCCCGAGCGCCCTACGGGCGCCCCCGTCGGCCCGCGCGGTCCGAGCATCCGTCGCGCACTCCTCCACAGAAAGGCCCCTGCATGCGGCACGCCACAGAGCACGCGGACGTCGCGACGATCACGGACGTCGCCACGACGGACGTCGCCACGGAGGAATTGGAGTCGGTCCTGAGGGGCGGCCCCTTCCATGTCGCGCTGCGCGCCGCGATCGCCGCCCGCGGTCTGCCGCTGCAGCGCGTGCAGCACCATCTGTCGCGCTACGGGGTCAGGGTCGGCGTCACCAGCCTGAGTTACTGGCAGCAGGGTGCCCGGCGCCCGCAGCGCCCCGAGTCGTTGCGGGCCGTGCGGGCCCTGGAGGAGATCCTCCAGCTCCCTGAGGAGTCGTTGATCCGGCTGCTCGGCCACGCCGACGAGCACCTCGGCCCGGAACGGCCCGCCGGACGGCCGTACCGCTCGGTGGTGGAGGCCTCCGGTGTCCTGGAACGGCTTCTCTCCGAACTGGGGGTGCCGTTCGACGGCGGGGTACACACCGTCGGCCACCACGAGCGGGTCCGTGTCGGCGCGCGGCGGGAGCTGCTGGGCCGCGAGTCCCAGCACATCGTGCGCGCCCACGAGGACGGTGTCGACCGCTATGTGGCCGTCCACCACGGTGACCCGGGGTGCGCACCGGAGCGGATGGCCGTCCGAGCGCTGGAGAACTGCCGCAGCGGGCGGGTGCGGTGGGACCACGACACGGGGGTCCTCGTCGCGGAACTCCTCTTCGACACGCGGCTGCGCAGCGGCGACACGTTCCTCTTCCGCTACGGCTTCGACGACGGCACTGCCGGTGTCTGCGCCGAGTACGTCCGCGGCTTCCGTTCGGCGGGCGGCCAGTACGCCCTCCAGGTCCGCTTCGACGAACGCGCCCTGCCCGTACGCTGCCACCGCTTCAACCAGCACTCGGCGGCGGCCCCGCGCAGCGGCCGCCACCCCCTCCCCCTGAGCCGCCACCACAGCTCGGTCCACCTCGTCGAACCCCGCGTACGCACAGGCATCGTGGGGATCAGCTGGGACTGGGAGTGAGCGGCCGAAGGCGGGACGGCGGCTGAGAGTCCGGGGGCGGCTTATAGGGGAGCGGACATCAGGGAGCCGGGCGGCCCGGGGTTGTCCGGCGGCCCGGGGTTGTCCGGCGGCCCGGGGTTGTCCGGCGACAGGGGTGGTCGGGCGACAGGGGTGGTCGGGCGTCAGGGAACCTGGGTGTCGGCCGGGTCGATGCTGCGGCATGAGGCGTCGTGAGGGGCGGACGTGACGGTCGGGGCCCCGCACAAGGTGGTCGCCTTCGCGACATCCCACCCTCGCGGCACCCAACCCAACCCTTGCAGTGCTCGGCGGTCGCGGAGCGGCCGTCGCGGAGCGGCCGTCGCGGAGCGGCCGTCGCGGAGCGGCCGTCGCGGAGCGGCCGTCGCGGTGGTCAGGCGCATGGGATACCTTCCGGCCGAGAGTTCCGAGAAAGGATCCGCCTCGTGATCGTCGTCGCCGGTGAAGCCCTGATCGATCTGGTCCCCAGGGGCGCGGGCACGCTCGCCGATCTACGGCCGGCGCGTGGCGGTGGTCCCTACAACACGGCGGTGGCACTCGGCCGCCTCGGCTCCCCCACCGCATTCTGCTCGCGGATGTCGTACGACGCCTATGGCGAAGCCCTGTTGGACGGTCTGCGCGACGCGGGCGTGGAGGTGACCGCCGTACAGCGGGGCCCCGAGCCGACGACGCTCGCTCTGGCCCCGGTCGGCGAGGACGGCGCGGCCCGGTACTCCTTCTATGTCGAGGGCAGCGCCGACCGGCTGTTCGAGGCCCCCGACCGGCTCCCCGAGGGCACCCGCGCGGTTTCCTTCGGCACCTGCTCGCTGGTCCTGGAACCTGGCGCGAGCGCGTACGAGAAGCTGCTGCACGCCACTGCCGCCCAGGGCCTGTTCACCGCTCTCGACCCGAACATCCGGCCGGTTCTGATCCCCGACGCGGCCACCTACCGGGCCCGCTTCAAGAGCTGGCTGCCCTCGGTGTCCTTTCTCAAGCTCTCGGCGGAGGACGCGGAGTGGCTGGGCGGCACCCCACGTCTGTGGCTTGACTCCGGGCCCTCGGCGGTCGTCATCACCCACGGCGGCGACGGCCTGACCGTCCACACCCGCGCCGGACTCAAGCACTCCGTACCGGGCGAGGAGATCGACGTCGTCGACACCATTGGCGCCGGCGACACGGTCAACGCGGCCCTGCTCCACGGCCTGGCAACCTGGAACGCCCTCTCCACCGAAGCCCTCACGGACCTGGGCGCCGACGACTGGACCCGTTTGCTGCGCTTCGCAGCCCGCGCGGCGGCGATCACCTGCTCCCGAGCGGGCGCGGAGCCGCCGTACGCGGCGGAGGTGGGCGAGGTCTGAACCGCCTCAGCCGTGCGGACCCCGCGCGGCCCGAACAGGCGGCGGACGCGGTGGAGACGGCAGAGGCGGCACGTCGCCCCGCGCACCAGCGCCTCGGCTGAGCCACCGGTCAGCCGCTCACCGCGCGCAGGCCCCCGGATCCGCGGCCGTTGAGGTGGTCGAGGGCGATGGCGGTGGCCTCGTCGGCCGGAAGGTGGACGGTGAGGCGCTGACCGTCGTCCGGCAGGGCGAGCGTCTCGTACGACAGGCGCAGCCGCCCCGCCTCCGGGTGCTCGACGAGGTCCGTGCCGTTGCGCAGCGGCATCGCCGGTACGGCTTTCAGCCGCAGGGTGAACCGGGCTCCCGCGGTGACCGTCAACTCATCGGCCAGGGCGGCGACGTACGGATCCTGCAGGGAGGCCTCGTGGCGCAGGTGCGCGACCTGTTCGTCGGCGAGTCGCTCCCAGGCCGGATACACCACGCGGGCCCGTTCGTCGGTGAACAGATACCGCATGACATTGGGCTGGTCGCCGTCGAGCAGCCCGAGTGGGCGGGCGAACCGCTCATAGCCGGAGGTGAACGCCACGATGTCGCCGAGCCAGTTGAGCAGCACGGCCGGGGTGGGCTCCAGCCGGTCCAGGAGGGCCCGTACGCTGGGGCGCACGGTGCGGAGCGGCGGGGCGGCCGCCGTGCAGAGCGCCTTGTCGTCGCCGCTCTCCTTGGCCAGTCGGCGCAACAGGATCCGGTCCGGGACCCGCAGGTGCAGCGCGTCGCCGAGGGCACCGAGCACCTGGGGCGAGGGATTGCGATCCCGGCCCTGTTCCAGCCGGGTGAGGTACTCGACGCTGATTCCGGCGAGGGTGGCCAGCTCGGCGCGGCGCAGGCCGGGGGTGCGGCGGCGAGCTCCAGTGGGCAGGCCCACCTCGGCAGGGGTGATGGCCTCGCGGCGGCTGCGCAAAAAGTCGGCCAACTCGTTGTCGCTCACCCTTCGAACGTACAGGGTGTGCCGCCGCCGAGGGTGGCCCTCGTACTACCACCATCGGCCCGGTCTCCCTTCCGAGGTGCGGTACGACGGATGGTGGAGGCATGACTCAGGACAGCACCTCACCCGACCCGAACTCCACCGCTCTGCCCCTGTCCCCCGGCGACTGGGAACTCGACCCGCTGCACTCGGCCGTCAACTTCACGATCCGGCACCTCGGGATCGCGAAGGTGCGGGGCCGGTTCGAGCAGTTCACGGCCGAGTTGTACGCCGGTGGGACGGTCGACGACGTGCGAGTGAGCGCGGAGATCGCTCTGGCGTCCCTCGACACCGGGAACCCCGACCGTGACGCGCACACGCGCTCGGCCGATCTGCTCGATGTCGAGAAACGTCCGACGATGACCTTCCGCTCGACGCGGGTGCGTGGGGCGGGCGAGGAGTGGGCGATGGAAGGGGACTTGACCATCGGCGACGTGACCCGGCCGGTGACGCTCGCCGTCGAGTTCGGTGGGGTGGTGGACTCCCCCGGGGACGGTAGGAGGCACGCCGGGTTCGAGGCGACGGGCGAGATCCGGCGCAGCGACTTCGGGCTGGACTTCGGGGCCGGTCTTCTCGGTGATGTTGTCAAGGTGCAACTGGACATGCAGTTCGTCGAGCCCGTGCGGCGGGAGGGCTGATCACTGCAGGGCCAGGGCCGCTGATGGTGGAACGTGCGGCGGCCCGCGGGGAGTTCCCGCGGGCCGCCGCATTTTTCCGGACTTGACACGCCCTGCCCGTCTGGCACCTCAGACCTCGCGCACCGTGCCAGGCCTCAAGCCTTGCGCACCACCAGGCCTCAGGCCTTGCGCGCCACCAGGCCTCAGGCCTTGCGCGCCCGCGTGGTCTTCTTCGCGGGTGTCGCGGGTGTCGCCTTCTTCGTGGCCGCAGCCGTCTTCTTGGTGGCTGCGCTACTGGCCGGCGTGCTCTTGGCGGCCGTGGCCGTCCGGGCCGTCGCCGTCTTCTTGGCCGTCGACCCGGCGGCGACCGTCTTCTTGGCCGCGGCCTTGCGCGGCGCCTTTACAGAGGCGGCGTCACTGATCCGGTCAGCGCCGAGGATCTCCCGCAGGAACTTGCCCGTGTGGCTGGCCGGAACCCCGGCGACCTGCTCGGGCGTGCCCTCGGCGATGACGAGGCCACCGCCGGCGCCGCCCTCGGGACCCATGTCGACGACCCAGTCGGCGGTCTTGATGACATCGAGGTTGTGCTCGATGACGATGACCGTGTTGCCCTTGTCGACCAGGCCGGAGAGCACCTTGAGGAGCTTGCTGATGTCCTCGAAGTGCAGCCCGGTGGTCGGCTCGTCCAGGACGTAGACCGTGCGCCCGGTGGAGCGGCGCTGCAGCTCGCTGGCGAGTTTGACGCGCTGCGCCTCACCGCCGGACAGGGTGGTCGCGGACTGGCCGAGCCGGACGTAGCCGAGGCCGACGTCCTTGAGCGTGTTGAGGTGGCGGGCGATCGCGGGGACGGCTTCGAAGAAGTCCGTGGCCTCCTCGATCGGCATGTTCAGGACGTCGGCGATGGACTTGCCCTTGTAGTGGACCTCCAGGGTCTCCCGGTTGTACCGGGCACCGTGGCAGACCTCGCACGGGACGTAGACGTCCGGGAGGAAGTTCATCTCGATCTTGATGGTGCCGTCGCCCGCGCAGTTCTCGCAGCGGCCGCCCTTGACATTGAAGGAGAAGCGGCCGGGCAGATAGCCGCGGACCTTCGCCTCGGTGGTCTCGGCGAACAGCTTGCGCACGTGGTCGAAGACGCCCGTGTACGTCGCCGGGTTGGACCGGGGGGTGCGTCCGATCGGTGACTGGTCGACGTGCACGACCTTGTCGACGAGGTCGTCGCCGTCCACGCGCGTGTGGCGCCCCGGTACGTTCCTCGCGCCGTTCAGCTCGCGGGCCAGGTGCGTGTACAGGATGTCGTTGACCAGCGTGGACTTGCCGGAACCGGACACGCCGGTGACGGCGGTGAGGACGCCCAGCGGGAAGGACACGTCGATGTCCTGGAGGTTGTTCTCCCGGGCGCCGTGCACGGTGAGCTGCCGGGTCGGGTCGAGCGGGCGACGGATGTCGGGCAGCGGGATGGCCTTCTTGCCCGAGAGGTACTGCCCGGTCTGCGACTCGGCGTTGTCGAGCAGCTCCTTCAGGGAGCCGCTGTGCACGACCTTGCCGCCGTGCTCGCCCGCGCCGGGGCCGATGTCGACGATCCAGTCGGCCATCTTGATGGTGTCCTCGTCGTGCTCGACGACGATGAGCGTGTTGCCCATGTCGCGTAGCCGGACCAGGGTCTCGATGAGCCGGTGGTTGTCACGCTGGTGCAGACCGATGGAGGGCTCGTCGAGGACGTAGAGCACGCCGACGAGGCCGGAGCCGATCTGGGTGGCCAGACGGATGCGCTGGGCCTCACCGCCGGAGAGCGTGCCGGCCGCGCGGTTCAGCGAGAGGTAGTCCAGGCCGACGTCGACCAGGAACCGCAGCCGTTCGTTGACCTCTTTGAGCACCCGCTCGGCGATCTTCTTGTCGCGGGAGTTGAGCTTCAGCTCGCCCAGGAAGTCCGCGCAGTCGCTGATCGACATCGCGGAGACCTCGGCGATCGACTTCTCCATGACCGTGACCGCGAGGACGATCGGCTTCAGGCGTGTGCCCTCACAGGTGGGGCAGGGCACCTCGCGCATGTAGCCCTCGAAGCGCTCACGGCTGGCGTCGCTCTCGGCCTCGCTGTGCCGCCTCTTCACGAAGGGGACGGCGCCCTCGAAGGCCGTGGTGTACACGCGCTCGCGGCCGTACCGGTTGCGGTAGCGGACCTCGATCTGGGTCTTGTGGCCGTACAGCAGGGCCTTCCTCGCACGCTGCGGAAGCCCGGCGAAGGGGATGTCCGTCCGGAAACCCAACGCGTCCGCGAGGGCTCCGATGAGGCGGCCGAAGTAGTCCTTGGTGTGGCCGTGCGACCAGGGGTGGATGGCGCCCTCGTCGAGCGACTTGTCCTCGTCCGGGACGATCAGCTCGGGGTCGACCTCCATGCGCGTACCGATGCCGGAGCAGTCGGGACAGGCACCGAAGGGCGAGTTGAAGGAGAAGGAACGGGGTTCCAGCTCCTCGAAGGACAGGTCGTCGTAAGGGCAGTACAGGTGCTCCGAGAACATGCGCTCGCGCTCGGGGTCGTCCTCGGGGAGGTCGACGAAGTCGAGCACGACCATGCCGCCGGAGAGGCCGAGGGCGGTCTCCACGGAGTCGGTGAGGCGGCGCTTGGCGGAGTCCTTCACCGTGAGGCGGTCGATGACCACCTCGATGGTGTGCTTCTCCTGCTTCTTCAGGGTGGGCGGGTGGGAGAGCTGCACCGTCTCGCCGTCCACCCGCGCGCGGCTGTACCCCTTGGTCTGGAGGTCGGCGAAGAGGTCGACGAACTCGCCCTTGCGCTCCCGCACCAGCGGCGACAGCACCTGGAAGCGGCTCCCCTCCGGCAGCTCCAGCACCCGGTCGACGATGGCCTGCGGCGACTGGCGCGAGATCGGCCGACGGCACTGGGGACAGTGCGGCTTGCCGATGCGCGCGAAGAGCAGACGCAGGTAGTCGTAGACCTCGGTGATCGTGCCGACCGTCGAGCGCGGGTTGCGCGAGGTCGACTTCTGGTCGATGGAGACCGCCGGGGACAGACCTTCGATGAAGTCGACGTCGGGCTTGTCCATCTGCCCGAGGAACTGCCGGGCGTACGAGGAGAGCGACTCGACGTACCGGCGCTGCCCCTCGGCGAAGATCGTGTCGAAGGCCAGCGAGGACTTGCCCGACCCCGACAGGCCCGTGAAGACGATGAGCGAGTCGCGTGGCAGGTCGAGCGAGACGTTCTTCAGGTTGTGCTCGCGCGCGCCACGGACGATGAGACGGTCGGCCACGCCGGTCCGCACCTTTCTTGAGTGAAGTGACAGGGGCCGGAGCCCCCGTCCTCCACAGACTAGGGGGAGCCACTGACAGCGCCGGTCCTGTTTCCCCGTTCCCACAACAATCCCGGGCCTTCCAGCATGCCCGACGCCACGACCGACCATATAGCACGTGCATTCGATTTACGGCCGCAGTCCGCTGTCTTCACCCGAAGGTGTGGCCGGGGCTAGGGTCGACGTCATGATGGATCACGCCCGTGACCTGGCCTCTGTATGCGAAGCGACCGACCGGCTACTCACCGCGGTCGCCGAACGGGACAACGCCGCTGTGACACAGCCGTCACGGCTGCCCGGCTGGACCCGTGGTCACGTCCTCGCCCACCTCGCCCGCAACGCTGACGCGCTCGTGAACGTCCTCGAAGGGCGGCCCATGTACGTCTCCGGGGAGGCCCGGGACGCCGACATCGAGCGGGGCGCGCCACGGCCCCTGGACACGCAGCTCGCCGATGTGCGCCTGAGCGCGAACCGTTTCCGGGACGCCGCCTCCGTCCCGGCGGACTGGTCGCGCACGGTCGAGCTGCGCAACGGCGTCACCGAGTCGGCGTCCCGGGTGCCGTTCCGGCGCTGGATCGAGGTGGAGCTCCATCACGTGGACCTGGGGATCGGGTACGAGCTGGAGGACCTGCCGGAGGAGTTCACCCAGCGCGAGATCGACTTCCTGGCCGATCGGTTCCGCGACCACCCCGGCGTTCCCTCGATGATGATCAAACAGGACGACGGGCGCGTGATCTCCACCGGGGCCGTCGGGTCCGTCCCCCCGGAACACCTCGAAAGCGGCCGTCACCTCACGGTCGGCGGCACCCGCGCCGACCTCCTCGGTTGGCTGGCCGGACGGCGAGACGGAGCCGCGCTGCACGTCGAGGGAGGCACCCTGCCCGCCCTCCCCCCGCTGTAGCGGCCGCGTGTGCCCCCGCGTCCTAGACTGACGACCATGACGTACAGCGGAGCGGTGAAGGTCGGCGGTCCGGCGGATGTGCACGAGCTGCCGGACCTGATGATCTCCAAGGTCGCGGTCGGCCCGATGGACAACAACGCCTATCTGCTGCGCTGCCGGGCCACCGACGAGCAGCTGCTGATCGACGCCGCGAACGACGCCGGCACGCTGCTCACACTGATCGGTGACGACGGGATCGCGTCCGTCGTCACCACGCACCAGCACGGTGACCACTGGCAGGCACTCGCCGAGGTGGTGGCCGCCACGGGCGCCCGTACGCACGCGGGCCGGGACGACGCCGAGGGCATCCCCGTGACCACCGACGTGCTCGTCGACGACGGCGACACGCTCCGGGTGGGGCGCGTGGAACTCACCGCGCGCCATCTGGTCGGCCACACGCCGGGCTCGATCGCCTTGGTCTACGACGACCCGCACGGGCATCCGCACGTGTTCACCGGAGACTGCCTCTTCCCGGGCGGTCCTGGTCGGACGACACGGCCGGAGGAGTTCAACTCCTTGATGGACGGCCTGGAGACCAAGGTGTTCGACGTCCTGCCCGATGAGACCTGGGTCTACCCCGGTCACGGCAATGACACCACCCTCGGCGCGGAGCGGCCCCACCTCGCGGAGTGGCGCGCACGAGGCTGGTAACCGTCCAACGACGGCCGCCCCGTTTCGAAACCGAAGCGGGGCGGCCGCGCGTTCAGGCCCGTCGACGCTCGAGGAGCGTCATGCCCTACGGAGGGCTGCCCGGCGCGATTCCCACTCTTCAGGTTGCGCTGCCTCGTCTCGGCAGGAAGCTTGCTCCGGGTCGTCCGGCGGGCGCACAACGCCTGGCCCCGTACGCACGAAGCAGGTAAGCACTGAGTCTTCCTGGCCGCCGTGACGGATGGCCCCGCGCTTGGTCACCAGGACCGGGCGAGGGCCACCGCTTGTCCGGCTCACAGATCCTCGGTGTCACGCACGTCAATCTCGCACTCCAGATCGGGAATCACATCGAGCTGCTTCTTCACCGCCTCACGGGCATCACCGGTCAGCGATACCGATACCTCGGCGGGGACGCCAGGAGCGTCCGAGCGGTTGACGGATGCCACGATCGCATCCGGATCCACGTTCTCCAGCGCGTGGAGAACGTCGTCGACACGGTCGTTCCGCACAGTCGTCGCGACGTAGGTACGGACAGTCATGTTTGTCTCCCTGGTGGTAGCCCCACTCCTCCGGCCCGCCACCCGCCGTCCTCGTCGGGCGGGTATACGACCACGGGCGGAAGCCATGCCGCCAGCCTCACCCCGGCGGAGGCAGAGCGCATCCGCACCCGTTCACGCGAGCACGAAAGGCGTGCCAAGGACGTGCCGTCTGCCGTGTCTTGGAACTCAGGCAGCGCACGAAGTCGCGGCGGGGCGCCGACCCGCGGTGACCAGCGATGCGCACGACGGGCAGCGGTACGACCTGACCGGGCCAGAGCTGCTGACGTTCGCAGACCAGGCGGCGTTCCTGGAGGGCGTGCTGGAACGGCCAGTCAAGATCACCGACACGAATGCGCTCGACCAGTTGCCGGCCGGGATGAGCACTGGCATCGGCTGGGCGCGGGCCGGCGGTGCGGCCTACGTCACCGACCACGTGCCCCAGGTGCTCGGCCGACCGGCGGGCACGTTCGAGCGGTGGGCACGTGACCATCGGGAGGCATTCGCGGCAATGCCGTAACCCACTGCCGCCGACAGCCGCCAGGCTCTCGTAGCTCAAGGGACAGATCCCGTTCTCCCTGGGTGCTTCACTGGAGCTGGTGAGAACTCGCGCAGATGGTGTGGGCTCATGGTCGCCGGGTGGGGCGGTCGTCCCAGCGGTGGGTGGTCCAGGCGCGGCGGTGGTGAACTCCTCGCCGCGCTCCGACAGTTGGGGGACACGCACGGGGCTCGCGGCGGCCCCCCGCACGCGCCCCGTGTGAATCGAACGCACGCGCCGGTGCCCCACGCGCGCTCCCGGCGCACGCCGTGGCGTAGTCCAATGGAGGCAGGTCCGCACGGGATGACGGCTCCTGTGCGGATGGGCCGCCGGCCTCTCCAACCCCGCCCTCGGCCGGCGGCCCCGCCCAGCGTTCACAAGAATGCGACGCTCATTCCCACATGGCAGACAATCGCCCGGTTTGACCTCGACAGACAGAACACCGCGCTGCCAATCTCACGCCATGCGCCCTGTCCTGCAGGGCACCGCGGAGCAGGTCTTCGGCGGCCCGCGGCAGGAACGCACACGGCGGTTCCTGCGACGGATCGTGGAGGCGGGCCGCCTCGACGGATCATGGAGGCGGGCCGCCTGGAAGAGGCGGACGCCTGGAGAGCGGGCATCACGGCGTCGGTCGTCGGGCGCGGGGGCCAGGCACCGGTCTCCGGGCGCGGTGCTTACGCGTCGGTCTGCAGGCGGCTGCTCACGCCTCCGCCTCCCCCACCCCCGCCAGAGCGGCGACCCGCTCCACGCCGAACACATAGCCCTGCACGCCGCAGCCGGCGATGACCCCGTCGGCGCGCAGGGAGACGTACGAGTGGTGCCGGAACGACTCGCGCCGGTGGATGTTGGAGATGTGGACCTCCAGCACCGGCAGCCCGTCGCAGGTGTTGAGGGCGTCGAGGATCGCCACGGACGTGTGCGAGTAGGCACCGGGATTGATGACGATCCCGCTGTGGTGGAGCCGCGCCTCGTGGATCCAGTCGACCAGTTCGCCCTCGTGGTTGGACTGCCGGAAGTCCACCGTGCCCCCGTGAGCGGCTGCCGCCTTGGCGCACATCGCCTCGACGTCCGCGAGCGTGTCGGAGCCGTAGATCTCGGGCTGCCGCTGACCCAGAAGGTTCAGATTGGGGCCGTTGAGGATCATGATCGGGGCGTTGGCCAGGGTGCGGGGCACGGTTCCTCCGGTCCGTTCGGGGTGGGCGGCCCGTCGGGACCGCTGCTCGCACCCGGTTTATCACGGTGAAACGGTGAGTCGATGGGTCATAGCCTCACCGCATGACCACTCCCTCGTACCCTCCCAAGCCCTCGCCCGGCGACCGTGTCGCCGTCATCTCGCCCGGCGCCGGTCTGCCCGGACTCTTTCCCCGCCCCTTCGAACTGGGCCTGGAACGGCTGCGCGAGGAGTACGGCCTCGAACCGGTCGAGTATCCGACGACCCGGAAGATGGGCGCGACGCCCCGGGAGCGGGCCGACGATGTCCACGCGGCCTTCGCCGACCCGGACATCAAGGCGGTCTTCACCTCGATCGGCGGCGACGACCAGATCACCGTGCTACCGCTGCTCGACCGGGAGTTGCTGCGGGCCAACCCCAAACCCTTCTTCGGCATGAGCGACAACACCAACTGCCTGGCGTTCCTGTACAACTCCGGGGTCGTCGGCTATCACGGCGGGACCGTGATGACGTCGCTGGGCAGGTCCGGCGCGATGGACCCGCTGACCGCCGAGTCCCTGCGCGCGGCCCTGTTCACCTCGGGGCCCTACGAACTGCGGCCCGCCGAGCGCTTCAACGACGTCGACCGGGACTGGGCCGACCCGGCGACCTTCGACGCGCAACCGGAGACCGTGCCCGGCACCGGGTGGACCTGGGTGAACCCCGGCCGCGTGGTGGAGGGCCGCTGCTGGGGCGGCTGTCTGGAGATCCTCGGCTGGTTGCTGATGGCCGACCGCGAGGTGCCGCGCGACCTCTCCGTCCTCGACGGCGGCGTGCTCTTCCTGGAGACCTCGGAGGAACTGCCGAGCGGCGAGGAGGTCTTCCGCACCCTGCGGAACATGGGCGAGCGCGGTCTGCTCCGGCGGTTCTCCGCACTCCTGATGGGCCGTCCCAAGACCTGGTCCTTCGAGCGGCCCAACGCCCCTGAGGACGCCGCTCGTTACGCGGCCGGACAGCGGGAGGCCGTGCTGCGCGCGATGCGGACGTACGCCCCCGACGCCACGATCGTCCTCGATGTGGACCTCGGTCACACCGATCCGCAACTCGTCATCCCCTACGGGGGCGTGATCAGGGTCGACGGGCCCGCACGGCGCATCACCGTGACGTACTGAGGTCTCTTGACGCCTCCTGAGCCCCACTGACGCCGTACGGGCCTCCGCACGCCCCCGTAACCGTCGGTCACTGTGGGTAGTTGACGCGGCATGGAACCAGCACGCACCGTGAAACCGCCCTCCATGCTGCGACTCGCGGCCGCCGCGCTCGCCGGGACGGCCATCGAGTTCTACGACTTCTTCGTCTATGGGACGGCCGCGGCCCTCGTCCTCGGGCCACTGTTCTTCCCGACGTTCTCGCCCCTGGCGGGCACCCTCGCGGCCTTCGCGACCTTCGGAGTCGGATTCGTGGCGCGGCCGCTGGGCTCGGTGCTGTTCGGGCACATCGGGGACCGGCACGGCAGACGGCCGGTCCTCGTCGCCTCGCTGCTGCTGACCGGAGGCGCGACCGTGGCGGTCGGCTGCGTCCCCACGTTCGACTCGATCGGCGTGACCGCCCCTTTCCTCCTCCTTGTGCTGCGCTTCCTGCAAGGGCTCGGGCTGGGCGGGGAATGGGGCGGTGCGGTGCTGCTGACGGCGGAGCACGCGCCTGCCGAGCGGCGTGCTCTCTGGTCGAGCTTCCCGCAGGTCGGGCCAGCCGTGGGCTTCCTGCTGGGCAACGGGGTGATGCTGGCGCTGTCGGCGGGCCTGACCGAGGCCCAGTTCACCGCGTGGGGCTGGCGGGTGCCCTTCTGGGCGGCGGGCGTGCTGGCAGTGGCGGGGCTGTGGCTGCGCTCGTCGCTCACCGAGAGCCCCCAGTTCCTGGAGATCGACGATCACGCGCGGGTGCCGCTCGCCGAGGTGGTGCGCGGACACTGGCGCCTCGTCCTGCTGACGGCCGGGGCACTCGCGATCGGGTACGCGGTGTTCTACTCGGTGACCACCTGGTCCCTCGCGTACGGGACCGAACGGCTCGGGGTGAGCCGTACCGTCATGCTGACCTGCATCATGGCGGCCGTGGTGGTGAAGGGCGCTCTGACACCGCTGGCGGCGGTGCTGGGCGACCGGTACGGGCGCCGCCCGATGTGTCTGACCGGCTGTGCCGTCACCGTCTTGTGGATGTTCCCCATGGTCGCGTTGCTGTCGACGGGTGAGCCCTTGCTGATCTTCTTCGGCTTCCTCGTGGCGATGCTCGCGTTCGTCACGATGTTCGCCGTCATCGCCGCGTATCTGCCGGAGCTGTACGAGCCCCGGGTGCGCTGCACGGGGGCGGCTGTCGGCTACAACCTCGGCGGGGTGGTCGGTGGCGCACTGACACCGATCGTGGCCACCGCCGTGGCGCAGGGCGGACGGGTGCCTTGGGGTGTGGGCGCCTATCTGACCGGCATCGCCCTGCTGAGTCTGGGTTGCTTCGCGCTGCTGCCGGAGACCCGACCGGTGCCACGGGCGACGGCGGCGGGGGCGGAGGCAACCGCCGGGTGACGTGGGGGACGGCTGTCAGACGGAGGCGGATACACGGCGGGGTGAGCGCCGCTGCTAGGGCGTGCCGGTGCCACGTGACCGGTGCTAAGGGTTGACCGCCAGCTCCAGGTACGCCGCGAACAGCACCAGATGGACCCCACCCTGGAGCGGTGTGGCGCGTCCTGGGACGACGGTCAGCGAGGCCACCACCACGGTCAGGGCGAGCAGCACCATATGGGTGGCACCGAGGCCGAGGACGAGCGGACCGGACAGCCAGACGGAGGCGAGGGCGACGGCCGGGATGGTCAGGCCGATGCTGGCCATCGCGGAGCCGAGGGCGAGATTGAGGCTGGTCTGGACGCGGTCGCGTCGAGCCGCGCGCAGGGCGGCAATGGTCTCGGGCAGCAGCACGAGCAGCGCGATGATCACACCGACGACGGCGTGCGGCAGTCCGGCCGCCTCGACACCGGACTCGATCGTGGGTGAGACGCCCTTGGCGAGACCGACCACGCCGACAAGCGCCAGGCCGAGCAGTCCGAGGCTGATCCCGGCGGTGCGGGCCGAGGGCGCCTCGGCGTGGTCGTCCTGGGTGATCACCTCGCCCAGCCGGGTGATCGGCAGGAAATAGTCCCGGTGGCGCACGGTCTGGGTGGCGACGAACAGACCGTACAGGGCCAGGGAGGACAGGGCGGCGAAGGTGAGCTGGGCCGTGGAGAACTCCGGGCCCGGCTTGCTGGTGGTGAAGGTGGGCAGGACCAAACTGAGCGTGGCCAGCGTCGCGACCGTCGAGAGGGCCGCGCCGGTGCCCTCCGGGTTGAAGACGGCGAGCCCGTGGCGCAGTGAGGCGACGAGCAGGCACAGGCCGACGATGCCGTTGCAGGTGATCATCACGGCGGCGAAGACGGTGTCGCGGGCGAGGGTCGCGCTCTTGTCACCGCCGTCCGCCATCAATGTGACGATCAGCGCGACCTCGATGATCGTCACGGCGACGGCGAGGACGAGGGAACCGAACGGCTCACCGACCCGGTGTGCGACGACCTCGGCGTGGTGGACGGCGGCCAGTACGGCTCCCGCCAGCACCAGTGTCACCACGGCCACGGCCGCACCGGGCAGCTCACGCCCCCAGGTGAGAACGAGCAGGACGACTGCGGTCCCCGGGACGACGGCAGTCCATCGCGTCGTGAGCGACCGGAGCCGAGCGAGCATACGGTGATCCTTTCAGGCGTGAAGAAGCCCCGCACTCCGGGCGACGCGGTGGATCTACGTCTCCGTGGTACGGGGCCCCATCATTGAGTTGCTGTGCGGTGTCTGCCCTGGTCAGGCCTCGATGCTGTCCTTCTCCGCGCCTTCGGCCTTCTTCTGCTCGGCATTTGCCTGCGCCTGCTTCTTGGACGCGATCAGGCTGGTGATCGTGGTGACGATCAGAACCGCGCAGATCACTCCGAGCGACACCGGTATGGAGATCTCGGGAACGTGTACCCCGGACTCGTGCAGTGCATGCAGCACCAGCTTCACACCGATGAAGCCGAGGATGACCGACAGACCGTAGGACAGGTGGACCAGCTTCTTCAGCAGGCCGCCGATGAGGAAGTAGAGCTGCCGCAGGCCCATCAGCGCGAACGCGTTGGCCGTGAACACGATGTACGGGTCCTGGGTCAGACCGAAGATCGCCGGGATCGAGTCCAGCGCGAAGAGGACATCGGTGGTGCCGATCGCGAGCATGACGACCAGCATCGGCGTCATGACGCGCTTGCCGTTCTGCTCGATCCACAGCTTGGTGCCGTGGTAGCGGTCGGCGACACCGAAGCGCTTCTCGGCGGCCTTGAGGAGCTTGTTCTCCTCCCAGTCCTCCTCCGCCTCGTCGGCCCTGGCCTCCTGGATGAGCTTCCAGGCGGTGTAGATCAGGAACGCGCCGAAGATGTAGAAGACCCAGGCGAAGCTGGCGAGGATCGCCGCGCCCGCCGCGATGAATATCGCGCGGAGCACCAGGGCGATCAGCACACCGATCAGCAGCACCCGCTGCTGATACTGCGAGGGCACCGCGAACTTCGCCATGATCAGGACGAAGACGAAGAGGTTGTCGACGCTCAGGGACTTCTCGGTGATGAAGCCCGCGAAGAACTCTCCGGCCGGCTGACCGCCGGCGAAGACGAGCAGCCCGAGTCCGAAGAGGGCGGCCAGGACGATCCAGACGACCGTCCAGATTCCGGCTTCCTTGATGGACACGTCATGGGGCTTGCGGCCGATGAAGAAGTCGACCGCGATGAGGGCGGCAAGGCCCAGAACAGTCGTGACCCACAGGGTCGTGGAAACATCCACTGCGCCTCCGGCAGTACGTAACGGCAAATTTCAGCGTCGTCGCTACCGGAGGTCTCTTCCACCCGGTCCTCCAGGGCGTTCCACAACGCCTGGTGCCGCCGGGCCGACGCCCCGGGATCTGGCCTGATCCGTATTGACGGGTACGCCGCAGCATGTAGGGAGTACTCCCCTCCGCACGAAAAGAGTACCCAATCACCAAGAGAAGGTAAAGGGAGAGGCAAAGAAAGAATCAAAACTGCTGGTCACGGAGCTTTACGAGAGTTTGGTGCGGGGTGGTGCTCACCGGTTCCAGGAGCGGCGGGCCTCCGCGACCCGGGTGAGTACGCCGTGCAGGACCCGGCTGCCGGGCGGGACGCTCGCGGGCTCGTACGTCCATGCGTGCCCGACCCAGGGGTCGGCGAGGTGGTCGTCCGGGGTGGGCGTGAGTCGCAGCAGCGAACGCCACAACGGGTCGAGCAACGGCCCGTAGGCGGCGGCCTCCTGCCGGTCGGCGACCATCATCAGATGGACGCCGACAGCCGGGCCCTCGTCCGCGAGGTAGCGGAGCTGGGTCACGGCGCGGTCGTCGAACCCGTGCGGAAAGTCGTTGACGATCAGCAACTGCTCGGCCGTGTCGAACCCCGGGGGCAGTGCGTCGGCCGCGCCACCGCGGATCGCCATCTGTACGAGGTCGACCCGCTGGGTCAGCCGTCCCAGGACCTCCGCGACGCCCGCGGCCCCGGCGGCGGGCGGTCCGGTGAGCACACCGGCCCCCACCAGCGGTGCCAACGCGGACGTGCCGGCCCCGGCCGCATCGATGACATGCACCGCGAACTCACCCGGCGGATAGACGGCGAGCAGACGGGCCGCGATCGCCACCGCCGTGTCCAGCGCGAGACGGCGTAGCTCGTCGGAGTCGGCGAGCGAGCCGCGAGAACCGGAGCGACCACTGTCGATCCACAGGCCGCGCTCCAGGGGCAGTCGGACCAGCATCGGGATGCGCACGCCGTCGCTCTCCGGGAGGTGGAGGTCGCCGAGGCGCAGGGCCATCGGTATCTCCATCGGCACCCGGTAGCCGTGCCAGACCGGGTTGTCCCAGCTCGCGAACGCCGGGGGCAGCGCGGGTTCGACGACATCGGCCTCGGCCCGGAGCTGGGCGAGGTCGCGGTCGAGGGCGGCCCTGGCCTGGTCCACGAGCTGGGCGTGCCGGGCGCGGGCGGACTCGCGCGCGGCGTCGCCCTGACCGCCGGTGCGGCTGCGCGGGTCGGACAGGACCCTGTCCAGCTCCTGCTCCATGCGGGACTCGGCGAAGTCGACCGCACTGCGGTACGCGGCCGTGGTACGGGCGAGGTCCTCGAACATGCCCCATACCTGGTTGTACAGCCGCTCCTCCATGGACCAGCCGGTCGCGTCCCCGGCGACGGGCCGTGCGGGCTGCCCCGACTGAGCCGGGGGCGCGGTTGGCGGGGGCGGTGGAGGCGCGGTGGTCTGTCGACCGGGGTGGCTGTAGTTGACGGAATCGGTCGTGGGCGAGGCGGGCCGGCCGCCGGGGGCCGGGTCGGTCGGCACCGGGCCACCGTGCCGCGCGGACGCGTGGTCGGGCGGCGTGGCGTCGTGGGACGAGCCGTACGGAGGTGTGGTGCCGTACGGGGAGGCGGGCTGGTGTCCCTGCTGGGACGGCGTGTCACCGGCCAGGCCCTGCGGGGGCGTGCCGCCGTGGGTCTGGTCGGGGCCCGACGCGGGTGCGGCGGTCCGGCGGGGGCGGTCCGCGTCCGACAGGCGGGGCGGGGGTGCGGACACCGAGCGGGCGAGCCCCTGGGCCACCGCCTCGTGGATGCCGCCCGCGAGCTGCTGCGCCTGGGGCAGGCCCTGGTCTGCGAACAACTCCGCGAGGCCGCCCGCGTACCCCTGGCCGACCGCGCGGACCTTCCAGGCCCCCTGCCTGCGGTACAGCTCCAGGGCGATGACGGCGGACTCCGCCTCCAGATCGGTGAGGGTGTAGCTGGCGACCTCGGTGCCGTCGAGGCCGGTGACCGCGACGAAGGGGGCGGCGACGGCGCCGAACCGCCCCGGGCCGCCGTGCCCGGACGGCAGGGCGAGCAGCACGGTCACCCGGTGCACGGACGGCGCCAGGGCGTCGAGGTCCACGGCGAGGCGATGGTCGGCCGCCGCCTGTTGGGAGACCTCGATCCCCGGCAGGGTCGGCGCGCCCGGGTGGGCGACCCATTCCACGCCGGGCACCCGGCCTTGCTCGTCGCCGAGGGTTGCCCCGGCCACGAGCGGCGTGCCGGCCGAGACGCGGATCTCCAGTCGGACCTCGGGCAGCGGATGGTTCTGGCCCCGGACCAGCTCGGCCGTCATCGACTTCGTCCCCCTGTGTCGCGTGCTGTGCGGTGCGTCCGGTTGCCTACAGGACCGGCAGGACCGCCGGCATCAGGTCCTGGAACGTACGGCCGTTGGCGGGCGAGCCGATGGCGGTCATCTGCCAGCCGGTGCCCGCGCGATGCACCTTGGCCATGATCTGGGCCGTGTACTGTCCGCCGCCCGCGAGGGTGTAGCGGGCGAGCTCCTGGCCGTTGGTCTCGTCCACCAGTCGGCAGAACGCGTTCTGCACCTCCTGGAAGGTCTGGCCCGTGAAGGAGTTCACGGTGAAGACGATCTGGTCGATGTGGACCGGCACCCGGGCCAGGTCGACGAGGATCGCCTCGTCGTCACCACCCTGGCCGACGCCGCCGACCAGGTTGTCGCCGGTGTGGCGGACGGAGCCGTCGTCGCTCACCAGGTGGCGGAAGAAGACGACATCGACGGGCTGCTTGTCCGCGAACAGCACGGCGGAGGCGTCGAGGTCGATCTCCCGGGTGCGGGATCCGAACAGGCCACGGCGGGGGGCAGCCTGCCAGCCGAGACCCATGCGCACCGCGGTCAGACTGCCTCCGTCGTTCTTCTGCAGACTGATGGCCTGACCCTTGGTCATGTTGACGGTCACGCGCTGATTCCCCTCTCGAACTGTCCCCTGTTTTCCGCGGAGTCCACGGATGTGCAGCACCTTACGCAGCAGCACTGACATTGCCGCAGCCTGTGTCGCACTTTGTGTCGGTCTTGCAACACAGCGCGGCGCCCGGGAGCACGGCCCCTCCCCCGGGCTCCGAGCGGGACCCGTCAGGCCAGACCGGCCTCCTTCATCTGCCTGAGTTCCTTCTTCATCTCGGACACCTCGTCGCGCAGCCGGGCCGCGATCTCGAACTGCAGGTCGGCGGCGGCCGCGCGCATCCGCTCCGTCATGTCCTCGATCTGCTGGGTGAGGTCGGCCGCGGGGCGGTCGGTCGGGACGGTCTCCTTGGCTTTGCCCTTGGCGGGCTTGGCCGCCTTGCCGCCGAGGGAGGGCACGGGGGCCTTGGCGCCCTTGCCGTCCTTGCCCGCGCGGTAGCCCGAGCCGAGCAGCTGCTCGGTGTCGACGTCCTCGCGGGCGATCTGCGCGACGATGTCGTTGATCTTCTTGCGGAGCGGCTGGGGGTCGATGCCCTTCGCCTTGTTGTACGCGACCTGCTTCTCCCGGCGTCGGTTGGTCTCGTCGATGGCCTTCTCCATCGCCGGGGTGATCTTGTCCGCGTACATGTGGACCTGACCCGACACATTGCGCGCCGCGCGGCCGATGGTCTGGATGAGCGAGGTGCCGGAGCGCAGGAAGCCCTCCTTGTCCGCGTCGAGGATCGCCACCAGGGAGACCTCGGGGAGGTCGAGGCCCTCCCTGAGGAGGTTGATGCCGACCAGGACGTCGTACTCACCGGCGCGCAGTTCACGCAGCAGTTCCACGCGGCGCAGGGTGTCGACGTCGCTGTGCAGGTAGCGGACCTGGATGCCGAGTTCCAGGAAGTAGTCGGTGAGGTCCTCCGCCATCTTCTTGGTGAGGGTGGTGACGAGGACCCGCTCGTCCTTCTCGGTGCGCTTGCGGATCTCGTGCACCAGGTCGTCGATCTGGCCCTCGGTGGGCTTGACGACCACTTCGGGGTCGACGAGGCCGGTGGGGCGGATGATCTGCTCGACGTGGCCGTCGGAGCGGGAGAGCTCGTACTGCCCGGGGGTCGCCGAGAGGTAGACCGTCTGGCCGACGCGCTCCTGGAACTCCTCCCACTTCAGCGGCCGGTTGTCGAGGGCGGACGGCAGCCGGAAGCCGTGGTCGACGAGGGTGCGCTTCCGGGAGGCGTCGCCCTCGTACATCGCGCCGATCTGCGGCACGGTGACATGGGACTCGTCGATGACGAGGAGGAAGTCGTCGGGGAAGTAGTCCAGCAGCGTGTTCGGCGGGGAGCCGGGCTCGCGGCCGTCGAAGTGCATCGAGTAGTTCTCCACGCCGGAGCAGGAGCCGATCTGGCGGAGCATCTCCAGGTCGTACGTCGTGCGCATGCGCAGCCGCTGGGCCTCCAGGAGCTTGCCCTGCTTCTCCAGCTCCGCCAGGCGCTCCCCCAGCTCCTTCTCGATGTCGTTGGCGGCGCGTTCCAGGCGCTCGGGGCCGGCGACGTAGTGGGAGGCGGGGAAGACGTACAGCTGCTGGTCGTCGCTGATGATCTCGCCGGTGAGGGGGTGGAGCGTGGAGAGGGCCTCGATCTCGTCGCCGAACATCTCGATGCGGACGGCGAGCTCCTCGTAGACCGGGAAGATCTCGATGGTGTCGCCCCGGACACGGAAGGTGCCCCGGGTGAAGGCCAGGTCGTTGCGGGTGTACTGGATGTCCACGAAGCGGCGCAGCAGCTCGTCCCGGTCGTACTCGTCGCCGACCTTGAGGGGGACCATGCGGTCGACGTACTCCTGCGGTGTACCGAGGCCGTAGATGCAGGAGACCGAGGCGACCACGACGACGTCGCGGCGGGTGAGCAGCGAGTTGGTCGCGGAGTGGCGCAGCCGTTCGACCTCCTCGTTGATCGAGGAGTCCTTCTCGATGTAGGTGTCCGACTGCGGGACGTAGGCCTCTGGCTGGTAGTAGTCGTAGTACGAGACGAAGTATTCGACCGCGTTGTTGGGCAGCAGCTCGCGGAACTCGTTGGCCAACTGGGCGGCCAGCGTCTTGTTCGGCGCCATCACCAGGGTGGGGCGCTGGAGCTTCTCGATCATCCACGCGGTGGTGGCGGACTTGCCGGTGCCGGTCGCGCCGAGCAGGACGACGTCCTTCTCACCTGCTCCGATGCGTTGGGCGAGCTCGGCGATGGCCGTGGGCTGGTCACCGCTCGGCTGGTAGGGGCTGACGACCTCGAGAGGCGCCACCGTGCGTTCGATCTTGGAAACGGGCCGCATGAATCAACCGTACGACCCCGCACTGACAACGGGCTCCGATCAGCGGTGCCGCGGGACGGGGCCGGCGGTTCCGCGGGACGGGGCCGGCGGTTCCGCGGGACGGGGCCGGCGGTTCCGCAGGAGGTGATCAGCGGTTCTGGGGGGTGCGGGAACGGCGCTCATGGTGCTCCCGACCCGCGTAGGACTCCTGGCGTCGGCAGGTGTGCGCGCTGGCCTGGGCGGGGATGCCGGGCCGCCGCTCGACCGGCCCTCCGTGGAACCTACCCATGATCATGAAGGGGTCGAACATGACGACGACGCCCGCGAGGAGCAGGAAGACCAGCGGGCCGATCATCAGCGGGGCGAGCAGGGCGGCGGACGAGGAGCCGCCGGCCGGTGCGGTGGATGCGGCACTGTGCAGATGGACGCTGAGCGCGGCCATGCCCGTGTAGTGCATACCGCTGACCGCGAACCCCATGACCAGGCTGGCGCCCACGCTCCACAGGAAGCCGCGGACCTGCCCGGCCGCCCACAGCGCGGCGATCGCGGCCACCACGGCGATGACCACCGAGGCGGCCACGGTCACGGTGTTGTACTCGAGCGTGCCGTTGAGGCGCATTCCCGCCATACCCAGGTAGTGCATGGAGGCTATGCCGAGGCCGGTGATGGTGCCCCCGGTGAAGAGCGCGGCTCCGGTCGCGCCCTTGGAGGCGACCATGAAGATGCCTATTCCGACCATGACGATCGCGACGGCGAGGCTCGCGAAGGTGGTCAGTGGGTCGTACTCGACCGGCGTCCGCAGGACCGTGAACCCCATCATCGCGACGAAGTGCATGGTCCAGATTCCGGAGCCGATGGCCGCCGACCCCAGCGCGAGCCAGCCGATCCGCCAGCGGCCGTCGACGAGCATCGCTCTGGTGGTGCAGCGCAGGCCGAGCGCGCCACCGAGGCAGGCCATGAGATAGGCCACCACCGGTGTGACGAGTCCGTAGCTGAAGCCGTCGACCGTGCCCTGCATGCGCGGCTGCCTTTCCCGCCCTGACGCGTCCCTGGATTCCCTGCACCGCCCCCGCCCCCGGGACCGCGATGACGGTGTGGGGTGTCGCAGAGAGTATGACCCCCACCGGAATGGTCGAACGATTTTCCGGCAAAGAAACACGCCCTTGCCCCACTTGTGCGGTGCCCGTGAGCGGACTTGGGCAACTCCATTCAATTCGTGGCCATCCTGCGCACTCCTGCTGTTGACCCTCTGCTGTCACGCTTGAGCTGACCGTGATCGATCGACGCGAGGAGTACGCATGCACGTGCGCGCAGTTGCCGCCGCGACCACCGCGTTCTTGGGGGCCACCGTCCTCCTGCTCCCCACTTCCGCCGCTCATGCGGCCGCCGACGCCGCTAATCCGCTGGTCGTCGCACATCGCGGAGCCTCCGCCTACGCGCCCGAGAACACCCTGGCCGCCGTCGACAAGGCCGACGAGATGGGCTTCGACTGGGTCGAGAACGACGTCCAGCGCACCAAGGACGGCGAACTCGTCGTCGTGCACGACGCGACACTCGCGCGGACGACCAACGTCGAGGAGCTCTATCCCGACCGCGCGCCCTGGAACGTGCGGGACTTCACCGCCGCGGAGATCGCTCGCCTGGACGCGGGCAGCTGGTTCGACAGCGGCTACGCGGGCGCGCGCGTGCCGACGCTGGAGCAGTACATGAGGCGTGTCACACGCAACAACCAGAAGCTCGTCCTGGAGATCAAGAACCCCCAGCTCTACCCGGGCATCGAACAGCAGACCCTGAAGGTGCTCAGCAACGAGGGGTGGCTCGGCCCGGCACACCTCGAGAAGCTGGTGATCCAGAGCTTCAGCGCCGACACCGTACGGCTGGTGCACGCCCTGCTCCCGGCGGTGAAGACCGGTTTCCTCGGTACCCCGGACATCGCCGACCTGCCCGAGTACGCGAAGTTCAGCGACCAGATCAATTCCTCGTACACGACCATCTCCGCGTCCTACGTGGCCGCGATCCACGGGCTGAAGGGTCCGCACGAGAAGCCTCTGGAGATCCTCACCTGGACCGTGAACGACGCGGAGAACGCCCGCC
Source organism: Streptomyces sp. NPDC012510 (assembly GCF_042955065.1). Lineage (NCBI taxonomy): Bacteria > Bacillati > Actinomycetota > Actinomycetes > Kitasatosporales > Streptomycetaceae > Streptomyces > Streptomyces sp. NPDC012510. Next base: position 245,050 of record NZ_JBIBEN010000014.1, read on the forward strand.
GGGTGACGGGTTACGGCGTGAACGGCATCATCACCAACAAGCCGGACGTCGTCAGAGACGCCACCCAGGGCTGACCGAGACGCCACCCAGGGCTGACCGGGCGCGCCCTGGTCCCCGGCGTTCGCGTTCCGGGCGGAGCGCACGCCAGGGGTGTTGTCAGTGGCGGGCCCTACGGTGGTCACATGAACAGCCATGCGCAGGACGAGCAGCAGGTCGTATGGGCCGTCGTCGGCACGGACATCGGCCCGCTGCTGCTGGCCGCGACGGACGACGGCCTGGTGAACGTCGTGTTCCACGCCACGGACGCGGTGCGCGACAAGGCGCTCGACCGGCTCGCCTCCCGCCTGGGCACGGTGCCCGTCGAGGCGCCTGGCGCCCCTCAGCTGGCCGAGGCGATACGTCAGGTCGAGGCGTACCTCGCGGGCGACCGGCATTCCTTCGAACTGCCGCTGGACTGGTCGCTGATCTCCGGGTTCAACCGCCAGGTGCTGCGAGAGCTGGCGTCCGGTGTCCCGTACGGCTCGGTCGTGGGCTACGGGGACCTCGCCCGCCGGGTTGGGCAGCCGGGCGCGGCCCAGGCGGTCGGCGCCGCGATGGGATCGAATCCCCTGCCCGTGGTGGTGCCGTGCCACCGGGTGGTCGAGAGCGATGGTGGCATCGGGGGGTTCGGCGGCGGGCTGGAGACCAAGCGGAAGCTGCTGGCACTGGAAGGGGTGCTCCCGCAGCCGCTGTTCTGAGGGGCCGCGGGCCAGGGGGCGCCCCTGTGAGCCCGTGCGCCGGCTTCGCAGGTGAGTCGCCGACAGGCGAGCCCGTGCCACCAATCGGTCGTTCGTCGTCGCCCCGGCGCGTGAAGGAAGGGTGGCCGGAAACTACTCGTAATGCCGCGCCTCGAACACGTTTCCGTCCGGGTCTCGGAAGTAGAAACTGCGTCGGGCCGCTCCCCGTGCGCCGAACGAGTCGTACGAGAACTCCGAGACGGGGACCGCCCGTTCCTCCAGCCGGGCGCGCAGTTCGTCGAAGGCGTCGCCGGGCATCGCGAGGCAGACGTGGTTGACGGGATGCCCGGCGCTGTCGGCGGCGCCGGGCACCATCTGCAGGGTTTCGGCCACAGTGAGCGGCATGAGGTCGAGGATGGTCTCGTCGTTGAGGCGAACGGAGGGGAAGGGGGCCTGTCCCGCGGCGTACTCGCCGAGTCGCACGGGCTCCAGTCCGACGGCCTTCTCATAGAACTCGGCTGCGGCGATCGGCTCCTGGACCCAGAGGACGACGTGGTCGAGACGTGTCGTGTTGTCCTTCATGCACCTCAGGCTGGTGTCTCGCGCCACAACACGCAAGGGTTTGGCCGGGCGCGCCGTCCGCCATGGATGAGGAAGGAACGACAGACAGGAGGCGAGCGCGTGCTGGTGGTGTCCGAAGAGGTGCGGGAAGCGGTCGACGCGCGTCGGCCCGTGGTGGCGCTGGAATCCACGATCATCGCGCACGGGCTGCCCCGCCCGCGCAATCTGCAGGTGGCACTGGAGTTGGAAGAGGTCGTACGGCAGGAGGGCGCCGTACCGGCGACGATCGCCGTGCTCGACGGGCGCCCCCACATCGGCCTCGACAAGGACCAGTTGGAACGGGTCGCCAACGAGGACGGCATCCGCAAGCTGGGGCATCGGGATCTCCCGCCGGCGGTGGCCGCCGGGGTGAGCGGCGCGACCACCGTGTCGGCCACCGCTCAACTGGCGGCCCTCGCAGGCGTACGGGTGTTCGCCACGGGTGGGCTCGGGGGCGTGCACCGGGAGTGGACGGTGACCCAGGACGAGTCCGCCGACCTGGGTTTGTTGGCACGGACCCGGATCACCGTGGTGTGCGCGGGCGTGAAGTCGATTCTGGACGTGCCGGCGACCTTGCAGCGCCTGGAGACACTGGGTGTCACGGTCGCCGGGTACGGCACGGAGCGTTTCCCCGGCTTCTATCTGTCCGACTCGGGGCACCCGGTGGAGTGGACGCTCCGGTCGCCGGGCGAGGTCGCGGACGTCATGCGGGCGCAGGACGCGCTCGACGGCCCGGAGTCGGCGCTGATCGTCGCCAACCCCGTGCCCGAGGAGGAGCAGCTCGATCCCGAGTTGCACGCGCGCGTGCTCGCCGAGGCGCTGCGCGAGTGCGAGGCACAGGGCGTCACGGGTCAGGCGGTCACGCCCTTCCTGCTGGCCCATCTGGTACGGCACACCGACGGCGCCTCCCTGAGCGCCAACCTGGCGGCGGTCCGGGGCAACGTACGCCTGGCGTCGCGGATCGCTGCGGCCTGGGCCGGGGGGTGAGGTGACGCCACGGGGCGCGAGGGAGCCCGGCGACGAGGTGCGCGGGGCGCTGCTCGTCGTGGGGGATGTCGTGACGGATGTGGTCGCCCGGCACAGCGGTCCGCTCGCGTCGGGCACCGACACGGCCTCCGCCATCCGGACGCTGCCGGGTGGGGCGGGAGCCAACGTCGCCTGCTGGGCTGCCCATCGGGGCTGCGCGGATGTGCGACTGCTGGGGCGGGTGGGCAGGGACGGGGCCGCGTGGCACGAGCGGGAGCTGCGGGCTTCGGGTGTACGTCCCCACCTGGTCGTCGACCCCGAGGCGGCGACGGGGACGGTGATATGCCTGGTGGACGCGGCGGACGCGGCCGAACGCACGTTCCTCACGGACAGCGGTGCCTCGCTGCGGCTGAACCCGGACGACTGGTCGCCGTCCCTGCTCGACGGCGTCGCGCGGCTCCATCTGTCGGGCTATCTGTTCTTCTCGGAGCCGAGTCGCGCGCTGGTCACCGTGGCTCTGGACTCGGCACGCGCGCGGGGGGTGCCGGTGAGCGTGGACCCCGCGTCGGCGGGGTTTCTCACGGGGCTCGGGGTGGACCGTTTTCTCGCGCTCGCCGAGGGGGTCGACGTGCTGCTGCCCAGCCGCGACGAGGCGCGTCTTCTGACGGGACTGCCCGAACCGGTCGACGCGGCCGCCAAGTTGAGCCGCCTTTTTCCCCTGGTCGTGGCCAAGCAGGGGGCCGACGGTGCTCTGGTCGCCCGTGACGGCGTCGTCGAGTCCAGGATTCCCGCGGCCCCCGCCACGCCGCACGACAGCACCGGAGCGGGTGACGCCTTCACCGGTGCGTTCCTCGCGGCGCTGCTCGCGGGCGCGGAGGCCGAGGAGGCGGCGGTCGAGGGGTGTGGGGCGGGAGCGCTGGCAGTGGGAAGGGTGGGCGGGAGGCCACCGACAGCCGCCTGAGACCTGCGAGGGCGCGGACGTGGGCCCTTGTGTGCGGGACTCCGCCCCGTGCTGTCGCGGCCGGGCCCGGTGGTGTCACCGGCTCGCCCGGTAACTGCATGGGAGCGGCGCCGTCGCGTCATCAGCGCGGTCCTTCACGTCCACCGGACGGCGCCGTCGCGTCGCCACGTCGTCGCATCGTCGCGTCGTCGGCACGGCATCGTCGCGTCAACGGTGCGGCCCCGTCGCCTCGAGCGTGCGACTCCCTGCGGCGTGCGCCCGGCCGCAGGCCATGGGTGCCGTTACGCCTTCCGTCCCCATGCCGAGATCAGCGGCGGGGCGGCGACGTCCATCGCGCCGGAGGCCACATGGGAAAGGTGCCGGTCGATCTCCTCGTCCGTGGCGAGGTTCGCCGTGACGAGGTCTTCTCGGAGCCGTTCGACGGTCGTCGCCTCCAGGGCGGCGCAGTCCGGCGAGGCGACGGGGAAGTACGCGTCGGCCCTCACACCGCGCAGGCCCGCCGCGCGCAGCAGCCGCGGGAGTCTGCGGCCGTACGCCGTGTCGATTCCACGGTCGGCGAGCAGGGTACGGACGGCCTGGCGGAGGCGGTTGGCCAGGTGGTGCTCCGGGGCGGACTCCTCGGGGCAGGCCAGAGGTTGCAGGGCGCTGTCGGCCTCTTCAACCAGAAGCCGTCCACCGGGGCGCACGGCACTGATCATCGACAGCAACGCCCGCTCGGGGTCCGGCGCGTGCACCAGGGCGAGCCGGGCGTGGACAAGGTCAAAGTTCTCCCCTGGCGGCTGATCGACGCCCGCCTGGTGCGCCAGGGCCTCAACCGGAGGGCGGGTGACCGAGGGCACGGCCCAGGAGATGTCGGTGTCGGTCGCCACGACCTTGCCGGTCGGTCCGACCTTCTTGGCCAGCCAGGAGACCACGGACGTGCCGCCGGCACCGACCTCCCAGCAACGCCAGCCGGAACCGAGTCCGAAGCCCTCCAGGTGCCGGAACGTGGTGTGGTCGAAGAGCACGGCGAAGGCGTCGGAGCGCTGCCCCGCCTCGCCCTGTCGGTCGCTGAGGAGATGTCCATCGGTTGGCATCATGCCGCGATCATCCCATTTAGTGGACTTATTACTAATGCGACTCTCCCGCAGCCCGCCGCGCCCGCTCCGACAGCAGCGGGAACGGACGTGACCGACGGAACGGATGGACGGAGGAACGGCTGGATCGGCCGACCCGTCTCCACAAACGAAGCGGAACATTCCGTTCCCACAGGCTTACCCGGTACTCATTCAGCCCTGGCAAACTGGCGCGACAAGGCACGGAATGCGGTGCGGGGAGATTCACGCAAGGAGAGCCAGATGTCCATGGCAGGGAATCTGCGGAAGGTCGCCGGCCTCGACAAGGTCGGCAATCTGCGCAGAATGGCACGGCTGGCACGGCGTCGCCCCCGGGTGGACCTCAGCCATCCGGCGCGTTCCCCGCTGGGCACCTCGGTGGTGAATTGCGTGACGTACCACAAAGGCGTCCGCTCCCCCGGGGGTCGTGATGTGACCGAGGCCGTCAGGCAGATTCGCAGGCATGACCACGGCTTCGTCTGGCTGGGGCTGCACGAGCCGACGCAGCGGGAGTTCGCCGGCATCGCCGAGCTGTTCGACCTGCATCCGCTGGCGGTCGAGGACGCGGTCGAGGCCCATCAGCGCCCGAAGCTGGAGCGGTACGGCGACACACTGTTCGCGGTGTTCAAGACCGTCTGCTACGTCGAGCACACCGAACTGACCGCCACCAGCGAGGTGGTGCACACGGGCGAGATCATGGTCTTCGTCGGCTCGGACTTCGTGATCACGGTACGACACGGGCGGCACGGCTCCCTCGGCCCGCTGCGCGAGGAGCTGGAGGCCAATCCCGAGCAGCTCGCCAAGGGACCGGCGGCGGTGTTGCACGCGATCGCCGACCACGTGGTGGACGACTATCTGAACGTCACGGACTCGGTGCAGACGGACATCGACCAGGTCGAGACCGATGTGTTCGCCGCCAACGGCGCACGGGTCGACCCCGGACGTATCTACCAGCTCAAGCGTGAACTGCTCGAACTGAAGCGGGCGGTGGCCCCGCTCGCCCGCCCGCTCCTGGAGCTCACCTCACGGCCCATCCGGGTGGTTGACCCGGAGATACAGGCCTACTTCCGGGACGTCTCCGACCACTTGCTGCGGGCGACCGAGCAGATCGCCGCGTTCGACGAACTGCTGAACTCGATCCTGCAGGCGCATCTCGCGCAGGTCAGCGTCGCGCAGAACGAGGACATGCGGAAGATCACGGCGTGGGCCGCGCTCATCGCCGTACCGACCATGGTGTGCGGGGTCTACGGCATGAACTTCGAGCACATGCCCGAACTGCACTGGAAGTTCGGCTATCCGTTGGTCCTGGGAGTCATAGCCATCGCCTGCATCACCCTCTACCGGGGCTTCAAGCGCAGCGGCTGGCTGTGACAGGGGCCCGATCGGGTCAGTGCGTGGCGCTCTTGGCGTAGACGCTCTCGACCCAGGAGGCGATCTGGTCGTCCGACAGGTTCTGGGCCAGATCGGCCTCGCTGATCATGCCGACGAGACGCTTGTTCTCGATCACCGGGAGCCGACGGATCTGGTGCCCCTTCATCTCCTCGAGCACCTCGCTGATGTCGGCGTTCGCGTCGATCCAGCGCGGTGTGCCCTTGGCCAGGTCGCCCGCCGTGATCTGCGACGGATCGTGCCCCAGGGCCACGCAGCCCACGACGATGTCGCGGTCGGTGAGGATGCCGCAGAGCCGTTCGTTCTCATCGCTGATGGGAAGCGCTCCGACGTTGAGCTGGCGCATGAGCTGGGCGGCGCGGTCCAGGGTTTCGCGGGCGGGGATCCACTGGGCACCGCGGTGCATGATGTCTCCGGCGGTGGTCATGTAGTACCTCCCGTTGCCGGACGGCCGGCGCGGCGCAGGACGCACCGCTAGTCCCGGCGTCCTTCATTCTTGCCGCGACCGGGGCGCAGCGCATGCGGAGGCACACGGCCGACCCGGACACCGGACCGAGGCCGGGCGGAGATTCGCATCTCGACGGCCTCGCCTGTCAGCCGTTCCAGGCCGGGTGCCGTGGGTCGTCGGCGCGCACCAGGACGTCGGCGGTGGTGGCCGGGTCGGTCTCGGCGTCGTAGCGCTCGAAGGCGGGGAGGGTCCAGTGCTCGTTCGCGGGAGTGCGGCGGCGCAGAGCACCCGGGGAGAGGAGGACGTGGACGGTCAGATCGAAGGGGAACCAGTGCTTCAGGAGGAGGGGACCATGCGTCAACAGGATGGTGCCGGGCGGGAGTCGGACGTAGGGGCTGCGGGTCGCGCGGTCGGTGGCGGGGTCCCAGAGATCGGGCAGGACGCGACCCGTACCGCCCGGATCGAGCGGACCGAAGACCTCGCGCCACAGGGCGGCGATGTCGAACCAGCCGTCGTAGTACGCCTCCACGTCCTCGTGGCCGTACTCGAAGCGGAGCGACGCCGGCCGCAGGAAGCCGTCGGTGCCCACGACGAGCGAGGGCCGACCACGTACGCGCAGCGCCTCACAGACGCGGGCGGCGAGCTCGCCCGGGCGGGCGGCCGGGGCGCCGTCGAAGGCGACGCGCGGCCAGGGAGACCCGTCGTCCGGCTTCAGGTCGAGGAGGCGGTCGGCGAGGAGGTCGCCGAGCCGTTCCCAGGTGATCGCTTCGAATCGCACACGGCCCATGATGCCGCGCCCGGAACAGCGGGCCCGAGCCGGCCGGGACGCCGGTACGAAGGCCGCGTGACCGTGCGGGCACCAGGGGGAATGAACCGCGTATGGCAGCGCTCGCCACTCCCCCGCCCCGTACCGGACCTGTCGTCGTGCAGGCACTCAGGAAGAAGCACTGTGCCGAGTGCCGTGGCGGCCCGGTGGCGCTGCTCGTGCTGGAGGCGGGAGCACCGCGCTGTCTCGACTGCGCGGACCTCGGGCACCTGGTCTTCCTGCCCAGGGGCGACACCGCGCTCACCCGCAGAGCCCGGGAGGAGAGCGCTCTGTCGGCCGTGGTCGTACGGTTCAACCGGCGTCGGAGCCGGTACGAGCGGCAGGGCGTCCTGGTCGAGGAGGCAGGGCTCGACCGGGCCGAGGAGCGTTGCCTGGCCGACGCGGAGGCACGACGCCGGCGGCGGGCGCGGGACGCGCGGCGGCGGGAGGCTGAGGACCTGCGCTTCACGGACGCTTTCGCCGGGGAGATACGTCGGCTGTTCCCCGCGTGCCCGGCCGAGCGTGCCCGGGAGATCGCCGCCCACGCCTCCGTGCGCGGCAGCGGCCGCGTCGGCCGGAGCGCGGCCGGCCGCGCCCTGTCGGAGGTCGCCGTGACCTCAGCGGTCATCGCCTCCGTTCGCCACGTGGACACGCCGTACGACCAGCTCCTCATGAGCGGCGTACCCCGGCACGAGGCGAGGCGACGGATCGCGAGGGCGGTGGAGACGACGTTGCGGGGGTGGCGGGCAGTGGGGTGAAAGGGGCCGGATGTTCAGTTGGACGACGGTAGGGGGCGGGCGGTGCGGGCAGGCTCTGGGTTCGGGGATCGAGGTGGGAGCGGACATGATCGATGGGCCGTACTTCGTGCTGACGGTGCTGGGGCTGCTGGGGACGGCGATCGTGGCGGGGGTGTTCTGCGGTTTCTCGACTTTCGTGATGAGGGGGCTCGCATCGTTGCCGCCGGCGCAGGGCGTGGCGGCGATGCAGGCGATCAATGTGAGTGCCCTGACCCCGGCGTTCATGCTCCTGTTCACTGGTACGGCGGTGTTGTGCGCCGTGTTGGCCGTCGTGACGTTCGTGCTGTGGCCGGGCGAGGGAAGAGTGGAGTTGCTGCTGGGCAGTGCGCTGTATCTCTTCGGCTCCTTCGGGGTGACGATGGTGGCGAACGTGCCGCGCAACGAGACGCTCGCCAAGCTGGACGCGGGCACGCGCGAGGCGGCGACGTACTGGCGGGAGTACGTGAGCCAGTGGACGACGTGGAACCACGTCCGCACGGCCGCCTCGGCCGCCGCCGCCCTGTCGTATCTGCTCGCGCTCGCCTGAGGCGGGCGCGGCGGGCGCGTCGTATCGTGGCGGGAAGGGAGGCCGCCCTAAGGCGTACAGCCGCGCGCTTCGCGCCCCGCGCCTCACGCCGATCCGAGTCCGCCAGTGTACGGCCGTGCGCGTACGCGCATGAGATACGTGAGGGAGACGGCCATGGCCGATCCCAAGGGTTTTCTGACCACGCCACGCGAGGAGTGGCCGCGCCGGCCCGTCGAGGAGCGGGTGCGGGACTGGAACGAGGTGTACGTTCCCGGGGCGCTGCTGCCGATCATCAGCAGGCAGGCGGACCGCTGCATGGACTGCGGGGTCCCGTTCTGCCACGAAGCCTGTCCGCTGGGCAACCTGATCCCGGAGTGGAACGATCTGGTGTCACGGGAGGACTGGCGGGCGGCCGGCGACCGGTTGCACGCCACGAACAACTTTCCCGAGTTCACGGGACGGTTGTGCCCCGCGCCCTGCGAGGCGGGGTGTGTGCTGGCTATCAACCAGCCCGCGGTGACCATCAAGAACGTGGAGGTGGCCATCGCGGACCGGGCCTGGGACGAAGGTTTCACGCCGCCCCGCCCGCCCGACCGGCTGTCCGGGAAGACGGTCGCCGTCGTCGGCTCGGGGCCGACAGGGCTGGCGGCGGCGCAGCAGTTGACGCGGGCCGGGCACACGGTGGCCGTGTATGAGCGGGCTGACCGGATCGGGGGGTTGCTGCGGTACGGGATCCCCGCGTTCAAGATGGAGAAGCGACATTTGGACCGGCGGTTGGAGCAGATGCGGGCGGAGGGCACGAGGTTCCGTACGTCGACCGCCGTGGGAGCGGACATCGGGGCGGCTGAGCTGCGGTCCCGGTACGACGCCCTGGTGATCGCCACGGGGGCCACGGCCTGGCGTGAACTGGACGTGCCGGGGCGGGAGTTGGGCGGGATTCACCAGGCGATGGAGTATCTGCCGTTGGCCGACCGGGTGTGTGAGGGGGATCTGGAGGTGTCGCCGCTGTCGGCGGCCGGGAAGCATGTCGTGATCGTCGGAGGTGGGGACACGGGGGCGGACTGTCTGGGGACGGCGGTGCGGGAAGGCGCCGCGTCGGTGACGCAGTTGGACATCTATCCACTCCCCGAGGCGGAGCGCGACGAGGATGTCGACCCCTGGCCGACGTATCCGAAGGTGTACCGGCTCTCGGCGGCGCATGAGGAGGCGCGCGATCTGGAGACGGCGCCGTCGGCGGACGCGGACGCGCGTTTGTTCGCGGCGTCCACGCTCCGCTTCACGGGGGACTCCGAGGGGCACGTGCGGGCGCTGCGTCTGGTCGAGGTGGACGAGCGGCGGCGGGCCCGGCCCGGAACCGGGCGGACACTGCCCGCCGATCTCGTCCTGCTCGCCCTCGGATTCTCCGGACCTGACCGCCGTGACGGGCTTGTGGACCAACTGGGGCTGGCCCTCGAACCGCGCGGGACGATCGCTCGGGGGCCGGACTTCGGAACCAATGTGCCCGGTGTGTACGCCGCTGGGGACGCCGCTCGGGGGCAGTCCCTCATCGTCTGGGCGATCGCCGAGGGGCGGGCGGTGGCCGCCGCGGTCGACCGCGCCCTGACCGGCTCGGACCGGCTACCGGCCCCGATAGGACCGTACGACCGCCCGATGACGGCGTGACCGCTCGACCGCCGGGCACGCCACCACCCTCGGCAGCGGCCGGTTCACGCAGCGGCCGGTTCGGGCAGCGGCCGGTTGGGCATCGGCCGGTTGGGCATCGGCGGGCCCCGCCGCGCTAGCGGTTGTGCATGCCGGCCTGGTTGGCGGTGGAGAGGGCTCTCCGGAAGCAAAGTGTCGGGCCTCGCGGCAGACCGGGATCTCGTCGTTATGACCATGAATCCACGGTGCGGAAACGCCTCCGGAAAGACCTCCCGTAGAGTGCATTTTCGTGGTGGACTCGTGGGTCAATACGGCGGAGCGGATCGGGGTCGATCTGCATCTTGAGCTGTCGGGCACGGGTGGGCGGCGAGCCGCGTTGATCCGGGCGCTGCGGGACGCGGTGCGTGGTGGCCGACTCGCTCCCGGGACCCGGTTGCCCCCGTACCGCTCGCTCGCAGCGGACCTGGGCATCGCCCGCAACACGGTCGCCGACGCGTACGCGGAGCTGGTGGCCGAGGGCTGGCTGACGGCCAGGCAGGGCTCGGGCACACGGGTGGCCGAGCGGGCCGTACCGCTGGGCGCCCCCGCGCGCGTACCCCGGAAGGGGCCTCCTCTCGCACGTGGGCCGCGGCACGATCTGCGGCAGGGCACGCCGGACGCGTCGGCGTTCCCGCGAGCGGCGTGGGCGGCGTCGTACCGCAGGGCTCTGATGCGGGCGCCCAACGAGGCGTTCGGGCCGGGTGATCCGGCGGGCCGGGTCGAACTGCGGGAGGCGCTCACCGAGTACCTGGCACGCGCGCGTGGTGTGCGTACCGAGCCGTCGCGGATCGTGATCTGCTCCGGCTTCGCGCACGCGCTGCGGCTGCTGTTCCACGGCCGGGTGCTGCGGGGCCCGCTGGCCGTGGAGGCGTACGGTCTGGGTTTCCACCGTGAGCTGTTGGCGGAGGCCTCCGTGCGCACCGTTCCACTGCCACTCGACGAGGACGGTGCCGACGTGGACGGGCTGGGCCGGGAACGGGCCGTGCTGCTCACGCCCGCACATCAGTTCCCCACGGGTGGGCCGCTGCATCCAGCCCGGCGGGCCGCCGTCGTCGACTGGGCACGCGCGCGTGGCGGGGTGATCCTGGAGGACGACTACGACGGGGAGTTCCGTTACGACCGTAAGCCCGTCGGGGCCGTGCAGGGACTCGACCCCGAACGGGTCGTGCACATCGGGTCGGTCAGCAAGAGCCTGTCACCGGCGTTGCGGCTGGGGTGGATGGTGCTGCCGGAGCGGTACGTCGACGCCGTGCTGGAGGTGAAGGGGGACCGGGAGGCGTGGGCGAGCACGCCGGACCAGTTGGCGCTCGCGGACTTCGTCGTGTCGGGGGCGTACGACCGCCATGTACGGCGGATGCGGCAGCGGTACCGGGCGCGCCGCGACCGTCTGGTCGTCGCCCTCGCGACGCACGCGCCGCACATCGAGGTCAGGGGGATCGCGGCCGGGTTGCACGCCGTGTTGCGGCTGCCACCCGGGACGGAGCGGTCCGTGGTGGAGGCGGCGACCCGGCGGGGCGTCGCGCTCGACGGGCTGGCGGCGTTCCGGCACCCCGGCGCGACGGGGGAGGCGCCGGACGGGCTGGTCGTCGGATACGCGACGCCTCCGGAGCATGCGTACGGGGCGGCGTTGGAGGCGTTGTGCGACGTGCTGCCGCCCAGGTGAGCGGCGCGCCGGGGTGGAGCGGCGGTGGGTCGGCCGTGGGCGTCGGACCCTGGTCGCCGGGCCGGTTCCCGGTCGACAGGAAAACGGCGGCGGTGGGACCATTGATGCCAGGAGGTACGTCGCCGCTGCCGTGGGCCCGACAATCCGGCGGTGACCTGCCCCATCCTTCGTTCCGTCGTCAGGCGTAGGGCCCCTCCCTCGCGTCCCCCCTGTTGACGGCCGGTCCCGGAGGGTGCTCGATGACGACGGTCGACGAACGTCACGGAAAACATGACGAAGGTGCGCGCGGCGGGGCGCCGTCCCGGTGCGGCGGCACACTCGGCTCTCATGTCGTCCCCCTGAGCCGGGCCACGGCCTCGCTCCCCCTGCTCACCGGTAACAAGGCGGCGCATCTCGCACGAGCGGCTCGCGCGGGGCTGCCGGTGCTGCCCGGCTTCGTGATCCCTCCCCGGCTGGACGGTTCGTACAGCGGGCACGGCGCGGAGGGCACACACACCGCTGACGGCACGGACGGCACGGACGGCACGGACGGCGCCTACGAGGAGCGGGGCGCGGGCGGGGCGTCCGCCCTGTCGCGCGCCTGGGAAGAGCTGTCGCAACACGGTGCGCTCCCCCTCGTCGTACGGTCCTCCTCGCCGCAGGAAGACACCCGGGACTCGTCCATGGCGGGGCAGTTCGACTCCGTGCTGGGGGTGCGTGGGTGGGAGGAGTTCCTCGCGGCGGTACGCACCGTGCTCGGCTCGGCGCGGCGGCCCGACGGCGGCAGCGCGCCCATGGCGGTGCTCGTCCAGCCGATGCTCCGGGCCCGGGTCGGAGGTGTGCTGTTCGGCGCGGACCCCGTGGCAGGGCGGACCGATCACATGCTGGTCAGCGCGGTGCGGGGCGGACCCGACGCGCTGGTCGGCGGTGATCGGCCGGGGACGAGTTACTGCCTGAGCAGGTGGGGGCGGCTGCTGCGGACCGAGTCGGCGGAGCGGAATGACTCCACGCCCTTGCTCACCCCCTCCGAACTGCGTCGGCTCGCTCGGCTCGCACGGCGGGCTGCCCGGGTCTTCGGTGGACCGCAGGACATCGAGTTCGGCTTCGACGAGGCCGGGCGGCTGTGGCTGTTCCAGAGTCGGCCGATCACGGCGATGGCGGCGCGGCCACCGCGCGGCGCCCGGCTCCTCGGTCCCGGGCCGGTGGCGGAAACCCTGCCGGACCAGTTGGAGCCGCTGGAGGAGGACCTGTGGGTGGCACCCATGGCCCGTGGGCTCGCCTTCGCTCTCGACATCGGCGGCAGCGCGCCGCGCCGGCATCTGCGGACCGCCCCGGTCGTCACGACGGTCGGCGGTCGGGCCGCGGCGGACCTGCGGCTGCTGGGCGCCGTCCCGCCGAGGCACCCCCGGCTCGCGTGGCTCAATCCGGCGCCGGGGGCCCGGCGGCTGGGTACGGCCTGGCGGGTGGGGCGCTTGACCTCGACGCTGCCGGGCCTGGCCATGGATCTGCTGGCCGACGTCGACAGACGGCTCACCGAGACCCCGCCGCCCTCGGAGCTGCCGACCGTCGAGCTGATCACGACCCTCCGCTGGACCCGCGCCACCCTGGTCTCGCTCCACGCCCAGGAGGCTTTGGCCGGCGCCCTGCTCCCACAGCCTCACGTCACGGTCGCGGGCACGGCCCTCGCCACGCTCGCGGAGACCTGGCACCAGGACATGCCGGACCACGAGGTGGTGGCCAGGGAACCCGTGCTCCTCGCGCTCACGGCCCCCCGCCTCTGGGGCGACCTGCCACTCCCCTGGCCCGAGACCTCGATTCGCGACGGCGAGACTACGATGCGCGACGGTTCGGCGGCACCCACGCCCACCGCCACTGCCCGCACGGCGCCCTCCACACCCGCCACCACTGCGACCACCGCCGCCCCCACACCCACCCCCACCCCCACCCCCACCCAGACGGCGACCACCCCACCCCTCGCCCGTCACCGCACCGCTTCCGTCTCCCTCGGCGCCCTTCCGCCCCGCGAGGGCCTGCGGCTGCGTGTTCGCTGGGTGCAGGAGTTGCAGGTCAGGTTGGTGCGGGAGGCAGGCCGGAGGCTGCAGGTGCGGGGCGTGCTGGGTGATGCCCGACGGGTGGGACTGTTGCGATGGAACGAGTTCGTCACCGCGCTGGAGGCGGGAGGGTTGCCCCGTGACTTCGAGGAGCGGCTGCCCCGGGCCGCGTCCGCCCCGCTGCCCGACCGCTTCCGGCTCGCGGACGGCGGCGTGGTCGTCGCCGAACCCACCGCCCGGGCCTCTGGCGACGGAGGTGCGGGAGGCGACGGAGGCGACGGAGGCCGCGGTGTCTCCGCCGGGCGCGGCTTCGGCACCGTGTGGGACGGCGACGGCGCGGCCCCGCCGGACGCCGTCCTGGTGGTCCGCACCCTCGATCCGGCGCTCGCCCCGCTGCTGCCCCGGCTCGCCGGACTGGTCGCGCAGACGGGCAGTCCGCTGTCCCATCTCGCGGTGCTGGCCCGGGAGTTCGGGGTACCCGCGGTGGTCGGTGTCGATGACGCGGTACGTCGTTTCCCGCCGGGCTCGCGACTGACGGTGGACGGTGGTTCCGGCGACGTGCGGGCGGAGGGTGCGTGATGCGGCGCCTCGCCTACCTCTTCGGCGGCGCGGCGGCGATCGGCGCGGGCGTCTACTTCGTCGTGTACCTCTACCGGTGGCAGTGGCAGCGGGCCATCCTCAGCGGGGTGCTGCTCCTGATCGTCGGGGTGCTGCTGCTCGGAATCGTGGTGCTGGGGCGTCTCGCGCGGATCGAGGAACGGATCCGGGAAAGCGACCGGCGGCAGGAGGACGCGCTCGCCCGGCTCCGGCAGACGCACACGCGTGAGCGGGGCGACCGGTTCCGGTGGCTGGAGGATCCGGCGAGCCGCAGTCATGTCTTCGTGCCGGTGCTGATGGTCACCGGAGTGGTGCTGTCCGGGATCGCCTGGCTGGTGCAGCGGGTCGCGTCGGTCACGGCCCGGCCCATGGCCGAGCGGCGCCTTGCCGGGAAGCTGGCCGTGCTGACCTCGCCCGATCCGGCTCAGAACACGGATCTGGAGGACGTGCCTCCGCCCGGCGGCGGCACCCGGAGCCGGGCGGCCCGGCTGGTCACCGTGGGTGTCGGCGTCGCACTGCTGGCCTCGCTCGTAGTCGGGCTCGCCGACCTCACGCAGACGAGGCAGGAGGAGAGGAGCGGGGCCGAGGCGACCTCGGTGCTGGTCCAGGTGGACATGCGCGGTGTGCCCGTGACCGCCGAGCGGCAGTCCATGGCCGCGTCCCAGGCGTGGGAGCACTGCCGGAACTCCACGTCGGTGCCTCTGCGGCGGACCACACTCGGCGAACTCGGCGACGGCTTGTTCGCCGGAGTCGTCCGCCCCGCCCTCACCGACCACGACCGCCTGCGGCTGCGGGGCTGCCTGGAGGACGCCGAGGTGGACCGCGCCTTCTTGACGGTCGTGGGCATCGGCGATACCGGCGAAGAGTGAAACCGGCCTTCTCCACGAGACCGACAAAACCTCATCAGCGACATAAATCTACGCAAGTGACGGCAAGTAATGTGATATAGACAACAACCAGACAGAGTACTTATAGCGGGCAGGCTACGCTTTTGAGCAGACCCCCCGTCCCCAACCTCTCTGGTCCTTCATGTCTGTCACCCTCACACCGCCGCCCGTTCGCCCAGGTCCGCTCCACACCGCTCCTGCCCGGCCCCGCTCGCTCCGCAGAAGAGCGGTGCAGGTGCTCGTCGGGGTGCTGCTCGGTTGTCTCGCCCTGTGGGCCACGGGTTCGCTCGGCGTCCTGGCGGTGTCGTACGTGGCGCGTGAGACGACTTCGGAGCCCGAGGGCACCCGCTCGGTGAAGGGCATCCACAACTTCCAGCCCATCGGCACGGACGGCGAGCTGTGGCGCGGGGCCGCGCCCTCCCCCGCCGGTTACCGGGCACTCGCCGACCTCGGTTTCACCACCGTCGTCGACCTGCGCGCCGAGGACCTGAGCGCCGCTCAGCTCGACCTGCCGCGCGAGGCGGGGCTCGATGTCGTACGGGTGCCGATGCGGGACGGGCAGACGCCGACACCGGAGCAGGTGCAGCGCCTGCTGGACACCGTGTCCGAGAGCTCCGGGCCTGTCTTCGTGCACTGCGGGGCCGGCGTCGGCCGTACGGGCACGATGGCTGCGGCCTACCTGGTGCGGACCGGGCAGGAGGAGGCGTCGGGAGCGGTCTGGCGCAACCTGTCGGTCGGACCCCCGTCCGTCGAGCAGATCTACTACGGGCTGATGCTGGAGCGGGAGCGGGAGACCGTGCAGCCGCCGCTCCCGGTGGTCGCGGTGAGCCGTCTCGTCGACGCACCGCGCCGCATCTGGTCCTACCTGTAGACGCCGGTGCACAGCCCCCATGAAGCGCCGTGCGTGCGCTGCGCCGGCCCCGTTATGTTTTTTGCGGTCCTGCAAGAGGGCCGCTGGCCTCCGGGCCCGGCATGACTTTTGCCCCCTGTCGAACGCATGACCTGGGGGGTGG